>QQRY01000023.1 GCA_003602575.1 Candidatus Poseidoniales archaeon
GCAGTGGGCTCTATTCGTCGCTACCGTTGTTATGGTCCAAAAAGAAACTCAAAGCAGATATTCACAATCTTTAGAATATAATTTAAGTTGATTTTGAATTATACAAAGAGGAATCCGATATTGAGCAGTAGTATGATGACAGTAAGAACTACACTCAGTTTGTGAAGTAAATTGAAACGCTTCTTATTTCCTTCATCGGTTGCACGGTTGGTAGCAGGGATAATTGCATAGCATATGATTGCGAATAAAGTGGTGAGTCCAGCGATTGCATAATGTATGTTATTTGGGTCATCATGAAGATATAAATCCACTAAAGATGCAATACCTATTACAATCAAAAAGAGGAAGAATTTTGGCCATAGAAAACGAATCACATTACTGAATTCTTTACTTTCAAGTTTTTTGAATAATGTTGGCGCGACAATAGCAGTTTGCAATAGGATTATCCCGACTATCATCCCAGGGAAGTAGAAGTGCATGAACTTCTGAAGTAGACTAATTCTAAAAATTAGCACCTTCTAAAGAAATAAATAATTTAATCAAATTTCAGTGGATTGTTAATTTAATTCATAACGCTCATATTTGTGAATTCCTTTTCCTTGGCGCCATATTCTCTTGAATTCTAGTCGAATCAACATCGATAATAATCTAGCGAACGTATTGAAAGTGAGTATTGTAGCAGTCCAAAATCCAGGCCAGCCAATCGATTTGAATGAAAGATTTTGTAATACTTTTGCCATCGCTGGATTTTTTGTACAGCATAGAATCTTTTGATTTCCAATCTGTTTCACAGCTTTTTCGATTAATTCTCTGCCTACGCCCTGACTCCTGAAATCCTTGTCAACTAGCACTGTTGATATTTCGATATGACTTCCAACCTTTCTCATTTCTGCATAGCCAATGAGATTGCCGTCGCGATAAATTTTAGCACAATTTCCTGCCAAATATTTTTCTTCTTTTTTATCACTTGTCGGAGGTCGAACTTCTAATTCCGAAGATAGCATTGCTTTGAGCCATCTAACTTCCTCCATGGGTATAAGTCAAAGCAGTGGCATAAAGTGATTATGCCTACTTTTTCTTAGAATCTCTAATAGACCAATTCTTTCTTCTTAGGCCTTCAAGAGCCACACCTGTTAAACATCCCCAAATAATTGGATCTCCAATTTCCATTAGGTAAACAATACTCATTGCTACTGCTGCTAATATCCAATGATGAACCCACAGCCCTTTGGCTCGTAAGTGAAACTTGGTATTTTCAGTAATGAATCTAACAAGGGCGAATGATATGATTAATGCCAAAGAGTATTGGGCAAATTCCATTCTAAACCCTCAGAGTGGCATGTTACATGATGGGCAAAATTTCCAATCCGCCTGAATAGTAGAGCCACAACTAGGACAATTCATTGTTTGGTTTGTATTACCCATCACCACAGAATCCTTGACAACAGAATCTCCGACTTGGCCAATTTGAACCATTGGCTTGTCATCTTTCTCTAGGTGGCTTTGGCGAACACGGCCTGCTTCAGCAAAAAGGCCAGCTTTTTGATACATATCTGCAGCCCCTTTGAAATCCCTGGCCATTTCCAAATTCTTTGCTTGTTGGGCTAAATTTTGCTGATTACCTTGATTTATTTGTCGCTGTTGTTGCATTGGCATTTGGCCTTGAGGTTGTTGTTGAATTGGTTGTCGTTGTTGGATTGGTTGTTGTACAACTTGTTGTATTACCGGTTGGGCGTACATCTGCGGCATTTGTTGAACAACTACTGTTGCCTTTTTCGAACCATGTGAAATAGCCACTAAACCTGCAATAACTGAGAAACAACAACTCACAGAACCTATGCCTGCAAATGCAGTGGTATCATCGTAGTCTTCATCTCCACATTCCTCGATTTCTGCTACAGTCCAAGCGTCATCCAAACAATCTTGATACGTTTCAGTAGCCCCGATATCAATCATCATGAATATCATAAAAATACCGAAACAGATACCACATGCCCACCACCAATTCTTAGGTGAACTACCCGAACTACCGATAGCAGTTCCGTTGACAAGTACCTGTGCCACAAACACTGGAGGAGGTATTAGTGTATTATGATAACTCAAAACAGTATATTGTATAATTAACCAATTTCATTAGCATAGCCATGGACGAAATTATCCAAGAGGAAGAGGAAGAAAAACCTCAGTTACTGACTCAATTAATTCTTGTTTTTGTAGTTGTCATTATGGTAATGGTATTCTTCCTTGGAATGTGAGGTTTTGTCAATAAGGGCCTTCTCCCATTATCATGGACGAACCTAAATGGTGGCCAATAGGTGTATCCCAAACACCCTATGATCCATCGTTTAAGGGTGAAATAATCACTTCTTTAGGGCGCTTAAATATCTGGGATTACAAACCCAGCCTAGAATTGGGCTGGTGGCAAGAAAAACCAGAAAATGGGAAGGTTTGGGGTGAATGGCTAGACGTCAAGATTTTGGAAATAATTCAGCACGATAGATACGGAGTTTTACTAAACCTAAACGGAACTCATATTGCCAGAATTTGCCCGTTCGAAGTAGGTAATGATATTTCTAGAATGGTTCGGCATGAGCCTTGGAATTCCGCGGTCAGTGAAAATTCAATTGTTCTTCCAAGCATGGTTTGGTCGCTTGGTGGTAATGATAGAATAATCATCTATCCATGTTCTACATTACTTAGTATCGAAGAAAGTCATACTATGCGAAATAGAATTGCAGAATCAGTCGGGCAAATTCATTCCAGTCTTGATAAGTTCTCAACTCCTAATACAGAGCGAATTTGGAATGATAGATTGAAAGAAATCGAGGCGTCTCTCAAGACAAATACTCTATGGCGAGCCCCACATAGCAAATTTACGGTAGGACTCCCGCGTTTGAATTTTGATATTGAAGCGGTTGCATTGATAGAAGGAAAGCCAGCCATGCTACCACAACCAAGGACCATTACGGAACATCTTCTGTGTAATCAAGAACGTTTACCTGGGCTTGCAACAATAATGGCACTAGAGACTCAATGGAATGAATTTGAGTCTTCTAATGAAGAGAGTCGTAAACAACTTATACAATCTTGGTTGAAACAAGCACCAATCTCTTATGGTAAAGGCAAAGCACTTTCGACACTTCTTGGTGGACCTTGGGTTTGGCGTTATCATGCTACTTTACTCACATTAGGTCAAGCGATGATATTTTCAGATACTGAACTGGAAAAGAACTCAATTAAATGGCTAAGTGATGTATCTAGGCTTCAAGCACATCTTGGGATTTTACGCTTTTGGAAATCAGGCTTATGGGGCGGAATTACAGGAATAATCGTAGCATTTTTTACATGGCAACTTGACACTTTAACTCCTACAACCTCTGCTTTGATAGGTTTGGTAAGTCTATTTTTCGCTATAGCCTCTAATCAATTATACTGGGCAAAAGATCCTGCCCCGTACTGATTTAGCGCTGTTGACGAATTCTATTATCGTAGAATTCTAAACCATGATCACGGGCTATTTGCATAATGTAAAGTAAGAACTTTTCTTTCTCAGCTCTTTCATCTGCCCCACCTTGAACATCCCAATATAGATTGATAGAAACGTCAACCGATGTTGCAGAAATATCACTAACTCTGCACCAAGAAGAATCTTCATTCATAGTTGCTGAATTCTCTTGTATTGACTTTAGTACATCATCGCGAAAAGACTCAACCTTATCTGGGTTTGAATTGATATCGAAATGAAGCATTGTTTGCCATCTTCGCCACCTTCTTTTACCGTAATTCTCTACTGGAGTACTAACCAAGTTTGCATTTGGTATGGTTATTACTGTATCAATACCGGTGCGAATCAGGGTCGTCCTAAGGTTAATTTCGATTACTTCTCCTTCAGCACTTCCTACTTGCACCCAATCTCCAACCTTGAACGGCCTGTCAAGAAGAACAGTCAATGCACCAAAGAAGTTGGAAATAGTATCTTTAGCAGCCAGTGCAAGTGCAAGACCAGAAATACCTAATCCTGCAATTAGAGATGTTAATTTGAATCCGACAGCATCCGCAATGAAAATAGCCCCTATGAAAATTATGAAGAAACGAAGAATACTTTCAAGTGCACTGATCAATGTTTTATCGGTTCCATCCGTAACACCATCATCATCTAACATCTCCACAACATCTTGAACGACATCAACTAATCTAAAGGCCCAAATCACCAGTGCAAAGGCTATAATAAATTGTAAAATATTTGGAAGTATGTCTTGTAATATTTCAGGCATTGTGAAAGTATCCGAACCAGATTGAATCGAATCGATCAATTGTAATATGAGAAAATACGCAACAGAAGCACCAACTGCGGAGCCTAATGCTTTATCAGAATTTTTTACAGTTTTACGCTTTATATTTTCAGACCTAATAATCCGGTTAAGGATTTTTGGTGCTACTAGCATTGTTAGGAATCTAATGGCGACACCAGCCAGTATTATGCCGAGAATGGCGAAGACAGTCATCTCATTTAATCCGAGACTTTCTGCAGTGTCAGCAGCAATATCGTTCTCACTCATGACACCCCCAAATGTTCTTTGAATATGGTTTTTGTCAATTCGAATATTTCTTAATAGTGTGAAAAAGGTCATTTTTCGATTATGTCGGCTAAATCTTCAATAAGGCAATAGGTAAAGTAGCATCGATTCAAATGTCAAATATACCCGTAAGACCATCTAGGCAGCAAGCAATTTCAGCTTCATCTATGTCACCAGGTACGCTAATGCAAGGCTCCGTCGCAGCTCCGACACTATCCATGGTTTCACCAGGGCCAGCGCCGGCTAACGCAATTGCAAATCCACTGCAAAAGTTTGCCCAATTGATTCTGTATGGAATCGCTATGGTTGCAATATGGGGCGGGATTTTAGCAATTGCGTTTTCAGAAAATTCTACAAATCTAAATTTCTTAATTCTTGGAATTGGTGGAATAGTTTCTGCAATAATGGCTATTGCACTAGTAGAATGGCAACGTAGAAGAGGAGGAGATGAACTACATAGTGTACATGATTATCTCATAGGAATAGGGTTTTTCTTCTCTGCTGTTGGTGTTTTGTGGGGCTCAAGATGGCTGATTGGATTTGCCGCATCTAATGACGTATCATGGTTAATCAATGATGCTATGCCTTATTCTGATACCGACTGGTCTCCCTCAGCCAATGCAATTTATGTTCAATTGGCAGCATGTTTAGTTTTGATAATGGGGCAAGTTTGGTATCTTGAACGACTAAAAGGTCAAACTACATTTGGATGGTCTGTCGCAACATTCACCCCTCTCGTATTAGCATTGATTGGCCTTGGCCCTTGGATGCGTTGGTCTGATGATATAGTTTCATGGGAATTAGGAATTTCTATAATTTCATTATCAGCCTTTGCCATGATACTATCTTTGCGCTCAAATAGTGGTTTGATTTTCTCCATTGTCGCGGTTTCATGCGGATTAATTCCGATATTGTATGAGGTTCAAAATAACCCTGTAGACGGAACTGGAGTTGGAGGGGCTCTATCCTTGATGGTGTTTGTCATCATTGTACAAGGTTGGCTTGCGGCTGATGGTAGATTACGGCAAGACCTGATGGAGGGCACTTCAGTTTTGCTTGTCGGACAAGTTCTAATTGCGATGTATTATGCAAGAGTAGAAGAATTAAATTTGATATTAGGTCCATTTAGAATTGATGAATATGGTGAACTATCATCTATTTTGACGCTTCAAGTTTTACTTTGGTTGACCGTATTAGTCGCTTATTTCCCAGCGACTTTGAAGAGAAGAATTCCTTTCATGCCAATTGGTTTAGCAGGCTCTCTATTCTTCATCACTCCTCAAGCAAGCATAATTCCTTGGATTTTAACAATGATCATGTTACCTTACATGGTGATAATCTCTAAGGTTACAAGAAAATGGGTAGCCAATTGTACAATAATAGCAGCGGGCGTGTCCTTTTTATTACAAAGTTATCTAAACGGAGATGGATTTTATTATGCTAACTTCGAGTCATTATTGATCATTGTACTACTTGTAACTGGTGAAATGGGGCGACTGAAAGGAAAGATTGACAATTATGCTCACTTTTCTCTATTAGGCTTGTTGGTATTATCTTCTCCAGTCTTGTTTAGTAGCGGTTATTTGATTCCTTGGGCCATCGTAATCTATACCATTACAACATCATACCTAATGTTAGACCAGGTACAAAAGAACCCTGATGAACATTCCTCTTTAGGCGCTACATCAGCACTTTTCACATCGATGTTATTGTCTGTAGTATTGTCCTTTGCTGGCAGATTGGAAGTCCCTCTACCAGATTCGATAATGAGTTCACTCTCTGGATTTAACATCACTTTAGCAGTGGTAGGGATAATTGTTTATCTCAGTATGTTGAAATTCAAAGAAACTGAAATAGATTTGGGATATCTAATCAATATGGGTAATTTAAATCGAAAGAAATTAGTTCCAGTATTTGATGTTCAAACTGGAAATTGGATTATACCACAAGAAACCGATGAAGAGGTAGAGATTAAAGGTTGGGGGCCTCTTAGTAGAGTGAGTTTGATCGGCCCACTATTGTTATTCAGTATAGCAGTATCATCCATCGATACCGAGAGTATTGCACTAAAAATTCAATGGATTGTTTTGATGTTGATACCAATCGGTATAATCATCAAAGAGGTTTTAGATGAAAAAGAAGCCTCATCAATTGGCCGAATGATTGCTATTTGGTTGATGGTAATTGTCGCCTCACCAGTATCTCTGAAGCTTAATTTTGCAGCATCACAAGTAGATACTCTAATCATTAACGGAGTATTATTTGACCTCTTTTTGTTATCCGGTCCACTAATTGTATCTGCAATGCTGACAAAAAAAGGTATCAACAAAGATTCACTTGACGAGAGCGCAGATATTGGGACATTGGTAGGATTACTCGCATTAGGATTCATTGATTCAAGTGGGGGGCTTCTACTAATTACAATGTATATTTTAGTATTTTCAAGGTCTCTAAAACATCGCCAAAATGGGCTGTTAGCATTCGCGCCTATCGTACTGTTCTTGTTCCAAGGTAGATTTGCTTGGGATTCTTCGATAATTTATTCATTGCTTCAAATGGTCGATATTTCATCTTATGATCCAAATGAAATATCTATACTGGGAATGACTAGATTTTCATGTCTTATTCTTACACTGACTTCACTGATAATACTAGGGAAGGGAGTTATCGAAGGAAGGTCTGGACTTAAGGAAAATCAAATTCAGACACCAATGGTAATGCCTTCTGTTTGGTTGGCTATAGGTTTGGCAGGCGTTCTAACTGAAGTAGGATGGCTATTTGTAGTACTTACAATTCTTCTTTCACTTTACTCATGGCTTTCTGGTAGAATTGAGTTAATCCCATGGTCTCCATTCTTCATGTTCTTTTCTATCTTGATCGGTATTTCTTCAAGTACGACACTTGAAGGATTGTCTTCGGGCCAAGTGCTTTCCAATAGTTTCCTATTCACCGGTTTCTTCACTCTGATTCTCAACCAAATGTCTAGCAGTGGAGTCTTGTATAAGTGGTCTCCTGAAATAGGTTCAAGTACACCGGTTTTGGATAGCGCATTGGATTTATCTTCAGTAGAAGGAAGGTCTCAAATGGATAATTATTCACGTATTTTAGCAATTCTATGTCTAACTCTTTCTTGGAGTACAGTCTATGGAATTGGTACCATTATTGGCTCTGTTTGGATCACCCGAGAAACTTTTACTAAAGGACAGAAATATGCTTTACTTGCCTTGCCATTGCTTTATTGCTTTGCGGTTGGTAATTTAATTTCGCAATTAGATATCGTTTCGGATTCGTTTGAAAATTCAATAATTGGCTTTACTCTTATTGCGGGTGGAATTTGGATGACCTATTTAGCCACTAAGTCGGAAATAGTTTGGTCATGGAGTATATTTGAGTGGGAAGATGAAGCCGAGTATTTCGCTTGGATTGATAGACTTGGAATGATTTCTGTTGCCTACTTTTTGATAGGAGTTGGTTGGATTGTTGGAGTAGCAGAAATTGTCACAAATGCTCAATCTATAACCCTATTTTCAATTTGGGCGGTATATTTGGTTGGAATTGCAATTCAAGGATTTAGAGAAGAAACTGAGGCGCCATGGCGTCGTGGAATTGGTTCATTTGGTTCATTATTCTCTATATTCATGCTTTCATTATCTATTGAAACCGAATTATTCCGCTATGTACTTTGGATGTTACTTGGTATAGTTGCTTTCGGATTTGGTATTCTTTACATGAATCGATTGGGTGAAGGAACAATGGTATTTGAACAGCCGGCTACTCAAGTTCCTCAAGCATTAATGCCACAACAAAATTATGTCCAAGAACCTGTTGAAGTACCTGTTCAAAAGACTGTTGAAGAGGCTATTGAAGAGCCGGTTGAGGAAACTGAAGAAGACCATGATGAGTTTGATTCTGAATTAGAACAAGCCTTTGAAGAAATGGATTCTACAGTTGAACCAGAAGTGAAAGATTTACCTGTTGCCAAGCCGATAGAAAGAGCCCCACAAAAGCAAGAATTCGTTATGCCGGCACCAGTCAAGCAATCCTTGTTTGATGTGAAATTAGATCCATCCGTTATGGCGGTAATTCATCAAAGAATTGCCATGACGCCTCATATTGGATTTAGGCCAGTAGTAAATGTTCAGAAAAATGGTAACATAAATTTGACATTCGAAAAAATATGATTGGTTATATTGAAACGGTATAACAAGTAACGTCATTCATGGGCAGGGTAATGCGCAGCGACCATCTGCCCTTTGAGATGCCTAGCCGTCCATTTGCACTCAGCCAAGAATGGCGTCATCTAACTTTCATGCATTGGGAAGTCAGCATAGAAAAATTACAGCCTCACATACCTGAGGGATTAGACATAGACCTCTTTGATGGTAAAGCATATGTGGGGACAATTCCATTTTTGATGAAAAATGTACGGCCGAGATTATTGCCCTCAGTTCCAGGAATTTCGACCTTTCCTGAATTTAATATCCGGACTTATGTCAAAAAGAACGGTAAAGCAGGAGTATTATTTCTCACATTAGATGCCCAAAGCCGAGTTACTTGTTTCCATGCACCTCGCAAATATGGCCTACCTTATCGTTATGCCAAATGTAAGATTTCAGCTGATGAAGATGTCTATAGATGGGAATCAAAACGCAAAAGTGATGGCGTAGTTCTTGCCGGGCAATGCCGTAGTAAAGGTGAATTAATGCAGGCCAAAAAAGGCTCATTAGAGGAGTTTCTGTTCGAGAGATACAGCCTCTATACCAATCATAAAAATAAAATCCATATGGCATATACTCAACATAATCCTTGGCAATACAAAGAAGGAGAGGTCGAAATTATAGATAATACTCTGACTGAGTCTTATGACTTAGGTATAGATGTTCTAAATCCAGAACACGTCCATATGTCTGATGGAGTTCATGTCCATACATGGCCAATACAAGCATTGGAGGAATAATTATGAACGCAAAAAGAGATATTCTATTGCTTGATGGAGATTGTGGTTTATGCAATAGGTTAGCAATTTTTCTCGACAAGAGATTGGGTAAAGGCAAAGATATCGCTTATCGAACGATTTTATCACAAGAAGGTCAAGAACTGATTGCCACTTTCCCGCAAAAACAACAAGATGCCGATTCAGTTTATTTGCTTAGAAATGGTAAATCCTATATTCGTTCAGCAGCAGGAATACGTTGTTTGCTATACATGAAATGGTACTACAGGATGTGGTTTCCGATACTTTGGATAATACCTTTCCCACTTCGAGATATTGGTTATAGAATAATTGCAAAGTATAGGCATAAAATTTTCAAAAAGCCAGAAACTTGTCTGTTTAGAATCGATTGACCTAGATTTTACCTATGATTATTTGCGCGACGACTTCAAGAACTCAAAGCGTCTCGCGTGAATGTTAGCATGTCATCAAAACGCTCTTCTCCTGCAGTTGCTTTGAACACAAAGCCTTCTTTTGGATTCTTGATTTGTCTTCCCTTGCTCCTTTCGTTGGTGTCTCCAATCGTCGTTACAGCCAATGCTCAAGATGAGCCAGCAGGAGTTGCTCCAACCGATATATGGTCAGAAGATTACGTCAATGAAATATTCCCTTGGGCGCCAGCAAATGACATGGATAGGCAATTCAAAGAATATCATACATATGAGACAACTAAAGCATTAATGCTTCAATTAGAACAAGAAAATCCAGAAATTTTTGAGTTCCATGAAGGTTTACTCGGTGGGACAAATGCACGAGGCGAAACAGTCACTGCTGATACTTACGAGGGCTGGAAATATTCACATTCATCGCCATGGATGAAAATTACAGGCGATGTGGGTGGCGGAGATTACAATGAATTTGTTGGCGACAGTGGAAATTATGCTGACCGACATGACGTATTGATTGTAGGAAATCACCATGCAAGAGAATGGATGTCTTACGAAGTAGTACTTATGCAACTTGAAGTAATTGCATTTTCTTATGATAATATAGGATATGATAATGATGGCGACGGCCTAGTAGATGAAGACCCGTGGGGCGACGCAAATAATGACGGAATCCTTGATGATGATGGCGATTGTCTAAGTCTTGATTCAGAATTCCAAGATTCAAATGGAGACGGCAATCCATGTGGTCCAGGGGACCTTGGAGTGGACGAAGACTATTCTGAACAATTCATTACCGACCTTGTCAACACTAGAGAAATTTATCTTGTTCCTATACTGAACGTTGATGGAAATATCTACGATAGAGAAGTATTCTGCCCTGCTCCAGCTTGGGAATCATGTCCAAGCGGGGGTTGGAGAAAGAACTTGAGAGATAACGGCCCCGATATCCTTCCAGATTTTAATGAAGAGGTCGACGAAGACTGTGATGGTGTTGACCTAAATCGTAACTATCAGTTTGAATGGGGGGCGCCACTTGGTGCTACTGTTCCTCTTATCCCAGGTACTTGCACTCCCTCAGAAGATGAACGGGCTGGAATTACCAACAATGATGTTTACACAGGGCCATATGATACCCAAGATAACGACGGTGACGGATTTATCAATGAGGATAACGTTGATGGCGAAGATGATGATAATGATGGTCGAACCGATGAAGATTGGGCTGGGGGTAATTCAGAACCAGAAACTAGATTCATCCAAGACTTAACTGAAATGAATGATGATGTTGGCGATGGTGCCAGTGAATTCAAATCAACTCTAACCCACCACTCATACTCTGAATTGATTCTTTATCCATGGGGTCACTGCACAGATTGCGAGACAACAGATCACGACCAACTCGTTTATCATGGCTCTAAATTGGCAGAAATGACTGATTATACCAATATGCAATCATCAGACCTTTATCCGACAACCGGAGATTTCTGTGACTGGCATTATGGCGTTCATGACTCATATTGTTATACTTCAGAAATAGGTACAGCGTTCCACCAACACGAGGATGATATCGATCACATTGCAGTTCGAAATCTTGGTACTGGATTTTACATTGCTGAAATTGCTGATAATCCACGAGAGAGAGCCGATTTAGGAATCGCTAATATCTCTCAAAATCAGTATATTCAAATGCCAGATATGGTAAATGTACCAAGTAAAGGTTACATCCCTGTAGACATGTGTGTTGCAAATGGATTTGCTTATTCCTTAGATGAAGAATTCTCTTATGCATTGTATCGAACTGTTAAACCAAGTCGCGCTCAAAGTGACTATGGACCGAGAGAATGGTCTACTACCGCATGGTCTAAAGCACCGTTCGAAGATACAACATCAATTTGTACACTGTTGAGTGGCGAGAATGGAACTGTAATACGTTCCAATTTACCAATTGCAGATACAGTTTCAGGAGAGGTGCATTACAAAGCCATGCTGGGTACATTGAGTGGTGGCGACCTTTACCAGTATCCTAATGATGGCACTTATTACGTATTGACTGTTGAATATCGCGCTGATTATGGTACTTTTGGAGGGGCATTATTCATGTTCCTAATAGTCGCAGGATTTGTTTGGGGCGGTTTAGCAATTTGTCTAAGGATGATGCTAACCGATGAAGAAGAAAAAGAATTCATGGATGCATTAATTGCGGAGGACGGCTCTTAGCCGTGAGGTGATTATATGGCACAATCCGACCAGTTCAACGGCCGTTTAGGTCTAATTTTTGCATCCATTGGTGCAGCTATAGGGACAGGAAACATTTGGCGTTTCCCTAGAATGGTGGGAGCGAATGGTGGAGGAACATTTCTAATTCCGTGGCTATTTTTCCTATTCGTATGGTCAATTCCATTGGTTATTGCTGAATTTGCAATGGGTAAGAGAAGTCGTACAGGTACAATTGGAACATTCAGGATATTTGCTGGTAAGAAATTCGCTTGGATGGGTCTTTGGACTGCATGGATTTCAACAGCGATCGGATTTTACTATGCAATCGTCGCAGGTTGGACAATAAAATATTTTCAACTTGGATTGTCTGGGGGATTAACCGAAGATGGAGTTGATACAACAGAGGTATGGAATGCTTTTCTTCAATCTCCAGGTCAAGTAATATTCTTCCAATTTTTAGTTATTGCATTGACACTTGCAGCGATTTGGAAAGGTGCTAAAGCGATTGAAAAGGTCAATATGGTTTTGATGATTTCTCTATTCGTACTTTTGTTTATGTCTCTTGGTCTTTCACTTTGGATGGATTTCTCAGATGGTACGCTCGATGGTGCAATGTTCATGTTTACTGTAGACCCAGATATGTTATGGGAACCAGAAATTTGGATAAATGGGTTATCACAGTCGGCATGGTCTTGTTCAGCAGGTATGGGTATGGCAATTACTTACGCTGTATATATGCGCAAAGATGAGGACACAGTTCTCAATGCTTTCACAATGGGACTTGCTAACAACAGTATCTCTGTAATTGCTGGTCTTGCGGTATTAAGTGCAATTTTCGCAGTAAGTAGCGACCCTCTAGCAACTGTAACCGGTGGTTCTTCAGCGATTACTTTCCTTGCATTACCAGAGGTTTTCGCACAAGCACCTGGCGGTACAATTGGTCCATTTATTATGATGACAGGGTTCTTCCTTGCGCTTTCTTTCGCGGCTTTGACATCAATGATTTCTACTGTTGAACTATGTGTTAGAAATTTCGTTGACCATGGCTATAATCGTGAGAGGTCAGTTGCAATTACTGGCGCAGCGATCTTCCTTTTCGGATTACCATCTGCCTTCATGTGGATTAAACTAGATAGTGCAGGAGTTGCATTCCCTGAATTCCTTGAAGTTCAGGACCACATTTGGGGCTATGGATTGATGTTCTCTGGATTATTCATAGCATTCTCAATTTGGAAATATGGCTATGTTAGATGGAAATCACAAGTTGCAGCAGGTGAAGCCCCTGGAGGTCTGAAAGGCTACCTTGGAGTAGGAGTTTCAGCATTTAGAGATGATTTCATCAACACAGGCGACAATGATATCGTAGTTGGTCGATGGTGGGATATTCTTCTTTACATCGCGTTCCCTATTCTGTTTGCTATCCTGATGTTATCATATTTCGGTGATATGATTGCTAATACAGAGGATGTTTGGAACCCAGCTAATCCGAAAGGACTTGGAATTATTCTGATGTTTTGGGGAGTTGTAGCAGCATTATTCATGTTCCTCAACAAGTATCTGATTCAAAGGCCAATCTTTAGAAACATACCTGAAGGTGCAGACGTAGATATCTCAACTCTGCCAGGTGGTTCTGATGAACTAATCGGTGCTGTTGGAGATACAATTGCAGGATTTGAACATCTAACTCCAGAAGCAACAATGGAAGCAATGATAGAGGCAGAACTTGCTTGATGGTAAGTCTACGCCCAATTTAGATTTTAGTATCGGCTAACTAGAATTGTTTTTCTATCAAATCATGTATTTGAAAGGTCTTATGCCTTTCAAGGACACACAGCAGGAACTCCCCAAGCGTTCAGCTCTCTTGCAATTTGCGAGATGGAGATTCGTAACGTCGAACCCAAAAGTTCGCTTCATCTCTAAATTCAATGAGCGGTGCAAAGGTTGCATCAATAAATCGCCATTGGTCAACAAGCTGTCCAAATTTTTCTTGAATCTCAAACATTCGTTGCATACTGAATCGTTGACGAGAAACGAAAATCAGTTCTTCTGTTCGTTCACCACGCATGTGACGCTGAATACGTGAACGAATCTTTGAGAGAATCATCTCCTTGGTCAATCC
>QQRY01000024.1:0-44124 GCA_003602575.1 Candidatus Poseidoniales archaeon
AACTCCTGTAATAACTCTAGTAATACTTGAATTAATCGTTTTGTCATAATCGTCACTTAAATCAGGTAATTTATTTTTGTAAAAATCTGCTGTAGATAATTGAGCATTTCTCCAAGAAATCCTCCAGTCATCATTTTCTTGATTGATAAAAGATACAGCGATCATTGACATTATGAAATGCCGCTCATATGTTTCAAATTCTAAATTATAGATTTCTTCAAAAATTAAATCATAATCAGACATTATATCACCTCGATTAAAATCATTTCTCCTAATCCATTACCATGATTTACGAGACATAATGGAATTTTTGAATCGCTTAAAATATTGTTGATTACGTCAACTTGCTCGAAGTTTTGTGTGAGCATCAATGTATCAACAATATTTGGTAAAATGGAGAACTGCCAAATCATCAAAAGTTCATTTTGTTTTCTAATTTCCCCGTCATTTAGCATTTCAAATAAGTATGAATGCCCAAGAACTGCATCCTCACCCATAGAATTCGTCAAAATCTCGTTTAGTTCTAAGAAGCAATCAATGTGCTGTTCTAATTCAGAAAAAGTGGAATCCACATCAATTAATTCTTGCTTGCTCATCGGTTTCAAACGTATGAAACTGAAACGACGGCGCAGCGCAGCATCTAACGGAGTGACTGAGCGATCAGAAGTATTCATCGTTGCTACGATATGCAGATTCTTTTTCTGATTATCACTTAGTTCTAATTTATCATCATCCAATCCTGCATTAAGAATTTGAAGAGTGGGAGGATTGCTATTTCCAATCAAACTTATCAAATCTCCAAAGACTCGAGGAACATTAGCTCGATTCAATTCATCTATCCAAAGTAATGCCGGCCCTTCTTCTGCATCTTCAAGAATTTTCAGTAAATGCCCTTTTGTCGGATTAAATATGAGTTCGCCATTATCCTTTCCAGGCCTAATTCCGCCGATAAATGAAGAATAATCTGATGAAGGGTGGAAAGTAAGAAATCTGGTAGAAATTTCAGGACGTTTCTTAATCTGCTTGAAAATATGAGTTTTACCTGTTCCGGGAACTCCTTCTAAGATAACATATTTTCGTCGGATAATTTTTTCAATGATATCTTCCTTTTTGTCTTTCTTCTTGTCTTCTTCCATCGCAAAAAGATCGGGTAAATTAGATTTCATTCCTGTCCATAACGGGTGAATTAGTGAAGCCATAATTTCTAAACCTAGTGTTATGTTATCGTGCCATTTCTCTACTGATGTACTCTGTCTAGTTAAGAGAAATACCTTCTTTATATTTTTACAAGCCTCTTTTTCTTTCGTATCACAATCATATAACTGTTTAAAACCAGCCGCCTCCATCTTTGAAGTGACCATGTCCAATATAGATTTCTCTTCATTTGAAGAATTTTCTGGAATCACAAGCCCCGCAGTAAATGCAATTTCGGTTGGCTCAAGTTTAGGTTCAATAGTTACATTGGTTTTTCTTGGTTTTCCGTCCGGCAATTTTCCAGATTGATAACCTGGAAAATACGCGTTTAAGAAGAATTGTTCATTGTTAACGGCCTCAGTAGAAGAGCGAGTAATTCGGACATATCTTTTGAACTGCCAGGTTACCCCGATAGATGTTGCTTGATGAAGTTGGTGCGTATTCAATCTTGAATGGCAATCTGTGGGCAATAATTCATCCCCTTTATTCGATTTTTTGAATTCTATTGGCTCAAATTTTGAATCGTTTTGTTTTAACCACGCACTTTGAAGCATTACCCCCATTACATTTGTGAAGTTCGCAAGTTTTGATTCACCATCATTATCATTTTCTTTTACCCAATCGGCATTTTCGGGGCTAAATTTTTCAGGAAACGTTGGACCCCAATTTGCATAATAACTTGGTTGCGAGGGTTTTAATTGGAGGGTTTTAGGACCCACTAGAGTAATTGAAATTTTTCCTTCTTCGGTCCACTCAAGTAAATCTCTACACAAATAAACAATTGCTTGATTTTGAATAGAAACGGCACTGAAAATATCACCAGAAACCACGCCTTCTGAACCGAGTAATTCTTCATATCCCTTGATTGTAGCCCCTCGGTCAACAGTGCTAGGCGTATCTGACCATTCCTCATTTCCGCTCTTTGGTGGCCTGTAGATCGTGATTTGTGAACCCTCACGTCTTAATCCACCTATTTTCCGTCTATTGCCATTAAATTCAAAGATGGAGCCATTATCTGGACCATCCGCCCTTTCAATCAAAAAATCCCAAAACGCATCTCCTGATAAAGGAAGAGAACTTTCAAATTCTCTAGACTCTGGAAAACCATCCCAACAACATTTCTCCGGGGTATTTCCGCGTTCTTCAAAATGTATATATTGAAAATCATGCTTTTCAAGAATTCTTACAGCCATCTGAGTCTGATCTTTTGATCGATCAAAATTTGGATTGGCTAAATGCACGATTACTTTGGGTGGATAATATCGTCCTTTATGAAAAATCAATCCTGAGTAATTAGCATTAGGCCACGGGTCTTTTTCTTCAAAATTACCTAATTTAGTTGACTTACCGCGATGATAGACATCAAATTCTTGCATCGCAATTAACAGGCGAGCCCGGGATGTATCGTGCTTAACCATCATGTTATCCACTAATGAACACATACAAAGAGTATGTGTATACACATTTCATCATTAATAAATTAAGGATTCAATCAGTCTAGTCATAATAAAGGCAGTTTCTTGTATTGCAAAACTAATTACTACACTTTGCTCATGCAGGCGATTAATTTATTCGTAATTCAATCTACAAATGTTTGTGTAGGGAAACGAAATATCAGCTATTAGTAGTCAAAAAACTTCTTATTTTGTCTATGGAATTTTTCCGATTATTAATTTATCATTTTGTGCTATCTCGATTATGTTTAGTTGGGATTTAGATGCCTCCTTGCAGAGACTTTTTTTCCTCAACATTCTACTTCTTCTCATTTTGCCATTTATTTTCGAAGGTTGGACGATTTTATTTATATTGGGTTCAGCAGTTTTTCCAATATTAAATATCTTGACAGGCCTGACAGTTTCTATTGATGAATTGGATAGATTGGCATTTACAAGCATCTTATTCGCAATTAATTTTCTAACAATAGTAATAACTGCTTTCATATTCAAGAATAATGGCTTTACTTGGGGATTAATTTTATCTTTGATACCGTCATTTATTATTGGATTTTATACAACTGGACTTGCGAATTAATATTTGTTTAAGCGATCTTTATCAGTTATGTTTTGATTATTGTATAATTGCCACATTTGTGAAATTTCGGAGTACATTAGTAAAGGAAGTAAATTAGATGATAAGTTTTGATTTGAAATCATATGCTTCCAATTAAAAAGTCACTAATCGACTGAGCGAAGTCTTCGGGCGTAGGTTGTACATGCATCAAACCTCTTACTTTCTTGGCACCAGGTAATCCTTTGCTAAATGCTACTGCATGTCTTTGCATCCACTTGCCTTGAATGCCAGTGGTTTGTTTTGATAATTCGATATACTTGTCCCAGCACCATTTTCTAGTAGCGAAGGCCTTGCCTATTTCATCTAATTCAAACCAGTTTTCTTGATTGGCAATTACCCATGGTAAATCCTCTTCTTTCATCCACCCAAGTCCGACTTTCATTTCTCCAAACATCGAAGGTCTACCAATCGCACCTCTTCCAACCATCAAACCTCCTGCATTGGTGGTTTCCAAGCATTCAGCAGCACTTTTAGAATCTACAACATCGCCATTTGCAATAACAGGGACATCGACAGAATCAACAACTTTCTTGATATAGTTCCAGTCGGCTTCTCCTGAATAACGCTGTTTTAGGGTTCTGCCATGAACACAGAGGCGCTGAGTTCCTACTTCTTCCAACCGCTGACATATCTCAATGGCATTATGTTGTTTGGCTCCAGTACCTAGGCGCATCTTTGCAGTGACTGGAATATCAACAGCGTCAACAATGCCCTCGACCATAGATACCAAGTTGTCAGGTTCTCCCATAAGCGCAGCACCAGCACAAATTTTGGTTACCTTTGGAGCGGGACAGCCAAAATTTAAGTCGATTAAATCAGCACTTGGTGCTAGCATTTCAGCAGCAGTAGCCATGTCTTTTGCATCGCCACCAAAGATTTGTGGAATAAATGGTATTTCAGTTTCGTGTGATTCCATTTTTCTCCATGAGACAGCTGCCTCCCGACTAAGAGCAGTACTATTGGTGAATTCGGTAATCGTCACGTCAGCGCCGCATTGCTTTGCAAGCAAGCGATAAGGAAGATCGGTGACTCCAGACATTGGTGCGAGAAATAATGGGCGAGGCTCACCGTCCCATGGCCCAGGCTTGTCTCCAATAAACTCGCTCACGACTAATGCTTGGCTATCTTGTTTTTCAAGGATTTGACTACTCAGATTCGCTAAGGTTTGATTCGAGCATCTCTGCTACTCTTCGCATTCTCCTTAACACACGGTCTAATTGGTCCTGAACTTTACGTATGGTTTGACTTGAATCTTCTCCAGACATTCTGTGTCCAAGAGGTAGTCTTCCACCTAGTAAATTTAGTAGCAGCATCTGTTGTTTAGGTTCAATACCTTTCATTTCGCTTTCTACTTGTTCTATTGTTAGTTTGCCTTTTTTCAGTTTCATCAATATGGAAGATTGTTTCTTAGTATTCAAAATTCTTTGGAATCCACCTTTTTTCAACATCCAATCTTCTCCTCTTCTTTGGTATTGAGTGGTCATAGCGGTCCAAAGAGCGATTGCTAAACGGTCGGTTCGTGGTATTCTTTCAACCATTGAACTGCTTCGAAATCGCTCCAAAATTCTTCCAATTCTAGCCTTCTGCACTCCTACATGTTCAGCAGCTTCATCCAATGATAGAGGAGCATCTCGTGTCAATAATAACTCGAATAATCGTGCTGAAACAGAATCCGCTTTGATTTCTTTACCAGGTCTTTCTCCAAGCAAACCAAAATCACCCATCCACTGTGATAAGATGCTTTCCTCACTATCACTCATTAATGGGCGATGATCTGCGATACCTAGGCTAAGCGACGGAGAATCATTTTCTGGTAGTTCAAGTATAAGTCTTGGATTTTCACGACCCCACATTTTCTCAATTAATTTAAGTCTTTGAGAAACAATAGTTTTGCATTGTAAAGAAAATAATTCGATGGCATTAGTGATAGTTCCTCCTCTAAGGTAATAGCGGCGCCATCCTTTTCCTTCATTGGTGTAACCGATAATTCCAGCTTGAACTAAACGAGTAAGATGATGATTTAGAGAGGCGGGAGTTAATGCTAATTCATCAGCAAGCATTTGTGCATCCCAACCGATTTCTGGCTGAGCAAATATGTAATCGCGTAAGAGTCTGTGAACAGGATTTGCCTTTCCGCCATCAGCCATTTCTTCTCCTTTTTTACGAACCAAACTCAATGAATCGATGAACCATGAAACCAAACTGTCTCGGTCCCTTTCACTAGTTGGAAGTGCGACCTCTTGAATTCTAACTCTAAACATCGTGCTCAGATATTAGGCTGTGGCGAAGGTCTTTGAAGACTATGTATTAATTGGCTCTCAAGAGGCGAAAATTCTAGTTGAATTTCAGCGACGCTCATCGACCCAGTCATAATCGACACCATGGGTGCCATGCCATTCTATGTCCATGTCGATGTGGGGCATTAGTTCGATTCTATCTTCTCTAAGAATTCCTCTACGTCTTAATACTTTGATAGCAGAGTGTACAGTGGCTCTTGTTCTACCAATTCTTCTTGCTAGGTCAGACTGTGAGCGGGGGATTCCTTCTTTGACGATGTCTTCGATGATTAGCCTTTGAACTAGAGAGAGTCCGATGGGCAGTGATCTTGCTGCTCTTTGCTCATTGACAGAAATGCCCTTTAGCACTTCAATTTGAGTTGGAGCACCTGCGAAGTAACAGGTTCTTCCGTTGACGTGCATTACAGTGACACTTCTGCGGGATTGTAAGACATCTAAGTGATGTCTTAGAGTTCCATTAGCAGCATTTAGTGTCGATTGCAATTCACGGTAACAAAGGCCAGGATGTTTTTCTAGAGTAGTTAGAACTCTTCTTCTAAGTGGATGGTCATTATCTCTGGACTTAGAAGAAACGCCACCCCAAGCGAGTGCACCAACTGCACTGGCAGCGGCGGCCATTGAGCCAGCGACACCTGCGATACCACCTGCAGCACTAGCGATTCCAGCAGCCAACCAAGGACGCTGTCTAACCCACTGTGCTAACAAAGGCATACAATCCGCTTATCGTTCTCCTTTGTTAAAGCATCCCGTATTTGTTCAATTTTATATGTTTAGAAACTTCATACCAAAAATAGTAATTATACTGGTAAAAGAAATCATTAATGGGACCAACCAGTATAATTTTTTCTTTTCAATTGCATAAACTTTGGATAAATCAACCCATCTCAATCTGAGGGTATTAGAGAATCTAATATTTGCATGTGGCCAAATATCTTTTGGCGGTACAACGCCGAATACTTGCTCGTAGAATTGTAATGTTTCGTTGTATTGTTCCAAGAATTTGACGTCTTCGTCGTTGCCTCCTAGAGTTGGTCCGTGGTGAAGTGGTTTACCGAGCAGTTCAGGGCAGAATCTTTTCCAATAATCATGAGAATAAGTTAGGTGCAAGTGCCATGCTTGATCCACATCTAAAGAAGGAGTACACGCTATTTTTGAGTGCATACACATGTAGCAAAACCGTTTGTATTCTTCAAAGACACGCTTGGAATAAACCAGTGACCAACCATTTTCTTGCGCTAATCTTAGTGTGAAAGGTAATTCAACATCATCAGAACCAACTGTATAAGACAATAATCTTCGATGAGATTCTATAGGAATCTTTCCTTCATGAAGAGATTCTAATGTTGATATTTCCATTTCTAGTCCTCAAAAACCGCCGCCACCGCCGCAGCCACCGCCGCCACAGCCACCGCCACAACTACTGCCGCAACTACTACCGCCGCTATCAGATGAACTGTAATCTCTATGAACATCATACATTTCATTTCCATATTCATCTCTTCCAGTTGAAACAACATTGAATCCATTCATACTCAACATACCGGTGATGCCTAAGAAACCAGGAATCAGTACTGCTCCTGAGGCATTTGTAGTCTTGCTTATGGGTTTGATAGAAGGAGATATAATCATCATATTTTTAGCATAATTAGGGAATAAAAAGGCAGCTAAGATCATTGAAAAAGCTAGTTTCAATGGTTTTACAAATGTTATCACAATAGTGTATACAGTCGTGAGTAGAATTGGGATTAAGATCATGTAAAAACCGTTGATAGTCTCGAAATTAGTTATTATTTCATCAACACCTAATCCCTCACTCTTTAATCCTAGATTAAACACAAGCATTACCACAATAAAGAACATTGAAGAAAAAACATATGCTCCAAAACCGATAGAATCTTTGGTTGAAACATGTTTATTGATATTTTCAATATCTCTATCAATACTCTCTAACTCGAGAACGTTATCTTCGTCAATATTTAGGTCGTCGGCTCTCTTGGTAAGTCTGATCATAGCCAAATGATTCTTTTGTGAACTAATTAATGGCTGTTCACCATACTCGTCAAATTTCTTAATCGTATCGATGTCTTCTAATAATTCCCACTTTGCTTTCGAATCTTCAGAACCTTCCATAGAATCCAAAGCTAATTGGCCGCGTTGAATAAGAGACTCTTTTACCAGCCGATTATATGAAACTCTAGATTCAACATCATTGTAATTCGTCTTATTATAATCATTCTTTGCTTTCTTAACAACTACTGGAATACAAAGAATTGCAAATACCAACAACCCCCAAAAGATAATTTTAGGAAGTGTATTAATGTCATCAGCAGCATATGGTTCAATTCCATCTATTGCATTATTCAACCCTTTATTCCATTGATTGGCACCTAGGTATGGTGCGACATCATCATCAAAGACAACTTGAGATTGCTGTTGGGCAAATGTCGAATGGCCAGGCATGACGAATTTAAATCGTCTATCCTCGGCGGAAAGTGCGATTAGAATAGTTTCATTTTCTCCACCTTCCATACCATAATATTGATACATTCCTCTTGCGTATCCATTGTCTTCATCGAAATAAGTATCATACATATCGACATTTAAGTCATACATCGACTTAATTGTGACAACTCTTACTAATGCGCCGGTGGAATTTTGTACATCCATTAATTTACTAACCATTTCAATTTCTTCATTGTCCGATAGTACATTTCCATAATCGATTAAGTACCAATCTTCCTCAGGCTCAGGAGGGTAATCGGCAGAAACGTTGGGCAAGGCAAAAATTAATGTCAAAGTCAATAGCAATAGTATATTCTTACGCATGATTATAATTGAAAATCAATACATAGATAACCTTTTCACCGACACATCTGAATGAAAATATAAATCATTCACCAACTTGTACTGAGCCGGAATAGATCTTTAGGTGTGCGACTAAAGGAGAAAGTAATCTTCCACATGTTTTACCATGTTCACTAAGAGCATAATTAACTCTAATTGGAGGTCCATCATCGACGTGTCGAATTATCAAACGCTCGTCGGCTAAAAGTCTCAATTTATCAGATAGGGTTCTAGAAGAGATTCCTTCGAGGAGATTTTTCATCTCATTAAATCTTCTTGGACCAGCGATATATAGTGTAGAAAGTATTTCGATGGTCCATCTTGAACCAAATACATGAAGTGCCTCAACCGCTGCTTGAACTTCCCAGTTTGTATCATAAGGTACTTGATTTGAATATGGCGCTAATGTATCTCTAATCGAGGTGCCAATTGCTATTGTGGACTCGATATTATCTTGTAAAAAAGAGTATGATTCGTGAGAAATTCGTTGTACAGGCTCTGGCATTTTATCAACTCTTTAGTAGTTCGATACGAGCGAAAAGCACTTCCCTTTTTACACTTGGTACTTTTAGAACAAGCATTTTTTAATAGAGCTGACGACAATAATCTTGAAATTTCGGCTAATTTTCAAACCATTAATAAACCGATATTTCTAGTTACATTAGGTGTAATGTTTAACACCTAGATGCTATGACCGGAACTGATGAGTATGTTAAACAACAGTAAGATGATGCTTGGCGCTGCTTTAGCGCTATTAGTTTTGAGTGCCCCTTTGTCGATGATGTCTACAGCAGGAGTTGAAGCAGCAGTTGAAGAGAATTTTGAAACCTTTACCAAGGATAATGCTTGTGCAAATGATGATTGTACTGAAGCAGAATCCGATTGGGCTAGTTCAACATCCCAGCGTGATTATTACGCTTGGAATATAACCAATGTCGATGATGTAATGGCAACTAATGCCGCACCTATGTATCAGAAAGTAGGTCCTTTCACCTATGATATCACTCATACAAGGACTATTGTTGACTATAACGAAAGTGCAGGTACAATGACTTACAATCAAGTCAAGTCATTCGAGTGCGCTGAAGATAGTGAAGTTTCTTGCGATACTCCAGTATCTCAACTAAACATTGCTTTTAGAGCACAAACAATTGGTGCAACTGGATTAGCAGTCAATGGAATTATGGAGGCTACTAAGGCTGGATTCGCAGTTGGAATGATGGGTCAAGACCTAAACACAACTCAAGCCGGTGTTGCTACAGCAGCGGACATTGCTGCAGATACTAGTTCTGATTCTGGTCAAGCATTTGGAACCAATGCTTACCTAACATGGGCAGCTATGAATCCAGTAGATGCGCTTACACTACCAGCAGCAGACTTTAGCCAAGGTATTGAAACCGCTCTTTCGGGTACTATGCATCCATTCGATGCTAACTTCAACATCTCCCTTCTTCAACCATTAGGTTCAGTCGCTTTCTTAGGACTTGGAGACCCAGAAGATGATTGGATTGCAGTAGCATCAGATCCATTGAATTCAACAACTATGCAACGTGCAACAACATATGGCTATGTCGCCCCAATGATGATCGACCATGATGCCGACTCCGGAACACCAGATATCGTTGTAATGATGGATTTGGATGGTGATGGAACCGATGATGAGGTACCTGACTTTAATCAAACATTAGTAAGAGACAAAGCACTTCATACAAAAGTAGGATTAATTTTCTCTGCACCTGCACTTCTAGGTGGGCACAGTGGTAACTCAGATGTTGACCCATCGGATAATGATGGCTCTGCAGATAGAATGGAGAACCTTCTGGGAGTTTCCTTTGATGGTGTAAATGTAACCAATCTACTTACAGCAGGTCATCTAACAGATAATCCAACTGGATTAATCGCAACCAATGCAGCAGGAACCGGATTTGGAATTGCAACATTCCTAGGACTTGATGCTGGCACAGCAATGTCAACTTATGGATTGACTATGGAACAATATGGTGCAACAGCAGGATGGGCTGCAGGATGGGTAACTTCAGTAACCTCAGTTCAATTGGGATTATTAGGCGGAATTGGGACAATGAATGCAGCACAATTCGTTAACATCACCTTTGGTGGAGAAGATCCAATCAATGGTGGTTACTTGACCAACTCTCTAAACATGGGCGGACTTTGGGGTACAGCACTTACAGGTTCCTCAGGTGCTCCAGCAGTTGACTTAGACCCTGCTCTAGCAGGAAATATACTATACGGAGATTTAGGATTAACTACCAGTACGGGTGCAGGATTATTCCTCTATGGCGAACTATCAGGAATGACCCCTCCAATTGATTTCACAACCATGGGTCCTGGTACACCAATGACATGGAATACATCAACAATTTCGATGCTGTACGGTGGAATTGATGCTAATACAATCGGTGCTCTAAGAACACTAATGATGGGACCAATCTTTGGTGATTTCGTTCCAGGATTCTTGCAAGATAGCTTTGGCTCAACGCCTTACTTAACTCAATCAGTTAGTTCTTGGCTATTTGGCTGGCATGACCCAGTCAGCGCTTTCCTAGCATCTGGAAACCCAATGGACATGTCTGTAGGATGGTCATCACTTGAAACCAATGAAACATACTATGGTTCTGATGAAATTGCTAACGGAGATGGAACTAATTACACAGTTTGTACTGGTGAATCCTCTTCTTGCGATTTGGGTGAAACACTTCTTGAAGACGGTTCTCCTGAATTACCATGGAGAAGCACAGAAATGATGATGGCTACATTCGGACTTGTAAGCGTAGAATACCTTAATGGAACCACAGGAGGATTCCTAACTGGTTCAGGAGACAAGGTTGATGTTTCAGGTTATGCAATTGCTGATATTACTTGCTCGGGAACTTCTGAAGTAAAGAATATCCCAGTCGATACTTGTTCTGCTTCAGTTGATCCACTAAACCGTTTGATTCAAGCAAAGCTACTAGGTGTTGGAGCAGGATTAGTTGCAGCAACTCCTTCAGCACTCCCTGTTTACTTAGGAAGCGATATTTCCATGAGTTCTGAGGAATTGTCTGGTTTGATTATTGCTGGAGAATCTACAACTACATTCTACCTTGATACACGTGATGCAAGCCTAATGACAACAACACCAACAATGGATAATTTGACTAAAGTGTTTGAAATCAAGTCTTCATCAATGATTGATGATGATGATGCTGAAGACATGGAAAGTGCAATTGTCCAGAACCAAAATGGTTTGAGTTATTGGACTAACTTCGATGTTCCAACAGATTATATCGCACTACTATTGTACCTTGGTGCAGTTGCATGTCTAGTTCTTGCAGCTGTAGCAATGAACAAAGAAGAAGAGTGAATAACTGTTCAAAGCGACTCATCTTTCAATAGGTGAGAGCCCTTGGTCTAGCCATGGCCAAGCGAGTGATGCTAGTTAGAGGAGGCATCCTTGGCCGTAATTCTGGCCTTGGTTCCGCCCATCATAATTTGGCAGATTTACTAGGTTCAGGTAGTGTTCCAGGGTGGGAAATAGATTCCGTAAGTGAGTATCAATTGCCAACTAAATCAGGACCTCTTCGACGACTGTGGAAACGTTGGTTTTCTCACCCTAGAGCGGTTGATAAAGCAATAAGAAAATCCTTTTCAAAAGGCTCATGTGACATTGTTCACATTACTGACCAAGAACAGGCACATCTCGTTCCAAAGCGGTCTAAATTACCAGTTATAGTTACAGTCCACGATTTATTTCATTTATTCCCTACAAAGATGAATCTAGGTGGTCAAGAAATTGATATTGGTGAACAGAATCCTCCTAGTTATCGCCGTCGAGATATCAAGAAACT
This sequence comes from Candidatus Poseidoniales archaeon, assembly GCA_003602575.1. Classification (GTDB taxonomy): domain Archaea; phylum Thermoplasmatota; class Poseidoniia; order Poseidoniales; family Poseidoniaceae; genus MGIIa-L1. Next base: position 12,254 of record QQRY01000024.1, read on the forward strand.
GAAAAGAGGTCTTTCACGTGCAGATTTACTTATTTGTGATTCTAAAGCAACTTTGAGAGATTGCCAAAAGCATTTTCCAAATGTTAAATCAATATGCGTGCCTCTAGGAATTGACGTATCGTCCTATTCACCAAAGAATCGAGATATTAAGCTAGAAAAAGTCAATGATAGATGCAATCTATTGATTGTAGGTAGCAATGACCCAAGAAAGAGAATGGAATTTATTTGTAAAGCACTAGGTTCCATAGAATCATCAATATTGAATGAACTACAAATTCATCACGTCGGACAAGGAGAAAGTAGTTATGGACAACCAGCAATTATTGATTTAGCACTTCAAAATAAAGTCAATAATTGGTCTGGCCATGGGCCTTCGGTTAGTGAATCTAAATTAATGGAATTAAGAGACATAAGTGAGTGTCTTTTATTCCCTTCAGCAAGTGAAGGTTTTGGTTATCCTCCATTAGAAGCATTAGCCAGTGGTCTACCAGTTCTATGTGCTGATTTACCATCGCATAATGAATTGATGCCCGATGGGTATTGTTTACCTGCTGAAGAGATAGCATCTTGGAAAGACTCCATTATTGAAATATATCAAGTTTGGAAAACTCGTAGTGGCAAGCCCCGAGAATTTCCTAGCGATTTGGTTGAGCATGCTAAAAAATTCGATAACTCAGTGTTTTCATCAAGGATGGCTGATGCCTATAATTCACTAGGATCAGATATCAACCTCTTCTCTTTTGGAAAAGTAGTAGAATGATTACCATGGGAATTTGACATTCCACAATATACCATCAAGGAATATACATTGGATACTCAGCATAACTGAACCAAGTAGCATTGTTCCAGCCCCTTCAACCCCATCTTGATAGGCAGAGTAAGCAAGAAGACCAAACATTATGTTTCCAATTGATGCTAGAGTTAGAATTCCAATTACCAAAAATGGAGTCCAAGAATATTCATTATTCATATGAAATTGAGTGCTTTCAAGCCATAGCATTGATGGAATCATAAACACACAATAGGTTAGCAATAATCGATTGGCGCCTTTACCATCTGATTCGCCCCAAGGCCAGCGCAGGCCATCTATTACCGACGCATCAACGCTGTAAAGAATAGTCCACCAGTACATTAGGAATCCAATCGCAGCAATGAACATCCATGGTATGATGAATTTAGTCCAACTGAGTGGTATTCCACCCCAAAGTGCAGTAGCATCATCCGATTTTGAAACTCCGTAAACATAGGATAAAAGAACCAATATTCCAACAATTATTACAAATGTCCTGATGAACTGTCGTGTGATTTCCATACACCTTCGTTATCTTTTTGATAGATAAAGCGTTGCTCGCTTCCGTGTGCAATTATCCGCATTATTCATGTGCATGTTTAATTTCGCCAGTTCATGCAACCGATTCAAAGTGTAGCGATTGTCGGTGCTGGGAATATGGGTTCAGGTATTGCCCAAAAGTCAGCACAAGAAGAATTTGATGTCCAAATGGTGGATAGAGAGCAACAATGGGTCGATAGAGGGCAAGGGATTATTGCTGATTTTCTTTCTGAAGCGGTAGAAAGAAGAATTTTTTCTCCAAAACAGGTTGAAGATATTAAGAATCGTATTACTGGTGTTGTCGGTGTCGAAAACACCGCTGAAAATACTGATTTAGTTATTGAAGCGGTATTCGAAGATTTTGACATAAAAACTGCAGTTTTTAACACCCTAGACAAAGTATGTGGGCCTAATACAATACTTGCGTCTAATACTTCTTCTCTTTCAGTAAATGCTTTGGCAGAAGCTACAGGTAGAGCAGACCGTTTTGTTGGCCTTCATTTCTTTTATCATCCTGCTAAGAATCGTTTGATAGAAGTAATTCCTGCTAAGTCTTCTAGTCAAGAAACAATCGACAAAGTAGTACAATACTGTAAGATGCTAGGTAAAGTAGTAATTGTTTGTGCAGATAGACCTGGATTTGTCGTCAATCGATTTTTTGTTCCATGGCTAAATGAAGCCTGCTTACTACTTCAAGAGGGCGTTGCTAGTGCTGCTCAAATTGATGCTGCAGCATGTAAGGCATTCCGAATTGGACTTGGTCCGTTTGGATTGATGAACCTCACAGGTCCGCCGATTGCTTTGCATTCTACAGATTACCTTGCCGAACAATTGTCAACACCAAGGTATGATGGTGCACAGAACCTTCGAGATCTTATCGAAGCGAATGCTCACTGGGATGTATCAGGTGAACAAGATTACAATCAAGAACAATATGAAATGATTTCGAATCGTTTATTTGGTGTTGTTTTTGGTGTCGCTACTCAAATCGTAGAGGAAGGAATCTGCTCTATGGAAGACGTGGACAGAGGGGCTAAAGTAGGTTTAAGATGGGCTAAAGGACCATTTGAATTGATGAATAAAATTGGAATAGAAAAATCTTATTCTATGGCTCAAAGTTATAGTGAACTCTGTGTCTTAGAAGATGGTACAAAATCTTGGGAGGTTCCAGAATTTTTCAAGAATCAAGCAGAATCTAAGACTCCTTGGAATTTCTCTTATGTAGATACAAGTATTTCACAAGGTATAGCAACTATCACTATCAACCGCCCAGAAGCGATGAATGCTCTTAATGAGACAGTAGTGGCACAACTTGGAGAAGCAGTCCAACAAGCTAATGAAGATGATTCAGTTCATACAGTTGTTATAGACGGTGCAGGGAAAGCATTTGTTGCAGGTGCGGACGTCAAATTCTTTGTAGATAAGATAAGAGCAGATTCTATCGATGACATTTATGAGTTTACGGCAAATGGTCACAAAGTACTCAATTCAATTGAAAATTCTAGTAAGACGACTATTGCCTTGACTACTGGTTTAGCCCTAGGTGGCGGATTAGAATTAGCGTTAAGTTGTGATTACAGGATTGGTACTAGAAGAACGCAATTTAGATTCCCTGAAACATCTATAGGAATTTATCCAGGCCTTGGAGGTTCACAAAGACCTGCTAAGATATGTGGTATTCCTGCAGCGCGTTGGGCGGTATTAGGTGGTAATTTTATGAATGCACAAATGGCTTCAGATTTAGGATTGATTACCCACTTAGTCGAGGTCTCTGCAGTTGAGTCGTGTATTTCTGATTGCTCTAAGATTGGTAAACCTGAAAATAAGTATCCAGGTATTCCAGCGGAAGCAGATAGTCAGGTGGCAAAGTTTGCATCAGAATTCTATAGCGATTCAAATATCAAAACTCTACTTGAAGGGCAATGCCCTGAAGGTTTTGATAGTGAAGAAAAGACAGTATCAAGACAATTGAAGAATTTAAAGTTCACTGCGCCTATTGCACTTTCTATGGCTAGTGATTTGATAGATGCTACAGCGACAAATTCACTGCAAGATGGTTTGGATCTTGAACTTTCCAAATTACATGATATATTTGCAACTAATGATGCGCTTGAAGGCCTTTCAGCACTAATTGAAGGACGCCGCCCAACCTACAATAATTCTTAATCAGGCCCATTTTGTTTGCATTGAAATTATACTCTGGATTAGTTCCTCTAGGTTCAAGACTTCTTCACTTTCCTTAGCAAAAGCAATCCTACTAGTCACTGCTTCAACCAATTCCTTACTTGGCTTATCTTGAATAATATTAGATATGACCTGTTCTACAGTTTGTCCTTTGCCATGTAAGATTGCCATTCTTGCTTTAGCAAGTTCTTCTTCGTCTTTTGGTTCTCTTACGCCAGTCATGCCATTTCCCCCGTTACCATTTCCTTATCTAATTGATTATACCATTCTTGCCAACCTAAAACGCCCTCATCACTCCATTGACTTAGTGGCCCATTGTCATCTATACGTTCTGTAATATCGCTTAATTCATTGAAACTTGAGTTTAGCGCTTGCTTAATTCCAGGTGAACCAAGAACTAGTGCCTTTTCGATAATTGAGCATCCAAGTGCTAGGCTATTTGTGTCTGTAGAACTCCAGTAAGCCATGAATCCTGGATGTGTGTGCACCCATAGTTTGAATGGAGCCATAAATCCATGAGGTGCTTTTAGTATCACTCTTCCTGGGTCACCCCAATCCAAAGAGACATTATCCTCGCTGTCTATTAGTACAGAAGTTTCTAATCCTGCTAATAGCGATAGCGAATACACTACATCCCATCTGCCTAAAGAAGCACCCTTTCTTTGAACATTTAGGAGCAGAGGATTCTCTACATCTTTTTCTTTTGCCAAGTGGCAAATGTCAAACCATTCTTCTTTGCTAATCTCTAGTTGTTCAATATGTGGTATCTCTATCATTGTATCGCCTCTTTTTCATTTTTAATTTCTGGGAAACTTAGTTGTCCAAAGTTCATCGATCCCATCGCTTGAATTGGTGATGGACTGTTTCTGAGTTGTTGCAACGCCCATTGGGCCCCGTATGAAGCAGATATTGCAAAGCCGAATTCTAGATTACCGAGATTTAAGGCACCTTCATGTTGACAACTCTTTGGTTCATGGTCAGGTGTCATATGAGCAACAAGTTCCTTTTGACTATCCGAAGATAGAACTACATAACCATCTCCACCACACCTAAGGTCGATCCAAGGGATGTCAAGTGAATGAACTAATCTTCGAGGCTCAGGTCTGTCGACACAAATGATGACATAATCCGAGTTCTTTACTTGGTCTATGTCTCTAAAATTCTCACACGCAGCAATAACTGAAACAGAGTCGTCTTCAAGCGTGTACCTCGATGCTAAACATTCAACCTTTGCCTTGCCGATATCTGAACTTGTATACTTTTGATGACCCAAATTAGTATCTTCTACAATGTCGCCGTCCATGATAATTATTTCACATTCCACCCCTATTCTTCGAAGGGCTGGTATGAGTAAATCAACTGTTTGACTACCGATGCCCCCAGCTCCAATAATTGTCAATACTGGGCGCCTAATATCCATCGACATGCCATATAATCAATTCAACACCTTTTAAACAATTAATCACCTTTATCTCATGATTTTCAATGATTATTTTCGCCGACATTTGAAAAGGAGAATGCCTACGCAGGTTCATGGGCGACAAAGTGGCGATGATTACTGGCGTGACAGGTCAAGATGGGTCTTATCTTGCAGAGTTATTGCTTGAAAAGGGATATATCGTCTATGGCCTAGTTCGTAGAGTATCACAACCAACCCTTGGACGAAGTCTGATCAATCACCTGATAGATAGCGAAAAGTTCCATTTGATAAATGGAGACTTAGCAGACCAAAATTCGATTGATAATGCAGTATCTACCGCTCAGCCTGATGAATTTTACAATCTAGGCGCTATGTCCTTTGTTCCAGAATCTTGGAGGTCTCCTATGATGACCGCAGATATTACTGGGCTAGGCGCTCTTCGTTGTCTTGAAGCAATCCGTAAGCATGCTCCAAAGTGTAAGTTTTACCAAGCAGGTTCTTCAGAACAATATGGTAAAGTCAGACATGTTCCTCAAACCGAAGAGACACCATTCCATCCTAGGTCTCCTTATGGGTGTGCAAAAGTTTTCGCTTTTGAAATAACTAGAAATTATCGAGAATCATATGACATGTTTGCTTGTACTGGTATCCTATTCAATCACGAAAGCCCACGACGTGGACTTGAATTTGTTACACGAAAGGTTACAATGACGGCAGCAAGAATCGCTCATGGTTTCGACCAATGTTTGTGGATTGGAAACGTAGAAGCAAAGCGTGATTGGGGCTTTGCTGGAGATTACGTCGAGATGCAATGGAGAATGCTTCAACAAGATAAACCAGGAGACTTTGTAGTCGCTACAGGTAGGACTCACAGTGTGAGAGATATGATTTCACTTGCTTTTTCACACGTAGGTATGACTTTGACATGGTCTGGTGAAGGAGTAGACACAATAGCAACCGACCAAAATGGAGAAGTTAGAGTTAGAACAAATCCGAAATTCTTCCGTCCAGCAGAAGTAGATTTGTTGATTGGAGATGCCTCATTATCTGAAAAGGAACTTGGATGGGTTCCTGAAACCTCATTTGAACAATTGGTAGCAATGATGGTCGATTCAGATATGAAGATAGTCCAAGAAGCCGTAGATGGTGGTTATGCTCCTCCAACTCCTCCAGAATGATGGGGCTTTGTAAATGACGGATAAACCGATTCTGTATAGTTTCAGACGTTGTCCATATGCGATGAGGGCAAGAATGTCAATCGTTAGAAATCAGTTCCAAGTAGAACACCGAGAAGTAATTTTACGTGATAGACCAGAACACATGATGGAGATTTCTCCTAAAGGAACCGTTCCAGTTCTATTACTACCCGATGGTAGAGTAATTGAGGAAAGCCTTGAGATAATGCAATATGTTCTTGATTGGCAACTCAGCGATATTGAGAATCAATGGGTTACAAGAAACGATGATGAATTTAAGTTTCATCTAGATAGGTACAAATATCCAAATCGATATGATGATGTTGATGGATTACATCATCGTAAACAAGCTTCAATCTACCTTAGTGATCTGGATAATTTTCTAGATGATGGAGATATTAATTCTTCATTAAGCGATGCTTTGTTCCCTTTTGTAAGACAATTTGCTAATCATGATAGAGATTGGTTTGATTCTCAAACATGGAATAATATCCATGAATGGCTTTCAAGCAATCTAGAAAGTTCCGAATTCAAAACCTGTATGAAGAAGTACAAGCAATGGCATCAAGGAGATGAGCCAGTGTTTTTCCCAATCATTGAATGATTGGTAGATGTTTAACCGGCGGGGCTATGCCTAAATCTTCAGGGAAGAACATAGTTGCTTCAGGAATTGGTATAGGGGTGATTTCTTGCCCTACAAGAGCAACTCGACTAGGTTTGGAATCAGAAAGAATTTTTCTCCCGGTAAGAGGAGCGATCTTAGCAGAGAAATCCATTATATCATCGTGCCTTGGCATATTTTCAGCGCTTAAATTCTCTCTGCTATGGCCGACAAAAACATATCCCTTATTTTCTATAAAGTCGGGGTCTGCTCTATTGTCAAGCGCAGCAAATTGTTCAATGTGCTTATCGCTCATATTGATGCCTTTCATCAAAGTATGGCGACAAACTATTCGAGTGTCTAACGATGGTAATAAATCGATAGTTTTCTCAAATTGTTCCCATGCTCTAGTATTCCACTTTGGTTTACATACTTCATCGAAGACCTTCTTATTTGGTGCATCAACAGAGACATAGAGTTGTGTTGGAAGAGTATCTAATTTTTCTAAAATTTTAGGAAATGTACCATTGGTTACCAGCATTGTAGTCATTCCATGCTTATGGCACAAGTCCATATATTCAGCAAGCCTAGTGTAAAGAGTAGGTTCACCATTAAGTGAAATTGCTACGTGTTTTGGATTTTGAGCATCCAACCACTTTTCCCTAGGCACTTTTGGATTACCACCAAATCCAGAGAGTAATCTACGTTGTGCTCTTACAGATTCATACAATAGTTCCATTGGATCTTGGTCAGTCAACTCAAGAGTATCCATATGCGGCTCTCTCCAACAGTAGGTACAAGCAAGATTACACTGGTCTACCACAGGTGAGGTTTGCATACAATTATGGCTTTGAACACCGTAGAATTTACCTTTGTAGCATTGTCTATCTCTAAGAAGGGATTCTTTGGTCCAATGGCAAGTTTTTACTCCACCATGTTCTCCAACAATGTGGTATCTCTGCTTCTGTAATTTTGCCTTTAATGCTAAGTCCATACCCATTGGGTTCACGCTCCTGAGCCGTCAGCCACTGTTCCACAGATGTGGGGTTGGGTTAGGCTCGGACATTCATCCGAAATCCTTCCTGATTATCAATGGCGCGCTTACTTATTTAGAATCGGCAAGAATGCATTTGCAGCCTTCTCACAAGCATTTGCAACATCATCTAATCTTTGCAATACTCTGTACATATGCATTGCAGCGAGTGGTGAATCATCGCCATTGCTAAAGACATAACCAGCAGCCTCAGCTTCAACAATGTCAGTTTCATGCTCTTTGATATTCACTTCTCGGATAAGTTCTGCCAGTATTATTTCTGCAGCCTTGGTTTGTCCAGAGATAGTAAAATCACGTAGTGCTTCAACAGTATCTTCGTACTTAGCAACAGTTTCAGCAACAGACTTTGCCATTTCTTTGAGCATTTCCTTGGCTTTATCATCATCGAATAATGGCCTGAAGTTTAGTTGCTCTGCTACGTTCTGCGCATAGTCAGCGATTCTATCTTGTCGAGTGACCATGTATAGGAAATCATCAACACCAACATGCACTCCAAATCTCATGTCATGAATAGCCATTCTTCTAATTTCAGCTTTCACATTATCAGCATCTAATTCAGCATCGATTGTATTTTGAATTGAATCGGAAGGGTCTTCGCCGTCACATGCTTGGTTTACTGCTTCAAGCATATGTTCAACAGTCTTCTCAACTTCTTGTGCATGTTGATGGAATAATTCGAATGGAGTAACAGGGTGTCCATCTCCTCCAACATCGGAAAGAGCATCCTCAACATGTACTTCTCCACCGCTCTTCCATATTGCTAATCCTACAGCGATAAATGATAGAGGCAGTAGTACAATCATGTTTAGATCTTCTCCACCAGAAGCGACGAATAATACGACTGCACCAAAGGCTGCTACAGGTACACTTGCAACCCATGACATTGCAATCTTTCCAAATACGCGGAAGTCGACCGCTTTTGCACCGCCAGCAAGTCCAACACCGACTACTGCACCTACAAGGGTGTGAGTGGTGGAAACTGGAACAGCCAAGAATGGCATCGAGAACAGAAGGATGGTCGTAGCAGCGCCGAATTCAGCAGCAAAACCACGAGTAGGGGTAATATCGGTAATTTTCTTACCAATAGTTTCCATAACTCTCCAACCCCAAGTCATTACACCAATTGCAATTCCAGCAGAACCTAGTAGTACTAACCATAGAGGAATAGGAGCCTTGTCCAATAATTGTTGGCCATCAGAGGATAGAACTTGCCAAACAGCAGCCATTGGACCTATTGCGTTAGATCTGTCATTTGCTCCATGTGCAAATGCTACATATGCTGCAGTGATAATTTGGAGCCAAACAAATATCCTTTCAACACCTCTAAATCCTTTATGTTCCTCTTCAATGTTAATTCTCTTTAGAACATAATACAGACAAAGACTTGCAATTGCTCCAATAATCGCAGCTAAAATTAGAGAGTTTATTGGGAACCACGCATTATCTGCAAATGGATTGAAAACCCCGTCCTCTTTAACAGGTAGCCAGTCATACTTGTCATCTATCCAGCCATTAGATGCAGCTTTACTGAAGAAACCTTTCAGAGCCTTAAACTGTAGAGCAAGTCCTAGGATAAAGAAAGTAGGGAATGCTAGAATTGGAGCCAGCCACCTAGACCTCTGGATTGGTGTTGCAGAGTCAAGGATTGTTTTCTTGATAATCATGTAAGAGAAGAAAGCGATTAATGCGCCCATTAATGGACTTGCTACCCAAGACATGACTACTTTACCAACAACGTCCCAATCTATTAGTCCTCCTGCATCAGGATGCTTTACTTCTAGAACTAGTCCAACACCAAGAATTCCCCCAATGATCGAGTGAGTTGTTGAGACTGGTAATCCGAATCTGGTTGCAATTGTAAGCCAAGTAGCGGCTGCCATCATAGCCGCAATAAACCCAAATGCTAGATCTTGAGAAAAATCTTTATCGACATATTCTGCTGAAAAGTCTACAGCCAATATGCCTTTTCTAACAGTATCGGTGACAGCATCTCCTGCAAAGAATGCGCCAGCAAATTCGAATATTGCGGCAATAATTACAGCTTGCTTTAATGTTAAAGCACGAGAACCAACCGAAGTTCCCATAGCATTAGCAACATCATTAGCACCAATGTTCCATGCCATATATGCACAAACGATTAGTGCAAGTCCAATCAATACTAGAGTTATAGGTTCCATATATTTTCCCAATGAAAATAGGTATATTATTTAAATTAGATATATTCTATATAGTATTATATAGTCGGCAGAATGAATATTATGTCGTTAGGTCCAGGTGGTCAAGATGTTCGTAGATTGCAAAGTACAGGGGGAAGCACTTTCACTCTCAGCCTTCCTAAACCATGGGTAATCCAACATAAACTCAATTCTAGAGATGTCTTAAAAATAGATTGGCGCCCAAGCGGTGCACTTAGAATAACCCCATTAGAGGCCGAAGACAAACTAGAGAAAACGGTATTTCTATCTCTAAGTAAATTGCCTAAAAATAGTTTATTTGACCACTTGATGGGCGCATATATTTCGGGTGTTGATGTCATAAAAATAGGATTAAATAATAGTGAAAGCCGTAAATCCAATCTTCAAATTCGAAGATTTCTGAGAAATACAAGAGGTTTTGAAATATTTGAAGAAACCGACTCTATGATGGTACTGAAATGTTTGTTGAATCCAGGAGATATGCCAATTCATGCAAGTCTAAACAGGATGTATTTACTTCTAACATCTTTAATCAGAGATTTGACATCAGTATTCGGTGGAGAGGATAAAGAATTCATCCAAGATGCACAAGACCGAGAAAATGAAGTAGACGCATTACTCTATCTAATCGAGAGACAGGTTAGAATTGCTCTAGACTCTCACAAAGTTGCATCTGGCCTTAAGCTCAGTAGAACGCAAGCGGTTGAATTTGCTAATTTAGCACGTTCGCTTGAGAGAATGATGGACCATGCATTCACAATCTCCAATTTAGTAAAAGAAAACCCTAATCTAACAAGTAATATGATAGATATGGCCCCATTGGAACAACTTCCAAAATGGCAACTTGCTTTGAAAGAATTGATGATTAACATAAGGACGAGAGACTCATTAAGAATTGAAGCTGCGCGCGGCGATCTTAAACAATGTCAACAAATCTTAAAGATACATGAGAAAGACCTTTTGGACAATCACAGGCACAATGAATGGATGGCCTTCGACCTTAGTTTATCCGAATCGGTTAGAAGATTGTGCGCGTATGCTCGCGACTTTGGAGAGATTTTGTTGAATATGTTGATATTTAGTAAAATAACGACATAAAAACGATGTAGTATAAAACACCTACTTTAGTTATTACACCTATGTGTTGGCTTTGTTACCGCTTATTAATATAGTTCGGGTGCGTAATTTAAACTGAAGCAAAAAGAAACCCCAGGTGATGATGATGGATAAAGAATTAGAAAGTTTTGTAGAGCAAGTAATGGAAAAACAAGTATATCGAAATGGAATATTTTCGAATTGGATTGATGCAGTAGTTCAATCCATGGCAGATTTTAGAGCTACTCCAGATAATCGTGGAATGTATGGTATCAGAGGTGATCAATAAATGGATAGTTACCTTGAATCCTATGTTGACTCTGTAATGGACTCTCAGCAGTACAGAAACGGAATTGAGTTTTCTAGCTCATGGTTTTCTAGATTATTTAGTCGTAAATCTAAATCAGAATAATGCTAAGTTCCTTAACTGACCAGTCTATCGTATGTCATGGTTCGGTGGAGTTATCATCTTCTCGGATTACTTACACCATTGGTTACTATTCTAGGAATCTATCTTGGCGGATGGTGGATGGGTTCGACAATCTATCTAGCACTTGGATTATATCCTGTTTTGGATTATATCTCAGGAACTAGTTCAGAAGTTCCTTCTGTTGATAGTCGTCGGCCGTTTGACATTATCGTACATCTTCACGGTTTTCTTGTTCCAATCGTAATACTTGTATTATTTTGGAAAATTTTTACTTACCCTGTAGATTCTTTTTTACTGCTAGGAGTGATATCTGTAGGGCTTAGTTCAGGTGCATCAGGTATTATTACTGCTCATGAACTAGGTCACAGGAAACCTAAATCTTTCAGTTGGTGGCTTGCTAGACTTGATTTATTATGTGTAAATTATTTACATTTCACAGTCGAGCATAATCATACACATCACAAGCATTGGGCTCGTCCAATCGATCCAACCTCTGCACCAATTGGTCGAAATGTATACTATCATTTTTTACGTACCATCCCACTTCAGATTAGGGGCGCTTACAAAGCTAGACCAAAAGATGTAAGAATCTCATTTTTGGTTGAAGCAGTATTGCTAATCTCATTATTTTTGATTTCAAAAATTATTTTTTTAGCATTCATTGGGCAGGCAATTGTCGCAATTTTCTTACTAGAATTTGTCAATTATTTACAACATTATGGTCTATCACGTGCAATGGATGAAAGAGCAAATGCATCTCATGCGTGGGAAAGTAGACACCGTTGGTCAAGATGGACTTTAATGGAATTGCCCCTGCATCCTTCACATCATCTAAAATCGAGTACTCCTTATCATGAATTATCGGTTCACGATGAGTCTCCACAACTGCCAAATGGATATTATATAATGTTCTGGACTGCTCTAATCCCACCCCTATTTCATTATAGAATGAAAAAGGCTTTACAGTAGCATTTGAAACATTGATATATATATTAAAACCTAACGATGCTGCTTATTAGTGGTTGTTATGTTAGAAGTTGAAGGCCTTACAAAATCATTTGGAATGGGGTCGAACAAACTCCAGGTCCTCAAAGGAATAGATATGGAAATGAAAACCGGTGAACTTGTGGCTTTGATGGGACCATCTGGCTGTGGCAAGTCCACTCTTCTCAATATAATAGGGGGCCTATTGCCAGGCGATGGTGGAAAAATCACTTTGAAAGCTAGAGATTACGGGCTAAAAGGCCCTTCAAGTGTTGTCGATGTTCGTCGAGATTTAGTCGGTTGGATTTTCCAAGATTTTCATTTATTGAACCATCTTTCTGCCATGGATAATGTAGCGATGGCTCTAGAATTGTCAGGAATTGAATCTAAAGAAGCAGAGATTAGAGCTGCCGAAGCACTGAACAAAGTCGGCCTTGGAGATAGAATGCATCACATTCCTGAGCAATTATCTGGCGGCCAGCAACAAAGAGTTGCAATCGCTAGGGCTATTGCTGGAAATCGTCCATTACTTCTTGCCGATGAACCAACGGGCAACTTAGATATAGCAAGTGGAAAAGATGTTTTGCAATTATTCAAAGATCTATGTCATGATGAAGAAAATCCTATTTCTATCCTTATGGTTACTCACGACCCAGAACTTGCGTCAAATGCAGATAGAATGTTGCTGCTCACAGATGGAAAAACAAAGGCTTCTGATATTCGAAGTGCGTGGGGACTTGACGACTTAGAAGGTGAGGAAGAATGAGTTCTGAATCAGAAGAGGATAATTTTGATGCATTCACTGTAGAAGAAGTGCCTAAAATAAATTTCATCGAAAGGTGGCGCAGAAGGGTCCGTGATGCTCCAGAAAATATCAGGCTCGCTTCACAGAGTGCTTGGAGAGGTAGAGAAAGAGGACTAGCGGTTGTTGCAGGAGTTTTCCTCGCTTCTTTAGTTATCACAACCGTACTCTCCTATGGAGTTGGACTTTCTCAGATTTTCTTTGATGAATCCTTGAGTGGCGAACCTATCGATGCTAAAGTAGAATATGCACGAGAACCGGTAGAAGGAGCTAGTGGCTGGTCAAATAACACTACTACTATGCAAAATGTTTGTAGTGAACTGATGGAATCTTACTCTGATGAGTTGAGTGATTGTACTCTAATATTTGGAAGGCAAGGAATCCATAGTGGTGGATTTTTCAATGAAGACTTCGTCTTTGCTCAACCGCTTGAAATGAGGTCTATAACCGATGATCAAAATCCATACTGGCTCAATGTGACTTTCCAATATCCTGAACTTGACGAGGCAGGCCCACCAATCTCAGATATGCGCTCTATTCGATTAATGGGGCCAGAGGCTTTCGATGGAGAATTGGCAAGTAGATATGGAGAAAGAATTATCCAAGGACAAGGAGAATGGCCAACGCCTGAAAACATGTCTTCACAAAGAGGTGTGATTTTACCATCTAATATTGCTTCGCAAGCTAAGGCAGAAGTCGGAGATGAGTTAGAAGCAGTAGAATTTGTCTATGTAGTCGATAGCGAATTCTTCGATTCTGGTGGAGTTGAATTAGTTGAATCATGCCCTGGTGTGGCTTCTGCATCTCCTAATGGGAAAATATACTGTCGTCAATCGATTATTATGACAAATATGACTGTTGTCGGAATATATCAGCCATGGGATTTAGGAAATCCTACTCTTGCTCCTAATCCAATCTTTACCACTTGGACTGCTCTTGATGAAAGCCAGAGAGCGACCTTGATGGATTATGACCACATGTATCTTGGAGTTACCATCGATAGAAGTCAGTTGCCGACCACATCAACTGCAGATGCTCAAGATTGGCTTGATGCCTTGAAAAGTGACATTATGGCTGATAACTATACTTCAGAAGGTGTGGAATTATTTTATACAGATATTGTTGGAGGAACGATCACTTTCCTCAATATATTCCTTGGTTTGATTCAAACCTTTGACTATATCATCATGGTGCCAATTGTTGTAATGTCTTTGGCGGTGCTGGTTTATGGATTGATACTTTCACTTGAACAACGTCGTAAAGAGATTAGTATTCATCGAGTTATTGGTGCTGACAGCGCTGGACTTCAAGGAATGGTATTATTGGAATTAGCAGTGTTTTCTTCAGTTGCATGGATTGCAGGCTACCTTTTAGCAATGTTTTCTGTACCTGTTGTTCTTTCAGCAGTTGGATTCATGGAATTTAGAACCGGTGAATATGATATAGACCCTGCATTGAGTTTCGGCTCAACGGTTTTTACCGCTCTTTCGACTCTAGGTCTAGCACTTCTTTTCGGTCGAAAGCGTTCTCAAAAGTTCATTGAATTAGAAATCGAAGAGGGAGTAAAAAGTACAATGCAAGCAGCAGAACCAAAGAGATGGCTTCATTGGTTATGTTTCATTTTCGGCTTAATTTCGGTCATCGATACATGGCTTGAGATGAATGGCAGTGAAGATGGAATAGTTTCCAATTTCTTCTTTGAAGGTCTACTTGGAATTTTTGGGCCATTCCTACTTTGGATAGGAGGGGCATTACTCCTAGGAAGAATCGGAGCAAAAGGCCCTCAAATAATGCAGTTATTATTTGGAAGTTCACCACTTTTGAAAGATGTCAAGAGAGGTTTGAAAGGTTCAGGTTCGACTGAATCAGTCAATCGATTAGCAGTAATTATGCTATTGACACTTTCAATTGTAACTTTGGCCGCAGTACAAGGATATACCGGTACTCTTGTCGATGAAAGAACAGTAGATGCCACTGTTGGTTCAGATGTCCAAGTGACATTTGAAAACCCTCAAAACCAATCACAGGCTCTCGATATTTTCAATGAGATTTACGACGGTAGTGCCACTGCTATTGCTACAACAGTCCCAAGTATTTTGTTAAAACCATCAGAAGGTGGTGATACTCTACGTACCTGGGTTATTCTTGACGATAGTGATGAAGTACTGAAATGGAACGAACAATCTATCCCTGGAACTGATGTTTCAGATGCTTTAGATGTATACTCTAAACTTGGTTTTACCGCTGGTGAAGACTCAGCCTATACTTTGAAACTTGGAGACAAAGCCGATGACAATTTAGACGATGTTCTATTGGAAGAAGGAGATAAAGAATTTGAGAGATTAGAATTTACTTGGGATGAGGTTTCATTTAGATTCATAAATAGCACAGATGACATCGATCCATTTGGACTATTTTTAGAATATACAGAATTAATGAATCTAGATTTGAGCGATGTTGATTTTTCAGGACAAGATTTGAGTTATAGAGACCTCAGTCGCCTAGACTTTAGTGGAGCCAATCTTTCAGGAGCCAATCTTCAAGGTTCAAATCTCAGTGAATCGATTTTAGTTGGCACTAATTTGGATAATGCTAATCTTCAAGATACTAATTTAGTAAACACAATCATCGTTGAACTTTCAGAAGGCTCTATGATTCAAGCAAATCTTACTGGTGCAAATATGGCGGGATTATTCGGTGAAGTTGACTTCTCACAAGCGATTCTTGGTAATGCAACTTGCCCAGACGAAAGTATGGCTAATGAAACACAATGTGCCTCTGGAGGTTCATTCATCCCAACTCCATTAGCAGCCCCTATTTTTGCTGCTGGAGTACAAGTTGAATTCATAGTAACACCACATAATATTACACTAGAATATATGGGACTTCACAAATATATTCCAGGAATTTCCACTACAACCATTGATAGTGAATTGATAATTGGTGAATCTTCATGGAGAACTTTGGTTGGAGAAAACAGAACTCTGAATCATAATTCTACAACATGGATATTCAGAGTTGATGGAGTCGAAGATGAAGACTTGGAAACTCTCGGTTCAAATATTGAAGCAGACTCTAGAGTTGCAGGGGTAGTTGATTGGGCGAGCCAACATAAAACAGTGGAAAGGAATGGAGGTTTGATTTTTGGAACACCAGGGCTTCTTTCACTACAATTCGTAGTTGCTAGTATTGCAGCAGTTGCCTCCAGTTTCGTATTCTTATCTTTGGTACTTAACCAGAGAAAGAAAGAGTTAGCAGTTCTTCAAGCGATTGGAGCTAGTCCAAATCAAATCTTACGATTAGTGCTGTTTGAGATTTTATCTATTGTTATGGTCTCAATGGTATTAGGTTTGGTTCTTGGAATTGGTCTAGCCTTTTCTTTCAATGGATTCTTTGATGTGTTTGGATTTATCTTTGGTATATTTGGTGGTACATCAACAAGTATTCGCAGAGAATTGGTTTATCCTTGGTTACAACTTGGATTTGTTTCTCTATCTGTTTTTGCTGCGGTAGTAATGGCACTACTCGTTACAACACGTAGAGCGTTAAAGTCTGACCTAGCAATGGTCTTGAAGGGGGAGTAAGAATGGTTGAAAGTATATTGAAAGCACAAGCATTGTATCACGTCTATGAATCTAAAGCTGAAGATGGAAACGTTGTTGCTCTTCGAGGGCTTCATATCGATGTTAAAGAAGGTGAAGCAATAGCAGTTGTCGGACCTTCTGGTTCAGGTAAATCAACACTAATGAAGTGTCTTGGTGGATTGATGAAGGCGAGTGCAGGGTCTGTTTTCCTTGCTGGAAAGAATATGACTCGATTGAGCGGCCCAGAACTGGTTCATCTTAGACAGAAGACCGTATCATTCATTTTTCAAGATGGAAATTTACTTCCTAACATGAATGCTAGAGATAATGTCGCTCAGCCACTAAGGCATCAAGGAATCTCATCAAGAAAAGCCTTGAAACTAGCCGATGAGATGTTAGACAAACTCGGTATTTTACACCGTGCAAAGGCCTTGCCAATGAGGCTAAGCGGTGGGGAACAACAAAGAGTTGCAATTGCTAGAGCATTAATCACAAATCCTAGATTGATTCTTGCTGATGAGCCAACAGGTGCTTTAGATCCAGTAACCAGCCGAGAAGTCCTTGCTTTGTTCAAAGACTTGCATGAAAATGATGGTGTATCATTCTTGCTAGTTACTCACTCAAAAGAAGTAGCAGCATTTGCTAATCGCTCACTCGAACTTAGAGATGGAAGATTTGTCGCTGAACATGGAGAAGGTGTTGATGTTGAAGACCTTTCAGAGGGAAGAGAGTTAATTATCGATGACACAGGTACTGTAACCTTACCTCCTGATGTTTTACTTAGAATCGGTGGAGCAGGTAAGTATATGATTGGAAATATGGATAGTGGATACATCTCTTTACAAGGTGAAGGTGTTGAAAGTATGGGTAGTTTAGAACTCGCTTCAACATGCCCTGCATGTAAACATGATTATGGAGACTCTGATGACCAGTTATGTCCTGTTTGCGGTGCAAGTAGGCCTATGGTTGAAGTAAAATAATCCAAAATGATTGTTATTTTTCTTCTAGGTGTCCTAAGAATATAGGAAAATAATCCCGTTTTTGGGCGTTTTGACCGAAACTTTTTTAACGGTGGCCACGATATGGTAGCCTGTACCGGAATGGTGAGTAATATGAGGGCAACAAGATTCGACATACAAATTGCGTTGATTCGGGCCCTCCGTCATCGCTGATAGCGTGATCGGTACGTTTTGCATTGTAAATGATGCATCTTTGATTTTTTTCATAGATGTTGTATTTTCTTTGCATACTGAAGCTTGGAGGTATGGTGTAGCGGATAGCATCAAGGATTTCGAATCCTTGGACCTCGGTTCGAATCCGAGTACCTCCGCCTTCAGAAATGGGGGCGTGGTGTAATGGATAGCATAGTAGAATGCGGCTCTACAGATCCGGGTTCGACTCCCGGCGCCCCTTCCAAATTAGGAGGAATAAATATGAAAAATAAAAATAATAATAAAAAAATAGAAAATAACGAAGAAATAAATTCAGAATGGTTTGAAAATAATGGTTATAAAAAACCGGAAGACTTGATTGATTATGATGCAGATTTAGACAAACCGAAGAATTTCTTTGGTATTTTTGCTGCTTATAATCAACATAATATTGCTGAGAATAAAGCATGGGATAAATGGCCTGAATGGGAATTTTGTTTGACATCAATGAATGACACTCTTCATTTTGAGGACTTAGAAAACGATAAGCCACAAGTAATTGCAGAAAGAGAACACTGGCTTGCTCTAGCACAATTTATTTATGAAAATGATGAGATTTCCATCGATGATTATACAATTTCTATCAATGGAAGAAATGGCAATAAATTTGCATTTGATTTTTGTTTAGAAATCAATTGCTGGGGTACGCCAGGTACATTTGCTGAACATAAGTCTTGGATGGAATCTAGTAAAGGAAAGATTAATCCGAACGTTAGAAGAAGAAACTTATATGCATTTGAGCACCAAATTGGGCATTCTCTAGGCCCTTGGTGGACTTGTCCAGAGTATATTCCAAGTTATGGCGGCAAGAGTACAATCCATACACCAGATAGCAGTTTTTGTGTAACTGGTGTTGGAGAAACTTTCCCGCTGTGCATGCTTTCAGCAATTAATTTGTGTATTGATGATTTCCAAATTTGGATTATCCAATACAAGGAAGCCGAATCAACCGCTGAGTATATTCAAAGAATAGAAAGAGAGTATCCTTCGGGGAGGCCTGAAGATTATTATTACCTGTGAGGTGAAAAAATGAGTGAAAAAGAACAAGATAAGAAAAATAAAAAAGAGCAGAAGAGAATGAATGAAATGTATGAAATGATTAAGCAATTTATACAAACTCAAATTGAGGTAAATAAATCTAGGATTAAACACTTCAAAGAGTTTGATGATAGTCATGATGAAGATGAAGAATTTGTATCAATAGAAAATGAAACAGATTTTTCTAAAAAGTTTGAGGAGGAATGGGCATGATTATCGGCTGGAAACCAGATTCTAAAGCGCCAATTTGGGATACTCAAAATGGAGTCGAGAATAAATTTTTCAAGAATCTCAATTTAAAACATATCCAGCAAATTGGGCCTTCATGTGTCGCGACAACCCTTACGATGATAGCAAGAAGTACAGGTGCAGATGTAACAGTCGATTACTTCAAGAAAATAACAAATTCTCAGTCACCCCAAACTTGGTCCGATGCACTGAAACCATTTGGTATGCAACTTGCCTATTGTAATGTTGATTTGAGGAGAATTGGATACTACATAGATGAATTAATTTCTCATGATGATTTATTCCTTTTATCATTTTATTCTACAAATCCACCAAGTGACCCTGATGAAAATGGAAAACTCTGCACAGCGCATATCGTGACCATGTATAGAGATCAAATCTATGATACAGCCAAATCGAAAAACTTTGGAGGATTGGTAAAAGCACAGAATTATTCTAGGCTAGAAAGACAAACTAAGAGGATATTTAGAGTAGTACCAATAGGTCATCCGAGGTGTTTATGATGTCATCAAGTGTTAGGAAGTTTAACTCTAAATTTGGTTTTGGAGATTGTATTAATTATGGACCTGAAATCGGTGTAGGTTTGCCAATTGATATTGACAAAAACAGACCATTGGTTGTATGCCATCCCGCAGCTGGAACATATTATCATTCTAGTATGAGTTTATTTGAAGATACAAATCACCCATTCATGCATATTTTGGTAGATTTTGGAGGTTATTACCCCTCTACTTATCCATATGTTGTCGATAGTATAAATCATGCAATATATCACAGATTACCCGATTCTTCAGATGGAAATGCCATTTTTAGAAAAGCATCTTCTTCAAATCCGCATTGGCAAATGCATGTTATCGCAGAGGCATATGAATACTTGAGTAAATCTCCACCAATCGACATCTTATACGTTGATTGGATGACTTGGTTAGATAAATTCATAGTAAACAGAAAGACTTCTTTTTGTGATATGATTTCACATTATATTCATAAAATTAGAGATGGCGGATTAATAATTATTGATGATAAACATGAAAATATAGAGCAGTGGTTTGATTTTCCTAAGAAAAGAACTAGAATTTCAAAGGATTCTGAGATTGAATTTCAATGTCAGATTGAGTGGTTAGGTACTGATTTGGAAGATAAAATGAAGTCCTATAGCGCTAAGGTAATCAAAGTCCATCATGACTCTGATGGGAAATTAGGTTCCAATAACTGGTTTGATGAAATAAAGCAATGGTTCTGGAATTCGATTCCTGAAATGGCATTAGATCAATCACAAATTTCTAGAATGATTGAAAATAAGCAAAATGAATCGATTCATCACTTAGCGGTCACTTGGGAAGATTGGCATGATACGTGGAGGGACGTATACATGGATTTGAATGAACCATATTTACATCCAGTCCCTCCAATAAAGGCTTGGCCAAAGGATTCGTATCTAAATTATCTAAAATGGCTTAATGAAAATCCAAAATTATTATTTGAAAAAATGAAAAAAAGAACATATCAATTACAGAATTACAATTTTAAATTGACTCTTATACATGGAGATATTGTTGAATTAGCCCCCACTCTCTATTGTAGAGATGGAGCAATCGCTGTAAGGGAAAATCTTCAACAGAGAATAATATCTAGATGTCCTTGGTGGAAAAATCAAGCTACAGTGCTACAAAGAGGTAAATTATGGAATTACAATCCAATCAAAGGAGGACTAATTTGGTCAGGAAATAATTCTACACCTGACTTAACTAGATTATTGATTGAACAATCAATTAAGCAGCCATACATGGAATTATTTCCAAGTGTAAAACCCTTCAAATGTAGAAAAATTATCACAATATCTCATAGTAAAGCATGTCTTAAACAATTGATGGATGTCTGTGAAGAATTTTTCAAGACAGAAAAAAAGTTAGATATTTTTACAGATGAGTTAATTGAATTAATCATTGTTCATAGAGATAAAAAAGACTATCAGGAATTTGATATAATGGCTGATTGGGAGAAAATTTCGGAATAAAACCAGTTTATCAATTTTCATTTGGCTTTAGAACTAAATTTTTGCTAAATTTTAAAATTGCAGTTAATAAGAATATACAAGAAGCAACTAATGCTATCATTGAACCACTTCCCGTACTGTGTTCGGCAGAAAAGTATAGTCCAAGAAGAACAGTTATTACTCCTATAATTTGAGATAGAATGGCACATGAGCGGAAACTTCTGCCGATTAATTGTGCAGTAGCAGCAGGTGCAACAATTAACGCAGTCACCAGTAGCGCGCCAACAATTTGTACCATACTTACCACAATAGCAGCGGTAATTACGCTAAAATAGATACGAATTAAACGAACAGGTAAACCTTGTACTTTAGCAGCAATGGGGTCGATAGATATGGACAGTAAACTATGGTATAGGAACAGCATCGAGAGATATCCTATGATGCACACAATTACAATAATATTGAAACTTTGAGGATCAACCAACAATAAGTCTCCGTATAAATATCCATCAACAAGCCTTGATGCCGTACCGCCCCAAATACGCATTATTACTAAACCCAATCCAAGCATACCCGTCATGAAAATTGCAATTGCAGCGTCCCCATCTAAAATTTTACGCGTCTGTAATTCATCGATTAAAATGGCTGATATAGTGGAAAAAATCAATGCATACCACAGAGCGTCCATTCCACCAAAAACCAATCCTATGGCGATTGCTCCAAATGATACATGCGCCAATCCATCTCCAATTAATGCGAGATTTCTTATCAATAAGAAAGTTCCAAGAAAACCAGCTACTAAGGCGACAAAAAATGAAGCAATTAAGGGTCTGTGAAAGTATTCTAGAAGAAAATAATTTGGAAAGAATTCTCCAGGGACATGAGGCGCTAGGTCCTTCAATATCGGGCTAAGTTGCCGAATAATCCATGATCCAATGTCCATTATTCCTCCTCCCTAGAACCTGGTACAAGTATTATAGTGGCTTCATTCTCAGATTTTTTTATTGGTTTGAAATCAGTTTCTTCATGTGTCGATTCAATGCCTCTCAATCGAGCGAGTTCTGAAAGTCCCGGGAAGTCTATGGTTGGGCCATCAAATCTTATTTTCTCTTCAAGGTAAATCATTCGATGTACAGTTTGCTTTATACTGGTTAAATCATGAGATATCATCACGATAGTTTTATTCTGCTCATGACATAAACCATCTAGTAATTTCATAATTGAATTTCGAGCCTCACGGTCTACGCCTACCATGGGTTCATCCATTAATATCAAATCAGCATCAGAAGCCAGGGCCTTGCCTATAGCCGCACGTTGTCTTTGACCACCTGATAAATGGGTGATTCTAGTATTGGTATATTCTTCAAGCCCAACGATTTCAATTATTTTTTTAACAGTTAACCTATCCTTTTTCAAAGGATAGAATAAAGATTTTATCTTAAGGGTCCCTAAAGTAATGAATTCTTTCACTGTTATGTGTACATTTGTAGGTAACTTGGAGGCTGTCTGTGGAACCCATCCAACCTTTCCAGTAATTCCTTTTGAAAGCGGCCACTGATTGTATATTTTGACAGTTCCAGATTTTGGTTTAAGAACCCCCAGTATCGTCATAATTAGCGTACTTTTCCCGCCACCATTAGGTCCTACGATTCCTACAAACTCACCGCATGCAATTGAAATATTAATGTCCTCAATTACTTTGCTACCAGAGCGGAAAACAGACAAATTAGAGACGTTGAGAATTTCTTCTCCACAGTTCCCAATTGACACTGACTGCACTGTATCCATTATACCAACCTGATATAGGTTGACATAAATGCCTTGTGATATTTATTATCTCAAGCAGTACATCCCATACCAATTTTCAGATTTTCAAGATTCTTATTCATCATTGTTAGATAAGTATCGCTATCATCTGAAGGAGACATCTCCATAGTGTACAAGTAAAGAACTTGAACTCCAGTGGAATCGACAATACTGTCAACTGCACTTCTTTGAGTGTATTCTTCAATATACAAAACAGTTATTTCGTCTTCATTGATCTTTTCAATTACTTCTGCAACATCCGCAACTGAAGGTTCTCCTTCAGGGTCCAAGCCGTGAACTGTAACGAACTCGATACCATAACGTACTGTTAGGTATGAATATGCATTGTGGTTAGCAGCAACTATGTTACTTGTACACGCGCTAGAAGGGCCAAATGCGTTGATATATCCTAGGTGGATTCTATCTAGTTCAACCATAAACTCCTGTGCATTTGCAGTGAAAGTTTCATTTCCTTCTGGGAATTGTTCGATTAGAGCATTAAGAACTAGGCTTGTTTGTGCTTTGAAAGCCACAGGGTCTAACCAGCTGTGCGGGTCATATTCGAATTCTTCTTCATCTTCGTCTGCTACGATGTTAGATTCGCCATCTGCATCACCATCATCATGTCCAGAATGGTCATCATGATCGTCATGTCCAGAATGGTCATCATGCCCAGAGTGATCGTCATGGTCATCATGTCCACCTTCACTCATTAGGATGTGTGCTGTGACATGGGATGGCAATGCAAAACCATAGTCGCCCTCGTTCTCAACATGAATTGTTAGGAATCCGCGTGTTCCATCATTTGGCTCACCTTCCATCCACAAGTGTCCGGCTGCTTCGCAGTCTGATTGATTTGTATCTTCCATGTTTTCGTGTGTTTCTGTGTTGTGGCAAATAGGATATTCTTCATGATCGTCATGTCCATGGTGTCCGTGGGCACCGCCACCTTCTTGAGCAACAGGTTCAATATCTGTACCAGTTGAATCTTTTAGATAGTGTTGATCACGCTCAAATTCGGTTGGTACATGCTGAGCATAAATTGCCAGGCCAGAAATTCCGGTAGTATCCATGTTGAAGGTAGAGTCATCACCAGTACCTACATGAAGTTCGAAACAGGTTCCTGTATCAGCTATGTTTTGTATGGTTTCGCCATCTTCGACAACTGTACAGTCTCCTTCAATCAAAGATTCTGCGTCACTTTCAAGACTGTGCATTGTGGCTTCATCTGTAGTGTCAGTTGGGATTAATACCAAGCGCATCGATGGGTCGGCATACGCACCGTTTACCTTTTGCATTGACCAAGTGTGTGAGGCATCGTCCATAGCAAATATTCCTGCCCACTCAAATGCTTCGTCTCCATGGTCATCATGTCCGTCGTCTCCGTGGTCATCATGTCCGTCGTCTCCGTGGTCATCATGTCCGTCGTCTCCGTGATCATCATGTCCATCGTCTCCGTGGTCATCATGTCCGTCGTCTCCGTGGTCATCATGTCCATCGTCTCCGTGGTCATCATGTCCATCGTCTCCGTGGTCACCATGTCCGTGATGGTGATGAGCGTGTCCTCCTAGCATTGGAAGTGCAGCAACATCAAAACTGGTAGCATCAGTCGAACTGATTTCAAACTCTACAACATGGTTGCCTTTTTCCAAGTGGAAAACAGCGATTTCGGTGCCCGCTGGGCATCCAGCAGGGTTTTCGATTACCTTTTCAGGTTCAGCATGGGCATGTCCGTCGTGATCCCCATGGTCATCATGTCCATCATCATCTCCGTGGTCGTCGTGTCCATCATGGTCATCATGTCCGTCATCTCCGTGGTCGTCGTGTCCATCATCTCCATGGTCGTCGTGGTCGTCATGGTCGTCTTCAGGAGAAGGAATTGTAGAATCAACAGTGCTGTTTGGAGCCCAAGCAATATGCTCAGCGTCTTCCATGAGTACAAGGTCCATTCCATCATTGCTGTATTCCCAAGATTCTACAGAATCATTCCAAACATGTAATTCCCAGTACCATGAGTAATCACTAGGTGCTGTAAATCCTCCAATGGAGTTGGTGTAGTTGCCAATTGAACTTTCGATGATTTCGTAACTGATACTGTTAGCAGTAAGTCCCATTTGCGTGAAATCATTTGCAGTTGCATTTTCAGGAAGGTTGTCGTGTTCTTCTTCAATCACAACGCTTGTGCTATCTGGATAGACAACAACTAGGCTATGATGCATTTCTTCGTGATCTCCATGTTCATCATGTCCATCATGATCATCGTCATGACCATCGTGGTCTCCGTGGTCGTCATGGTCATCGTGGTCATGGCCCTGAAGTGATGCAGCATCAGCGCCAGGGAAAGTCAAAGTGTGAACTCCTCTTTCTAAGTGAATTTCTAGTTCAGACGCTTGTCCTTCATAGCTCATAAGCGTGTTAGAAACTCTTACTCCCTCGTTTAGCTGCTTGCATAGGTCGCTGACTAATAGAGATTGGAAATCAGGAGTTGTTTCTCCAGTTGGCATTGTATGGGTGGCATAAGCAGGTGGTGCATCGCTACCCAGTGTAGACAAAGTATCAGCAACCCAAGGCTCTAGGTCCAATCCGTGATAGAAGAATACATCGCTATTTGCGAGTCTTACAGTGTCTTGTATCGTAGGTGTATAATCGTGTACTGGGATGTTTGATGTACTCATCATTTCCACATTTGCAGTAGGTCCAACAATTGCCGAGACAAGTTGAGCAACGTGATATGTGGATACCATTATGTTACCATAATCAGGGATTATAGTTTCATTCGAAGTAATATTTTCTGTATTGTTTCCATCATCCAAATCAATGTCTAAATCACTGATATCTGATATCTCTTCGATTATTGCATCATCTTCTAAGCAACCAGCAAGGCTGGAAAAAATCATCAACAAGCTTAGTAGAATGGCCCTATGCCAATTAGTCTTCATGGCTCGTCGATTAATATTAACTATTTAACAGATGTTAATAATTAACATTATAGGAATTATTATTATTGAGTGACTTTTCCAAGTAATATGAGCCGAATCATATCATTGAGTGTAGACAATGAATTTGCTAATATTCTAGATAGTTTAATCGAGAAATCTGGTTATAAGAATCGTAGTAGATTCCTGCGTGATGCTGCATTATATTATGCTGAAATACAACAGAAGGGCGAATTGTTGAACATGGATGATAATTTAACAGTAGAAGGCCATCTAGTAGTATATTATCAACATGGGAGCGATCAAAAGTTAATGGTTAGTCGTACAGATTCAATAGAAGTAGCTGCATATCATCACAGCAGAGGAATTGGACATACATGCAATTCATGTGTAGATGTAGTTCACGTCAAAGGAACTGCAGAACATGTCCGTTCAGTATTCAAACAACTAAAGAATACACCTAATGTCGATAAAGTCTCCTTTGTCAGTTCTCCAATGCGTGAAGAAGATTGTTGTTGAACAGAATTAATATAACCAATTAAAGTAATTCTTGAGTCTATCAATTATTAGAATTACGTTTTCTATTTCTCCTGTTACGATTATTTTTAGATCTAGGTCTTTGATTATCGTTTCTTTTCGACACAGAATCTCCTTTGGTATTTTTCTTAGTCTGTCTTTTTTGCTTATTTTTATTGTGATTATTTCTTTTCGATTGATTCTTTTGTTTGATTTTTCCAGGTTTTTGACCGGGTTTAGGAATTGCACCAGAGAAATGGAATTCATGTTCGACATCAGCATCTATTTCCTGTCCGATTAATTGCTGTATACCGACTAAATAACCAGATTCAGATTCATCACAAAAACCGTATGCAATGCCAGAACGCCCAGCTCTAGCAGTTCGCCCTATTCTGTGGACATAACTCTCGGGTTCATTTGGTAAATCATAATTGAAAACATGTGTTATTCCATCGACATCAATACCTCGGCTAGCAATATCAGTCGCTACCAAAATTGCAATACTACCATCCTTAAATCCAGCGAGTGCCTTTGTTCTTGCCCCTTGGCTTTTGTTTCCATGTATCGCGGCTGCGTTAATTCTACTTTGGTCAAGTTGTTTTACCAATCTATTTGCACCGTGCTTAGTCCTTGTAAATACAATTCCGCATCTCACCTTCTCATCTTTGATCAAATTGACCAATAAACGTCTTTTGTCAGCCTTACGAACAAACATAATTTTTTGCTTAATTCTATCTACAGTGATTTCTTTTGGACTAACATCGATCATAACTGAATTGTTAAGAAAAGACCCTGCTAGGTCAGATATTGATTTTGGCATGGTCGCACTGAACAAAAGGTTCTGACGCTTATTTGGAAGTAATTTTAACACTTTTTGAATATCTCTAATGAATCCCATATCTAGCATTCTATCCGCTTCATCGAGAACAAAAAATTCAACTTTACCAATGTCTATATGACCTTGGTTAATCAAATCAAGTAATCTACCTGGAGTAGCGACCAGAATATCTATTCCTTTCTGTAATGCTCTGACTTGAGGATTTTGATTTACACCTCCAAATATAACTTTATGTCTAATGTCTAAATTCTCCCCATAGGCAGAAAAGCGCTCTCCTATCTGTGCTGCTAACTCTCTAGTTGGAGATAGAATCAAGGCTTTAATGTGCCTTTTTCCATGTGTTTTAGAGCGACTTAATATCTGTAAAACCGGTAATGCAAATGCAGCGGTTTTACCAGTGCCTGTTTGGGCCACTCCTAGTACATCTCTTCCTGCAAGAAGAGGAGGTATGGATTGTTCTTGGACAGGAGTTGGATTTGTGTATCCTTCTGATTCAACCGCTTCTAAAAGTTTCTTAGATAAGCCTAGGGCTTCAAAATTTTTCATCTTAATTTTCTCCGAGTGATTGAAAGATTACTGATAATTCTCTTCCCTAACAAAAGACCGTTCCCCTTCTTACCTTAAACAAGATTGGTAAGTTAAACTGAAACCAGCACCATCTTGACCTTATTACCAATTACGGGAGTGACTCATAAATTACTTGACTAGGCATCAGTAGTTCAGAAACTATATCACTTTTTATCCGAAGAAAAAAATGTTTGAACCTTGTCGTAAATTTTCTCTTCCACAGATGATATTTTTTGAATTATTTTATTGTCAGTTGGCTTATTTTCTTTCAGTATAGGCACCATTGACGACCAAACTCCTTCACCTTTTAGACGAGAGTAAATTGCTGCTGCAATATGAACTAAGATTAGCATGTAACTGAGATCAGCTACTGCTCCATGTAAATCTAATACAAAATCGATTATCGTTTGGTCTTCATCAGGTGTTGCATTTACTGTGTACCCCTGAGAATA
The DNA here is from genome assembly GCA_003602575.1 of Candidatus Poseidoniales archaeon. Classification (GTDB taxonomy): domain Archaea; phylum Thermoplasmatota; class Poseidoniia; order Poseidoniales; family Poseidoniaceae; genus MGIIa-L1. Next base: position 40,738 of record QQRY01000024.1, read on the forward strand.
CAATCCAGCAATCATCAATCCCGTAAGAGGTAGAAGAATAAAGCAAGCATACATCGCTTTATGTACAGACCGGGCTAAATAGTAATGAACAATATGAACAGGTTCTCTTGCCCCCAAGAAAGTTTTGAAACGTCTCATGTAAGAATATCTTAAAATTACGATTATTAGAAAAATACTAGCGAAAATAATTTCGAAAATAAGAAGTTCTTTATCCTCAAGGTCTTCTAATGCATTCACTTGTTTGAATATTCCATAGACATATAGGACAATAAAACTCCAATGGAAGAATTTAGCGACCCTAGTGTGAGAATTCGTCACAAAACATCGTAATAATCTCATTTTATTATCTGTTCGCCAACTTGAATAATAATTACAATAAATAAAAATATTAGTTTGCCTTAAATATGGACTCAGACAGGGATTGATGAGGATGATAAAATGGCTAAGAGTAAAGTGAGAAGGAAAATTCCAGTCACAGTTTTAACAGGATTTCTTGGTTCAGGTAAAACTACGCTATTGAACCACATACTTTCTAGTACAGAACATAAAATGAAATTTGCTGTAATTGAAAATGAGTTTGGAGATGTTGGGATTGATGAGAATATTTTAGTGGAAAGTTCTGAAGAGAGTGTAATCGAAGTCATGAATGGATGTATATGTTGTACTGTAAGGGGTGACTTAACCGAAGTTCTCGACCGATTGTATGATAGAATCCGAAATTTTGATGGAGTATTAATTGAAACGACTGGTCTTGCAGACCCTGCTCCTGTTGCTCAGACCTTCTTTGTCGATGATAGAGTTTCTGAAAGATACAAATTAGATGGTATAATAACTGTAGTCGATGCTAAACATGCTATCCCTCATATTGAGGAAGAAAAGCCAGAAGGAATTGAGAATGAGGCCGTAGAACAACTCGCTTTTGCTGACCGAATCATGTTGAATAAAACCGACCTTGTGAGCGAAGAAGAGATTGAACAAGTCGAAAAGAAAATCAAATCCATTAATGCTTTTGCTCCTATTTATCGTACACAAAACAGTATTATCGATCCCAAGAGTTTGATAGATATAGGCTCGTTTGATTTAGAAAGAACGCTAAAGATGGATCCTGAATTCCTTGATACCGATGCAGAACACGAGCATGACCAAAGAGTTACTTCGATAAGTTCAAAGTTTGTTGGAGCATTGAATGTCAATAAGTTGGAAAGATGGATTGGCGATTTAATGCAGAATAAAGCAGAAGACTTATTCCGCTACAAGGGTGTTTTAGCCGTTAAGGGAATGGACGAAAAATATGTATTTCAAGGAGTACATATGCTTTTTTCCGGAGTATTTAGCAAGGAAGTTGCGCCATGGAGAAAGGGTGAAAAGCGAGAATGTCGATTCGTATTTATCGGCCGTGATTTAGACCATGAAGCTCTTGAGGCAGGTCTAATGGAGTGTAAAGCAGAGGACCTTCGGTTCAATGTTGGGGACACGGTTCTTGCTAATGTCGGAGACTTTGTAGAAGGTAAGATTTTGAAATGCTGGGACCAAGGAAATCCATATCGAGTAGAACTCCAAAATAAAGAGAGATCCAATGTTTGGGTACCAATAGATAGCGATGAATTTGTTCGTCCTAAGATTTAGATTATCCTCTAAAATTTAATATCCGGAGTGTTTTATTTGCCCAGCAACGTAATAATTTGCGATGGTTGCTGCTGTGGAAGAGTAGAAAAAGGCCACGACAAGGTCCCTATTGAAGAATTGAAGCAGGCTTGGAAAGATAGTGACCTCGAAGGGAGTGATAAGGTGAAACTAACAATTTCAGGTTGCTTAGGACCTTGTAGTATGCACAATGTATCTTTATTGAAAACAGAGCAGGGGCAGATTTGGTTGGGTAAACTAAGTGAATACGAACACTATCAAGCGCTTGTAGACTGGGCGGTTGAAGTTAGTAAAACGGATGATCAAGTGGAGATTCCTGAAATATTATTGTCTCATCGATTCGAGCGAAATAGCGTTTGAATTAGGAAATAAAAAAAAACACCGGTTCATAAACCTCCCTTTCCAAATCTAACACATGGACGGAGTTTTGTCAGACACAAAGAGAATGTTTTCAATTACGAGCCTTTTCGGCTATGTTCTTGGATTACTAGGAGTATCGATTATTGCAGTTTCGCAGATAGTTACAGCGTTAATACCATTGCTGTTTGCACCATTAGTTTGCATCACATTAGGGCTCTTGTTATACAAGTATCAGCCTGTAAATCAAACAATAAATTTGAATTCTGAACCAAATCCAACACAAAGATAATTCGATTTGAAGAACTAAATAGTTCCCTCAAATGTTTTACAATATTCAAATTTATCATATTGGTTGAGTGCATCCTGATATACCAATAGAGGTAAAACGTCTGTGCCATCGGACCATTTGCCCATTGAGCGTAGTAAATCACTATCAATAAGATGCTGATAAGCCCAATCTTCAGTTATGGTGTCGCCGCGACTTCTCGCAATAACCCAATCTGCCTGAGCATCAATTCTTCGATAAACTCCTAAGTCTGCTAGAATATCATGAACAGAATTTGTAGGTAAATAATGCGTACCAACCAATCGAGGAAAGCCATACAGATCACTTTGTAATTCAATGTATAGAACATGTTCATCAGGAAGGTTGCCAAATGCTTGCTGATGGTGGACACTATAACACGCATCGACCGTCATATCGTCTACTCCACGTGCAATGTGTACCATAGTATCGGACGGCATTCGAGAAAAATTAGGCTGTAGATAATTTTGATTTGGGCGCGTCCATCCTGATTCAATATCGATGAATAATGTCTCATTACCCCACCCTCTTTCCATCGATTCATGTAATTGAATGAAAGTGTATGCACCTCCTAAACTATGACCTCCAATCCATAGATGACTTGGATTGATTGAGATATTATGGATGGCAAAATCTACGCTGGAATGTCTTTGTTCTCCAAGTGCAATTTCAGTTAATGTATTTAGAGCAGAAGCGATGGCTTGAGCTCTATATTCGTGATGAGGATAGTTGGATGCTCCTTCAATATCTTCACCTTCAAGCCCTTCAGGAATGGGCGGGTCGATATGAGATGGATATTGAATGAAAGCAACAGCCATTCCTCGGGCAGATAAATGCGTGATCCAATCTGTATATTCTTCATAAACAGGATAACCCCAACCATGGCTCAAAAGAGCTAATGGAATTGATTCTAGTGGGAGTTCAGGTGGTATTTCGGGCAATGTAAGATAGACTGAAAATTCTATATCTTCTTCTCTATCCATTATTATTTCTTCAACACTACTTGGCATTTCATATTCATGAATTGTCATTATAGTTTCAAATGGTCCAGGTTCCGCTCCATATCCAATTTTTGGAGC
>QQRY01000024.1:44242-45076 GCA_003602575.1 Candidatus Poseidoniales archaeon
CGCATAGGTAGAGTCGGTAGTCCACTGACAGATAGAATACAAGATAACAAAATCACTCCATACATTGTTGGTAAAAGAAGAAATGCTCCTCTCAAATAAAATATATCTAAAAGGAAATACAGTACTGTAAAACCACTAAATAAGCCGATTATAAATAGAAGAATTCCTTGATGTATTTTATTCAGACTTTTCCCTTTGAATTTATTATTCACAACTACTAATGATGCAAAGAACATCAAAAGTGCAAAGAAAAACATCAATGTCAAATTATCTCTAAGCCACATAGTTGCTTGAAGAGCATTGTACGCGTGTGGCCAGATTGCATCATTGATATCTTTTCCAGACAAGAAAAGTATTACTGGCTGAATTATTGATGCAAGCAATCCTACAGCAATAATCAATATTGGCTTGATTTTAGACTTGAGATTCTCATCAAAAAATGAGTTCTTCTCCTCGTCCATGTCCCAAGGCGATAATTCCTCTTCAAAAACAATCGTATCACAGCATATCGAATAAAACATCAATTAAAATTTATTTTATTGGAAAAAGAATTACCATTCAAGCAGACTTTACGCCTTCTGGCCACAGTACAAGAATCAATGTTTTACCACGAGTTTTAGGAGTGTGTGTTGTTTCCCTATTCATCCATACAATCGAGCCAGTAGGATATGTTCCATCTTCATCCCATACTTCTCCTTCAAGGACAAGATATGCTTCACCGCCCGGGTGCATGTGTGGCATAAATGCATCAACGGTTACTTCTGTATCAGCCTCATAAAGAACAAGAGATGTCTTTTCCTCTCTCTTCAGTTTTCCAAGTTTTACTCCGGTTTC
>QQRY01000025.1 GCA_003602575.1 Candidatus Poseidoniales archaeon
CAAGGTCTTGAATGGACATATGCCAACTCTGTTCCTGACCAGAATCAATACCATATCAGAGTAGTTTCGAATTCTTGGGGAACGGATGGTGATTATGACCCGAATGGAGTTATTGCTCAGATGACTGATATGTTGACTTATGATAACGGAGTTGCTGTAATTTTCGCTGCTTCTAATTCTGGTGGTAATGGAGGTGAGTGTTCTGGAGGACTCAAAACCAATGTATATGCTAACACTCCTTCAGCAATATCTGTTGCTGCACTCACGCATGATGGAACAGCTGTGACCTCTTTCTCATCTCGTGGATGTATGAATCAACAACATACATGGCCAGATGTTGGAGCACCAGGCAGAGACATTTGGGCTACTGCGCCTAGAGGAACAGCCATCGATGCTAGTACAAAACTGCAAGGTGATTTGTACTACATGGCCATTTCAGGAACTTCAATGGCAACCCCTCATGTTGGAGGAATGGCTGGACTTATTATTGACATTGCGCCATCGCTTGGTGTTGCTGATTATCACAGAGACGACCATGATTTTGGAGATAGTCTAGTTGGTGGTGAAGGAACTGCAGCATATGTTCAATTTGAGAACTGGGATGAGGAGAATTTTACTAGAGTTCACGAACTAGAGTTGATTATTGAATTAACCGCTGAATATGAAGGAATGGCAAATTCTTGTGAAGATGGTAATGATGATGATGCATGCTCTGATATTCCAGAACAATGCTATCTCAGCGATACTGGACAATGTCATGATTGGCGTATTGGTCATGGTTTGACTAATGTAGATGCAGCGGTTGCACTCGCTAGAACTCTGGAATTAATGAGGGATCAAGACGGAAATGGAATTGTAGACCATCCTGAATATACCGTTTGGGATGCTTGGGAAATCTATGAGGCTATGCTTGATGAAAAGACAATAGAACTTAACACCGATAGAGTAAAACATTCTTGGAAAGGAGACTGGAATCATTTCAATAATGGCGATTCGGGGTCTCTGTATTATACTGATGACACGCACTATGTTTGGATACCTAATGGTACTGAAAGATTGGAAGCAATGTTCACTGCCACTGAGTTTGAACTAGATTCATTACAAGTTGGTTCGATTCAATTAGAAATTGACCTAGGTGATGACGGCAGTAATGACCAAGGCCAAGGCAACAGAATTGCCAATACTTGGTATTATGACTTGGATGTTGAAACTTCTCAATGGGGTCAATGGGCGAGTTTCGATGTTTCAGGCCAAGCAATGACTTTCTTAGGATTCGTAGATGACCAAGAATTCTTTGAATCTAGAATTCCGTATAAGGTAGATGTTGTTTTGACACTAGGTCTTGATTCAGTAACAGACATTGCATTTGAACAAAGGCCAGATTTCTATTCAGACTTAGATCCTGCCTCTCCTTCTGATGATTATGATAGTTCAATGGACGGTATGCTTGTTTTTACTCGCAGTGTATATGATCAGCAGGCTGTTGTCAGTCTCATCACTCCAAAGAGTATGACTGATAGTTCAGATTCCGAGGGATTCTTCGCGTCTCTTGGTGATTTATTCGCTAAACATGGTTTATTGATGGCTCTGTTGAGTTTATTTATCCTTCTGCCAGCAATAGGAGTTGGATACGTTATCCGTTCATGGGAACATCCTGATGAAGCAATCGAAGCAGAACTTATCGATGAAGACTGATTATTCCTCTTCTTCCTGTAAAATCAATGCTTGAAGGTATTTTCCATCACCAAAAGAAATCCCGCCTTGAGGTTTCCAACCATTTACCATCAATTCTGTAACACGCGCAATTAGACCAGATTTCTTATCTAGAAATTTCATATTCAAAGTTCCGAATTCTTTTGGTTCTAAGGTTTCATCTGAAATTATAGTGTATTTCATGCCAGTATGAAAAATCAACACTGTATAAAGAAAATCATTCATCTAATTGTTTAATTCTCTGTTCAGCAAGTTCAATATAATCTTGACTAATGTCATATCCGATATAATTTCTACCAGCACTTTTAGCCGCACATGCTGTTGAGCCTGAACCAATAAATGGGTCTAAGACCACATCTCCTTTGAATGTATAAAATTCAATACATCGGCGCGGCAACTCATTTGGGAAAGGTGCTGGATGACCTATCCGTTTTGCTGATGCTGTTGGAAATCGCCAAATTGACTTAGTTAAATCGATGAACTCCTGTTTCTCAATAGTATCATCCCTTCCTTCGGCTCTCTCTTGCTTAGTTCTATCAAGTTTAAACGAACCTTTCGAATAAATCAAAATATATTCATGCACATCTCTAAGACATGGATTAGAAGCTGATTTGAAAGAGCCCCATGCTGTACTTGAGCCCGCTGATGCTGATTTATCCCAAATCACTTCTCCTCGCATTAGAAAACCTATTTCAAGCATAATCATATTGACATAACTTGTAAGTGGAATGTAGGGCTTTCTTCCAACATTTGCAATATTGATTACTGCTCTACCACCAGGTGCTAGAACGCGATATGTTTCACTAAAAACGCCACGTAACATATTGAGATATTCTTGGAGGCTGAGGTCTTCATCATATTCCTTAGTAACATTATATGGGGGCGAGGTGACCATTAATTGAACACTATTTGGAGGGATCATACTCATATCCCTCGAATCACCACAAATCAGACTATCTCTCAAGAATTCGGGGAATTCTTGTGGGTCCCCTACATCGCTTTCCCTAGGTATGCCTTGATACATTTTTGTATCATAATACTTGGAAGAATCATGACCTTCGCGTTTGGAAACTCCAAAACTAGAAGTTTGGCTAGAGGACGCTTTTTTTGCCCCCTTATCTCTTGTCATAGAAACATCTGCGTCGCGTGGCTTCATAATCCAATCGGATAACAAGCACTCTAAGACGCGCGTTTTAGCACCCTAGTAAAAATTCCAAATTAAGAGATTATACTGTTAATCCAATTTTGATAACCTGGATTCGCTGATGCGTCAATTCTTAGAATTGCTGGTATGTCATATGGGTGGTGTTTGGAAATATACTGTTCGAGTTTCTCGATATTGGATTGAATTGTTTTGAAAAGAGCCAATACTTCCTGTTCCTGTTGGTTTTTGTCTTGCCAAACAAATGAAGAATTTACTTGTGTATGAAGTATACATGCTGCCAATCTTTCATTGAGTACTTTCTCAATTATCGATTTAGCAGAATCAGAATCAGGGAATGTTACCAAAACAAGTACTAGCGCCATATACTCCGTAGAGCATTTAGATTATTGAATCGTCGATTATATCTCAGTAATATCGTGACGTTCTGGGCTCACTTTGAATTTCTTTACAGCCTTATCATAAACCTTGGAATCGATTATATTTTTTCTAACAAGTCTAGAAAGTGCTGCTAATGTAATCGACTCGCCATCAATTTCAAAGAATCTTCTTAGTGCCTCTCTAGTATCTGAACGACCAAAGCCATCGGTTCCTAAAACCGTATAGTCATCTGGCATCCATTGTCTAATCATATCTGGTACTGCAGCCATATTGTCGGAGACTGCGATAATTGGATCTTTAGATACTCCAAGCATTTCTTGGACCCAAGATTGCTTCTCTGGTTCACTAGGATTGAGACGATTCCATCGTTCACATTCCAGACCATCTCGGCGTAATTCACCATATGATGTAGCAGACCATATCTCACTACGTATTCCGAATTCTTCTAATTTCTCTACCGCATCTAAAACTTGTAACATAATAGGTCCTGACCCTAGTAAACGTACAATTGGCCCATCTCCTTTAGGCGCGCCACGTAATTTGTATAATCCTCTAATAATTCCTTCATCTACATTTTTTGGTTTTGCCGGCATTGGGTAGTTTTCATTGTAAACAGCGATATAATACATCACGTCGATATCCTGCTCAAACATTTCTTTGATTCCATGTTGAATTATAGTTGCAAGTTCGTAAGCGAATGCTGGGTCCCATGCCCTCACTGAGGGATTGGTGTGAGCCATTAGAAGAGAGTGCCCATCTTGATGTTGAAGGCCTTCGCCATTCAATGTAGTTCGGCCAGAAGTCGCACCCATCAAGAAACCCCTTGCACGTTGATCTGCAGCTGACCAAATCAAATCCGCAACTCTTTGAAAACCGAACATAGAATAGAAGGTATAGAAGGGAATCGTAGGACAACCATGTGTTGAATAGGATGTTGCAGATGCAATAAAAGTAGATGTCGCTCCTGCTTCATTTATTCCTTCTTCGAATAATTGACCTGCTTCGGATTCTTTGTATTTCATGATAACTTTATGATCAACTGGAGTGTATAGTTGCCCTTCAGGATGATAGATTCCAAACTCTGAAAATAATGGATCCATACCAAATGTTCTAGCCTCATCAGGAATTATAGGTACTACATTAGGACCTAATTCTTTAGATTTCATCAATCCTCTAAGCAACCTGACAAATGCCATGGTGGTGGAAACTTGCATTTTCCCTTTAGTGCCTTCATCAAATTCCGAATAAACATCGCTACTAGGCATTGCTAGATCCGACTTAGGTGAACGACGTTCAGGAACTGGCCCATGCAATGCTTTGCGCCTTGACATGGCATATTCGACTATCTCAGGAATATCTTCAGGATTGATGAATGGATACGTTTCTAGTTCTCCATCAGTGAATGATAAATTCATATCATCCCGCATGAACTTCATAGTTTCAATATCTGCTTTCTTCTTCTGATGGGTAGTATTTTTACCAGCAAATGAGGGCCCAAGACCGTATCCCTTGATGGTTCTAATGAGTACCGCTGTTGGTTGTCCTTTGTGAGCAGTTGCTTGTGCATATGCAGCGTGTAGTTTGACAAAATCATGACCGCCAACATCTTCACATAGATTCTCTAAATCATCGTCAGAGTATTGAGAAACCAACTCTGACAATTCTGGAGTATTGAATAATTCTTTGCGAATTGTTGAACCGTCTGCAGTCATTATTCTCTGCTCATCTCCATCAACAAGAGCGCTTAGCCTAGCTGCGAGTAAGCCTTTGGTATCACGTGAAAATAAGTCATCCCAACTACTGCCCCAAAGTACCTTGATAACATTCCATCCAGCACCTCGAAATCTACCTTCTAACTCTTGAACTATCTTTGAATTACCCCTAACCGGACCATCAAGTCTCTGTAAATTACAATTCATAGTCATGATTATGTTATCCAACCCTTCTCGAGCTGCTAGAGATAATTGGGAAAGAGATTCTGGCTCATCGGATTCTCCATCCCCCATAGTATACCACACTCTAGAACCAGTCGTATTACATAGGCCACGAGATTCAAGATAGCGATTGAATCTGGCTTGATGGATTGCAGTCATACCTCCAAGGCCCATGCTGACACTTGGGAACTCCCAGAAGTTTGGCATCAATCTAGGGTGTGGATATGATGAAAGTCCTTTACCGCCAGTTTCTTGACGGAACATTTCGATTTCATCTTTCGAAAGTCTTCCTTCGAGCCAAGCTCTTGCATATACACCCGGTGATGCGTGACCTTGCCAATAAATATGGTCGCCAGAACCGTCGCCATCTTTACCTCTAAAGAAGTGATTAAATCCTGTTTCCCAAGCATGTGATGTTGATGCATATGTCGAGATGTGCCCACCAATACCTTCGAAATACTTGTTCGCCCTAGTCACAATCATCATTGCATTCCAACGGATTACATCATGTAGTTTTCTTTCCATTTCGAGATTGCCGGGGTATGCTCCTTGGCTACTTGGAGAAATTGTATTGACATATGGTGAATTGATTGTATCAATATCAACTCCTACAGATTTTGCAGCCGAGATAGTAGCAAGAAGTAAGCGCCTTGCTTCCTCATTTCCTTGTTGTCCCTGAACAGCCAAAATTGAATCGACCCATTCTTGAGTCGAAATAGGATCAGGGTCAGGTAAAACGCTGTCAGACTCAAAGCCCACAATTACTCCCTCATGTGACTCCTAAGGTGCTCGGCTTTCAAACCCTTCTAAAAATAATAATCTTTCAAAAACGAGGATTTTCTAATTATATCTCGCTTTTTCGGCCAAAAAAGGCATACTGTAGGCTAATTAATTAGTTTTGAATCATAACCATGTCGGCAAAACACATAAAGACCGATTTCACTGGGGGGCTCTTATGTCTGTTGAGGCTATGGTACAAAATATGATTGACGAATTGACTTCCACTCTAGTTGATGCTGCAAAGCACGACAAGGGTAACTCCGCTGCTGGTACACGTGTGCGCAAGGCTATGCAAGACTGCAAGGCCTCTGCTCAAGCAGTACGTGTTCAAGTTCAAAACGACAAGAATAACTGAATCTGGATTTAAGTCCTGATTTTCTTTAAGCACTGAGCGAAAGCAAGGTTTAGAGAAATTCACCTTTTACCAGTTTATTATGAACAATACTCAAAGGTAAGAAAGGTGACAACTTGTTATGCAAGAGAGGCGAATTTGGTTTTCAATTCTCGCCATAGGAATTTTGTTTCAAATTCTTGCTGCAGTATTCATGCCATTAGGGCTTGATGCCCATGTCCATTCCACCTATGTTAGTGATGAAATCGCCGATGGAGATTCTACTTTAGACTGGGGTCATCTAAGAATTGATGGCTCTAATCAATCGGTAGCAGAAGAAATATCTGCCAACGATAAGTGGTTTATTTGGCATGGAATTATTGAAGTATGGTTCACAATATTTGGCATCTCTCTAACGAGTTTACACATACTTGGTTTGATGATTTCTTTCTCTGCATTGAGCGTTGTATATTTTTGCACTAAATCGCTTTGGGGAGATAAGAATGCTCTTGCTCTGACTGCTTTACTATCTATTTATTCACCTCTGGTGAGATCTACTGGGCGATTATATCAAGAAAGCATTATAATTTTGTGTGCAACTATAATTTTGTATTCTATTGTCAAAATTTTACGTAGAGAAAATCATAAATTTTGGCATCTCACATGTTTGATTTTTCTTGCCTTAGTACTTTCAATCAAAGGATTACCAGCGAAATATGCACTATACCTATATCTGCCTATTCTCTCTTTAGAATTATATAGGCCTGAATACAAACCAGTCAATAATACCACTCTGCTAGTAATAGCCGCTATAATTTCTGCAATTTTTGTCTGGTTTAGGATGGGTGAACTCTCTTCAGATTTGGTAATAATACTACCAATTACAATTTTTATCGCTGGAGTGATTTATCTCTATATTGGCACATTATTATTTTCTTATAATTCCAGTCAAAGCAATACTGAATCTAATTATCTCTCACTTCTTTCGCAACTTATTTTTGCTGGTTTATGTGGTTATATTGCGATGTTATTTTTGGTAGAAATGGAAACATTAGAGGCGTCTAGGGAAGTTGTTCAAAATCGTTTCCGCTATATTTATCGATATGTAACTGTCCTTGCAGTGCCTCTTTGGTGGGCTCAAATGGCGAAAGAGAAAGAACCGGCAATTGAATTAAAAAATAATAAAAATAAGAGTCTTATGTCATTAGCCATTGCATTGATGATAATAATTAATGGATATATTTTAACATTCGACCGTGGAATTGAACAACTCGGTGAAGAATTACATGATGAAATTGAGGATGGTGAAAATATATTGTATATCGCAGACCCTCCTTTAGCAATGCATCGACTTTATACTCTTCAACTGACAACCGACCCTGGACATGATAGGAATATCACTGCATATTGGGCAGATGAAAGTATCAATTGGACTTCGATATTGGATGAAAGTCAAATTTCATGGGTGATTATGACCGACGAGACTACAAATTATCTAGATGATAGATGGGTTGTTTTTGAAACAAAGACTTCTCATGATGTATATCATTTAGCAGAATGATGGATTAATTCAACACATGAGACTTTGTGCCATGCACATGAGCGGAATACTCAACGGTGTGAAAATAGTAGATCTTTCAAGGGTTTTAGCAGGCCCATATGCTACCCAAATGCTATCTGATTTAGGTGCTGAAGTCATCAAAATAGAAGCCCCATGGGGAGACGATACTAGAAAATGGGGCCCACCATTTACTGCCGGATTTGACGGAAAACAAGTCGCAGCCTACTTTTTATCTTGTAATAGAGGTAAAGAAATAATTAATCTAAATCTCAAAAACCAAGCTGATGAAGTGATTAAAATGATTGAGGATGCTGATGTTCTTGTCGAAAATTTTAGACCCGGAACTCTAGAGAGACTTCTAGGAAAGTTACCCAGTGACCTTATTGTCTGTTCTATTTCTGCTTACGGCTCAACAGGACCAAGAAAAGACGAACCTGGTTATGACATTGCCCTTCAGGCTCGCTCAGGAATTATGAGTATTACTGGAGATGCAGAAGGCCAACCTGCTAAAGTCGGAGTTGCTTGGATAGACGTGATAACTGGACTTAACGCATCAAATGCAATTTTGGCGGCACTATTCCACAAAATGAAAACTGGGGAGGCAAAAAGAATCGACATCTCTCTTTGGGATTGTGCTATTGCGGCACTTGTTAATCAAGCACATAATGTACTAGCAAGTGGAAAAGACCCTTCACGCATGGGTTCTGCTCATCCAAACCTAGTTCCTTACAGGGCTTTCGAAGTTGAGGATGGGTGGTTTGTAATTGGAGTTGGTTCTGACCTTCAATGGAATAAATTAGTTGAAATCCTTGGTTTTGAAACTAAACCTGAATGGAATGAAAACTCCGGACGTATTGAAGCAAGGAAAGATGTGGAGACTAGTATCTCTAATATTATCAAAACTAAAACGCGAAGAGAATTGGAAGATTTACTTCAAGGAATACCCTGCTCGCCTGTAAATACGATTAGTGAAGCATTGAATGACCCACAATCGGTTTCTAGGGGCTTGGTTTCCAATCACAAAGGTGTTCAAGTCTTAGCGAGTCCTTTGAGATTATACTAATCCTAAAAGGAAAATAAAGAGGTTTGTCCACCTTCACGGATAAGTCCTGCTTCTCTCAATTTATCCAATGCATTGTCCATTCTACGTTGACTGAATTGCCTCTCAACTTGAAGAAACTGTTTCAAACCTTCAACATTGATAGTTCCTGGCTCCAAACTTTCGGAGTCAACATCATTTGATGGGTGATTATGGAATATCTCTCGAATTTCATCTAGTCTTTCAGGAACTTCTTTGTCTTTAACAGCACATATCTCTTCTATTGTTCCATGCAGTTTGATCAATTTTAAACCGGTTTTAGGTCCGATACCTCTAATTCCGGGATGGAAATCTGTTCCAATCATAATAGCCAAATCTATCAACTGAGACTTAGTTAATTCGTGTTCTTCTAATAATTCTTCCAAATTTATTTTTTGAGCGTGGACTAATCTGCCATGTTGTTTTGTTCCATCAGTCATCATATTCCGGATTAAAATTGGTGTTCCATATAGTAAAGCATCCCAATCTTGTGTAGCAACTGCATCCAATTGACCCATAGCAGCCATCACCGCTGCTTGACCCTCGCCTTCTGCCTTAGCATCAACCCAAGGGACTCCGAGTAAATCGAGCAACTGCTTGGTTTCTTGTACCATCTCTGGAGAGTAATGCATTATTCTTTGAGCCATCTTTTGTGCTAGTGAGAAGTCTCCAGCAGCTAATGCTTCCTCATGAATTTTCTTCGCCTCATCTCTTCTCGCTCTTCGAATTGCTAATTCGTCTGCTTTCAAATCTGGAGACTCACCATCAAAAATAAACACTGGTTTAATCCCTTTAGACAATAACATAGTAGTTCTGTTTAGAAATCCCATCAAGTGAGAAACGACCTTGCCATTCTCTGCCTTTAGTGGACCCCCGTCTCCTTGTGGTGATCTGTCTCTAATCGTGGTCAAAAATTGAAAAGCGGTAAGAAACGCATCAACTCCTACTCTTTTACCTGAAAGAGACTCTAATTCGATATTCTGTGGCGATGCTAGGTCGCGCAGATTACAGCCCATGGCTGTCACTAATGGTGACAGTATGTGTATATTCGCATTGGTAAAAATGCCGAATTTGTCAAGAAGGGGGAGGTTGAGCCAGTAATATGGCGGGTAATATTGCGTGTTTACGTGGATGGCATCCGGCGCTTGCTAAAGCGGAATTATCCGCACTATTTCCTAAGAACCAAATCAAATCATTAGATTCTGAAAGGTTAGTCGAGATTTTGGGAGATTTGGATTTACAGGAAGCTACCAAAATTATCCAATATAGTAGTGGAATCCAAGCAATATTACATGACTCGATTGTTGTCAACTCGGATGATGAAAATTGCTTAGAAAATTTAATTTCTCAAATTTCAGAAAAAATTGAAAATTCCGATAAAAAGGGTTCTTTTGGTGTTTTTCATTGGCGGCAAGAAGGTAAAATCAAAGGGTTAAGTGGTAGTAAAATTGCTGGTCTAATCGGTGGTATTGCTGGAAGAAATGGTTTTACTATCAACCTAGATAATCCAGAAAATAAACTAGGTCTAGTATTAGATGGTTCATGTGGTAAAGTTGTATGTGGGTGGTTGATCGATTATATTTCTCAAGAAGAAAATTCAAACACCAGAAGAGCAACTGAAAGACCTTTTTTCAAACCAATTAGCTTAGACCCAAAACTTGCAAGGTTGGCTGTCAATATGGCTGGAGGACCATTGGATGAATATGCAGTTTTAGACCCAATGACTGGCACTGGGGGGTTTGTTATTGAAGCAAGTCTAATTGGGAGAAATGTCATCGCCATGGATTTAGAACAAGAAATGGTCGATGGCGCCTCAAAAAATTTACTTTGGGCATTAGATTGTAATGAAATAACTCAAATAAAAAATGTCGACATTATCAAAGGTGATGCTACCGACCTTTCCAAATGGATACCGAAAAAGTGGCATCA
>QQRY01000026.1 GCA_003602575.1 Candidatus Poseidoniales archaeon
AGAGATGGCGGTGGACGTAGAGATTTTGATAGAGGTTCAAGAGACCGTAGAGATGGCGGGAAAACTTTCACTCATAATGACTGGGACTGTCCAAAGTGTAACAATTCAAACTTTTCATTCCGCAAAGAGTGTAATCGCTGTGGAGAACCTCGCCCAGGAGGCGGTGGAGGCAATAGAGACAGTGGCGGTAGAAATTTCGACAGAGGTTCAAGAGACCGAAGAGATGGCGGTGGACGCAGAGATTTCGACAGAAGTTCTAGAGGTAGAGATAATTTCCAAGATGGGGATTGGTATTGTCCTAAGTGCAATAATTCTAACTTTGCAAGACGTACTGAATGCAATAGATGTGGTGAGCCAAGATCTGGAGGTGGCGGCCGTAGAGAAAGAGGTCGAGGAAATTTCGACAGAGGTTCAAGAGACCGAAGAGATGGTGGTGGACGTAGAGATTTCGATAGAGGCTCAAGAGACCGAAGAGATGGTGGAGGCCGTAGAGATGGTGGAGGCCGTACAGATAGAAGAGAATTCTCTAACCGTGATGATAATAGAGGCAAACCCAAAGAAAATAATTTCAGAAAATCCAAGGGTAAAAGACCTGGCCATGCTCATAACAATGCACCAAAACCTATTGTTCCACGCAAATTTAGACGAAATAGTGATGATTAAATGATTCCCTCATAGAGCGATACATATGAGCGCAGAAGAACACTACTTGAACGCAATCGAAGCATTGGAACAAGGAGATAGAGAAACTGCTCAAAAAGAAGCGAAAGCTGCTACAAAAATTGACCCTGAACATGTAGATGCATGGCAACTATACTCAGACGCAACCCTAGCACCCACTGGAGAACCAATATCTCTTATCGATGCTTCCAAATCATTGTCCGCTGTTAAGAAAGTGGTAGAATTAGAACCTACTCGAATAGATATGTGGGTTAGAGGTGGAAGGTTATTAGCTGATGAATTGGGACTGTTAATGGACGCTTTACAATGGTGGCAAGATGTTAGACATCACGCTCCACATGAAGTCACGCCTCTGATTGAGCAAGCAACAATTCTTGCCGATATGGGACTTTATGAAGAATCAAGACAACGACTTGAAACAATTATAGATGAGAATATGGATGTTGCAACTACTCAGTACGGTCGAATACACCAATTGCTCGGACTGGTTAGAAGTGCGGCAAGTCAAGATGCCTCTGAACATTTCAAGCCTTGGGAAAAGCGACATGCTGGATGGTCAGCAATAGAAGCAAAAATGAAGAAACAACCTGCTTCTGAGACATTTATTTTCATGTTGACTACAGTTCCAATTCTGTTTGCGGTAATTCTTCTTTCAAATGCTCTAGCAGGACAAGGATGGGGTGCATTTTGTTTAACCTCATTAGTCATTTTCGCAACCGTGTTATTCGGAATGAGAATCGCTAAAAATCTATTCCGTTCGGTTAACAGGCCCGCCTTTAATTTACTTAGAGCGATGAATTTTGAAGCATCCACTGGGTTTTCTGTCATTCCTGAAAATGTTAGAACGTCTGTCCTATGTATGTACATTATGCAAAGAAAGCCACTTGCTTGGCAAGAAAGAATGTTGATCATTATTCAAGAAAATAATAAGATTCCTAAAAACTGGAAACTGGAAATGCCAGACTTTGAATCACACTTCGAAGATATGGGAGATATCGAAGATGAGCAAGAAGAAGACTCTGCAACTCAATTTTGGGAAGAAGAGTAATTTCATGTTCCAGCTGTGTAGTCGCTAAGATAAGCAACTTGGTCAGCAGTTAGTACATCAATCTCAAATCCGAGGGTTGCAAGTTTGGTCTTTGCAAGGCCTTGATCTTGTTCTAAAGAAATGTCATAAACTATCGGTCCGAGTGATTCTCCTTCTTTAGCGAGGCGACATAGTGCCAGGTATTGGTTGGCAAATGACATATCCATCACTTCAGATGGATGACCTTCAGCTGCGGCGAGATTAACCAATCGACCATCAGCAAGAATGAATATTCTACGACCATCTGGGAGAGTATACTCTACATTGTTCTCTCTTATTGTTCGCTCACTGGTACTCATTGCCTGTAATTGTTCAATGTTTATCTCACAATCATAATGCCCTGTATTGGAAATGATTGCTCCTTCTTTCATAGAAGCAAAATGGCGATCTACAATCACATCTTTCATTCCAGTAGCAGTACAAAATATGTCACCTAGAGGTGCGGCCTCATCCATTGGCATTACTCTAAATCCATCCATTACAGCTCTTAGAGCAGGTAGAGGATCTATTTCAGTAATTATTACATTAGCACCCATTCCCTTGGCGCGCATTGCAAGACCTCGACCACAATGACCGTATCCAGCTACGACAAATGTCTTTCCTGCGATAAGAACTGATGTCGCCCTAAGAATTCCATCGATGGTTGATTGTCCTGTTCCGTAAACATTGTCAAAATCCCACTTTGTAATAGCATCATTGACCGCAATAACTGGATATTTCAAGTCTCCTGCATCTCCCATTGCTCTAAGCCTGTGTACTCCTGTAGTAGTTTCTTCAGTACCGCCAATAACTCCTGCAGCATATTCACTCTTTTCACCATGAACTCTAACAATCAAATCTGCCCCATCATCAAGTGTAAGGGTAGGTTTGAACTCTAGAGTCTTATCGATACACCAGTAGAAATCTTCAGTTGATTGGCCATGCCATGCATGAACTGAGTATCCTTCCGAAGCAAGCCAAGCTGCTACATCATCTTGAGTTGAAAGAGGATTACAACCAGACCATGATATTTCAGCTCCTGCTGCTGCTATTGTTTCGATTAAAACTGCGGTTTCTTTAGTGACGTGCAAGCATCCAGCAACACGCATTCCAGCCAATGGTTTTGTCTTCAAAGCCTCTTCGCGTAGTGCTGATAAAACTGGCATTCTGGCCCTAGCCCAATCGACTCTTAGCGAACCACTCTCTGCAAGTTTGATATCGGCAACCGTGTAATTGTCTGTCTTGTCCATGGTGTCGGCGACCAATAGTTACTTTTGAACCCATTGATGCTAATCGCAAACAATTTCCGCGAGAATCGCATTAATACCGGTATTATCCTTGTTGTTGTATGTACGCTGCAGCGTATTGTTGAGCATATGCTGCTGCTGTCTGTTGGTCGTATCCTTGAGATATGAACTGTTGATAATATTGCTGATATGCTGCATCCATGGCAGGATTAGAAGCTGTAGCCGGTTGAGCGCTAGCAGCCGGAGTTTGACCACCTGCTTGTGCTGCATACTGAGATGCATAGGCTCTAGCGGTATCTTCAGGGTAACCCTGAGCGATCAATTGCTGGACATACTGTTCAACAGGGTCTTGTTGGTATGCTCCAGCTGCACTGAAGTCTTTGACCATACCATCCATGCCTTCGGAATCACTCTTCTTCAAGAATAGGAATGTCAACGCAAGTATAACAATCAGTATTAGAGCGCCGCCACCGAGTAGTAAGGCGCTAGAACCACTTTCGGCAGAGTCCTCGGAAGCGTCTGAAGTAGGTTCAATCCATTGACCATTTTCAAATTTCCATTCTCCATCCCAAAGACATTCGCCACCGATAAATACCCAACTATCGATATCATCGTCGAGTAAGACTTCATTTGGTACATTCTGTCCCCTACATATTGGTAATGTCAGCCTTATTTCCATAGGGAAACCATAATCATGTGTTGTCCATCTCTTTTCAGTATTGGAACTTGAGAACTCATAAATGTACAAGTAAATTGTCTTGATTTCAGTATCGTTGGTGTAGTATTTTTCCATGTTTATTGAAAGATTGAATGTGTCCCCATTGCCCAGTTCAATCGCTTTGTCTAAAGTACCTTCAGATTGAGCCTCGATTCTATCTGAACCTACTGCGGTGAAGATATCTTTATCCAGTGATATTTCTATGTAGACATCTCCTTCTTCGGAACCTGATAATACATTACCTGTCAATATGAATTCAGATTCATTAAATCCGTTGACATCTTTCCAACCTTCTAATTGGATGGCAGGGGCGACATCTCCAAATCCTTGTTCTAGAACTTCAAAGTAAATTTCCATGTCATCATCCCAATTGCCAGCCTCATCAAATACTGTTAGTTTTACCTTGATAGGTTGTGTAATCGCTTGTGTTGCCTTATCTACAGTCACATTTTTACCGGCATAAGAGACTCCTTGCTCATCAACTCCAAAGCCACCGAAAGTATACATCCATACGCCTTGACTTGCAGCAGATTGTGTGTATGTATTTGCATTGGTTGAAAAGACAGCATCTTCAGACTTATCATAGAAAACTTCCCACTTGTAAGTCTTAATTCCAGAACTACCTACTGGAGCGTCTTCGTCATAGGAACCGGATGCGTTGAAGTAAATTGGTACTTGACCATCTTCATCAAGAATAATTCTATACTTGTCCCATTGATTATTTGAGCCAGAACTTCCAATGAGTTCAATATTATCTAAGTATTCAGGTCTCAATTCCACAAAGGCATCAGCAACTGGTTCAAATTCATCTGCATTAGAATCATCGGTTTCAACAACTACTGATAATTGTCTAGAATGACCATCATCATCGTGAAGCCACAGTGTTATTGTCCATTGAACGTCTTGCTTACATAGCCCTTGAGTACCAATAGATTTACAGAAAGTTACGACTGGTGAAACTTCGGTGTCAAATGGTGCGGTTCCAATATCTGGAATGAAGTGTACTTTTTGTCCTGTAGCAAGCGATGAACCATCCCAAGAAGTAGGTCCTTCAATTACCCAATCAGAGTATAGATCAACTGTTGCATCTGATTGATAGCTAAATGTAACTTCAGCATTACTCTTCATGTAATGAGTCAAGTATCCTTGGCCTAATGCTTCCAGTGGTTTTTGGCCATTGATTAGAATATCTGTTCCCTCTCTTTGCTTGGAGAAAGGATTAGGATAGTCATTTACTTGATGTGTAAGTAAATTCTTCAATAGCGGGAATGTTGTACTCGTTGCATTCTCTGAGTTTGATTCAACATCTATTGTGGAAATAATCATACCACCTTGGCCATAACTGCACAGACCAAGTAGAACATCTCCTGGGCTGTCAGAAACTTGAATAATCGGCTGGAATTCTGCATTATCTAGATTACCAGTACAACCCGAAGCCCAATCTGCCTGTTCGCTAGCAAAACCTGCCTCTAATACAGATGTTGCAACAATCTTTTCGCTGTTGAATCCTTGGAAGATTGCATAATTATTTGTATCATCGATATCGTTCAATATAGGATGATAAGGGTCGTAAATCTCCATATTACTATATTCAATAACGCTTGATGGAGTTTTTCTATCCGCTATGTCTAAGTCAAGTGGAAGTCTGTTAGCAATTGAATTAGAAGCAGTACCATAGGTTTGCGAACCATGAGGCGCTAGATGGGCTTGGATAGTTCCACCACTCTGCATAAATGCAGTCAGAATCTGTTTTCTATTGACTGTATTATCGTCGTTCTCATACAATCTTTGATAGTATTTATCTCCTGAATCACTTGCAGTGGTCGTGTCTTGCCACGGCAATACAATCTTATCATAATGAGTGAACCAGTTTCCTTTGAAGTACTCATCCCAGTCGTTTATTGAGAATTGTGTATAGGACATTCCAAGAATCTTGAGGTCTTCTACAATAGCCGAAGTACCTGTCGTCTTATCAGAAAGAATAGCGACATCAATATCGGTAGCAAATGTTGCATGGAAATATCTTGGAGTACCTGAAGGTGTTCCATCATCTAATTCAGCACGATAACTGATGTTGTAAGTATGTCCATCTTGATATCCGTTCCAAGGAGTGAAGGAAAGGTCTACAACCTGGCTTGCAATCAACTCTTGAGCAGGCCCAGCTGTAACTGTGTGAGCTAATGAGTTAGTTGTTTCATCGAAGATATCCATGTGGAAAACATAGTCTCCTTCTAAGACCCCATTTGTTGCTCTAATATCCCAAGAATGGGTAAGTGATTGATCGATAGGTAGAACACAGTTCATCTTAGAATCTGATAAACAATCAAGTACGCCAATTGGCTTTCCTAAGGAGATATCAACCGACCTAACATCAAAGATAACTCTCTTAATGTTGTTTGCGGAATTTATCTCGTTATCGTTGAACCAAGGCTTTCCTGCGGTTGTGTTATCAAACACAGCCTCAACTTCAATCATGTAAACACCCGAAAAGAATTCATGATCGGATATCAAATCGGTTGATACATCTCCTGCATCAACTCCTGTTCTTGAAATTGTGTAACTATTATCTTCAACGAAAGTGAACTCTTTCATAGTGATGTTGTTAATTCCAACACCTCTAAATCCATCATTTATTCCGTTTCTTCCATCATCATCAGAGAAGAAATCGAATTTCAAATCAACCTTATTTCCTGCTAGAGAAAGACATTCTACGCCCCAATTTGAAGAATCAGAAGAAGATGTATTATAGACATACAAGTGAGTTAAATCTATGCTTACAGTCTTCTTTAACTCATCAGAATTGAAGAATAATGGCCAATTTCCTGAAAGACCGTCTGTGTTTCGAGAATCTCCAATGTAATTTATTTCTGCGAAGTCAATCGGCTCTGATGCGTTCACTATACCGTTACTATCTTCGTCTACTTGACATGTTCCATCTTCATTATAGTCGTTCCATTGTCCGTAAACTACTGCTTCGTTTGTAATACCTTCATCGGTATAATCTACGATTAATGCCATGTAATCACTAGGGTCAACATTGCCTTGAGAATCTACTTCATAGAACGTATCTGCGTAGTACTCAAAGTTTAGTGATACGAAATCACCAGAAAGATTTTCTAAATCGATATTAGTGATTGTAAGGGTTTCATTCTCCCAAGCATCCCCATATCCATCAGTAGCTGTATTTGCTGCACACGGATGTCCAAACCAATAAGCCTCATTATTGAAAATCAAATCACCTGGACAAAGTAATGTATCATTGTACCTTACACCTTTAGGATTATTACTTTCAGTATATCTTGTTCCATCCGTATTATTATCGAATGTCACTGTACATACAGATGACGGCGTTCCACAGTTTACATCCGATGGGTCGGCAGTAAATACTGTAGCTGTAATGTCAAAGTCTACAGGAGTATTACCCCAGTTATTGGTTGTAGCCGAAATCGGGAATGTTCCTTGAGCATATAGGCCACCTGGTGAGAAATAATCAATCGATTCTAGTATTGGATCATAAAGATTGAATGGAGTAACATAACCAACAATCTCATCATTGATACTTTGTTCATCCCATCCATTATTGGAAAGTGTTGCTGAAATTCTATATGTGGTATCATTAAGGAAATTCACCTGAATAGGAGGAACTGTATATTCTTGCCCAGGACCTAAATTCTGTAGATTGATTTGAGTTTGTTGAGTTTGAGCATTAGGGAAGAAGGCAGTGCTTTGTTTGGTAATGGTCAAATTATCTACTGCGTAACCGTCATTGCCAGTCCACAAACTTTCATTATCATCTGCTATTGAGCCTTCAAATCCTGTTCTTAATCTAAATCTAATATCAACAGTTTCACCAGCCCACGGGCTCAAATCAAAGGTCCCAAACCCTTCATCTGTGAAGTTATTCCAGCCATAATATGTATTGAACGAGTAAATTCCATAGTAATACAAACCTTCAGCATATCCTCCGACTACATTCTCTTTGTACGCCCTGTCTAAATCAAAACCGCCCCACATAGAGTCTCCAGAGAAACATGCTCCATTTAGATAAGCGGAAACTGGACAACTGATTACATCCCAGCCAGTTTCTTCACTTCCAATTTCGATCATTGCAACATCATCCCAAACATCGCCTACAACAAAGCCGTTAGTATCAGCACTTCCAAGAGCGCCAAAACCTAGATCATGGTATAATTCAACACTCATGAACGCTCGGTCAGAACCAGTCAAATCAACATCTGTTAGAACCATTGCTTCGTCCCAGTTCTTACCATATCCGGTCCATTTTCCACCGGTACTGTTAGTCTTAGTTTCTCCAGACCACATGAAATCTGTCGGGTTGAGATAACTTGGTGAAAATTCAGATTCAGATTCATCTGGATCTGTACCTGTTCCTGAAGAGTGGTTTGTTTCTTCAAACCAGTGATGTGTGCCATCTACATAGTCATCATATTGCCAATTACATCCACCACATGCTGCCTTGTTTTCTGGAGCATCCCAATCCATTGCATACACTGTTTGATTAGTAGAATTCAACTCATCTACAATCTTCAACTCAACATCTAGTTGAGCACTTTGTCCGTTTAATACGTCCATTCCAGTATTGGTTACTGTGACATTCAAATCTCTTGCACCTTCACCAACAATTCCGAAATATCTGTCAACTGGATCTATTTCTATGCCAGAAACTGATAAGTCCTTGTTATCCATTTCAATTACTGAAATGGAGTCATATTGACCTTCCCATCCGAAATTATCTCTCCAGCCGCCAAATGCCCAGTTCTTGTGAGCAACAACGATATCAGGTGCTGAATTTGATGTACCTGCCATCTGTCCAACTTCTGCGATGTGTGGCCTTCTTCCAGCCTCGTACGAAAGCGGACTCAAATGGCCACCATTACCATCAGAAAGGGTAACTTGAATAGAAGTTGGATAATTCAAAAAGAAGTTGGAACTTGTACCACCTGCAGAGTCAGTAGAATTCTGTTGGTAAGCGATTGTTGGGTTGACGAAATCAGGCTCATTATCACCATTGAGATCAGCGACCGTCAGAGTCCATGAAATATATGGTCCGAAATATGCGAGCTGTGGATTACTCCAAGTCCCTACTGCTGAAGAAGTCACATAGGTCACATTCTCTATGTTTTCATCATTAAGAGCTAATACATCAACTATTTCATCGCCATCCATATCTGCTACGCTTAAAGCTTGTGAAGTCGGAGTTTGCATGTTAACTACATGCTCTCCAGGTCCAGGAGCAGTACTGAATGTATAGGTCAACGGGAATGAGTTAGTTTGACAATTAAATTCTACGATAGATACGTTGTCGTCATGACCTGGGTTGGTAACTTGACCGGTGCTATAGTCTAATCCTTCACTACGAAGAAGCCACATATCGTTATCAAAACATTGTCCTCCTCCACCTAAGCCACCGCCAACTTGGGATTCTCCCCAATCGCCTGAAGTGAATGTTCGGTAAGTGTTCAATTGTGCAGAACCTAAATTGGTAACTATTCCTTGGGTGCTGGAAGTAATTGGACCCAAATATGAAACTACTCTTTGTGTAGTAATATCTGCTTGGAGGTCAAGAATCATGACGTCATCATTGCCATCTTTGTTAAGATCGCTGACTTCTAAATCCCAAGCCCAAAAGTGAGTAAAACGGGCACCAATATCCCATGTCTTCTCACTACATCCACCGTTTTCGATAATTGTCACGTTACCTGGTTGACCGTCTGGAGCACCATTGTCGTCGGTTCTAAACGGATTGTTTCTTTGGAAAATTACGATATCTACTGCGTTGTCGCCGGTGAATTCGCCAACTTCAATGAATTGAACATTGGAAAACTCATCCCAATCAGCATTTCGACTTTGGTTTGCAGATACCCAAATATCTTGACGCTCACTAAAATCACCATTACCGTCATTCCAAAGAATGGTAATCGTGTGAGTACCATCTGTGGCGACCGCAATATCATTGCTGCCGTCACAATTAAAATCGCCTATGGCGACATCGTGCGGGTCACGGTTTGTGGTATACGACCTTGCTTGAGACGCACTAGCAGTTGATGCTATTGCAGCAGTTGTCGATAAAATCATCAGCATACATAGAAACATGCTTTGGGCGCGGGCTTTGAAGAGATTGCTTTGGTTAAACATCATCATCACTCTCCATGCCAAGTTTACTTGCACTTTAATTCCTTTGCTCTTAGGTTTACTACATAATAATGTAATAAAGCCTCAGTAACTCGAATAGAATAATCAAAATAATCTTCGGCCAAAAATCGAAAAAATGATTAAATTAAGTTATATTTTTCCGATTAGCCACCTTGGAGATGGGCCCCAAGCAATAGCATCTGGCCCGTGGACTTTCACCAACTTACCGGCAGAGAATAAAGAATCTAACCAAACCTCTAGCGCAGAACCTTCTCTATTACCCAACTTCTTACTTGCTATTTCTTCGATATCTTGAGTTCTTAGAGCAGTTGAACCATACTCTCTAACTACGACTGTTAAAAGTTCACGAAGCCATGCTTCCGCCATAGGATCAACACTCATGGGCCCTTGAACTGGCCTAGGAGTGTCCAAATTAGAGAAAATCTCCATCAATTCAATAGTGTCAGGACGGATCGGTTTTTCAATTCCGAGCATTTGTAATTCTTTACTCAAATCCAACTGACCTATTGGCCGCCTAACAACTGGTACTCTACTTGGATCTGGCGTTGGCCCCATATCAGAGGGTTTCTCGCCCAAAGGCTCTTCTTCAACAGAAATATTTGGTTTTGATTTTGATTTGGAAGGACTACGTATCTTTGAGTCTTTAGAATCTTGTCCAAAGGGCATAATCCAACCTAAACCGGTCAAACCCAACTCCTCGACTTTCTGACGTACCCATTCGGATTCTCCTCTGAGTAGAATATTTGTATCCTGTTCATCCGATCTAAATCGGTATTGAACATGACCAGTTACTTCCGCCATAAAGTGTGCTAAATACTCTTCATCTTCAAGTTGACGATTTATCCTTGAGCAAGTTGCCTTAGCACCGTATGTAGAATTCCACCATTCCTATAATATTCTACCTCAACTGGAGTATCCAAGCGCACTTGTGCTTGGAAATCGATTACAGAACCATCGACTCTAGAAGCAGTAACGGTAATCATTTCCAAGGGCTTTACGTCATCAGTGACTGGTATGGAATATAATTCAGTCCCATCCAACCCTAGCGACTCATGAGATTCTCCTTCTTTGAAAGTCATCGGTAGCACTCCCATCCCAACTAGATTTGAACGATGAATACGTTCGAAAGAAGTAGCAATAACTGCTTTTACTCCGAGTAAATACGTACCTTTAGCGGCCCAGTCTCTAGATGAACCTGTGCCGTATTGAGAACCTGCTAACACTACTTTCGCACCAGGATAAGCTTGTGCAGCCTCGAATACTGATGTGACCTCTCCACTATCGGGGTGTAAAGCATAGCCACCTTCAGTATCTGGCGCCATTTGATTTCTAATTCTCACATTAGCAAAGGTCCCTCTCATCATGATTTCATGATTCCCTCTTCGGCTTCCAAAAGAATTGAAGTCGGATTTTTCGACACCCCTCTCAATCAGCCATTTTCCTGCAGGACCGTTCTTCGGGAATGAGCCTGCTGGAGAGATGTGATCTGTGGTGATTGAATCTCCAAGTTTGAGTAAAACTCTAGCATCTTTGATGCTCGATATAGGGTCTGGAACAGGAGATAGACCTGAGAAAAAGGTAGGTAATCGGATGTATGTTGAATCTTCTTGCCAAGGATATAATGGACTTGCTTCAGAAGGTATTGTATCCCACCTAGGCTCATTCATGGCATCGGAATATCTCTGTCTAAACATATCAGGAGTGATTACGGATAGTGCTTCTTGAACTTCTTCATCAGTTGGCCAAATGTCGCTTAGCATCACTGCTGAACCATCTTTGGCAAATCCTAGTGGCTCATTATCAAGGTCTATTTCCAAATTACCTGCTATAGCATATGCAACAACTAACGGCGGACTTGCTAGATATGATGCCTTGACTTTACTATGGACTCTACCTTCGAAGTTTCTGTTTCCAGATATTACCGAACCTACAATCAATCCTGCCTCATCTATTGCTCCATCAATTTCTTCTGGCAGTGGTCCTGAATTACCGATACAAGTAGTACAACCATATCCTACTACATTGAAGCCCATTGCATTGAGGTCATCTTGCAGACCTGTGGCCTTGTAATATTCAGTAACAACTCTACTGCCAGGAGCTAGTGAGGTCTTAACCCAAGGTTTTACTGTTAGCCCTTTAGCCCTAGCATTTCTTGCCAACAATCCTGCAGATAACATAACTCCTGGATTAGAAGTATTTGTACATGAAGTAATTGCAGCAATTACTACATCACCATGATTTAAGTCATACTTTTGACCATCGGATTCAACTATTGCGCTATTTGATAAGTTCTCTTGAGTTAAACCATGTCCATGATGCCCCAGAGGGGATGTCAAAGATTCGATGAAATGATTTTTCATATCTGATAAATCGACCCTATCTTGAGGTCTCTTTGGCCCTGCAAGTGCCGGTTTAACAGTAGATAAATCCAATTCTAATAACGCAGTATATGACTTCTCGTCATCCTCAGATGAATACCAAATACCTTGTGCTCTACTGTAGGCCTCTACTCCTTGAACATGGGATTCTTCACGACCGGTTAAACGAAGATATTCCAAAGTCCTCTCATCTACCGGGAAGAAACCACATGTGGCACCATACTCAGGCGCCATATTCGCTATAGTGGCGCGGTCTGCTAATGACAAAGCAGCCATTCCTTTACCAAAGAATTCTACAAATTTACCTACTACGCCATGCTCACGAAGAATTTCTACAATCCTTAAGGTCATGTCAGTAGCGGTAACTCCTGGATTTAATTGACCCGTCAACCTAACTCCTACAACGTCAGGTGCGAGCATGTAAATCGGTTGACCAAGCATAACTGCTTCAGCCTCAATTCCTCCAACACCCCAACCTAAGACCCCTAGGCCATTGACCATGGTTGTATGTGAATCAGTTCCAACCAATGTATCAGCTAGCCATATTCCATTTTCTTGGCGTGAAACACTCGCTAAAAACTCTAAATTTACTTGATGTACAATTCCTCTTGAAGGAGGAACTGCTTGGAAATCTTTTAGCGATTTTTGACCCCACTTCAAAAATGTATACCTCTCCATATTTCGATGATATTCAATGTCTAAATTCATCTCAAGAGCGTCGCTATGAGAACCAGAGACATCAACTTGAACTGAATGGTCAATAACAAGGTCAACCGGAACTTGTGGATTTACTTTCTCTGGATCGCCGCCCATTTCGACCATTGCATCTCTAAGTGCGGCCAAATCTACAACTGCCGGAACACCCGTGAAGTCTTGTAGTATTACTCTAGATGGTCGAAATGGTATCTCTCCTCGCTCGCCATTCGGTTGCCAACTTGCGATATTTCTGATATCTTTCTCACTGACTAAAAAGCCATCATTTCCACGTAGGGCTCCTTCTAATAGAATCCTAATTGAGTAAGGCAGTTGAGTTGTATCAATGCCGTTTTCATCGAGACCTTCGAGGGAGAAATAATGCCCACCGACCGACAATTCTCTTTTTGCATTAAACGGGTCTAGAGTCGCCATGTATTAGGCGAGTTGTCGCATGTCTATGAATAAAACCCTTGAGTAAATTCAAGCTTCACCAGAATTTCCACCAAGAATCATCATCCAAATTGGTAGTCACACTTTCTAGAACAACATCTTGAGGAGTTTTGTCATTTTGACAGTTTTGGTTATCACACAGAGCGGTGATTATATCAATATGCTCAAATCCACTGGTGACCTCTCCAAATACTGTGTGAACTCCGTCTAAATGAGGAGTTCCTGGCGAGCCATCTTGACCGACTGCATCAGGGTCGACAATGAAAAATTGTGAACCACCTGTATGTGGATTATTTGTCTTGGCCATCGAAAGAGAATAAGGAGCGTGAGAACGCCCATTATCTGCTTCATCTGGAACTGTATAGGAAGACATTGGACAATCCCCCGCAGAATCTGCTTCTTGACCATCACAGTAGCCAAAGAATTTTCCAGCATAACCACCAGAGCCATCTCCTCTTGTGAAATCTCCACCTTGCATCATGAAGTTAGAAATAATTCGGTGGAATACGGTTCCATCATAATTTCCTTCTTCTGCCAAGATACCGAAATTTTCAACATGAATTGGGGCGTCTTCAGCATATAATTCAACAACTACTACCCCGGTGCTTTGAGAGCCATCAGCGTTGGTCCAAGACAACTCCAAAGTTGCTTCTGTTGCTAAATCGGAAGATGACTCGGATGCCAACTTGATCAACATTAGAGCAATAATAATAGATGTGCACAACGCTACAATACCAGCAAGCGTAGGAGTACCATCATTTACAAGTCTAGGCATTGTGGTTTCTTTAATCCCCTTGTCTTGCATTTCATTCAGTATAGAATTATACGAATTATTCGCTTTTTTATCTCTTGGGTCTTTTTTGACGGCATCTCTGAGTAAAGAAGCTGCTCTACGATATTCGGATTTTGAAGTGCCTTTAGCAGCGATAGCCCAAGTTGCTTCGCCTGCAATCCTAAGAGTAGTTGCCTTTTCACCATCAGGGTCAATTTCGCGAAGAATCTTCAATGCTTCGTCTGCATTTCCTTTGCCCAAAACCTTCTCGGATTTAGTCCATGCATCTCTCAATTTTTCATCGGCCATGACATTGCGAGAACCATTTCAGTTTTGAGTTTCACTATGAAGAATTAGATGTTTTTTACAGTGAAATGAATCAACATGTTCAAAGAGTGTATGCGGAACGCGAAGTACATAGGGGCGGAATACACACCAACTACCCTCTAGGAGAAAAACACAATGGAAGCCATTGCCAACGATTTCACCATCAATATCGCTACTGCAAACGGAACAGGTTCACAATCTGCAAATTTAATTTTACTTCAGTCAATTTTTGACATGGGAGTTCCAGCAAGTGGAAAAAATCTTTTCCCATCAAATATTTCAGGATTACCGACTTGGTATATCGTTAGATTATCTGACATGGGTTATCAAGCACCAGGAGATAGAACTCACATCCAAGTACTAGTGAATCCAGCAACTTGGGACGAAGACTTAGCGGCTTTAGAGCCCGGAAGTGTCGTAATTTGGAATGAAAATGCAAAGAAAGAAATGACTCGTGAAGATGTGATTTCCTATCCAATTCCAATGTCTGCCTTGGCAAGGAAGATAAATCCAAAGATTGCTAAGTTAGTTACAAATATCGTCTATGTCGGCGCTCTAGCTGAAATTCTAGGAATTGATCAACAAGTCTTAGAAGAATCTGTAGCAAAACAATTCAAAGGTAAAGATACTGCAATTGAGCTAAATATTACTGCTCTTGGACTTGGTAGAGATTACTTCAAGGACAACCTAGAAAAGAAAGACCCTTACACAATCGAAGCACGGAAAAAAGATAACAAACAGTTCTTTATTGACGGAAATGAGGCAGTAGCACTAGGTTCACATTTTGGAGGAGTCCAAATGTTAGCGTGGTATCCAATTACTCCTTCTTCCTCAATTGCTGAAGGGATTATTGCTTGGACGCCTAAACTTCGAACCGATGATGATGGTTCAACAAATTGTTCAGTAATTCAAGCAGAAGACGAACTCGCTGCCGCCGGAATGGTTCTAGGAGCTGGATGGGCCGGAGGTCGAGGAATGACTGCAACTTCTGGACCAGGAATTTCTCTAATGCAAGAATTCATTGGACTTGGATACTTCGCTGAAATCCCATCTGTTTTCTGGGACGTCACTAGAGTTGGACCCTCGACTGGACTCCCAACACGTACTCAGCAATCTGACATTGCAATGCTATACGAAGGAAGCCACGGAGATACCCAACACATCGTGCTAATCCCTGGAACTGTCGAAGAATGTTTTGAATTTGGATGGAGAATTTTTGACTATGCTGAAAGATATCAAACTCCTGTATTTGGAATGAGCGACCTTGATTTGGGAATGAATAGATGGGCTTGTGAAGGATTTGAATATCCTAGTGAACCAATGGACAGAGGCAAAGTTGTAAGAGATCAGAAAACATTTGATGCATTTGAAGACTTTGGTAGATACCTCGATGTTGATGGCGATGGCATTCCATACAGAACATTACCTGGCTCGGGAATGGCGCCTATTCTATATCGAGGAACAGGTCACAATACGAAGGGGGTTTACTCAGAGAAACCTGAAGATTATCTAGCCCTTATGACTAGACTGAAGGAGAAAATAGATGGTGCAAGGGATAATCTGCCTGCTCCAATCTTGAGAGAAGAAGAAGAGTGTCAAATTGGAATTGTGTATCTTGGAAGCATGGAAAACACAATCCAAGAAATAGATGACTTACTGGAAGAGACTGGACTTAAGGTAAGTCAATGTCGAATTAGAGCACTTCCTGCACACAGTGAAATTGTTAACTTTATTGAAAGACATGAGCATACAATTATCCTTGAAATAAATAGGGATGGACAATTGTACGGAATCCTACGAAAAGAATTACCAAACCACCTTGTATCTCGTGTTCATTCTGTTGCATACAGCGATGGAATGCCACCACGTGCTAGAATTTATTCTGATAGAATTCTTGCCAAACTAGAGGAGGTGAAACAATGAGCGAAAAAAGAGAACGCCCTGCAAGAGCAGTAAAACTCAATGTGATTAATGAGCCTAAGGATAGTTACACCGGAGGAAAATCTTCTCTTTGCCCAGGTTGTGGACACGACCAAATCTCTAATGTTATTGTTACCGCTGCTTGGGAAAGTGGAATAGAGCCTCACAGAATTGCTAAGATGTCAGGTATTGGTTGTTCGTCAAAAACACCAGCATACTACCTTGGAAAGTCCCATGGATTTAACACGGTTCATGGAAGAATGCCATCTGTCACAACAGGAGCATACGCAGTGAACAAGGACTTATTGTACATTGGAGTTTCTGGAGATGGTGATTCAGCATCTATTGGAATAGGGCAACTTATCCACGCCATTAGAAGAAATATGGACATGGTTTACATCATTGAAAATAACGGAGTTTATGGATTAACAAAAGGACAGTACTCCGCTACTGCCGATATTGGTTCTAAGAAAAAGAAAGGACCGATCAATAAGACTCAGCCGATCGATTTGTGTGCCCTAGCCATCAACCTTGGATGTACCTTCGTGGCTCGTTCTTTCTCTGGCTCAAAGAAACAATTAAACTCGCTACTAAAGGCAGCTATGTCTCACAAAGGGTTCGCGCTCATCGATGTAATCAGTCCATGTGTCACTTTCAATAATAATGACGAATCTATGAAATCATATGGATATGTCAAAGAAAATGAAATTACTTTGCATATGACTGACTACATCCCTCACTTTAATCCAGTTACAGAAGTTGAAGTCCCCGAAGGCCACTACAGAGATATTACATTACACGATGGTTCTACAATAAGATTGGAAACTATTTCAGAAGACCACGACCCTTCAAATGCAGTAGCAGCCCTAACCGCCCTTCACAATGCGGAAGAGGATTCAAAGCACGTTACTGGACTCTTGTACTTTGACAATACTAAGGCGTCACTTGCTGAAGATTTGGGGTTGGTTGAGAAACCACTTATCGATATCAAAGATGAGGATTTAAGGCCCGGTAAAAACGTACTGGATGAGATAAACTCTGCATTTATGGGATAATTAGGGGTTTTTACCCAATGTCCAATAAAGGAGTACTGATTGAATTAGTCCATGGAGCCGGCTATTCTAGCCATTCTTAGCGTAGTTGCAGGTAGTGTTTCTGTAGCCACATATCGCTTCATTAAACGTCGAAATCAAAGATTACTTCGTGATGCCCTGCGTAAAAAATACGCACCAGATTTACCTGAATTAAAAAATCGTGAAACAACTACTGTTGTTCATCCAGAGGCTGAAATTATAGATGAATATGAGGAAGAAATCCCACCAGTTGTTAGAACTAGGCAAATTGAAGAATTAACAGAAAAAGACTACAATGAATGGGAAACACGAGATAATTCAAGAGATGAAAATATTCTAGAACTTAGGCTTATTCTTGAAGAACTGCTTGTAGAAATTCCGCCTAATGATGAGGAATTCGATGATGAGGAACGAATAATGGAACTCGGAGTTAGAGAGACTTGGATTGAAGAAAATGATGAAGAGTTAGAAGAGCATGCCACATTCGTAGAAAGAGAAGATGTAGGTTCTGGAATCATTGTTGAAGATTCCCCTCCTGAAAATGATGACTTAGACCACCGTCTTGAACGAGAAGGTGGAAAGAGTGGTTCAGTACAAGTATCACTAGCATGGGATGATTACAACGATTTAGATTTACATCTTTTCTGCCCCTCGGGAGAAAGAATATATTTCAACAACAGAAATAGTGAGTGTGGTGGAGAATTAGATGTTGATATGAATGTAAAACCTGTAAGTAAAACTCCAGTTGAGAATGTTGTTTGGACATCTAACCCGCCGAAGGGGTCATACAAAGTTGGAGTTCACTTCTATAAGCACCACAGAAAAAGAAAAACAAAGAAATCTTGTAAATTTAGAGTTCGAGTATCTCTATACGGAAAGGTCCAAGAATATTCGGGCGTAATTAGATACGGAAAAGCCATGCAAATGGTAACTGGATTCACGATAGGAAATCAAGAAGACCTAACTAAGAATTATCAAAATCATGAATTTTGAAGGTAGTCCCTCTCGGATTTGAACCGAGGTCGGAGGAACCAGAATCCTCCATGATGGACCGCTACACTAAGGGACTATGACCACCGCTTGAGCATCATGTTCTTGAAATAAGCGGTTTTTTTGTCGTAGACTAATTTATATGCTTAAACTAATTGAATGGTAATATGAACAAGAAGTTCGCTATAGTAATGGCACTTTTCATGACCCTAGCTGGTTGTACGGAAAGTATTGAAGAAGAAATAAATGATATTATTGTGATACCTGGTTGTAACGATAGTTCAGCGTTTAATTACGATGAAAATGCTACTAACTCGGATGCATGTTTGACTGAACTCTCGCTGGAGAATGCGATCATGAATTTCCTAACCACCGTAGAGCAAGGCCCTACCGATGCTAATAGTTCATTGGGAATGACTGTAAGTAGTACATCGGCTGATGGTTCAACATCTAACATGGAAATGGTATACAGTCCTTCAGGAATGGCTATCTTTACATCAATGACGGGTCAAATAGACATGGGTGGAATGATGATGCCTTTCAGTTTCTTATCTGAAGAAACTATCATCCCTAATCCAGATGGAACTGATACTACAATTATTCACATGGTACATATGGATGAATCACAAGAGTTCACTATGACTAATGCTGTCCCATGGAGTGTAATTGTCACTGATATGATGGCTGACGACGACCACGATGATGATGACATGAGCGACGATAATGATGAGATGGTCTGTTATGACATGAGTACACACACTACTGATGACTCTTATGATAATCAAGCAGACTGTGAAGCTGCTGAACTAATGTGGACTTCTGCAAATAGTGGTCCTGGTGGGCATGATGGCCACAGTGATGATGACATGGATATGGGAGACATGGGGATTGACATGGATTCCGAAGACCCTGAAGATATTCTTGCTGGTTTTGATATCGTAAATTCCACCTACTCAATGGCACTATCGACAGATCTAGGATATTCCTTCACCGCTTCTATGACCCAACTTGGAGAAAATGAAATAGGAGCAACTACAGATGTCACTACTAGTTTCACTTTCGTATTGAATTCTAACTTCGTAGTCACTTCAGTTTCAAGTGTCACTTCAATATCGGGTAATACTACAGATTCGATGACTGTCTCTTTGATGTCTGATGAAGACATTGCAGGATACTTCGCAGATGACTGGAGTGCTTTACCTACTGAAGCACTTCCATTCGCTGTCACACCAATGGGTGGAGATGATGACCATGGAGGGCATGATGGCCACGATGATGGCGACCATGACGGACATGGCGATGGTGACCATGATGGCCACGATGATGGCGACCATGACGGACATGGCGATGGCGACCATGATGGGCATGATGATGACGACCATGATGACCACGATGATGGAGACCACGATGACCACCATGATCATGGCCCAACATTCATTTGTGGAGATGGAACAGAAATTCCATTCGACTATGTAAACGATGGTGATGCTGACTGTGATGATGGAGCAGATGAGCAACAATACGACACTGATGGAAATGAAATCAACTGGTTCGATTGCATGGATGGAAGTCAAGTTTGGATTTCACAAGTGAATGACGGAACTGATGATTGTCCTGATGGCGAAGATGAAGTTCATGATGATGACCACGATGGGCACGACCATGGAGACGGTGGACATGACGACGATGATGATGACCATGATGGGCACGACCATGGAGACCATGATGGCCATATGCACGGACCTCTTGATTGGCTAATTGTTGAACCTGATTCTATGACTGATATACCACTAATTGCTGGTGACCTTTCAAATTACTATGCTGTTCTGTCAAAGTGTACAATTTCAGATGACTCTGAAGACGGTAGCAGTGATGACGACGACATGATGATGGATATGATGGGAGGAGCACCTGAAATGGAATGTGGACCTGATATTATGTTCACTCCACTATCTAGTGCATCCAACCCTGATTCAATCTATTTCCATGACGCTGATAACTCAGGAACTCTAACATATGGTGATATGGTTCATGTCAATGAAAATGCTACCAGTGAAGAGTGGACACACGTTCGTTTGTATTCTGCTTCAGCAGATTCATACAGCGATGAAAACCCAATGATGACACCAGGTTTCACTGGCGTTATCGGGATGATCGCTCTTCTTGGTGCAGCATTGCTCACACGCAGAGATTGAGTTTTACTCAACGTAAGGACCACCATCTTAGATGGTGACAAAACGAAACAGTACCTTAGATACTGCGCTTAGCATTAGTATGATCATAAATGAACCTAGAGCCCATTTAGCCCAAGGCCTATCTGGTTTTGTTGGCGGCCATGGGTCAAAACCCAAGCGTTCAGCCTCATCTACCAAGGCTGCGAGTTCAGCTAATTCCTCTTCTATACTCTGCGCCACCATAACAGAACCGACAGGGCAGAGATAATTGAATAATTGGTAAAATAAAGCGAAGTTCAATTAATGTTGTAAAATATTACTACTGAATGAAACAGGTATTCAAAAGTAAAGTGCCTAATTTCTGCTTATGTCAACCAAATTTATCGCTGCTATTGCTACTATAATATTTGTTTCAGGGGCTTTTGGAGGTGTCGTTTTAGAACGTATTAACGTAAGTTTAACATCTCAAAATGAACAAGATTTCTCTATTGATGTTGATAATAGTGAAGGAACTAACACCTATTCATTAATCGAAATTGATGAAGGCGATAACGATGAAGAAGAACAGATAACTTGGGTATTGCATGAGTTCTTATTCTCATCCAATGGTGGAAGTGATGCAATCACATGGGACTTTGGCGATGGTACTACTGCTTCTGGTTCATCGATAACACATAATTTTCAGTCGTCCGGGATATTTCTGGTCACTGCTACCTCAATCGGTACAGATAAAATTGAAACCGCTTCAATCGAGATTACTGTGAATCGTGATTCATTCGCTGAAGTAGACAACATGGAGTGTTCATGCGCACCAACCGCCAAGGATACTGTTATTGACCTGGTAGCACTAAGTGGCCAACAATCTTTACAGGGTTTTGTCCAAGTAGAGCATGACGGAAGTAGCGAATCTTGTACCTTGAGAAATCCTCTACAGGAATGCCACATAAGAGTGATTCTGCAGCGAACGGAACTGGGAGAAATTGTTTCTGAAGAAATACTATTTGACGACACATTCCGAAGTAACGAGAAAGTTGTAGATTTTGAGTTGTCAAATATAGAATTCTCGCAAGGAGAGAGTATACAATTACGACTTGAAACAGACCAGCTTAGAGATTGGCATAAACCAACAGCGGAATGGAGTCTTACTATCGTAAATAACTAGAATAATTTCAAAAAAAATTCCGGTTTAGATTCGTATTTATAAGGTATTGAAACGGATTTTTGGAGTCTATTCTTCCTCAAATTTTTATGTGTTGTACAACACCTTCAGTCGCTTCATTCCATTCTTCAGAAAAATCCTTCCCCCAAACAATCAATCCAGGTCCATAAGCACGAACATATTTCTCTAACTGTTCACAAAAATTATTAATTCTATTTTCTGGC
Organism: Candidatus Poseidoniales archaeon; assembly: GCA_003602575.1. Classification (GTDB taxonomy): domain Archaea; phylum Thermoplasmatota; class Poseidoniia; order Poseidoniales; family Poseidoniaceae; genus MGIIa-L1. The sequence goes on from QQRY01000026.1 coordinate 22,050, forward strand.
GATAGGGCTGGGTCGATGAACTGTTTTTTGGCGTCAATCCAATGGATGTGTTGCCCTTCATGATACAGTTGAATTGGTATTTTGAGGAGTAGGTCAGGTGTGATTTTGTTACTTAGATACTTTTCTCCATACTTTTTCTGAGATGTATTACGAATTTGCTCCTCCGTGAGATATTCTATTTGCCTATTCCCTTTTTTGAGCCATTTTTCAGTTTTATTCTCATGTACTTGCCCAGCTTGGTGCCTGGCTATGGTATATTCTTTAGCGACAAGATTTGGTTTTTCTAAAGCGTATGCACAAAGCAACATTCTCGCTTCATCGATGAGATTATTTGTGAAATTTTTCTGTCGGAAAAACTTGTAATCCGAATTATACTTTCTCAAAGTGAAATCTGAAATCATTTCTTTTTGCCACCATTTCTCAAACTTTGCTGGCAGGAAATGATACAATATTGCAAAGGCTTTGATCCTTCTGTTAACATTATTTTCGTGACCCATGAACATGTTATAGATTTCAACCTGTTGATCTTCTGAAATTTGATCAAGCCCTATTGTCTGTATGACTTTAGTCCATATTTCAACTCCGCCGCCCGATACTTTTTCGTCTTCTAAAGAACTGATAAAGCGATAAAATGCATCATCATTAATAGTTTTACAAATTGAAAAAGGCGAGGCTACCTGGTTTATGATTATCTTTACATCTTTCTTTGAAATATCATGTGTTTTCATTAATATTTTTTCTATGAATTCTATTGGACGGGGTTCTTCACGAATTGCTTTACGGAGGACTGATAAAATAACTTCTTCATTGTCATCTCGCGATTCATCCTCAACCTCTTCGGCTTGATTTTCAGATTCAGGAACTTGCTCTACAGGGGTTTCAACAATAGGTGATTCTTCTTCGACCTCTTCCTCTTCAACCTCTTCTTGGACTTCTTCTACAATTTC
>QQRY01000027.1 GCA_003602575.1 Candidatus Poseidoniales archaeon
CTCATTCAATTTTAAAATAACCTTTGGTATCAAATGCGTTACTTCGTGTGAGTCATAATTTTAGGACTTGGTGCCGAGTCCGCCATAAGAGATTTGAGCATCATTTTACTTGGACTATTTTATTATCGGAAAGTGCGATTTGAAATGACATACTCATACCATGTTCTGATATGAAACTGGATGTATAGAAATCTGTATTTAGAAAAGCCTCTCTTAGAGCAGATAAAAACTGCATTCTAGCAGGATTTGTCGTAGGTGGTTTGAGTTGATCTTTATTATATGATTCAACTAATTGTTCAATAGTATAATCTGAAAAAAAAGACGTATACCGATTTTTAACATCCGAATCGATAATCCTAATCCCGCCCATGTAAATACCAAGTGCCGACCGTTTAAAGATTTGATTTTACGATTTTGTTTCTATTTCACAAAGACGCCAATTGACATATGCTGCACTCATGCCATCGCTGTATACTGAAATTATTTCCCATGACGCACTCAAAGTGACCGGACCATCATAATGTTCTGAAGTTAGAGTCACTCTAACCCCCCAGTCATCGGTACTTATTTCCACCAATCCGGTGAAATCTAACCAACCTTCACGATAATGCATAACTGTATTATTCCAATCATTTATTTTCGGTTCATATTTTTCTTGCTTTTCTTTTCCTATTGCTTTCCAATCTGTCATTCTTTATTCCCCCTTTAGTTCATTAATTTGTTTTATTACTGCTTTATTCCAAGCCTCTACTCGTGTTTGCTGAATTATNNCAATCTGTCATTCTTTATTCCTCCTTATACTTCATTTGCTTGTTTTATTGCTCTCTTATTCCACGGCTCTACCCGTGATTGCTGAATTATTCTATTATCCTGTAAATTATACGCTGTAAGCACCGCTGGAGCGTCTAAATTGTGAAATACGCATGTGTCTATACCAATTGCTGCAGGGCGCACTGTAGGGAGTAATACTGGCGAAAACCAAACCTTACCCCAGAATAGCTTACTATGACCTGGTAAACCCACTGTTGGAGTATGGCCAAACACTACTGTTCTTTGTGAGTCAATCGGTTCAGTTGCGTCGTGAAACGGTTTACGAATATGTAACATCTCAGTATCGGTTTGACAATCTAAATCAATTTCAGGATCATATCCTGCATGTACTAAACGCCATTTTTCTAAGACGATTTCACTTGGAAGTTGGTTCATCCATACTTTGTCTTCCTCAATTGCCATGTCAAGTAATTCTGTCATCTCATTACCTGTTTTGTCTGTATATGCGTTAATGTACGAGGTTGCAGTAGCAAGGCCGCCATTGTAAAGCCAAGTTGCTAAATCAATTCCTGGAGATTCTAAGTCATGTAGTGATAATGTTTCAATCATCATTTTTTCGTGATTGCCTTTTACACATACTATGTTGTCAGAACTCTTAGCAAATTGTACAACATCATATGAATTTGGACCTCTGTCTATCAGGTCTCCAAGTAATACAACATAATCTCCTTGTTGTGGATTTATTTTTTCTACAAGACAACGAAGAGTTTTATTGAATCCATGGACATCGCCAATAACCCATACATTGTTACCTTCATTCAATGACTTTTGTAATTTCAATTCTAATTCTATATCTCTCATCTCATTCCCTCCTGCCACTGTTCTAGTTGGCACATCCCTTGTATCCAAGTTTGATAATTTTCAGCAAAATCAAGTAGATGTTGCTCTTGCTTTTGATTAATACCTCGAGAATCTCTCAGCCTTCTAACCAAATCAATAGCATCTTCCATCTCATCATGACCCATAATCCACAGTGCTAAGCAAGTAAAAATCCCAGCACGACTTATTCCACCTTTACAGTGAACAACTACTCTCTCTCCTGAGTAGAAGTTCGGCATTAGTTTGACGATGAGCCTCAAAGATTCTATCATCCATTCTTCGGATGGTACTTCAGTATCTGGAGTTGGTAAGTGATGCCATGTAATCTCATTCATTTGTAACTTAATTCCCAAACTATTGACCTTCAATTCCCGTATTTCTTCAATGGTAATCAATGAAATGACGTGTCCGACTCTTGCTCCTTTTAATTCCTTAATATCCAAATCCATATCTCTATCCCAGCCACCTGACATTGACTGAGGTTGGTATTTTCCTGGGCACAAAGTCATACCAATCTGTCCTTCTACAAAGCGCCTGATAGTATTCTGAAAGGATATTAACGGTATCCAAGTGATTTTAAGTCGGTCTGTACGACTATTGCGAGGTGTTCTACTCATTCGAATTCCCTCCAATTTAGGCCATATCTGAGCATAATTGCCCAGATTTCTACACAACGGTCGTGAAAGTTATTTTCCCCAATACTATTCTTGAAATTATCATAAGATATGTTCAATGAATAATCTGCTATTACATTAGCATATAATTCTCGAGAAACTATAGTTCTAAACGGATAATCTGCGTTTGGAGTCTCATCGACTACAGCATCTGGGAACATTTCACGAATGTGAACTGGACTTCTGGCCCTAACTAGCAGATCCTTTGCAAGTTCTCTGTGGGCGACCACTGATAACATTCCTGTTGAAGTAAATATCCACATTATATCACCGTCCACTACAGTCATGTAAATCCCAAACGTTATTCCCAGTTGAAGGGAAATCAAACGGTCTCCAATTATCATCATTGCATAACTGCATCCAAATACGTGTTGTACAATCTCTACACTTTCTAGCATATCCTTTTCTTTCTTCTGTTTTATTCATTTTATCTTGTCTCCTTTTTTCCTTCTATATTTATTTTAAATTTGGTACTACCATAATGGCTGTATCAATTTTAGCAAACCTCTACACCTGTTGGTACGTCTTTTGTTTCACTCGCATCGACTTGCTCTGATTCAGTGTCTTCATCTGCTTCGAATGGCGCTACCACAGTATAATCTCCAATTTGAAGTTCAACACCAACAGCGTTGAAACTACTCTTGAACATAGCCAAGCCGATTCTAGCATCTGCCATATCGGCTGCAAGCAAGCATCTTACCTGGTAATTTCCTGCATTTTGCAATAGTAAACCATATTCACCCATCCATGTATAATTTCCTATTTTTGCAGGATTGGCAAAATCCAATGCCCACATTCGGCATGCCCAACCTAGGCTACGCCTAAGATCAGATTCAACCAATGTCGGTAGGTCTTCATCATACCAGCGTGATTTTAGGTTTACTTCGTCAGCTTTCAAATCTCTAATTTCTATTTTATTTTTCATATTTATCATCTCTTTTTATTTTTTGTTCATTCTTCTTTTCTTTTTCTTTTAATCTAATATAATCAATTAAACCAAACGCAAATTTTGCTTAATCAACTGATGTAGTAGATTATTGATACTTGTCTTATAGTGTAAACTTCGGCAATTCGAACGTATCGTATACTCTTTGATACTTTCCGACATAAATGCTCGGCCAAGGAATAACCTCTTGTTCTGTCCACTGCATATCTGAATTCATCATGCCAGTATCCAGTGATTTAGCCGAATGAAGCATAGTTGTGAGTGAGCCATTTTCACCCAAAACCATGGCTTTTTCTAGAATACCTTTGGCAATCTCTAGAGAATTTCTATCAGTTATACTCCAATAAGCCGTGTTCGAGGGGTGGGTGTGAACCCACAACTTGAACGGCAAAACTGCACCAACAGGAGGACTTAATTCGACACTGCCGATAGTCCCCCAATCAACCCAATAATTGTCATTACTATCTACTAAAATAGATACTTCTCGAGAAACTAATTGGCTTAATAAGTAGATGTAGTGCCAGTTTTCTTGCTTGGCTTGTTTGGCTTGTTCTATAACAAATTCTCTTGAATACTCTGATTCCACATCCAAAAGTAGAGCCCGTGAGATTGTTTTTTCATTTTCATCCATGGAGTTCACCTCCAAATGCTGAAGTATTCATCTGACCATAAGAGAGATATCCCATACTGAATTTAGGTAGCTTAGAGTTATGGCCATTGATAATTCTAACTTTCTGTATCACCCATTGCGCGCCAAGTGCAGCCACTGCTGCGAAGCCAAACTCGATATTGCCTTCATCTATAGCGCCTGGTAGTTGACAACTAACCGCTTGTGTGTTTTGCGGTATGTCGCCGAGTATTCTCTTGTCTGTATCGCTATCAATCATGAGCCATCCATCACCTTGACATCTTAGATCCAACCATTGTGCTTCGCTACCATGGACAATGCTGCGTGGTTTTTCTCTATCGACTGCAACGACGATTATGTCGTACCCATCTAGTTGATGTTTCGATGATAAGTTGTTTACATGTGGAACCACTTTCACATTCTCATAAGTTGAGTGTCGTTTGCTTAGTACAGTAACCTTTGGTTGGTTTAAGTCTGAGTTAGTGAATCTTTGATGTGCAAGATTGTTCTGTTCTACTACATCGCCGTCCATCAAGTTGACCTCTAATTGAAGTCCACTGATTTCGAGCGCTGGAACAATCAGTTCGGTAAGTTGGGAACCAATTCCTCCAAGACCAACGATTAGTATCTTGGTATTGTTAATATTTCTACTATTCATTGTTAATCAGTCCTAGTTAAAGTCCAAGGCTCTTAGAAGAGTCATTCTTTATTGGTAATGATTGGAAAGTAGTAATTCCTCCAATTAGACCAGGTAATATCCTAACTGATTCTGCAATGTTCCAATCAATATCAGGGAGTATGTCGGCATGAGTAAATTCATTATCAACAAATATCCACATCTCACTGTGGCTACTAACATATTTTTCAGTCTCCTGAGGACTGAGCATCAAGGTTTGATGACCTGAAGCATCAGCTATCTCTACTTTGATGAGTTTACCCTCACCGTGGTTTGCTTGTTCTGTTTTCTTATCTGTTTCTTTCATTTATTTTCCTCCTATATTTTTTATCCTATGCTGGGATTACAGCGCCATTAAAGACTGGCAAACTTTGTTTGGTGTCTAAAGCATATTTACTGGTTGAATTCCACGAAATACCCTATCAGGATCTAATGTTGATACTTCACTGACTATTGACCCATCATTGGCTAACGCGAGTACAACCGAAGATAATTGATCGCCAAGGGGTAAGTCTTTGTGTGGCACTAATATATCGATACAAATCCCAACACCTGTTTTGGCATTAGATACTATCCACCATTGTAATTCCGTACGGAATCTTGCTGGCTTTATTGAGTACCAAGTATCACTATCACCTTTAATCAAGATTTTGTCACTCTTGATATTGGCCCGTTTCAGCCCTAAGGAATCGATGATTCCTCTTAGCAACTGAAATGACTTTGACCAAACGTTTTCATCTCTAACTAAAAAACTATGAGATGGTCTAAGAGTCCTTTGCCACTGATACAATGATGCTAACATTAGATACTGTAAGTTTTGACCGTATTTACCTTGAACTAAATCCGCAATAATATGATAGTAGAAGGGAGACGTGGGTGGATTTTCTGAATTAAATTGATCCAATATTTCACTACGTGTACTAATTTGATTAATTCTACTTTCCAATGACATTTTACTTTCATCACAAGCAAAATCAAAAATTACTTGTGCCATTAAGCCATACTGTACAGACCTTGAACTCTTAACTAAATCTATACATTCCAAAAATTGACTTGTTGAAAGTTCAGTTCCGTAGAGATTATGGATTTGTGGCTCAATTTCATTCCAGATTATTTGTTCCGCATAACCACCCCAGCCATTTTCTTGAAGAAGTCTTTTTTCCTCTTCAATTGTGTTTAGACTTTCTATATAGCGATTGATTATACTATTGAGATCAGCCATAAAGTCAAAGTGTACAGTTGGATCATCAAAGAAAGGATGATTGCCGTTGTATGGCGAGAGTTCCTCCAGTTCATCCCAACTATAATCGGCATCTGGATCAAACTGTGGGCCATAATACAAATCATGTGCTTCTTGCGAATAGATTGCATTTCTGCCGGCATAATCTAGTCTAATCTTAGTAAGCATCTCACTTTCTTCATCTGAAGAACCTGATTTTTTACTAAATATAAATTTGAGAAATTTATACCAGTCTGATTCTGTCGATGGAGAACTAAAATTTTCAGTTAATTTTAGAGAAATTTCAAACAACGACGGATCTTCAATATCGATATCAATTACTCGTCTTGGCACCTGATAAATTGAACTTAATACCCATGGCTTACATAATTCGCACAGAATTAAATTTGGTTCTTGACATAAGTCTAAAACTTTAATTTCAGTTCTGCAACTTTCACACTTTCTATTTGGTTTTTCTTGTTTCATTTTTTACTCCTTTAATGTAGTCTTTGCACCTACTTGGATATCGTTCAGGCGTAATATCTAAACGCCAAATTTGGTAATTTCACAAAATGCACCTGAAATAAAGATGCTTCAAACTACCTATAATGAATAGGAGGAAGAAGGGAGTCTGCGAATAAATTCGCTTGCTAATCTATGCCCCCTGACTCAACCTTCTTCCGTGGAAATATAACACAAAAAAGTTACATTTTAGTGTTAATTTAGGCTCCGAAAAATTATCGAAAATAATGATAAAATAATCGGCGTAACCTTTAGTGTAGGAATTGTTAAGAAATCAAAAATTCGGCTTTCAGCACATCGTTTATACGCATCTTTCCCTCGTTTTTGGATGAGATATTTTGCTCTTTATTATTGGCTAAAAAGTCTGCAGATAATATGTCAGAATTCAAGTCAATAATTTTCTTGAGATGGTGTTCCAATGGCTCCTTGTGTAAATCAACAAATGTTTGATTTACAATCCGCCTCAAATCATCAATATCACATGCATGAACTCCGAATGAATCATGAACAGCCCAGAAATCCTTTATCCCTTCTTTTTCTAAAGAGAGGATTACTTTTTGCATGTGAACTGCATCAAAGGAATGAATGAAATTTGGCACCATTCCAAGAATAATCTCACCTGATAATTTCCTCATTTCACTAATAGTTTCATTGAATTCCTTAGTTGAAGAGACATTTAAATTCATCTGATTTCCGCTTTCAACTGTAATTCTGTGGCCATTTTTCTTACCATTCGAGGTACGCTTACCTCTCAGTTCAATGAATCTTGCATAGGAGTGATTCTTAGCTGTAGTTTGCTCTTTTTTATCTTTTGAAATAATGGCAATAGTTCTCAAACCTATTATCACTAATTCTTTCAGTCTACGTTTTGTATTAGAATTATTAGTTGCATTCTTCTCCACGTTACCTTGTGATTCTCGAATTAAATCTTTGATATCTTTAGACAATGTTGGACTGTCTAGTAAAAATTTTTCAATTTCTTGCTCACCAGGGTCTTGATAGTTTTTTGGTAAAAGACTCATGGGGAGGGTTGCTTGTGTACGGTTATGGTCTAGTTTCCACTTGAGATATGTCACTATTGAGCCTTCTTCGCTAGCTTGCCAAGTGAAATACAAAAGTCGCTTATATTTCTCTGCTACATGTTGTCTTATCTTTTTCACGCGATCGGCTTTCTTGGGTGGTTTTGGTAAATTTAATTCGGCTAAAATTTTAGTAAGTTCACTATACTTCAATTTATGTAATTCGTCAATGTCGACGCCAATAGAAGTATCAATTTTATCATATATATTACTCAACCTTACCTTCACATCTCCAAATTCTTCATCTGTTACAACTTCAATACAATAGCGGATATAATTTGCCAATGCTGAGCCCAAGTCTTTTATTAAGACGCAATTTTCAATTGGTACCAAATAACCACTTTTATCCTCATTAAGTATTATTTTTTCAAGCCCGCCGTGTTGCTCATGTATGGCTTTAACTTGTTCATAAAGTAATGATTCTAAATGAACTGTTGTATCCGATTTTTTACCTTTTTTTGGCTTATACCTGCCTCCGCATTTTTTCTTTCCATTCATATTCATTATCTGGGATGCAAGGTCTTTAGCACCATATCCAGTAATCATTACCAATGGTTTACAAAATCCTCTAGTTAATAGTCCAGAAATTAGATTATCCTTAGATTCTTCAGTTTGACAAATCTCTTCTATTATTTTACGTAATTTTGATGACTTTTTGGAGTTATCTTGATATTCGCTTAGAGCCTCGTCAGCTACTTCTTGATATAAGTCGCCTTTTGCCATATCTTCTTCATCATATAGCAAATTTACTGACTTTGCTAATTTTTCATTCCTTGTCAACGCTGCAATATGTTGAAAACCATTACATGAGGCATCTAAATGGATGGGCAGACCGCTCTTGACTTTAGACCAATCTTGATTATTTGATTCGTATTCTCGATGGATTCTAACGAACTCAATGAGAAAGGCAATCCGTTGAAATATCTCTGATTTTCTACCAGGTTTGATAACTTTTAACCGGTCTAAAATTGGCTCAAGTTCATCATTTGAAGTACTTCGATTCAACTTCTCCCCCATCTTTAGAATATCATCTAGGTGCTGTTTGACCCAACTTTCTTGTTCTTCAAATATATGTTTCTTAACTTCATCTGGCTCGATGATTTTGTGTAGCAAGTCGTATGCTCTGACATATACCCAGTGCTTTCCTCTCGCTCCGAGTTCTTTCCATTCAGTGAATAATAGCAGGGCTTTGGATAAATCATCGCCTTGAGGGCTAAGTTCGTTGACTCTTGTGTTAAATCTACCACGCCAGTCACAGAACCATGGATGCCAGAATACATTGCATGAATATAGTAGATTTTTTCTCGCTTGTTTCAAGTTGGAATTCACTGTTCTGAAGCGCGATTTAGTTGAAATATCTTCGCTTTTGAATTCCATTTTCTCAATGAAAATTTCTCTCAGCCTAATACTGTCAGTTTGATACCATGCCATCTGCCTAATGTCGCTTGGATAGGGTGATAGAATTTCATTTTCGAATGTTAAATCTCCTATGAAATGTAAAAAATCTAAGTTTATCGACCATTGCGTTTGTTGCAAGAAATTGAGTGCGTTGAGACTGTTGTTTGATAACTTTATTCTACTAAAGTCTAAACTATTTTGATCTATTAGATTCAATAAGGAATGGTGCAAGGATACTGTCTTGCAATCATTGTGCAAAAAGCCGCCTTTTCCCCTACTCCCCATTTCAAAAGGTGTGTGCACTCTGGGTAAACAATACATATTCCTTTTTTCATCTAACTGAAAATGTCTTATTATTGGATGATTGCCCATTTCTAATTTTTTCAACAAAGAATTACTCATTCTAATCACGTTAGGATAGCTAGTTCCTGCATGTTCATAGTCCTCTTCGTATAGAGAGTCCAATTCATAAATTTCAGCCGGAGCCAAATTAACCATATCACATGAATTCAAACTAAACAAACAGGCAGTGGCAAGTTTAACACAGATATTGCGGTATTCTTTACTCATATTATGTATGTTATTTCCTCTGATTAAGGTTTCTGTTTTTTCCTCATCTTTGAAATCTTGCATCGCAATAAATAGTGCATTTTTTCTGCTAGGTCCTCCCGTCGAAAAATACGAATTGACCCACCTAGCAAAGGCTTTACCTAGACTTCGGTAAAGTTTTCTAAATAATGAATTAGTTTCACAGACATATTTAATTTGAAAATATTTTTTCCTCAATACAGGGTCGGTTTTGTTTTTTAATATGCTCTTGATCTCTTTTACAAGCTCGCGATTAGTCTTGCCATCAACATCATGGAAATCGAATCCATTTAGTTCCTCAATCAGTTCTGATTTTTTCATATAACGAAATTTTTCAGTAGGACGTATTGATTTAAAAAATACAATTAATGTTTCTTTAGCTAAATGATAAAATAAAGGATTTTCGTCGATGTATTCCTTTAATTCATGCTTAATTTTTCGACCGTAGAACTCCTTTTCAAAGGGGAGAAATATGATTTGGGCATAACCAAGTGAGCGTTCGTCATTTTTTATTTTATCATTTATTTCAATCAAATGACTAATTGGGCTGATATTATCTGCCCTATCAGACTTCATTGCATCTTCACACATGCTGCGTAGTACCTTTGAAACCTTCATGCTCAAAGAACATAAAGTTCTCATCGCTGTCTGATATTCTGAGCTTTGGTCTTTCAAGAACCGCATAGAACGTTTTCCTGATGCCATGTTTTCAATTTCATATTGATACCAAAAGCGGAAATCATAGTCATTTCCTTTGTCCTTAACAGCAAACTCTCGTTTCCAGAGATTTTCATCTCCTTTTCCGTCAACTTTTCTTTTAAATCGATCTTCTATCTGAGAAAATATTGAATCCGTATGAACTACATTTGACATGTCTTCGGGAACTTTGTAGCGCTTTCCCTCATAGTCCGTTTTCAGACTTTCCAGTTGTTGTTGTTCCTCTTCTGTTGGGGGTTCAATTCGCCTTTCTTGATCTTTATAGTGTAACGTAGAGAAGAATTTTCGCGGCTCTTTTAGGCCGCCCTTCTTTACCATGGATTGCCTATTCACTATAGGTACATAAACTAACTCAAAAACAATATTTGCAATAGATGTCCCGTTCTACCAACATTTGCGACGGTTTGACTTCATGCGTTCTAACAATGAGTAATTGGTCCCCGCTCCCGGACTTGAACCGGGGACACCCTGATGTCTGCTGAGAGACGTTTTTTTCCAACTACAGTCAGGTGCTCTACCAACTGAGCTAAGCGAGGTAATCTGTCGCAAAAGCCTCCACTACTTAACCCTCATCAATGATTCACCAATTGGCAAACCGAAAAAAACCCTGAAAATCACTTATTTTGCACGGTTGAAGCCTTACCTTAACAAGGGTAGAGGTTAATGGTCCATGCAGAGGTGTTCGAAATGGTAATTTTACTCAAGAAATCGGCAGATTTGATGCTTCAACAATGGGCGCGGTTAAGTAGGGTAAGAGTAGCCTTTGCAAACGGGATGTGGAATGATGGGGAATAGTGGTACTTCCAACTCAAATGATGGTGCTCTTGCTGACATGATTAGTGGCCTGCGTGAAGAAAGTATCAACAAAGGCGCTACTGCGCTTCTTGATGAGGACGTAGGTTCGTTTGGCGTTCCTAATCCGCGTATTCTAATCGTTGGCTGCGGCGGTTCAGGGAATAATACCCTAAACAGAATTACTCACCTTGGGGTTGAAGGGGCGGTCACCGTCGCTATCAATACCGACAAACAACATCTTGACCATACTCGTGCTTTACAGAAGTTACTTGTTGGAAGGCACATCACTCGTGGACTTGGTGCTGGAGGCGACCCTTCAACCGGACGTAGATGCGCTGAGGCTGGAAGAGAGATGATCAAGCGCATCGTTACTGGTGCTGATTTAGTATTCATCGCCAGTGGCCTAGGCGGTGGCTCAGGAACTGGTATTTGTCCAATTGTGGCTGAAGAAGCAAAAGCCGCAGGCGCACTTGTGGTTGGAATTGTAACAACTCCGTTCCATGTTGAAAGACGCCAAAGAATGGCAAGAGCGTTAGAAGGACTTGAATCACTTCGTAGAGTTGCTGACGCTGTACTAGTTTTGGATAATAATAGACTCCTACACTATGTTCCTAACTTGCCGCTTGATGAAGCATTTTCAATCATGGACCAATTGGTTGCTGAAATCGTCAAGGGAATTGTAGAAACAATCACACTACCTTCGCTAATCAATCTCGACTTCGCCGATGTTAGGGCGATTATGGCAAATGGTGGAGTCACTATGATGCTGTATGGGGAATCTGACCGAGGCCCAGAAGAAGTTGTTCATGAAGCGCTAAATCATCCACTATTAGATGTCGATATTTCTGGTGCAACTGGAGTTTTAATTCACGTAACAGGTGGTCAATATATGACTCTAGAAGCCGCTTCTCAAGTTGTTGATTTACTAACTGCAAGAGTTAGTGAAGATGCAAATGTAATCTGGGGTGCAAGACAAGATGCTGGCTTTGGTGATACGATCAAAGTAATGGCGATTATTACCGGTGTTGGAGGAACAGATTTGCGCACTGGCAGACTAACTCCAGATATTCTTGGAGATGCTCTAAGAATCACCCGCGGTAAGAACGATAATACCGGCAATATGGGATTCCAACGCTTTGATTAAACGCAAAATCTGTATTAATTTGTATCGCTCAGTATTTAGTAAGCGTCAAATGTGAGATGTGTCAACCATTAGCCATGCGAGGCAAAGCCGTTTTTGCAGTTTTAGTGACTTTATTCCTTATGACTCCTGTTCAAGCAGGAGATGTTTCTGCCCAGCAGCAGAGCCAA
>QQRY01000028.1 GCA_003602575.1 Candidatus Poseidoniales archaeon
TATAATTCCATGCTGACTTCTTCCTTGGATTCTGCAACACTTGTGATTCTTGCCTTTTCACCCTTGAATGCACCAGTTACAATCTCTACGATACATCCTACTTCGATTCCTGCTGTTACAGCCTTTGGCTCGAGGTAAGGTAGAATGTCTGCCAGAGGTGCTTCACCAGGTAAAACGGTTTTAGCATTCTTCAAAGGAGTTTGATTAAGACCTCTGCGAGCAGCAGGGTCGCGCCCTCCTGAACGGCCAATCAATTTCTCAACGTGGTGAAGTGCACTTGATTCTACGAATAGATATCCACGCATACCAGTTGGATGAAGAATAGACATTATGTCGCCTTGTAGCGCAGTTAGAGAACCGCTGCCGTGTAGTCTAGCATACATTTCATCAGCAACTCTTTGTTCAGAGCCAATTGCTGTTTTTACGATGTATAGGAAAGAACCTACAGAACCGTACATTTCACCGAATAATGAATGAGCATTCTCCATATCTATGTTAGAGAAAATACAATTATAATTCTGTAATTCACCTGGGTCGATCCACTGATGCTCACTATATCTTCCAGAAACTTCAACCTCATCGCTGGATGTAACTACCAAGATAGGCATAACATCGACCAAGGAACGGCCCATATCGATTCCACGCTCAGGTCCTGTGCTGTGATAATGCAAAGACTCCACAGGCAAACCAGTTGATTCCGCTACTCTAGCAAGTACTTCTTCGGGAGTATCAGCAACGCCCCAAACACCGTCCCAAAGAGCTGGAAAGTCTCCATCAGATTTGTTTCTACGCATCAACAATAATTTCTCTTCATGGCGTACAAACGCTACAAATGCTTCTGTCATAATAATCACTCTTATCCAAATCAGTTACCAATGCCGATAACATCGTGTATTAACCAAGGGAAGAAGTTGTCCATAAGAACCAACAATCCAAACCCTATTGCGCCTAGTACGAACAAACCAATACCGCAAATGATACTAGTTTGTTTGAATTCTTGTGGCGAAGGCTTACGAGCCATACGAATAATTCTAGCCCAAGAACCTCTTGAGATTCTTCTAAATTGGGCCTCTATCCAGTCTTGACGGTCCTGAACTTTGTCTTCAAAAGAACGCTTTTCTGATGTTTCACTCGACATGGTATAACCTCGGGCTTGTCATCCCAAATATCCACCCAATATAACCGCGTCGGATAGAATAACAATCTATTTTTCATCTTATTTTGTCTTATCCATCACTGCGAGAGTTCATTTGGGAGGGCCTTAGAAGCCAGCATGATGGCGGAAAAAGACCCGTACTCTGTTTTGGGCGTCAGCAAGGGAGCCAGTGATGGTGAAATCAAACGTGCTTTTCGCAAGAAAGCAAGGCAGTTTCACCCCGATAGAAACCCTGATGATAACCTCGCAGAGGCTAAATTCAAAGAAGTTCAATCAGCTTATGATAAGATCGGAGATTCTGAATCCCGTCGAGAATTTGACCAAAAACAACAGATGGCAAATATGTTTGGCGGTGGAATGAGAGGCGGCTCCCCATTTGGAGGAATGGGTGGCAGTCAAGGATTGGAAGATGCGATTGGACAAATGTTCGGCGGTGGAATGAGGGGTGGCTCTCCGTTTGGAAGAATGCGAGGGGGCGCACAAAGAGCAAGGCAGCAGGTTAGACCAAAAGGCAGTGACATCACTGTTGGATTGGATATTTCGATTGAAGAAGCAACCAAAGGAGGTACTTTCTCATTTTCTTTCAAAAGATTGAAACCTAATTCAATTGGCGGTTTGGAACCAAAATCAGTGACTCTAAAAACCAATCTTGAAGCCGGGGTTAAACATGGTACATCCAAGCGATTGAAAGGTCAAGGAAACGATCACCCTGAAGGAGATTCAGGAGATGTTTTGCTAACAGTACGTATCGATGCTGGTGAAAACAGAAGTTGGGATGGGGATGTCTTGATTCAGCATGTAGAAATTCCATATAGTGCAATGATGCTTGGAGGAAAAGTAAAGGTCACACTTCCATCTGGAAAGGAGGGGCTCCTAAAAATCGCTCCTAACTCTCAGATAGGAGATAGAAGAAGAATGAGTAAGGCGGGTTATTTAGGTGGAGACTTAGATTTAGAATTCGCCCTGTTAGAATTCGATGAACTTAATGAAAAACAGAAGGAAGCGCTAGGTAAACTGAGAGACTGCGGCCTTTAGTCGGTGATAGTATGGCTAACAGAAAACGTTCAAAGGGTCATAACAAGCGCAAAGGCCCCCAGTTGTCCGAAAGTGAAAGATTGTGGAAGCGGTTGAACTCACTATTTGGCAACAATGAACTTCTTTGGCAACAGGAATGGGATTTACAGACTCTAGCAGATTTCATTATCGAAAAGGAGAAATTGTCAATTCGTTTCTCGAGAGAACCAAAATCAGAAAGACAATTTAGAGCTGAATTAAGTAATACAATAACTGAGGCACGAAAAGATAAGCAATATTTTGTGGTAAATGAAAACCGTAAACTCACAATACGCTCAAAAATTATTATTGAAGAGATAAAAAATAATGTTGAACTTTGGCGTTCTTTCTTTTCTAAATATACTGGAAAGGTTAGCGGTATTACTGCTGGGCCGCCCATCTTAGATGCGGGTAAAGATGAAGACACATATCTCCTAATCGAGCAAACATGGCTTTCTGTCCTAAACGGAACTAATCCCCCTGAACAATTATCTTTACTTGAAAATGAAGACCTCAAACGCTGGGGAAGTTTCGATTTGATTCGAGAAATAAATAAATTCGCATCGAAAAGAACTGGCTTTAGATTTCAAGAAGACGAACCGAGTATTGCGCTACTACTTCTACAGAATAAGGTTTTATCTCCGGTTGAATTACTTCAAACTAGACTCGAAAAAAGACGCAAAGATAACCGAAATCCTTTCCCTGAAAACTATGATTCAACACTATGCGAACTGGCTGAACAATTATCTGAAGTTGATGGGGACAAGGAAGTTGAAAATGGCAGAACTGATTTGAGACATTTGCCTTTGGTTACAATCGACCCACATGACGCTAAAGATTTCGATGATGCTGTTTGTTTGATTAATGATAATGAAAAAACTGTCCTTTGGGTCGCTATTGCTGATGTTGCAAACTATGTTAGAAATTCTACTAGGCTTGATTCTACCGCTAGAGCGAGGGCTACTTCGGTCTATCTGCCACATGCAGTATTGCCTATGTTGCCTCCAAAACTTGCTGATGATTTGTGTTCATTGAGGGCTGATGTTGATCGTTTAGCAATGGTAATTGCAATGACTATCGAAGGTTCTGAGATTGTTGAAACCAATGCATATGAGGCAGTGATTAGAGTCAAACAAAATTTGGCATATGAAGACGCGCTAGGTAATGATGAATTCAAAGAAATGTTTGAACTGGCTTCTATTTGGCAGGAAAAGGAAATCCGTTTGAATATACATAATGCCGAAATGAGACCTAGGATACATGAGGGTAATACGATAACCGTCGATGTCAAATGGCCAAATGAAGCAACGAAAATGATTGAATCTTTCATGGTGGCAACAAATTCTGCTGTTGGCCATTTGCTAGGTAGTAAAGGCGCACCGTTGCCATGGCGTTGTCACACACCTCCCGATGCCGTAGAAGTGAGTTCACTAAATGCCAAACTATCTGCCTTGGGAGTCGATATTGAATTACCAATGCCAAGCACAAAAACACATGGACAATCCAACTCTGAGGAATTGTCGAACTTGTTAGGCGCTTGGGCACAATCAACAGGTGGAGGCGTGGATATCGAGATCCCATCGTCCACCTCAAATGAGCCAAATGATACACCTCAATATCTTGATAATGTCCTTGACCCTGAAGCCCGTCAAGGAATACTAGATGCTTTGATGAAGGCTCAAGAAAAAGCTTCAAAACTTGACCCTACTATACGAAGAATCGTCGACCAAGGTCTGTTTCAACTAATGCAAAGAGCAAACTATTCTAATGAAAACCTAGGTCACTTCGGACTTAATTTAGATGCATATGTACATTTCACTAGCCCGATTAGAAGATATCCAGATCTAATTGTTCATCGACAATTAAAATCATATCTAAGAGGAGAGGATTGGGAGCATGATGAGCAAGAAGTTGAAAAATTATCACTTCATTGTGGAGAGCAATCCTTGATGGCGAAGTACTTAGAATGGGAATTAGTTTCAAATGTATATCACATGCATCTACTAAGAGGCGGAGAAATTGGAGAAAAAACTGATGATGAATCAGAACCGATCGAACAAAAATCTTGGTCCGCCAGAATTGTAGGCTTGAGAACTCCTTGGATTTTCCTTGACCTACAAGATGATGGCGCAATTCAAGGCAGGATGCATCTAAGGCAATTGGGGAGAAAGCGCCAGTTATCAGTTGATGAACATGGGCTAAATGTCATCCAATCCGAAGCAGATGATTATGAAAATCAAAAACCCATTGTAAAATTAGGTCAACATTATCCATGTCGCCTTCGTGGCATTGATATATGGAGCGGTTCGCTAGACTTAGCCCCTAAGTAAAATGATGTGATTGTATGACATTAGAAGAATTTAGACTTGACATTACTGGCATGTCATGTTCGGCTTGTGTTTCTTCTGTTGAAAAAATAATCTCGCAACATAATGCTGTTGAGGCTGTTTCTGTAAATTTAGCACTCAACAGAGCACAGATAAGCATAAACAGAAATAATTTAGCTGCCTTGGAAAGCATTATTGATAACATAAACCAAACTAAATATAAGGCTAAAATCCATAAGAAGATTCCTAATTCAAAAGATGTCAAGGCGGATTTGAGACTTCAGGGGATAAAGGTTCTAACTGCAGTGATTCTTGCAATTCCGACTTTGTGGTTGACCATGTTTTCGTCAAGTCTCGGTGATTTGGGCTCTTTTGATGCTCGCTTGACTTTGGCAATGTTTACTACAATCCCTGTTTATTTCTGGTCAGGTTGGTCATTTCATACCAATGCATGGTCGTCTTTGCGCCGAGGTTCAACAAACATGGATGTTTTGATTCACCTAGGTTCCTCTGTTGCATTTCTATGGTCCATAATAGTCACTATTTCAACAGGAGTCAGCGGTTTTCCTGGCGTCATCAGTAACGCTGAACATGTGTTTTTTGATGGTGTTGTATTCATCATTGGGTTTGTATTAATTGGCAACTATCTCGAGGCTTCAGCTAAGATAAAGGCCACTGATGCAATTGATTCACTGATGGAATTGAGACCAAATAATGCAAGATTGGTAGTGGATGAGGATAGCAAAGATACAGAAACTACATCGGTAGAACTAATCTCAATAAAATCACTGGTTAAAGTTCTAGCAGGAGAAACTATTCCACTTGATGGCGTGCTTGAAAACTCCAAAGCTAGCGTGGATGAATCTACTATGACAGGGGAATCATACCCTGTAAGAAAATCTAGTGGAGATGAAGTCTTAGCTGGAACAATCGTATTGGATGGAACGGTTTTCATTAGGACTACAAAGAACTATGATGACTGTCTGCTAAATGGAATCATTGAACTCGTTGAAAGGGCCCAAATGGAGAAGGCTCCAATTCAAAGATTGGTCGATAGAATTTCAGAAATATTTGTCCCTATCGTAGTTATTTTGGCGATTCTAGCGAGTCTGTTTTGGGTTACTTTCGGAGGAGACCTGATCGATAATCCAATGAATTCTAATTTCGAATTAGGTATAATGGTGCTCGTTTCTACATTGGTTATCGCTTGCCCTTGTGCCCTAGGTTTAGCAACACCTACTGCTTTGGTTGTTGGAACAGGTGCTGGTGCCAAAAATGGCTTGTTAATCAAAGGCATTGAAGCACTAGAATTAACTCATAAATGTGACACTTTAGTCTTGGATAAAACTGGTACGATTACTTCCGGTAAGCCAAGGGTTAGTCATATTGAAATTATAGATGGGGAAGTAAAAGAAATTCTATCTCTAGCTTCTGCCTTGGAATCAGAATCAAATCACCCTCTTGCTTCTGCAATTCATAAATCATGGTCCAATGTGACCTCAGAAAGACCTGATGTTGAAGATATACGAACTATAGCAGGAATGGGTTTGGTCGGTAAACTAGACGAACAAGTGGTGGCTGTAGGTAGTCGTGAACTACTCGAAGATGTCGGCGTGGAAATCACTGAAGAGACCTCTAACCGATTAGAAAAAGCCAGTTTGAAGGGCGTATCCTTGGTTCTAGTAAGCCAAGGTGCTCGAATTATTGGCTGGATTGAATTAACCGATAGAGTTAGAGAGAGTTCCAAAATCGCTGTTAAAAAGGCTAAGCAAATGGGTTTTGAAGTAATAATGTTGACTGGAGATAATCAAAATTCTGCCAATTCAATTGCTGAAAAGGTTGGAATTACCAATGTTATTGCTAATGTTAAACCAGACCAAAAGGCAAATCATATTTCTTCTTTACAAGAAAATGGGCACATCGTCGCAATGCTTGGAGACGGAATCAATGATGCGGCTGCATTATCTCAAGCTAATATCGGGTTAGCAATGGGGGCTGGGTCTGATATTGCATTGGACGCTGCTGATTTTGTAATAGTTCGTAACGATCTAATCGACGCGGTTTCATCACTAGACTTAGGTCGAGCAACTATGCGCAGAATAAGAACCAATTTAGCATGGGCTTTCGTATACAATCTAATTGGGATTCCTTTGGCCATGGGCCTACTTTTACCGTTGACTGGTATGCTATTACCCCCTTCATTTGCGGCTGCTGCCATGGCTTTTTCTTCGGTTAGCGTTGTAGCCAACTCATTGGTTCTTAGATGGTGGAGCCCCTTACAAGAATGAGTGTTCTTTGATTTAAGACAGTTTGATTCAATCGCTTAATTCAAATCATAGAGACTACGCCATCGGGTTGCGCGGGGGTCGCCCAGCTTGGTC
>QQRY01000029.1 GCA_003602575.1 Candidatus Poseidoniales archaeon
GCACGTGCCTTTGCACTTACTTTCTTCGCTGCCATCGGAATCATCTCGGTATGTCTTGCGGGGGCTACCCCACTTGCAAGTCGCCGACTAACCACCCCTATTTGAAGAAGACTACTGTATCGATAGATTAAATAATCGAAAAAATCTCTTCGTTAAACTATTGAATGAGAATATGTGAGACCGGTTTATGGGAGTACACCACTTGACATGGCGAGTCACTGCGAGTGGTTTAGAAGATGAAATCTTGATTGCTAGAGCAATTTCGGAATTAATCGGTAGTGATGAACTGGTTGAGATTGAAAAAACTACTTCCTACTACGGCTCACCAATTCATTTGATAAATGCAACTACTAAAAAAAATAAACTGGCAATCAAATCTTTAGCCAAATTAGGAAACACAAATTTAGACATATTAATCTCTTCACTAGATGAGAGATTAGACGAAAATAACACCCTACATTTCAGAATAGGGTTAGACGAGTTAATACGAGGAGATATTGTCATCGTATCCTCTAAAGATAAATCTGTCAAAGGTCAAACTAAATTGGAAGTGTATCCAGGTCAATCACCAATGGAAGAAGCAAGAAGTATTCTTAAACAAGCAAAAGTTGACATTGTGTAGCAATAAGATAGTACATTTTCCTTAGGCACTTCACAAGGGATTAAGTATTGAGGGCGTCTACGCTGACTGAGGAGTAATTATGCCACATGTTGTAACATCCGGTTGCGTTGACCACAAATATCAAGAATGCGTTGCTGTATGCCCAGTCGAAGCATTTAGAGAAGCAGAAACCTATCTTGTAATAGATCCTGATGAATGCATTGACTGTGGCGCATGTATACCAGAGTGCCCAGTAGATGCCATTTTTGCTGATATCGACGTCCCAGACGATGAGGACGAATGGATTGACAGAAATGCAGATGAATCTGTTGACGCAGAAATTGCAGAAGGCGATTCACCTGTATTAGCAGACTGAGCACACCTCTAATTTGGAGTTTTTTTCAATGTCAGTAGATTTTAATCAATTAAGAAACAGTAGTGACCTAGTAAAGAGGGGCTTTGCAAGAATGCAGCAAGGGGGGGTCATAATGGATGTAGTAAACCCTGAACAAGCCGCTGTTGCTGAAGACTCAGGCGCTGTAGCAGTAATGGCCCTAGAAAGAGTTCCTGCTGACATCCGCAGAGACGGGGGAGTCGCTCGTATGAGTCACCCTGACATGATTCAAGGAATCCTAGATTGCACTTCCATCCCTGTAATGGCGAAGTCGAGAATTGGTCATGACGGGGAAGCACGAATTCTTGAATCGATGGGTGTAGATATGATTGATGAATCCGAAGTTCTAACTCCGGCTGATCCATATTTCCACATCAATAAGAAAGATTACGAGATTCCTTTTGTCTGTGGCGCAACTGAGCTAGGAGAAGCAGTAAGGCGTATTTGGGAAGGAGCATCAATGATTAGAACAAAGGGTGAAGCAGGTACAGGCAATGTTGTCGCTGCTGTGACACATGCTAGAATTATCGACCAAGAAATTAGGCAAATGGAATTACTCGATGATGCTGGACTTTCCGACGCTGCAAGTCAAATAATTGAAAGATACAGAGTTTTATCAAATCAATCTAAACTCCCAGGAAGGTATAACATGACACCATTTGGTGAGATTAACCAAACTATGCATGACGAAGTAACTTCGATCCTACAAGATGTTCAAAAGATGCAAAGATTGCCAGTAGTAACGTTCTCTGCAGGAGGAATTGCTACTCCAGCCGACGCCTCACTAATGATGCGAATGGGCATGGACGGCGTCTTCGTTGGCTCAGGGATTTTCAAATCTGAAGACCCGAAGACGATGGCAGATGCGATTGTTATGGCAACCGCACACTATGATGATGGTGCAAAAGTTGCTGAAGCAATGGGTATGACCCTAGGCTCTGCAATGGTTGGCGATGAATTAGAGACTCTAGAAGTTAGACTTGACCAGCGTGGATGGTAAAATCATTCTAATGGATTCTTGACGCCTTCTTCTCCAAGAGTCCACTTTAGAGTCTTGACAACGCCCTGCAGAGCCTTGTGAGTTCGAGCTGATTCTTTCATTCCGTCTAGATCCCCAGTTTTACGGCATTGTTCGTACCAATCTTTCCACTGAATCAATCTCTTTTCAGCCTCTTCAAGCATTTTTTCGATTTCTTCCCAAGTCCGATTATAGGAGCGATGAGGATTATCTGCACTACCAGACATGCGAAACATTTCGGCGGTAGCAAATTATTATTTTATCTATGCGCTCAAATACATCATTCAGCAATCTTTGAATTATCTAATGATGTATTATTTTTTATCTTAACATTATCACCAATTACACAGTCAATTATCTCACATGAATCTTCAATTGACACATTTTGTCCAATCACAGAACGCTTCACATTACAATCATTCCCAACTACTGTTTTTGACATGATAAGCGAATTTGAAATAATTGTCTTTTCACCAATACTAACTTCGCTCGAAAGAACACTGCCTACGTTCTCACCATTCGACATAGAATTCTCGAATTCAAAGCCATTATCACCAATAACTTCGCCTTTTGGCATTGGAAAGGGTAGAGATTCTCTGTTGAGAATTAATTCTTGTTGTGCTCTAATTAGTTCATTAGGTGAGCCTACATCAAACCAAACACCATCTATTTTCTTACCATAAATTGGCCATTCCATTTCTAATAACTTCGGAAATAATTGTTTACTGAAGTCATATTTTTCACCTTCTGGAACCAGTGCTAATGCATCTGGCTCGATAACATATAGCCCTGCGTTTATCACATTACTAAAAGCATCCTCAGGGAGTGGCTTTTCTTTAAATTTTACAACATAACCTTCTTCTAGCGAGCCATCAATTTCTCCCCTCGAACTTTCAGATAATCCTACAATACCAAACTCAGAAGGATTCTCAACTTCCCAGAGAGCCATAGTAACTTTAGCATTAGATTGCCTATGAGCCTCAACCAACTTCTTGAGATCACATGAAAGAACAGAGTCACCTGAACCTACAATAAAAGTATCTTTTAACTGTTCAAGAAGAAGTCTAACACTTCCAGCAGTCCCCATCGGTACACTTTCTTGATTCACCAGTGATTTCTCAAGCCTGGATTCTTTTGAACTCCAACCGTCGACTAATTCTTCCAACATATCGCCTTTGTAACCAGTGGTCACGATTATTTGAGTCACTCCCGCATCAAGCATAGCATCTTTGACATATTCAATTACTGGACGACCTATGACTTCAACCATTGGTTTAGGTCGGTTAGCAGTCAATGGATACAATCTTGTTCCTTGACCGCCAGCCATTATGACGCCAAACATGCTAATGCCTCATCTCTTTCTAGATGCATTCATGTTGACTCTGCGCATGTTTTTCTTTTTATCGGATTTCTTTGAAGATCTTGAACTACGCATATCTTCACTGTTAAGTCCACCAAATGTCAGACTGCCAGTCTCTAGAAGTTGTTTAGTCAATGACTCGGCAACATCATCAGATTGTGCACCAGTTTTCATGATGTTATCGATAGATTTGTTGTGGTCAACCATCCAAGATTTACGTTCTTCGCGAGCTAGATTCAATTCATCTCTAGCTTTGTTAACATCAACCATCATTTCATCAATCTTACTGTGAACTTCATTAGCCTTCTCTTTTAATTCAACAAATTCAATATGGAATCTATCTCCTTCGGACTTCAAAAAGTCTCTGTGGGCAAATACCTCATCCACTTCTGGAGACTTCTCATTAACTCTTCCAACCGCTTCAATCATTGCATTGTGGGCGGCATCTGCTTCAGCCTTGAGTGTCTTGATTGCAGTATCTATGTCTGAAAGATCGACACTTACTAATTCAAATTTAGCAACTTCTGGTTCTAATTCTTCAATTCTCTTGGAAAATTTCTTGATTTTTTCGACCATTTCTTTTTCCTTCTTTATCCCTACAGATGATGTTTCAAATTTCTTCTCCAATGCGTCCACTTCTTGTTTCAATTGAGCGTATTCTGCAGATGCATTCTTTTTCTTGCCATGCTCACTTCGGCTATCTTTGTGCCTTGTAAACAAACTTTTCATCTGTGCTTGAATTGCATTTCTCTTTTGCTTAAACATCTTAATTTCAGCACGTATTGCTTTAACTTCTGCTAAAACTAAATCGATTTTCTCTTTATGCTCTTTATATTGAGATTGAACTGAGTTTCTTTTGTCTGCTGCAACCTTTGCTTGATCATTAAAATTATTCCTAACTTCACGCATCTTGCGGACCTTAGATTCCATTGCATGCAGTCGCTCTCGCAGATCACTATCCGGCTTCTCTTCGCCTTCCCCAAACTTCCCGCGCATGTTCTGTCGTATGCATACTCCATTTCAATGCTATGCAAATTCGAATAATTCAATATCATACGAAATTGAATATCGCGATACCCATGGCGGCAATAATTCCAATGCCTCCAATGAGTGATAAAATCAATGAACTTGAAGACCTGATACGCTCCTTAAACTCAGAACGAATTCTAACATTCATTTGTGAACCAATCAATAATTCACCACTCACTTCTTCCAGCCTAACAGATACTGTTGCCTCACCATATCTTTCAGGCAACATAGTTTGCCATGCAACCGTACCATCTCTTAGAAGACCAGACATCACTGCCAAAATATCGTCATTGCCCTTTTGCGATATAGGTACTGCTTCATCAGGCCACCACTTTTCTTCACCTGGTTCTAGCCTGTAAGTCATGGCTAAGTCATGAGGTCTAAAGTCGGGAGATTGGACCCTTAGAACTAGAGTACGGGGTTCGTTGGAAAGATTGTGCATGAAAGTGAATAGATTGGCTTTCTTATGAACGATATTCTCCATATCAACTTCAAACACTATGCCTTCTCTAAGAGTCTTTCTTCCAGCGGAAAGGTCTTCTTCAATACGACCGATCATTCTAAAGAAAGCCGGAGTTCTTCTTTCAATGTGTTCAATTATTGTCAACCATTCTTCGATTGTGAAAACTGGGTGTTTCTTTATGAATTCTAC
This sequence comes from Candidatus Poseidoniales archaeon, assembly GCA_003602575.1. Taxonomy (GTDB): domain Archaea; phylum Thermoplasmatota; class Poseidoniia; order Poseidoniales; family Poseidoniaceae; genus MGIIa-L1. Next base: position 5,055 of record QQRY01000029.1, read on the forward strand.
ACCTTTCTTGGTCAATATCTCACTGAACTCTTCAAAAACTGATGATAAATCTAAACCTTTGGAATGCTTATACAAAGTCATCATCAACTTTTCTCTGGCAAACCTTGGTTCAATACCTCTCTTAACATGTTTTTCAACATCTTTTACAAATGCATCATAATCTGTTTTCAATAGCGGATCTAATTGTGATTTAACTAAATCACTGAGTACCATGTCCAAGGTAGAAGGATGAACTGGAGGGATATATGAATTAAGTAATCCAGTACGCTCGGCCATATTGAAATAAGAACTACGGGTAGAGATGTGTTGACCTAGAGATAGTACAGTAAAAGAAAACGAAAACAAGAGGTAATTTCTTCCTGTGTCAGATTGAATTCCAGAAAATAGAACCGCTGTAATCGAAAGTATTGCCAACATTGAATAAATTAAAGCGAAAAAATGTCTTGATGCAGATTTATTAAGTAATTTTTCTAGCGGAGCATATCCATGTAAAGACCTTACTGACAAGTGTAAATCTTCAGCTTCCTTAACCTTATTTCTAAAATTGTTAATGCTCAAATTAACTCTATGTCGGTGAACTGCCATCGATAAAATATATCCAAGAAGTATTACGAATACTAGAATGACAAGGATTGAAGCAAAACTATAGCCGATAGTTGGCTCAACGAAGTCTTCCCACCAATCTGGAGAGGTTGTGGCTTGAGACCAAGCACCAAAAAATGCCAAAATAGCGAAGGCAGGTAAGAATAGTAAAAGTCTAATCCCCGAACTAATCAATTGACGATCTAGAGCAAATAGAAATTTTTCATTATTCCATTTATTAATTGAAGTTAATGTTTTCTTTTTCACATTATCAACTGATTCGGAAAGTAAATTACTTTCATTTTCATTAATTGAAGAGTCTTCTGACTCGACCGATTCATCGGAAGTATCCTCCAAATCCTCATCTCCCATGATAAGCCTAAATCCTTTCAACACTAAAGGATTGACATCAAATAGTTAACTATGAAGTTAAATTAACAATTATTTTTTTTGCCAAAGACTCCTTTAGCTGTATAACTTCACCCGAATTTACAAATCTCAAGTTTCCTTCACAAGAGACTTTAGAACCAACTTCTAGTCCAATTTTGGCCATTACATCTACATCTTCTAAAGATAGCCTAATTATCGAAATCTCTCCGCTTTGTCCCTCTTCTAAATCCGATAAAGGAAATAAGTTGTCAGAACTTACCGATAGTCTATCTGATAAATCGGATCTAATATCTGGAATATCTCTACCACTAGGGTCTAATGTAGGATTTCCTAGGTATAAGGATAGAGCGACATCTAGATCATCATCAATTGCGTGTTCTAAGCGACATGCTGTTTCATGTTGATTTCCGTCAAATGGTAAGTGTTCAAGAAGGACCTCTGCAAGACGATGACGTCTTTTCATCATCTTTCCATGTTCTAGACCTTTATCAGTTAACGAGGAACCTTTGTATGGAACATAATCAAGAAATCCCTTAGATGCAAGTCTTTGGACCATTTCAGTTGCGGATGCTGGCGAAATTTTTAGCGAATTAGCGAGCGATCCCGTTCTAACCCTTTCCTCAGGGTCTTTCTCATAGAACTCATACATGGCTTCAAGATACTCATCCTCGAATTCCTGAAAGTGGCCCGTGCTCATAAATCGTCTAGAACTAATTACCCTTTCAATATATCTCAGAGATTCATGTTCTGAAAATATTCTTACATGCAGGGCATCTAACAGAACCAGAGTAAGAACTTGGAATTCTCAAAGTTTGAGAACATTCAGGACAGGCGACTTCTGTCTTTCCATCATCAACCTCTTTTTCCTGTATATCGTCATGTTCAACATTTTCATCAATTGAATCTTCTTCAGTGGTTTCAGGTTCTTCATCAGGTTCATCTTGTTCACCTTCAACATCAAAATTATGATTACAATCAGGGCATCTTACAGATCCAGAATAATTCATTGGAACCCTAAGTTGTCTAGAGCATTCAGGGCAACTTACCTGTATTTTAACATCTGATAATGCCTTTTTTGTCTTATCGATAGATTTTGATTTCTTCTTTTTCTCGTCATTTGAATCAAGATTTTGCCGTGAATTTATCAACCTTACTACTAAGATTATTGCTGCTGCTAATGCGATACCGCCTAATATTGCAGGAAAGAAATCAATAAGTTGAGAGGATTCTTCTTCGGTTTTAGTTACTGAAGAAATAAATATTTCATCTGCAGTAATTACTTGACCAGAGACCTCCCAGGTAGCAATAAGAGAAACTTCATCGCCATCAGGCCAATCTAGTAATGTGAATTGTTCTATTTTTGTAGTTTGAGAACCTAGGGGGTTGACCACTCTCTCCCCAATCAAAACTCCGCTACTGGTTGTTAGAATCAAGTTACCTTGAGCTCCTGTAATCATACCTGAATTTTCTAGATTCACAATAACTTTAGCAGATTCCCCAGCAATGGGGCGATTAGGTGTTGTTTGAGGGTCAAAGGATATCGAATAAATCGCCCTCTCTTGAGGAGTATTTACACTCAATGACGTAAAACCAAACCCTGCTACCCAATTATCTTCATTTGCTCTAACAATGACTTTCTCGGCATCAACAAAACCAATTTCAAGAACACCTTCGGTGAGTCCAGGATTTAGAGACATAACCGTATCAACTAGATATGATTCCTGGAGTGAATCGATATATCCCAATCTTACTCTTACATCACGTTGAACTCCATCAGAAAGATTCACTCCCCAACTAAATGACAAACCATTCTGCTCATCCCAAGAGACTCTAGATATAGAAATCTCAACAGTTTGCCTATCTGCTACAGAAATATTCAACTCACCGAATAAACCTGAATCTATTGAACCATCTGAAGATTGCAAACTCCAGTTAAGCATTTGTAATCCACTTTCCATCATTGGAACATCAACAAAAATCTCTCCAGCTTCATCTACTGCTAGTTGAATTGAATCTCCGGCATAAGTAATTCCAGCAACTTCACATACGATCTTTACATTACCAGATTTACTACCATGGTTACGAACTAATATCGATAATCTAACATCATCTCCTTCATGCCATGGCCCCAGTAGTTTAGCAGGAACATTTCCACCTGCTGTTTCAAATTCAGCGGATTCAACCATTAGCGTTAGATTTACCTCTGGTTGAGAGGAAAGAGAAATTCGGTCATTCAAAACCTCACAAGTAAGTTGACCAGGCCTTGCGGTTGTAGTTACTGAGATGTTGACCCCCGTATTTGAATCAAGAACTAAACTATCATTCGCTATTAAAAATTGATCAAATCTACAGGAGATATTTCCATCAAAACCAACTTCTCCAGAATTGTAGACCTCAAGATTCCATAACATTGTTTCTCCAGCAATAATTTCAGTCGTAACTTCCTCTAAAGACATAGAGATTATTGGCAAAGGAGGTGGATTTATTGAAAACATAAAATTGACACTCTCATCAGATGTGTCTCCATCGCCTGAATCATTTAACCAGATATCAAAACTGATTTGACCTTCATTAACCATAATAGTGGAGTTGAAGAAATAAATACTGGTCTGCATTGCACTAACCGAGAATAATTGAGAAGTGGTATTCTCAAAACCATTAGAATCTGTCAAATTAACCGTAATGAAGCCGCTCCAATCAAAATCTCCATCATTTATCACAGGGATTTGAAGTTGAACATAATCTCCATCATTGACTGAAAGATTACCGGTACCTTGGCCTAAAGAATCAATTCCTTCTATGATGATTGAATCACTTTGACCAACTGAAATATCCAAAGGATTTAATCTCTGTAAAGTTCTTTGAAAAGAAGATTCATGCGTCGGACTTGATGATGCAACATCACCTGTCATTGAAACTAAAATAACAACATATCCATATGGTATTTCAGAAAAATTATGTGACACAGGGATTGATTCGCTATCATTTACAGAATAATTTTCAATCGTACTAGAGATGACAGTTCCTGAAATCGTCTCCATGACAAAAGAAATGTCTGCATAAGAAGTTGGCTCGGTGGGTGAACCGATAATCTCGATATCAAATTCTAACTGATAATCTGATTGTTCAATTTTATCAAAATCTGTCAAGGAAATTGTACTACTAACGATAGAAATACCATCAGAACTTGCAGACACAAATGGCAAGTATGAAGGACATATAAGCAAAATAATTGCCAACACATAGCAGAGTCTAGAACCCCTATCAATTACGCCCACACATGCCCTAAGATTAGGGGGTTCTTCACCTTCTCGCCCAAAAGGACTCCTGCGCCATGTTTATTGAAGGTTGAAAACTGGGCCGGATGTATGACTCCCAGAGACTTGCTCTCAGTTTCGCCAGAATTCTTGGCGAAAGCGATTCTTCATCGCCGAGAAAAGATTGTGGAATCACTACCATCGCAAATAGCAAAACGGCAAGAGGAGAGGCAAATTGCCGCAAATCTAGCTAAGGATTCGAGAACCAAAAGAGATGATTTACTATCAAAGGTATCCAAATTGAAGAAAGAGCGTGATGATGCACAACTTTCCGCCAATCAAATAATTGCTAAATTGAAAGTTTTATCCAATGATAATTCCGATGACAAGTTTACTAAACTTAATCAATTAGAAAATAATGATTCTGAATCAGATGAAGGGACTTTACTAAATATAGAAAATTTACAATCTGAAATTACTGAGCATGAAAGTTGGGCATCGAAGAATGTTTTAACAAAGGAGATTTCTGAAAATTTAGATGAAATGAGAAATAATGCTAATAAATTACTAGATGCAGGCCGAAAGGCACATATTGCTATGATGGAACTATCCAAAGAAAATGAAAAAATTCAGAGTATCTGGCTTGAAAATGAATCTCATCGCCGAAGATGTGATTCCCGTTACACAAAATTAACTCGTTGCAAAAAGGAGAGCGATTCTGCTATCGAATTTTGGAATTCGCGATTATCGACTGAGGATTTTAGTGAATTATTATTAGACTCAGAGAGAGTAGCATCTGGTGGGCCTTCGAGTCGCTCATTGATGAAACAAAAACCTAGTAATAATGCATCAAGGAGGAATAGTTGATGTCAAAAACCTGTGAGATTACCGGACTTACAAAGTCTCAACAGGAGAAATGGCCTTTGACATATTCCTTGCTGACTTCAGATTCTAAACAAAAATCTTCTGAAATTTCAAATTCGAACTGCGATGAATTATCCAAGGACGTATTGGATTTCGTTTCAAAACAAGAGATTTCTAAAGACCTGACTGAACGTAGAGAAGGAATAATAAACCACCTAAAGAAACGTTTTGATTCTGAATTTCAAGGATCTAAGTTATCGGCTTTTGGCTCTTCAAAGTCTGGCCTTGGGTTGAAAGACGGAGATGTTGATTTATGTCTAGAATTTAATGGAAAGAAACCAAAGAAAGTCTTGAATACAATTGCGCGAATGCTTCGTCACGATGGAATGGAAGATGTCACTTTGATATCTCACGCTAGAGTACCCATAGTAAAATTCGTTGACCAAAGGAGTAAGATTCCTATTGATATTTCTATAAACAACAGTTTAGCCATATACAATACTAAACTACTGAGATTGTATAATGACTGTGACTCAAGAGTACGCCCGTTTATTCTTGCGGTCAAGCATTGGGCCTTGCATAGAGGTATTTGTAACGCTGCGTACGGAACATTCTCTTCATACGCATGGACACTGATAGCCTTACAATCATTACAGACTACTTGTCCGCCAGTAGTACCAAATATTCAACAAGAGGGAAAGAAATCAATCAAAGTCATACAAGGCACCCAATATGATCTAACGATGTGCGAAGACCCGAAGGTGTTGCTAAAAGAAAATAATTCACAAAGTGTCGGAGAACTTTTGTTGAATTTCTTTGAATCTTTTGCATTGAATTGGCCTTGGGATGACAATGTTATATCAATTCGTTCAGGCGAAAATATCACTCGTTCTAGTAAAAAATGGAAACAAGATAAACCTTCAATCATTGATGCAGTGATAGATAATAATGATGTCAGACTCGGTAAGCATAGCCTGCCAGTTGAAGATCCGTTTGATACAATGCATGATCTAAGTAGAGTTCTTCGTCCAGAAGGCGCTATGGAAATTCGAGAAGAATTTTTACGGGGATTCAAGATTATAAGCGAGGGTGGAGATTGGAAAAAACTTACTGAAACAAAATTCCCAGAATTGATAAATGATACAGTAAATACTGATCTTTTTGAAGATTTAAGAACAATTACTATTCAAGATGCAAAAGACATGTTGGCTGATTTACAGAGTGAGTTGTCTGTTCTAAATTCCGAATTAGAAATTAGAACTAATGAAAGAAATAATGCCACTGAAATGTCAAAAGCATTGCGTAAGAATTCTGAATTACAAAGAGAAGAAAATAAGATTGCAAATACGATTAAACCTCGTCGAGAGAAAATTGAACGAGTAAAGAAGCAGCGAGATGAAGTCAATAACAATTACATCCCGGTACATTGGATTGAAAATGAGATGTCGAAAGTATTCAAACGTTTAACAGAAGATGTTGACTTGATGAGAACTCCGTCGCTAAATAAAGAAATTGAATCATTTTCTTGGTTCTTCGAATTGCAAAGTATGCATGAACATTCAAAGAAAACTCGAGAATTACATAATGAATTTAAGAAATTATTACGTGAACAAGAAACTGCACTGTTTGAATTAGAAAATGTAAAAGCAAGTGGAAATGGTTTCAATTTATTTGGAGATTTTGCTAAATTTGATGAATTAGCCCATAAATTACTTATGGAAATGAGCCCAATGCTTAATCAGAAGAGAAAATTGAAGCGTGAAATTGGTCGTATTGAAGCTTGGATAGGAATCTCAGGGCGCAGTAGTGGAACTAAAAACCGTAATAGACATAAGAAGCGACGAAATCAAAATAGGTATAATAAGATAAAGAATAATGTAAATCTCGCCGAAGTTAAATCAAGGGCCGCATCGGGTGGCTCACTTTCACTTTCAGACCTTGATGCCCTACTGAACAGCGGAGGAATTTCCTCAATTTCTAATAATCAAGAAAATGAACAAAATAAGAAAAAGAAAAAGCCCAGGAAAAAGAGTTTTTCACCTCATCGAGGAAAGAGGGGACGTTCTAAAAAGGGAATGTGAGGACTGAAAATGACTGACATCCAATGGGTGTATGGAATTGAACCGGAATCAATGACTCCAGAGTGGCGCCAAAGAATTATTGATTTATTCCTATCCGAAACTCAAGAAGTTTACCAAGACTCTTCATTTATCAATCTAGCAATCCCACAATGGGATGGAAATTTAATGTTGATCGACAGAGATACATACCCAAAGCCTTCTTGCTTGAAAGGTATAATGTGGAGTAAGCCATTCATGGAAGATTCTGTAAGAGTCGTGGCATTTGTCATAGACAAGGATTTTCAATCCAAAGGTCATGGAGGTAATGCTTGGAAATTTATGACTAAGAGTTTGAAAAATCAAGGGAAGAAGTATATTCAACTGGAAGTTAAATGCTCAAATGTCAATGCTCAAAATTTCTATAGAGTAAGAGGCATGGAAATAATTCGACGGATTGATTCTTACTATAAGACCGAACATGGTTACATGATGAGAGGAAACTTATAGACCATTTAAGAGAAAAATTATCTCAAAGGTTATCCCCTTCCTCTATCTAGGTGGATTCATGGAGGAGTTTATCGTATCTGATTTGACTAGAGTTAGTGGAATAATTAATGCTGCACTAGTCGATGAGGAAGGTTTTGTTTTATTTGAGGCAAAAGAAAATCTTGAACAATCTGATATTATTTCAAAAATTGCTGACTTAATTCGAACTAAGGATAAGTTCTCTCGTATCACAGTAACTAGCGAAAAGGCTATACTGATTGTTGAGCAATTAGATGTGGGACACCGCCTTGTAACTTGGTGTGAGCATTCATGTAATCTAGGAATGATTCGAAAAAGTCTTGAAAACGCATCGCTGAGGCTTAATGAATATCTAATTAATAAGATTTAGAACAACTTTTTCTTAGAAATTTTTCTAAATGCCAATATCAAGCATTAAATGGGGGATATTGGTCGCACAGTCAGCGTAAGATGGGAATCTTACGTGAACAGGTGCGTAAAACTATGTCTGGAATGAAAGGTATTCTCGAAGAAAGAAGAAAAATGGTAGATGACAAAGCAACTAAATATCGTACAACACGTGATGAGTGGAATCAAAAAACCAAAGAGAATACTGGTGCTAGAAATGAACTTAATTCAGAAGTTCGTGAATTGATTGTTCAAGTTAAAGAACAAAGAGAAATTCGAGAACAAATGAATGAATTGGTTCGTGAAAAGAAGAATGCAAGGCAAGAAGCGAATAATAAAGTTCGTGAAGCCAAGTCAATAATCGATCAGTCAAGACCTGCTGAAGCACCTTCGGAAGGTGGACGTGGACGAAGAGGCCGTGACAGACCTGAAACAGTACAATCTCTTTCAAGAGAACTAAACAGACTAGAATCTGAATTCGAGCGTGGGCAACACACTGGAAAAAACGAAACTAAAGTCATGAAGAGAATGAAAGAGATCTCTTCAAAACTAAAGAAAATGAAAAGTGCTGAAGACTCAAATGATGACTTGAAAGGTGCTAGAGAAACTCTACGCATCGCTGTTGAAGAACAAGATGCTGCTCACGAAGAAGTTCAAAAGGCTGCTCAAGCAGCCCAAGAAGCACACGAATTGATGCTACAGTGGAACAAAGAAGTTGACAAGCAGAGAGAAAAAGCAGAATCTTGCCATAGAGAATTGCGTCGATCGAAAAAAGAAGCTGACAAAGCACATCACTTGTATATCGTTTCACTAAGATGCCTACATTCGATTCAAGACATTCTAGGCGCAATGAAAGGTTCTACCGGTGGCGGCAAGAGAAAGGATGCGAGAGTTGAAGTTCAAGACTTGATGAGTAAATTAATGTCTGGAGACACTCTTTCAACTGAAGAATTGATGCAACTGCAAAAATTTGACTGATTTTTCAACGGTAGGAATCAAAGACCCTCGGCAAAACAGCAAATATAAGGGGAGGCATAAAGTATGATTTCCAATGATGAAATTGCTGCAATAGTAGAGGATTATGACCGTTTGAAATTAAGAATTGGAATGACTGCATCTCATTCTGCATTAGACATTTGTGACGGGGCAATCGAAGAGGGATTCCCTACTGTAGCATATTGTAAAGAAGGAAGACATAAGACATATGCTAATTACTTCAAAACCCAAAGGTCAAGTTCTGGAAGAGTAACTAGAGGAATGGTCGACAAAGCAATCGTTCTAAATTCATTCAATGATGTTATGAATGCAGACTTACAATCTGAAATGCGAAAGCGAAATGTGGTATATATCCCAAACCGTTCATTTACCTCTTATTCAACTATCGATGATGTTGAAAATAACTTCAAAGTACCACTCTTTGGTTCAAGAAATATGTTGAGAATGGAAGAGAGAACTGAGGAACAAGATTATTATTGGATTCTTGACAAAGCAGGATTACCATATCCTGAAGCAATTAAAGATCCTCAAGATATTGATTGTTTAGTGATTGTAAAACTTCATCATGCTCAAAAGAAACTTGAACGTGGATTCTTTACTTGTGCATCTTATGCCGAATATGTAGAAAAATCAGAATCCCTACTTGCTGAAGGCGTAATAGACCAAGAATCACTCGAGGGTGCAAGAATTGAAAAATATGTTATTGGACCTGTTTTCAATCTAAACTTTTTCTACAGCCCACTAGCTGAAGAAGGAGAAAAACTTGAATTGCTTGGGGTCGATTGGAGGTTTGAATCATCACTTGATGGTCATGTTAGATTACCAGCACCTCAACAGATGACTATGCCATTACATCAGCAAATACCTGAAATGACAGTCGTTGGACACAATACTGCTACAATTAGAGAATCATTATTAGAAAAGGCGTTTGAACTTGGAGAGAAATTTATTACAGCAAGTAAAGAACATTACGCTCCTGGAATTATTGGCCCATTCTGCTTACAAACTTGTATTGACAAGGATATGAATTACTACATTTATGATGTTGCACCTCGTTTAGGTGGTGGAACGAATGTTCACGTTAGTGTTGGCCATCCATACGGTAATGCAACATGGAGAAAACCAATGTCTAGTGGTAGAAGAATAGCAATGGAACTAAGGCTTGCTGCAGAGCAAGATAGACTACTCGAAGTTCTAACCTGATAACTTAATCTATAGAATAAATCAGACTGGAGTTTTGAATCCCATTGCTCTAACAACACACCATCCAGCCCTTGCTTCCCATATTGCGAAAGAACCGCCAGCAATACTTCCTAAGACTCCCCACCAAGCAAGAGAGGGGAGTAATCCTACAGCAGTTACTAGACCTAACGCCAATCCACCAGCAACTCCTAGAAGACCTAGTCTCAATCTTGCAGCTTTTCCTGCTGCGCCAATGTTACACTCCAGTGCCATGCTAAGAGATTTGGTCAGTAGTATATGAACAGGTGTTTTAATTCAAGAGAGAAAATTAATGTGTGATTATCACTCATTATTGGAAACTTTCACTCTTCTTCAGAGCCTTCCTGTTCAATACTTATTGAAGATTGCTTACGATAAAGAATTACCATAGTAGCAATCAATACAACAACTACAATCGAAGGAATCAATGGTTGTTGTATGAAATTTTCAAACATATTTAGAGGATGCATATTATCTCCTAAGCCATCACCATTTACATCCTCCCATTCGGTTGGGTCAAGTGGGAAAGAATCTTCAGAATCAATCACATTGTCGCCATCGTCATCTAAATCATCGTTATTGCCTATACCGTCATTATCGGTATCTAAATACTCACTGGAATCATATGGGAATGCATCATCAACATCTATTATTCCATCTTGATCATCATCGTTATCTGCATTATCTCCTGTACCATCAAAATCATAATCACTCACCTCTAATGAGTTAAATGGGAATGCATCATTAGCATCAGAAACTCCATCATTATCGTCATCAGAGTCTGCATTATCTCCAGTTCCATCTGTGTCAAAATCACTCACCTCTAACTCATCAAATGGGAAAGCATCATCGACATCTGGCATTCCATCATTATCATCATCGGTATCTGCATTATCACCGATACCATCTCCATCAGAATCAACGGATTCCGTAGAATCTAGTGGGAAACTATCGATGATATCTACTATGTTATCTCCATCATCATCTTCATCTGAGTTATCTCCAGTTCCATCATCGTCTGTATCAATTGACTCCGATGCATCAAGCGGGAAAGCATCATCTAAATCCAAAACATTGTCATTATCATCATCGGTATCAGCATTATCACCTGTACCGTCTCCATCATTATCAACTGATTCAGTTGGGTCTAGAGGGAATTCGTCATCTATGTCTAATACTGTATCATCATCATCATCTGTATCTGCATTATCACCAGTTCCATCATCGTCTGTATCAACTGATTCTGTAGGGTCTAACGGGAAAGCATCATCTAAATCCAAAACATTGTCATTATCATCATCGTTATCAGCATTATCACCTGTACCGTCTCCATCAGTATCAACTGATTCTGTAGGGTCGAGTGGGAACGCGTCATCTATGTCTAATACTGTATCATCATCATCATCTGTATCTGCATTATCTCCAGTTCCATCATCGTCTGTATCAATTGACTCTGAGGCATCAAGCGGGAAAGCATCATCTAAATCCAA
>QQRY01000003.1 GCA_003602575.1 Candidatus Poseidoniales archaeon
GCACCTGGTGCAACTGTAACATTGTCTGTCAATGTGTGCGTTGCTGTCCAAGTTTCTTGACCGTTTAGAAGACCGGCGGTTGTTTGATTAATTCCTGCAGCCGAAACAGCAGGTATAGAAATCATTGAAAGGGCGACTGAAAAGAATAACAAACCAATCATTGAGATACTTTTTTTCTTTAAATTTGAAGACATGAAAACTCCTCTAAATTATCCTATGCTGCCAAGCAATATAATACTGCTCTAATACTGATAAAATTTAGAATATCAAAACCGACTAATAGTATCACCGATATTAGCCATTAACAAATATCAATCACTGGCAAATAGGCAATTTTCTTGCTTCTTCAAGCCAATTTCCTGCATGCAACTCTCCGTATCCAGACCGGCTATCATGAATATTACCGCCACTAGGAGTGCTCATTCTTAGAGCCTCTTTTACAGAATCAACACAAGAACCATCCGAATCAGATTGTGGCCTTAACATTGGCAAATCTTCCAAAATAAGAGCTAATGCAGCGGTAACAAATACTGTTGAATCTGAGGTACCACTACTGGAGTACCAAGTGTCTCCAACTCCTGTACTGATAATTGATTGACCAGGAGCAATAATTTCAGGCTTGAAATTTGGATTAGTCCGTAATTCACCATCTAAAGTAGTCTGCTGACCCATTGAACTGTTATCCCAAACCCCACCTCCCTTGACTGAGGCGCCCACTGATATAGCTCTAGGGACATTACTTGGCACAGATACTCTACCATCATCATCTGGTCCACCATCATTACCAGCAGCCGCAACGACATAGATTCCCATATCTGTGGCTTTCCTAGTTACTGAAACTGAAGGCCCTTCACGACTCATACCATCATTTTGGGTACCTCCTAATGACAGAGATATTATATCTGCTTGGAATTCATCAATACACCAGTTTATTGCCATTGCTACAGATTCCTCGTTAGCAGTATTTTGGCCACTACCATCATCACCTAATGCTGCCACTACGCCTAACTTAACATTGGGAGACATACCAATTTGGTGGCTTTGAGCAATTAGTAATCCAGCCATCAATGTACCGTGCGCCAAAAAGCCATAATCAACTGGCGTGGATGAAGTACCAATCATATCCTTGAATTCCACACTCACACCTGAAAAGGCAGGGTTGCTTAGATCTATACCTGTGTCTACAATACAAACCTTCACCCCCTCACCAGTTAATCCATTCAAAATGCTATCGTCAAACCCTGCTTGTTCAGCCGCCCATTCAGACTTAGCAGGAGGAACTTCAATTAGGAAATATCCAGATTGCCAAATCCACAACATTAGAACTGCAAAAATAGCAAATAGAATACTATTTGTCACTAAGAACCTTTTACCCCTTACTCTGTTGATTGGCGTGGGCTTATTTGGCGCCCAACCGGTAATTTCAGCTCTCCATTCATCTTGAAAACCAACCGCAGAAGGGTCAATTGCTGAGAGAATGTTACGATCATCTGGTTCTGGAAGAAGTTCCACTGTATCTAACGAACTCAAGACCTCACCAATTGTCGACTTGCTAGTCAAGCATTTAACTCATTGTCTGAAATCAGAATCTATTTGTTCCCTTATTACGGGCAACCTTNGTTCCACCATATCCAACAAGTAATGTAAGGACGACAATTACCACCATGAACCAAGAAGAAGTTCCTTCAGCTTCATCAAGAATTGTTTCTTCTTGGTAATCAAATGGTTCAATGGAATCCTCGACGTATTCCAAATCATCCCCAAGCACGTCTACGCTTATTGCGAATCTGTTGAATTTAGCAGAAGAAGGATCTAGAACAAAGGTTGCATTAGTGGTTGCTCCTGCTGGAACAACAATTTCTAATGATTCAAAAGTCTCTAGAATCTCATTTCCAGCATCATTAGTTAGATTTACAGAAACAAGAACCTTGCTTGCAGTACGATATCCGCTATTAGAAATTGGTACTATTAGTTGTCCGTTCTTACTCTCATAGACCTTAGTCAATTCTTGAGATAAAGTTTCATCAACATCTAGTGAGATTCTAGCAGATACTATGTCCACAACTACTGTTTCTGATGTTAGGCCATCTTCACTAGTAATCGTCACTGTTGCTTCTATTTCTCCGGAAGTGAAATCTTCAGGTGCAAATATTGAGAACGATTGAGTTCTTTGGTCATCCTTAGAAATGGTTAGAGACGTTGTAGGAGGGGTAATCTGCCATCCTTCAAGCAAGTTATCTGCCAATTCTATGGTGTAGGTATCATCACCATTCCCAGTGTTTAACAATGTTATAGCAAAATTGCCAGTTCCACCAGGTGAAACACCTGTTTCTTCGACAACATTAGTTAATTCCATACCATAGTATTGTGGAACATTTACTCTTACATTTGTTGAACTCGAAACTCCTGCATCTCCGGTCAATTCAATATTTACCAAATGTCCAACATCCAAACTGATTGATGAAGTTAAATTTGGCAAGTTAACTCTCATCTTTACAACCGTTGAATTTTCAACACTAATATCAGAAAGAGATTCACCAATTCCAAGAGTCACATCTAGACTTGAAACCCAACTTGTACCATTGTAAACTTCCACAGACCAATCATCTGAGTCTTGAGCATTGGAAACAAAACCGCTTACAGTTAGCTCATCGGTAGTTTCAGTCCCCTGATATTCAATGTCTAGATTAAATTCAATTGTCTTGTAATCTTCACCTGAAATTTCAGGAGTTAGTAAGTTATTTCCACTGAAAGTTGCATTGGCTACTGAATTGTTGTCTACAGTGACCAATGAGTCTGAGTTAAGTGAACGTGTGTATGCTAATTCCAAATCAATGATACCCTGTTCAATTATTCCATTTGATATTCCAAAGTAATCCATCTCTAAATTTCTTTCATGCTGAATTGATGTGAAAGTAGAAGCAACTTGGAAATCTCCAACTGGCAATAACAAGTTGAGCATACCATCATCATTCAAACTGTAATTCCATGTCGCACCAATTCCAATATCAATCGAAACCTCAACCGGTTCTTGTAACATTTCAATTCCAGTACTGAGAGATCCTGCATGATGACTTTGCAATTGAATATCATCCCAAGTTGTGCTAATATCTACATATCCTCCTGATGACATAGTCATATTCAGTGCCCCACCATCTATGATAGTTGCATCAATTAAGCCAATTGAAATACCGCCGGTATTTTCATCAAATACTGAACTTTTTACTACAACAATCCAAACACCCGGTTCAACACTCGTCGACCATTCTAACGAACCATTAGAGTATGTTCCAACAACAGTAATTGGTTCTGAATCTCTTGATGATTCAGGGTAAAGCATGATTGAGGCATCTAGCAAACTGGCTTCTTCATTTTGCATGTTTGAAGTTATTGAACCACTAATCAATACATTTTCAGCAGTAGTAGTTATATCTTCTAAAATCAATGAATCGTTAACAACTAAGAGGTCTGATTGGTTTGATGAATAATAAGCAGTGTAGTATCCATCTTGCTGTATTGTAATGTTGTAACTGTTCAATATAGGAACGAATTGTTGCCACGCACCCAATTCGTTGGTTTCTGTGAAGAACTGCAATGTCTCGTCCGCTGATGTAATTGAAACATTGGCATTAGAAATGAGTTCACCACTATCAGATTTACCATTTTCATTAGAATCCCAGTAGAACCTACCACCGATTAGCACTTCTGAATTAACAGACAAATTTCCGACTTCTAATGACTCACCTGAAGTGATTGTGATTAGGTAATTAGAATCATTAAGTTCCCATTTTTCATTACCTACATCTAAATCAAGAGATAAAATCCATGAACCAGGCATAATTTCATCAGAGACATTGCCGTTTACATCACTAGGTGCTAATGTGAAATTTCCTAACCCTTCTTGGCTAATTGCAACCACTCTAGCGTTTGATACTGGGTCATTAGTACCAAGTTCTATCAAAGTGAAATTCAGCAATGATACTTCAGAAAGTTCGAGTTGTAAATCAGTCCTCAATGAAGAATCATCTGTTACCGATATAGGATATCTTAAGGTATATGTCACATTGTCAATCTGCTGTGGAGAGATGATAACAATCCAATCCCCTGAGGGCACATAGTGAGCAAATGAACCGGTTTCATTAGTGTTAACAGAGACAAATTGATTATTTGATTCATTGTATAATAAGAACTCAGAGTTTGTGAAGTTTTCACTTCCTGCAGTTATTTTACCGGCGAATAATCTTTCGTCGCTTAGTATAATTTCCACTTGAGAATTATCCGACTCAAACATACTAACAAATACCTCAAATGATGTAGTAAATGAGTTGAAATCTGTAGCATTTTCATCTTTGGCATCTGTATAATTTGTAATTACAGAATATTTACCTGGCATAATGTCTAACGATGCTATACCTTCGCTGGTGAAATCAGTTGCATTGAGTTGGTATTGCTTAACATTAGAGCTAATCGGATTGAATGTAACATCTGCATATTTTGGTGTACCTTGGTCGCATCCATCTTCTTGATCAACAGTCAAGCAAACTGAAACATTGATTGAAACTGGCTCTAAATTTGAAGTTAAATTGATATTTTGACTATCAATAAACTGAGTCACATTCCAATTATTTAACGGTGTCATATTGTATTCAATACTCTTCGAATTAAAGTC
>QQRY01000030.1:0-407 GCA_003602575.1 Candidatus Poseidoniales archaeon
GCACGCATTCCGGTTTTATCGAAAATCTTCTGCCCAACAGTATAGCCTGGCATTCCTGCTTCGACAATGAAAGTAGACATCTCAACTCTACCTCTTTCATCTGTTCCGGTTCTAGCATAAACCCAAACCACATCTGCAGGTGTTCCAGTTTCATCTAAACAACCATTGGTAATCCACATCTTCCGACCATTGATACACCAATTGCCATCTTCAGTCTTCTTTGCAGTAGTGGATAGACCTAGAACATCTGTTCCGGCATCTGGTTCCGACATAGCCATTGCACCAATCCATTCCCCTGAACAGACCTTAGGTAGAATTCTAGCTTTTTGTTCTTCATTTCCATTGAATGATAAATTATTGACAAATAACATTGAGTGAGCTAAGTAAGCAAGTGCAAACCCAGGGTC
>QQRY01000030.1:546-8006 GCA_003602575.1 Candidatus Poseidoniales archaeon
TTATCATATTCAAAGGCTTGAGGTTCTACATTTTCATTAACCCAATCGCGAACCATCTCACGCAACATTGTATGTTCTTCACTAGGATTTGATATGCTCATGTCGACCACCTATGTTGCGGGGGTAGGCTCTCCCTTTTTGACCGTTTGTAATAATTATCTTCTGAATAAACGGCGAGATTTCTTTCTGGATTTACCTCTCCTGTTGTTTGACTCTCTAGCAGAGCGCCTTACCTCATCTTCCATCCCTATTGAGGGTCTAGTCCTTGTTTCAGGAGGTGCTCCACGTCGTCTCAAACTTGGAGGCGCACCCCTAGACTGAGTCTTAACTCTTCTAATTCTAAGATTAGTATTTTCCTTACGTGCAATTTTTCTTGCTCGCTTACCAACATGCCTGAGGTGCCCATTGAATACCTGAGGTTCTGCTGGACCATCACCGGTATTTATTCCAGCTTGGCTAAGTACTCTCTTTGCGAGATCGGCGGGTGTTCTTGAAGAGATAACTTCATCGACAATTCGACTTGCAAGATTAGAGAATGATTCATCATCATCTACTTCAGGAGCAGCTTTTAATTCGAGAGTTATTTCTTCTTTTTCATCTTGAATCTGATTGTTTTCAATCAGTGAATCAAGAAATTTTTCCGTTAAAGCATCCTGCTTTCGCTCAGTCATACGCATCCCACCAAACCGTTATTGACTTTCTTTTAGGTATGAAGTTTCCCTTGTAAATTAACTCAATAATACGATTTTTCTATACTAATCGATGCCTCACGAAATCAATAATAATAATAATTGATTTCCAGACGATATAGTATGGACGTAATATCACATTGGTTTTGGGGAATGGCTGTGACTAGGGGGAAACTCAAAACAAGAGCTGCAGGTCCTATGAGTGTATTACCGGACTTGATGGCATTTTTTCCGGCCACTATTGTAGGAATTCTTACTGGTTTTGAGAAACCTGAAGTCGATGATAGCACAGTTACTGCTGATTTCCATCCATTATCTTGGGCAATCTATCAATGGAGTCATAGCCTAGTGATTGTAACATTATGTTGTTTACTGACTTGGCTTTATCTAGAGAAAAAAGGAACTCCTAAATTTTTACAAAATATGTTCCTTTCAAAATATACGTCCGGAAAGCAAGCATTTATCCTCTGGCTTCCATGGTATTTTCATATTTGGACAGATATACCTTCGCATACTATCCAGTTCTTCCCTACACCAATTTTCCATCCAATTTCCGACTTAATGTTTGATGGCATAAGATGGTCAATTCCATGGTTCTGGTTTACAAATATGGCATTACTAGTTGGAACATGGATATTCATCCTCTACCATGAAAGAAAATTTTCTACTCAATAAGCATAAATGCTTGCCAGTGGTGGGAATGTTATGGAAGCAAGTGAATGTTTTATCGCTAATGTTGGGAAAGATTGGATTAAAATTTCCAATTGTAATGTTCACATGAACATAAAAAGACGCATGCAGAGAACCGTAATACGAGGAAATGAGGGAGATGACTTGTTGGATGAGGGTGCTGAATCCGCAGTTTACACCATTACAGGTAAAATGCCAATAAATGACTACAAAGAGATTCTGAAAATTTTCAGAGGTGGGCAACCATGGTTCCATGATCCATTTGAAGATCGAAGAATGAAAGTCTTATTTTCAAATATCGACTATGATAGCGCAAGTGGTAATTTTGAATTTACCTTAGTAGAAGATGCTGAACAAACAGAAATAAAATCCTGAACAAAAATTGCGAAGCATCAAAACCTTGACCTCAGTAACACCATCAATGTCGAGTAGGTGGTTTTCCAAGTCATACTCTGAGGCAGCAGGTAGATTTTCTATTGCATGCGATTCTCTACGAGAAAATCATGAAGTTAGGCATGAAAGATTAATGTTGGATTTAACCGGACCTGAAAAAGAGCCTTTAGCCATTGATGTAGCGGTAATTGGTTCACTGAAAAGTGGGAAGGTTTTGCTTTCAAGTTCAGGCATACACGGTGTTGAAGGATATCCTGGTAGTGCTATACAATTATCGATAATGGACGAACTTTCAAAACAGGATTCATTCCAAGACTATGCCATTATTTTCATTCATACTGTAAATCCATATGGAATGGCATGGTGGAGAAGATTTAATGAAAATAATGTCGATTTAAATCGTAATTTCTTACGTTCAGATCAATCATATACTGGAGTCCCAGAAGGTTATGAACAAATCCGAGAATTCTTCAATCCTCAAACCCCACCAAAAAAGAGAGATAGATTATTCATCTTTGGTGCACTAAAATTGGTTCTACGTCACGGGTTTAACAATGTTAAGCAATGGGTTGCAGAAGGTCAATATGAATATCCCAAAGCGATTCAATATGGCGGTAAGAGTTTACAACCCGGGCCAAAATTACTTCTTGAATGGCTTGATAGAAATCTAAAGGAAATAAACCAAATTTGGGCTATTGACTTACATACTGGACTAGGGCCCAGCGGCCATGACACCTTACTTGTTTCACCAGATACTACTAAATCAAAATTAGAAAAATTGACCAAACTATTTCCCGGTCATGTCGAGAGTCTTGACCCCAATGAAGGAGTGGGGTACCAAATCGATGGAGATTTCCATCAAGGATTAGAAGATAGATATGAAAATATAAATTGGACATCTATAACTCAAGAATTTGGAACATTTAGTCCGATCAAAGTTATCAGAGCGAGCAGATGTGAGAACCGTTGGACACAGTGGGGCGACTACTCATCAGAACAAGATGCTAAACGACACTGGAGTAGACTGAAAATGCTAAGGACATTTAATCCCAAAGATAGCGTTTGGCAAAATAAGGTTGTAAATCGTGGCAAATCAGTTTTTAACTCTGCAATAAATGACTTACTGGAGTCAAATTGACCAACACTTGTTGGCCATATATTAATAAAATAAAGGTAAATGTAATTATCATGCGTACATTATTGGTACTTGCCATGGTATCATTTTTTGTGATTCCTGGTTGTATTAGCGCTGAAACATTTGGTGAACAGAGTTTCGATATTTATGCTGTTTATGGAATGAGTGGCTGGGAAGTTACTCATCACTTTGAAAAGGATGAAAATAATCAAACTATTGAAACATTAACAGAACTAGAAATCGAATATTCACCTGAGTCAGAGATTGGTGCAGAATTTGTAGAATTCTGGTTATTGCCGGGCGATGATTCAGAGAAGAAAACTATTGATCCAAGCCAAAATAATACAATACAGCACATGTATACTGGCTATGGTGCATTCATGGCGAAATTTGGAGTTATCGACTCAGAAGGCAATGAAGATAGTATGCCGAGAACAGAATCTGATTGGCCTGCAGTAATTCGTTCTGCTAATTTCTATATCAATCAATCACAAGCGGGAGAGCCTGCAAATCTATTTGTGGATGCACCCAATCCCAATTCGGTTGGCTCGGCTGAGCGAATGAATGTAGAATCAACTATTGGTAATTCATGGGCACTTCCATTTACATCTCAACCTACTGATATCACATGGGAATTAATAGACCCTGAAGGCAATATTGTAGAAACTCACAGTGAGACATTAGATGTTGGAGAAGATTTCACATGGGAAGTATGGCTAGAAAGTCCGATGCGTGGTTCTTGGCTACTCAACATCGATAGTTCCCAAGACGTAAACATAGACCAGACTACAAAGATTCGTATGGATTATGCAGGTTACATGTACAATGACTACTGATAGAAAATCAATATCAATGTGTGATTATTTTTCCTGAAAAGGTCTTATATTGTTCATTCATTTCATTGAACATTAACCTTAAATCTTGTTTAATTTGCTTGTATGATTGCTTTATTTCAATGATTTTTTCGCGTATAGAATCGGCTTGGTTTTTCATTGCTTCTTTCATTGCTGCTTTCATTTCTTGACGTGCTTTATGGATTTCGAAAAGACATAATTTCATAGATTTACGATACCTTAGTAACTGCTTTTCAAAGACACTTGTATCAATATTTTTGGAACTTAGTTTATCAGCTGTTTTCTTAAATTTTATATCCAGTTTGGCAACTTCTATAGAATGTTTAGGAGTTTTCTTAAGATTCGATTTTAGTCTTAATAGTGAGAACATCTTAATCCACCATTTACTAGGATCAAAATGATACCACTTGTGGCCATTTCTATAATCTGCTTGGAAGGTGTGATGAAAATTATGATAGCCTTCACCAAAAGTAAGAAATGCTAACCAGAATGAATCCTTGCTGGAATCTTCTTGCGAATAGGGTTGCTTACCCCAAATGTGTGCTGCACTATTAATCAGAAATGTACCATGATGGACAAATACTAATCTGACTAATCCTCCCCACACTAAACAACCAACCGCAGCTGCAATACCTCCAATCAAATAACCAAAAATTGCCGGTAAAATTATTCCTGAAAAAGCACCAATAACAAAGATATTACGATGTTGCCAGCGAATTATCTTACTTCTTTGTAGGTCCTTAACATTGGAAAAATCATTTTCAAATTTTTCCTCTTCAACCATTATCCAACCGATATGTGAATACCAAAAACCACGTGATGCTGAATATGGGTCATCTTCTGAGTCTGTAGATTTGTGATGATTACGATGGTCAGAGCACCATTCAATTATTGAATTTTGAAATGCCCCGGCTCCAAATATTGAATAAAATAAAACCAAGGGCCATGATGCTTTGTGCGAACGATGAGAAAATAAACGATGATATCCAACGGTTATCGACAAACCACAGGCATAGTAAAACGACATGAAAATTACAAATTCAATCAATCCTGGAGCTCCAAAATATGACCAGTCAAGAATGATACCCAGTAAGGCCAAAATAGGTGTACTAATCAGAAAAATAGTATTCAGCCAGTTGATTTTAGTCAAACTAGTATACTCTGCCATAGCACTTTGAATTCAATTAGACTATTGACCATTGGGGTTCGATGTAGCCAGAAACACTTAGTTTGCCTTCAAACATTGACCGCCAAATGCCAAAGTTATGATTTAATTTCATACTGACGCATTAGCATTGTTACAGATTTATCTGCATGATGAATTATCCCTACTTCGGAAAAATCAAATCTATGATGAAACTTCATTGAACCGGGATTTGGTGGATTAAGATTTACTTCAGCAACAATAGGAATTTGCTTTTGCTTTGAAATAGTAATTAATTCTTGGTAAATATATGAACCAATTCCTTTACCTCTGTGATTTTTTGATACAGCAATTCTATCGACATAAATGAAGTCTTGATATTTTTCATTGAACCAGGCATAATTTAGACTTCCATAATCCACATTTGGAAACAGGCAAATTACAAAGCCGACAAGATTTTCTTGTTCATAAACACCTAATGATGTATCTGAAATTTCAATTAAATGAGATATTTCTTCAACTGTAACCTTACCTGTTCCAGGTAAGCCCTCCTCATTGATCTCCCAAACCGATGAAGCATCTTCTTGCAACAATGGCCGAGACTGCATGATTATAGTGAAAAGATGAAAGTTTATTGATTCAGTGGTTAAATTGTAAATCGAACTAACAAGTATGATTGAGATTAACATTAACAACAAGTTTTGGCAGGGTTTACTATGTCGCTGTTTAGTTCAAAGGACACTATCAAAAGTTTACTAATTAATTATTTGATTGGTTTTGTTTGTTTTATTGGACTACTCATGGGCGTATCGATGATATTTCATGACCCAGATTCCAAGGGTGTAAAAGCAGATGGTAGCATAGACCTTGGACTTCCTCAAACCTATTTTGAAGCCATGTTCACAATTGGGCCAGGAATAATGTTAATCGCAATGCTACTCAGTTCTCTTCTAGTTTATGGGTTGACAAATTTACGTAAAGGAATTGAAGCGCTTGTTATCGGTCTAATTTGTTCTGTACTTATCGGAGGATTTGTCACTATGAACATAGAGCAAGCATTAGATGGCAATCTCCATGATTCAGGTGCCAGTAATATCATAATTGATGTCAAAGACAGAGCAATTTATACATCTTATCTTTTTGTCGGAAATCTATTTCTTTGGGCTAACTTTTTCCTAGAAGTACTAAGATTCAAGGGTAAAAATAGCATTACAGAATAATAAAAACTTAACTTTCCTAAATTCGGATACTATCTGCAAATACCATGGTAAACAAATCTTTGATTTTACAAAAATTGTTAAATAATAAATTCAAACGATACTTTTAATTAATTATCTTTATTGATTTGGGCATGGAACCACATACATTCAGCCCAGATGGTAAGTGGATGTGGAATGGACGTGAATGGATACCAGCACCTCCTGAACATTCACCACCAAATATTGAAGAATTAGAATCAAACCATAAAAATGAGTCAGTTCATAGTATTCAGGAGAATTCATCTTCGGAGGTTTCACAGTTACTACCAGAATCAAAAATCTCTGCTGCTCCGTTGATTGGAACTGTAGCTATATTTTTCTCACTGATATTACCATACATATCAATAATAGATATATGGGAATATTCAGGTTTAGATATGATAAGGGAAATTGTAAACATTTTTGATTTAGATCCGTCTAATGTTGGTAATAGCGATAATGAGGATGTGAATGTAAGTATGGTTTACAGTATATCCATTGTTATGTTTCTTTTTAGTCCAGTTGTATTTTTGTTGAGTGGATTTATTTCCGGGCTAATTATTCTTGGCAATGGCTCTACTAAGACAATTGGAGTACTTCATGGACTTTACACTTTATTCTTTTTTATTACCGTTTTTCTTTACAAAGCACAAAATCCTTATGCTGATTTTATTTTCTTCGAGATTGTTGGAGAAGGATTCTATTTAGGAGCATTTGCAGGTTTACTACTGATTCTCGATTGAATGAAATTTCATCAATCTAAAGCCGGGATACTATCTGCATTTACCATGGTAATATCCCTCAGTTTAATTAAAATTATAAATTAAGTTACAATGAAAATGGGCAAACCATTATTCCTTATTGGCATTTAGTATATTCATGGTGGAGATTCATTGCCCGCATTGCGAAGGCGAGATAGATCTCGATTCTGCTGCTTCGGTAGAAATACGTTCCATCATGTATTTGAGTTGTCCGCATTGTGGAAGAGAATTGGAATGGAATATACCAGATGATGATTCAACCATTGCAGGTTCAGGTTCAGGAAAATTTGCGTCAATGTATGCTCGGCTACTTAACAAGGCTAGTTTGGCAGTCACTCCGGTGCCATTGATTTGGGCATTAGTCCTCCTTCCGATTTCACTAATAGTCGGATTGGTAATGATTCTCCTCTCCGCGAACTTTTTCATCGCAGGTTCGGGACTAGGTTCGTGGATGTTGGAGGAATTAGAGAAATTTGATTTTTCAGAAGAGACTGAGTTGTTTGGGGCGATTATCTTCGTTATTGTGATTATTCCAATTGCCTTACTTGCTTTCCTC
>QQRY01000031.1 GCA_003602575.1 Candidatus Poseidoniales archaeon
GCTGAAGAAGCGATTACTGCATGGGATATGGTCGCTGCTGGTTTTGCTAGTCTTGCTGGCTATGATGTTGAAAAGGCTCAAGGCAAAGTTGTCAAACCATTCCTCTATGAAATCTTAGTAGAAGGGACAAAACATGGACTTAATGTTGGAGATTTCCAAGCATTAGCAAGAGTTGTTAGAGAGCCACATCATGAATTCATCCGCCACCTATATCCTGAATGTTTCCACGATGTTGAGGAAGGGGAAGACAAGGTAGATGTCCCAACATGGGAAGAAGTGATGCTTGAACATCGTCTTACAGATTTTGAAGAGCGATTACCTAAGACCACTCGTAATGACCTTGCTAGAAGATTGTCTGCATTCTCTTCAGGAGTAAATCAATTATTATTCTCGAATGGAGTTCCAATAGATATCGACTCATTTGTTGAACCGGCAATACCTGGTAAAATCCCTCTAAATATTGTTTATCTTAATACGATTCAAGATGAGGCTCAAAAGCAATATTTTGTACAAGAATTATCCCGTGAACTCTATGATTGGATGTTAACTCAGCAACCTGCAGATGGGGAATTGAAACTATTATTCTTCATGGATGAAGTCGCTCCATATTTACCACCTTATCCACGTAATCCTCCAGCCAAAGACCTGATTAAACTGATATTCAAACAAGCTAGAAAGTATGGCGTAGCATGTGTTTTAGCAACGCAGAATGTCAGTGACGTTGATTACAAAATTTTAGCCCAAGCAAATACTACGTTTATTGGACGGTTTACTCAACCACAAGACATAGACAAAGTCAGACACTTATTGAAAGAAAGTGGTGGAGACCAAGATTTAGTTGGGCAATTACCCACTTTAGATGCTGGGCAATTCCAAATGGTCGCACCAGATGTCGACCCCGCTCCCGTTCCAATTCAATGCCGTTGGCTGTATACCGACCACGGAGCGCCGCTAAATGAGGACCAAGTTGAGGAGGTCATAACAGAGGAGATTCGCGCTTGGGCAAAAACTCGTTCTGCTGGAAAAAGTAAGGGAAGAGGTGCAGGTGCTGCCCATGCTGCAAGTCGTGGCTCGTCTTGGAATAAAGACGACATTAAGGATGAAATCGGTTTAGTTGAGGCTGCAAGAATAAAATCAATCGGTGGCATGACTGCTGCTGCACACGGCGTAGTTGATGATTCCGCATTTGAAGTTAGACTAATGGGTGGATTGGCCGTACTAAAAGATGGAAGAGACCCCTTGTATACGATGCAAGCAGCAGCAAATACTGCTTCAGTAATAGTGCTTGCATGGACAATGGTCGCACTGATGTTAGCCTGGAGGGATAATGCTCTAGATTGGTGGTGGGTACTCACTGCTGCAGGTTTATCGGCAATTACTGGCCTTGTTATTGCGCTAGAAGGATTGCTCTCTCATGATACTGAACTGTTGCGCAAACTGACTAAATTCGCAAGAATGTTTCAATTATTCTTAGTGGCTTGGCTCTGGGGCTTACTGTATTGGGCTACTTGGGGAGATTTAGATCTACGTGGTGCTGAACCGATGCTAGAAGTCGTAGTTGTTTGGATTAGTGTATTTACTATAATAGAAATTTTCAATCGCTTGAGGTTAGGTAAAATTAGATGGAATGGCGGCAGTGCTTTGGATAAAATCGTTGGCTTCTCTGCACTATTAACCGATGCTCAAGTAACCGAAATGCGTTCAAATTCTTCACAAATCATGTCGGGACTGAGGCTTGCTTTACATGGGATTACTTTGGTTTGGTTGTGTATAATTTTAGCATTATCTAACGGTCTTCTTCCTTATGATTCTGCACTAGATTCTGATTGGGGCAGGCCCACTTTGTGGCTTGCTTCGATGTATGGATTGATGTTTGTAAGTGAAGCTTGGCTTAGAATGCGTGGAAGAATGCCTTCTGACTTCTAATTCGCCATATTTGGTGTTATTGCTGGCGATTAGTTCATAAAGCGACCGTTCAAGCGTCGACCATGCAACCACAAGATGCACAAATGATGGGCCAAGTAGCCCCAGCCGGAGCCATGGGCCAACAAGTGATTATAGTACAGAACAAAAGCGGTGGACCGAAAGTCTTCGGTATCGTCGCAATTCTGCTCGGAGGACTGGGTGTTATCGCCGGTCTTATGTCCTTTGGAACAGATACTGAAGGATTTGGCGGAACTGCAACCGCAATGGTTTACGTTACTGCTTTGATGAATCTTGCTTCATCTGGAATGTTCCTATATGCTGGTCTTCTACTAATGAAGTACCAAAGAAAGGGTGTCTGGTTTGGATTCGGTGCTGTTGGTATCGCTGTCCTAAGTACAGTCATTAACGTTCTAGTAGTCGCTGCAGAAACCGAAAAGGTATTTGGAGAAGACGCTGCTGGTTTTGTCGCCGGTTTCGGTATGATTTGGGCTGGAATTCAAGCTATCTGTTGTAGCATGATCATCGCTCTTCCTCTATTGATGAACGGCGCTGACCTTGAGTGAACAGCAAACCATTGATTTGGACTTGGCCATCCCCTGAGGATGTGTTGATATATCCGCTTAATTAGCGGAGCATATTGCAGGGGTTGCCAAGCCTGGTCAACGGCGCTGGGATGAGGTCCCAGTCCTTATCGGTTCGCAGGTTCGAATCCTGCCCTCTGCACCATTAGCACAGTATATTGTCAAGAAATGGAAAGTGGGCACGGTGTGTCCTAGATCTATCTCAACTATACCGTAATTTAGGTATGGGTTGTCATTCCTAGTAATTTAAGTTATTATACAAGTACCTATCAGTGAATTTTGTGAAGGTCATCCCTGTAGTTGGCGCAGTGATTTACAAGAATGGTAAGATTCTTGCAGCACAACGAAAAAGCAACTCGAGATTAGGCGGATTATGGGAATTCCCAGGGGGAAAAATCGAACCAAATGAGTCCCCAAAAGATGCGCTTAAGAGAGAAATAAACGAGGAATTGGAAGCGGAAATCGAAATCCATGAAGAAATCTGCACAACTGTATATGAGTATGATTTTGCAACTATAAAATTAACAACTTTTCGCTGTACAATACAAACTGATACCATTAAACTAAACGAACACCAGGATACAAAATGGTTGAGTACCTCTGACATTAATTCAGTAACATGGGCTCCTGCAGACATACCTACTATTCACGCTATAATGGAGACTAATTAGATGAGTGAAATTTCTGATCGTATCGAAAGTTCAGTCAAAACTGGATTTATAGACAAGGATTTTCAATCCAGTCATGCTTATCAATCCAAATTGATAATGAATGATATTGAAACAACTCCAATGTTATCTAATGTTATTCTTGAACAACTTTCGACATGTAATGATTTTACATTTCAGATTGCATTTATTTCAGGTGGAGGCCTTGCACTATTGAAATCTAAACTTCGTGATTTGAAAAACAAAGGGATTAGAGGTAGATTGCTAACCTCTACCTATCTACATTTCAATAGGCCAAAAGTTTTCAGAGAACTGCTAAAGATTGAGAACCTGGAAGTAAAGGTGTCTTCAAAAGAAGGTTTTCATGTTAAAGGATATCAATTTGGATTTATTGATCATAAATCAGTAATCATAGGCTCCTCAAACTTAACCGCTTCTGCATTAAGAAGAAACCACGAGCTTAACGTACTATTTCACTCGACTCACGATGGGAAAATTATAGATGAATTTGAAACATCATTCAATACAGAATGGGAAACGTCAACACCTCTATCCACAACCTGGATTCTCAATTATGAAAATGAATGGAAAAATGGTATATCCGATTCGTCTAGAGTTTTAGATATGTCTCCACATGAAATGTTGCAATTAATTCCTAACTCTGAGATTACCCCCAATTTAATGCAGTCTGAGGCATTAGAAAATTTGCAAGAGTTGAGAATGAA
>QQRY01000032.1 GCA_003602575.1 Candidatus Poseidoniales archaeon
CTGACCCGATATACCACTACTCTGTACTGCAATATCCATACTTTCCGACAAATCTGCTGTGCGATTTGCTTGCTCTCCTGTGACATTCATTACTGAATCTCCAAGCCAAGTCATATTTGCCACATTACCAAGTATAGAGGTAATCGGGAAAACAGACCTACCAGTGGCAGAAGGTAAACAAGCATTGTAGTTAGAATCATATTCCTCGTATGAATTACAAAGAACATCACCAAGATTTAGCATGAAACTACCGTCATTAATTAATGCCCTAGCAGGCTCAGCATCAAAAGTACCAACAAAGGCACTTACCCTTATCTTTCCTGCTGGTGCAGTAAAAGACCATTCGCCATTCTCATCAGCGTCTGTGTAACCGATTGGAATCCAGTATGTGTCCTCGTCTAAGTCTTCAGCACCTTCGCCAGAAAAGGCATCTCTCTCGATTAATAGCCTAACGCCTGGAAGAGGGTTTCCGTTATCACTCATAGAGACTTGACCACTGATTTCAGCACCAGAATAATATTTCATTATCTTGACAAAGGTGTTGGAACTTCCTAGTGTATAGTTTGCATCTTCATTATACCAGTTGGAGATAACAAAGTGATTCATCATAGCACCTGGCATAGGTAATGCATTTTGCAATATTGACCCTGGAGTCCCTATTTGCCTAGCACCAAAGTGTTGAGCTGGTTGAGGGTTAGAGAATGCTGTATCAACGCCTAACGAAGATGCCCCATATCCGACGTAAGTCTTTGCCAACATTGTTTCAAAGAAAGCCGGGTTGTGATCGACTCTTACATCCTGCACTAATAATGGGTCAATTTCCAAACCTGCTTGCTGGTCAAGGAAATCGTTTACCATTGCTTCATCAACTTCTTCTCTTGTCATCTCAAAGTTTCTATCTCCCCTGGAAGTTTCATAGGTTTCATCCATGAAAGTTGAAATGTCTTGACCGCTCAAAATAGTTGGTGCACCAAAAATACCCATTGGTTGTTCTCCATTGTATCCTGCATCAGCAGTATAACGGCCGGCTCTAGGATAAAGCCTATTGTCAATGGCAAAGTATCTAATTTCGTGATCTCTTTCAATCAGATCACCTGGAAGCCCTTCGTAGTCTTGAACTTTGTAATTGGTTTCCATTCCAATCAAATCATCGTAAAGATTGACGAGTTGAGCCTCAGAGAGTGTGTCTCCGAGTAATTGTACCACCATTGCCAGCCTCGCGTTGTGCCTGTGAATGTGAGTAGATACAGAATCAAATTCTTCCTTCAGATCACTGGTGTACCAATAATCTCCAAAGATGTAATGAGTGGTAGCATAGTTTGTTTCTTGACCTGATCTAATATTGTTATTGAAAGAAACATTTGCGTCAGAGAAATCCGACCAATCTCCGTCTACACATGAAGTTGATACTTCTGAATCACAAAGTATCCTCTCTCCATCTTGATAAAGTCGGAAATATTCAGTACTCTTGTCAACAATACCATCAATACGATGATATCCACTAGCCATTACGTTGTTGCTATTTTCCTGTACTTGAGATGCCTCATTGGTCTGAATTACTGTAAATGAATAATCATCAATCATTTCTTTCATCTTACCATAGTCCATTTCTTCCTGTATGGTTACAAATAAGTCATATTGTTCATCACCGAGGTGTTGATCAAGTATACTATCAAAATTATTGGTCATTTCATAATCACCAGTATTCATTTGAGTATATCTAAGATCACCTTGTGATAATTGCCAAACAAACATCGAAACTAAATCTGCTTGAGTTCTAGCAAGAAGCATGTTACCAGTAGCTGGAATTCCAGACTGGAAGTTGTCAGAAACTGATGGGTGCTCACCGGTATTAAGGGCTTGGAAACCATAATCCCACCATGATACGAATGCTGGTTTTTGAGAATATGGCATTTGAGCATCTTGTTGTGTCATCCAATCATAAGCACTATTCCAGCCATAATCATTGAATCCAGAACCAAATGAGCCCAGATACCAGTTACCAGAATATGCACTACTGTCCAAAACTGAAAATCCTGCTAATTCCCATCTTAGGGCATCAGGGATAAGGTTGTAGATATTTTCATCGATATCATCTTCACCATCATCAGTACCTGGTATTGCAGCATCTAATCCATAGGTGAATTGTTGTCCACCAATTAGTATCATAATTAGCAATATGGCTGAGAAAGAAGGAGTTCTCCATACTGCTCTTCTAGCACCTGCAATTCTATCTGCAGGAGTTCTGATTCCGAATTTTTTCCATGCCTTTACCAATCCGTGGAAGTTTGCTTTATTCCACAGTGCGACTATTCCCCATGCACCAAGTACTGCCACTGCAGGTGTTGCATTGAACATGAATCTTGCAGCAGTCCATGACATGTAGGAAGCAGTAAAAATCCATATTCCAAAGAATAGATGAGTCTGATTCTTGTTTCTGAAAGTAGACCATAGAGCGTAGAACCCCATGGTTAATGCAAGTACCAAAACAATAGGCCCTAACTGAGCGAATAACTGCCCTCTATCTGG
>QQRY01000033.1 GCA_003602575.1 Candidatus Poseidoniales archaeon
AGAATCGCTATTTACAACGGACAAAACTTCGTTGAGATTGATATTAAGCCAGAGATGATTGGGCACTACCTTGGTGAGTTTGCAATAACTCGTCGTAGTGTTGCTCACAGTGGACCTGGTGTAGGAGCAACCCGTTCCTCTAAGCACGTAGCATTGAAGTGAGGTGAATAAAATGGTAAAACAAAGTCAAATGGATAGACGAACAAAACGTCGTCAACTGCCTCAAAAAGGTTTCACTCAACTATTGCAAGGAAGTCGTATCGCTACTGCTCGTGCAGTCAATGTCGACATGCACGTCAAACACTGCTTTGAAATATGCAGAACAGTCAAGAATATGACTGCTGGTAAAGCAGTTTCCTATCTTAATGATGTTCTGAAGATTGATTCAGATCGTGCAGACATTAGGAAAAAGGCTCCAGCGGTTCCATTCCGTCTAGGTAGTGGAAACAAGAAAAGAAAGCGCTCTGGGCCTTCCATGGTAGGTCACAGAAAAGGTGGAGTCGGTCCAGGTCGATATCCAGTTAAAGCATCTAGAGAAATTATCAAGCTAATTGAAAGTGCAATGGACAATGCTCGACATCAATACGAAGACATCGATGCGGAAGAGATGGAAATAACTCATATCGCTGCGCACCGTGGACAAATAAGAAAGGGTTGGATTCCTCGTGCTCGTGGACGTGCAACACCTTCTAATCATTACCAAGTCAATCTTGAAATTTTCCTAGAAGATTTCAATACAGTAGATGATGAGTTGGAGGACGAATTCTGAGGTGATTATCATGAGTAGAAAACAAAGTATACTTAGAACAATTGTAGACCGAAATGTCGAGAGACAACTCGTTAAGGAATTCTTGATGGACAATACCAAGGGCTCAGGATTTGGCGGATTGACAATCAAGCGAACACCAAGCGGGACTAGCGTCAAGATTTTGGCTGAACGACCAGGTAGAGTAATCGGTCGTAAAGGTAAGATTATCAATGACCTTCAAAAGAGACTTGAGGAAGAGTTCGATCTTCACAACCCAGGGCTTTCAGTCGTTGGGTTTGAGGACCTTGACCCTAAGGAAGATCCAACATTGAATGCTCAAGTTATGGCAAACAAGATTGCATCAGCCTTGGAAAGAGGTTGGTATTACCGAAGAGCTGGTGCAAGTGCAGCAGTCAACATTATGGAATCTGGTGCAAGAGGAGTTATTGTAACTGTTGCAGGAAAACTAACAGGTTCAAGAAACAGAACACAGAAGTTCATTCTTGGGCACGTAAAGTACTGTGGTGAAACCGCACTTGAGTTTATGGACAAGGGATATTCAGTCGCAATCAAGAAACTAGGAACTATTGGGGTTACTGTACAAATCATGCGTAAGGGCATAAAACTCCCTCACGAAATCAGTGTATTTTCTGAAGAAGAACTTAGAATTCGTTCTGAGCAAGAAACTACAGAAGTAGAAGTTGTCGAGGAGGCGAGCGAATGAGTTATGTTTCAAACAGAGATATTGCTTCAATGAGCAAGGATGCTCGAGAGTCTAGGCTTCTAGAATTACAAGAAGAATTACTTCAACTAAGAGCGGAGAAAGCACTCGGTGGAACTCCATCAAGCATAGGTGCTTACAAGGCAACAAGAAGAAGCATTGCACGTCTAAAGACGCACATGAGAGAAAACTGAATCCAAGGAGAAGAATAATTATGAGCGGAATTTGCAATGTTTGTGGTTTGCCCGATGAACTTTGCATATGCCAAGAAATAGCTAAAGAACAACAATGCGCAATACTTTCAACAGATAGAAGAAGATACGGAAAAATAGTTACTAAAGTAGAAGGAATCGAGGACTCAGCAATAGATATCAATCAACTAGCAAAACTACTGAAGAATAAATGTGCAGCCGGCGGAACAGTAAAAGGAAGAACAATCGAATTACAAGGAGATCACAAGAAAAAAGCCGCAGGTGTTTTGAGAAACAATGGATTTAATGTGGAGGTGCGATGATATGAATATTTACAACTCAAATTGGCTTGGAGGTAACTTGAAGGTTATCTCTTCAGCAGATAATACACTAGTAGGTCGTCAAGGATTAGTCATTGACGAAACCAAGAAAACCATTATGATGTCTGAAAATGGCAATCAAGTTGTACTTGGAAAGGCTAGTATCAAATTCACTATTGACGACAGCGATGTTGTCATTGATGGGGCGTTAGTGGGACAACGTCCAGAAAACCGAACCCACAGAAAATATAGGATGGCCTGATACTTATGCGAGACATAGGAATAGATGTAAAACCCCCTACTGGAGAGTGGGATGGAGATGAAAATTGCCCGTTTTACGGAAGACTTCGTTTGAGAGGACAAGTACTTGAAGGAACGGTTTCCAGTTTAGGAATGCAAAAGACAATCACCATTGAAAGACACAATGTTAGATATATGCAGAAATATGAACGTTTTGAAAAGAGAACTGGCGTACTTTCAGCACATCTTCCAAATTGTATTGGAAGTGTCGAGATTGGCGATTCAGTAAAAGTCATGGAATGCAGACCTCTTTCTAAGACCGTTTCATTTTGTGTCGTTGAAGTTTCTGGGGGTGAAGCTTGATGAGAGGACTTCCAGGCCGACAAACAAGAGGATTGCCAACAGCAGCTCGTTTGACAGTTGCTGATAATACCGGCGCTAAGATCGTTCAAGTTCTAAATATCCTAAAACTAGGTGGAACTATGAGGAGATATCCTGCAGGTGGTGTAGGAGATGTTGCTAAGGTTTCAGTAAAGAAAGGTACTCCAGAAACTCGAAGGCAAATGTTCAACGCAGTAATTATTCGTCAAAAGAGACCTTTTAGAAGAGTCGATGGAACTTGGGTTCAGTTTGAAGATAATGCTTGTGTTATCACTAATGAAAAAGGTGATGTTCAAGGTTCTGATATCAAAGGACCTGTTTCACGTGAAGCAGCAGAGCGCTGGCCACGTATTGCAGCAAATGCAAAACAAATTGTATGAGGTGATTAAATGGTAAAGAGTATGAAACCAGGAAAGCAAAGAAAAGCGCATTTCAATGCACCAATGCATGAAAAGCGTAAGCGAATATCTGCTCGTCTACAGTTAGATAAGCCAGATTCACGTTTTGACGGTGTCCGTAGTGTTACGGTGCGTGTCGGAGATACAGTAAGAGTAATCCGTGGAGATTTATCCAATGGAGGAAAGAGACACGGTGGTAAGCGTAATGCAGAAGCACTATCAGGTTCAGTATTAAGAGTCGATTCCAACAAGGGTCGATTGTTCATTGAAGGCGCTAAAGCCAGCAAATCGGACAACAAGGAAGAGGCAGTACCGGTACATGCCTCGAATGTCGTAATAGTCAAGCTTGACGAAACCGACAAGTTGAGAATTCAACAATTAACCGGAAATAGGAGTTGAAAATAATGGGTAGCAGTAATCACTTGAAGCGCTTAGCAATGCCAAGAAGTTGGCCACTTCCACGTAAGACCTCAATTTGGGTAACACGTGCAGCACCAGGTGCACATTCTTTGGAATTGTGTATGCCTCTTAATGTAGTAGTCAGAGATATTCTAGGATATGCAAATTCCACTAGAGAAGTTAGACATATTCTTCATAATAATTTAGCATCTGTTGACGGCCGAATCTGTAAAGATGCTCGTCGCGGTGTTGGTTTCATGGATGTTCTCACCTTGGGTGAAGATCATTACCGATGTATAATCGATAGAAAGGGAAGACTACGATACCGTCCTATCTCCAAGAAAGAGGCAGAGACCAAAGTTTGTCGTATCAATGGTAAAACAACAATCAAAGGTGGAAAAACACAACTAAATCTTCACGATGGAAGAAATATAATTGTTGAAGATGCAACAGAATTCAGTACAGGTGACTCCCTAGTTCTTTCATTACCTTCTCAAGAAGTTAAGAAACACATTAGATTCGCTGAAGGAACTCGTTGTTATTTGACCGGTGGAGCTCACGTTGGTGAGTTTGCAGAAGTTAAGGAATACATCGTTAAGCGTTCAAGTATGCCTAATGAAGTTCAATTCGGTGAATTTGGCACAGTTGTTTCCAATGTATTCGCTGTTGGTGATGAGAAACTCCCTTCTACTGAGGTGGTTGAATGAGTGAATCGGCAAATCCAATGATGATGCCAAGGATCAGCAAGGTCTGTATCAACATCGGTGTCGGTGAAGGCGGAGATAGACTTGTCAACGCTGAAAGTGTTTTAGAAATGGTTACTGGAGTAAAGCCTCAAAGAACCGTTGGTAAGATTCAAAACCGTGACTTGAAGGTTAGACTAGGCGCTCCTATAGGGTGTAAAGCAACAATTCGTCAATCTGATAAAATCAACCAATTTTTGATCGATGCTTTTTCTTGCAGAGAAAATATCATTCCATCATGGAACTTTGACAGAGAAGGAAACCTTTCCTTTGGCGTTAGAGATTATACTGATTTCCCTGGACAGAAGTACGATCCAGATATCGGAATTTATGGAATGGATATCACAGTAGTGCTTGAAAGACCTGGTCATAGAGTTAGCCGTCGTAGACGTGCTAAGAGTAAAGTCGCTATGACTCACAGACTTACAGCGGATGAATCTCGTGAATGGTTCAAAGAGAATTACAATCTAACAATTTTGGAGGAGTAAATATGGCAAGAGATCATGGTGAAAGAATTGGACGAACAATAGGATGCCGCAGATGTGGACGCCGGAGAGGAATGATTCGTAGACACGGTCTTCGTCTTTGCCGCCAATGTTTTAGAGATGTGGCCCCAGAAATTGGGTTTAAGAAAATGAGTTGAGGAGGGAAAAAGAATGCAAATTGATCCATTAAATGATGCTCTAATTAAGATGTATAACGCTGAACAAGCGGGTAAATTCGATGTCGAATTAACTCCAGCTTCCAAGTTGCTTGGAAATGTTCTAGAGATTATGCAAAAATCGGGCTATGTAGGAAATATCGAAAAGACTGAAGATGGACGTGGAGGTTCTTTCACTGTTCAACTTAGAGGCGCAATCAATCGTTGTGGTACTGTAAAACCAAGACACAGCGTTCGAAGACAAGAATACGAACAATGGGAAACAAGATATCTTCCCGCTCAAGACTTCGGACTGCTAATTTTGACAACAAACTCTGGAGTAATGCATCACTATGATGCTAAAGATGCAAGAATTGGTGGTAAGCTACTGGCTTACGTATATTGAGGTGATTAAGAATGGTAAAACTCGACAGAATCGAACATTCCGTAACCATCCCTGAGGGTGTAACAGCATCACTTAGCGAAGATGGCGTCGTATCTATCCAAGGTCCGAAAGGTTCCTTGTCAAGGCAATTCACAAATTCTAATTTGGACTTGTTCCAAGAAGGCGGTGCAATAATTGTACGTACAGACTTACCTAGAAGAAAGACCAAGGCTCTCGCTGGAACTTGGAATGCTCACCTAAATAATATGGTTAAGGGCGTTACAGATGGTTTCACATATAATTTGAAAGCAGTCTACTCTCACTTCCCAATGACTCTTGCAGTCAAAGGAAATGAATTTGTTGTAAACAACTATTTTGGTGAAAAAGTTCCAAGAAGTGCAGATATTTTACAAGGTGTTGAAGTTAAAGTAAACAATAAGGTAGAAGTCGTTGTTTCTGGAATTGACAAAGAAAATGTTGGTCAAACTGCAGCAAACATCGAAAGATGCGTTACGGTGAAAAATCGAGATCGCCGTGTATTCCAAGATGGAATTTATCTCGTAGGAAAGGAGTGATTTAGATGTCTGATAATTATGAAGATATGACTGTGGCCGAATTGAAGGTCATACTAAAAGAGCGTGATTTACCAGTTTCTGGTAAGAAGGCAGACTTGATTGAAAGACTTTCTCAATCTTCTGATGATGAGGATTTAGAAGAGGTTGAAGAAGTTGTTGAAGAATCATCAGATGACGACTTTGATGACGATAACTGGGATGACGAAGATTGGGATGAAGAAGAAGATGAAGGGCACGTTGCCAAACAAAAGCCAGTGCTTTCAGAAGAAATGAAGGCTGCACTAGAACTTCGTTCTGAACAAAAGAAGAAGACTCCATCCTTTAGAAGAACTGAATGGTTCAGATACAAGAGATTATCACGTTCAGGATGGAGAGCTCCTCATGGGATGGACAGCAAGCAACGTAGAAATTACAAATACAGAAGTTCACTTGTTCGTGTAGGTCACGGTAAAGTGGCTGCAGCTAGAGGACTTCACCCATCAGGTTTCAAAGAAGTAATGGTTCAAAATACATCTGACCTAGATGTTATTGACCCTGAAACAGAAGCAGCAAGAGTTGGACGTAGTGTCGGTGGAAGAAAGCGTGAGCAGATTTATTCTCGTGCCGATGAATTAGGTATTCGTGTCCTAAACAGAAGGAGGGATGTTTGATGCAAATCACAAATCAAAAGCGTTTAGCAGCAAGACTACTGAAGTGTGGAGTAAACAGAGTTTGGGTCAACCCAGATTACGTAGATCAAATTGCTTCAGCAGTTCAAACAGATGACATTCGTGAATTTATTGATGAAGGCTGGATTAGAGCCAAACCAATCAAAGGAACTTCTCGTGCAAGAGCGAGAATGCGTTTGGAGCAGAAGAGAAAGGGCCGAAGAAAAGGTCAAGGTAAGAGAGCGGGTTCATCTAATGCAAGAAATCCTCGTAAGAACCGTTGGATGAGAACAATTAGATCTCAACGTCGTGTTCTAAAGGAACTTCGCGCTGATGAAACAATCGCACCTTCACAATACCGTAAGTATTACTTGAAAGCAAAAGGTGGTTCATACCGTTCTATCGCTCACATGCGCTCACAAATGTCCATCGAAGGAATTCAATTCAAAGGAGGCGATGAATGATGCAAGGAACTCGTAGAAGATCAATTTTCAGAAGAAGAAAAGCTGGTTTGACAGATTACCACAGAAGATTGAAACTATTGAGAGGCAACAAGGCTCGTGCTGTAGTTAGAATTTCAAATACTCGTGTAACATGTCAAATTGTAAACTGGGCAGTAAATGGGGACCAAGTAATGGCTACAGTAACTGGTTCAGATTTGACAAAGAAACACGGATGGCCAGAAGGTTTTTCTCAAAAGTCAGTACCTGCATGTTACCTTACCGGATATGCTCTTGGTAAGGCTTCAATCGCTCTTGGATGCGATGAAGCAGTCCTAGATATCGGATTAGCTGGTAGTACTCCTGGTGGAAGAGTATTTTCCGCTTTGAAGGGTATGGTTGACGCAGGTTTGAACATTCCCCATGGAGAGGAAGTACTTCCGGGTGAAGACAGAATTAACGGCGCTCACATCGATGATAAAATCAGTGCAGCAGTCGAATCAACAAAGAAGAGTATAGAGGAGGCTTACTGATGAGTGAAGAAGAAAATCAAAACATGGCGCCAGGTCTTATTCAGGCTTTCAACCCTGTTGAAGCAGAAGATAGCGGAGATCAACGTAGAAGACGTAGAAATCAAGATGATCCTATTATGAATCTAAGGAAATGGACTCCTAAGACCAGATTAGGTAATGCAGTAATGGCAGGAAGAATAGTTACTTTCGAACAGGCATTGGCTTCAAGACTTCCAATTAGAGAAGTTGAAGTTGTAGACGCTTTGATTCCTAACTTAGAAGACGATATTATCAAGGTAAACATGGTTCAAAGAATGACTGACAGTGGTAGAAGGCCAAGATTCAATGTCATGGCATGTGTAGGTAATAGAGATGGCTATGTCGGCCTAGGTATGGCAAAGGCAAAGGATGTTTCAATGGCTATTCGTAAGGCAATTACAGCTGCTAAGTTGAATATCATTTCAGTCCAAAGAGGAAATGGTTCTTGGGAATCATCTACAGGTCCTGGTACTTCGGTTCCAATTAAAATAAATGGCCGTTCTGCATCAACTAGAGTAACTCTCATGCCTGCTGCTAAGGGTAAGGGACTAGTTATCGGAGAAACTGGGAAGAAAGTATTAGATCTTGCTGGAATTACTGACGTATTATCTAGGACCAAAGGTCAAACAAGAACAACTATCAATTATGCTGCAGCAACTTTCAACGCTCTAAGCAATTTGAATTCAACTAGAATCTCCAACGAGCAGAAGGAGAGATTGTTCATCCATAAAGGGAGGAAGTTAGAATGAGTTGGGTCGTTGTAAGAGTTAGAAGTAACGTTAATGTTGAACGTTCGATTAGAGAAACTATGGATTATCTGAACTTGACCAAGGTCAATCACGCAGTCATTATTCCTGAGAACGATCAATACCGTGGTATGCTTCAAAAGGCTAAGGATTACATCACTTGGGGAGAAGCTACTGAAGAAATCGTTGAGAAAATGCTTTCAGAAAGAGGTAGAATGTCAGGAGACCATCCTTTGACCGATTCCTTGGTAAAAGACAATACCGATTACAAAAACATAGGTGAATTTGCGAAGGCTATTGTGTCAAATGACGCTACAGTAAAGCATGTTCCTGGTTTGAAGAGAGTTTTCCGACTTCATCCACCTCGTGGCACAAAAGGCTGGGGTGGAATAAAGCGACCATTCGTTCTTGGTGGAGCGCTTGGTTCAAGAGGAGATAAGATAGACGCTCTAGTAGAGCGAATGATTTGAGGTGATATGATGGGTACTAAAGCAAACAAACATCGTGGACGAAACAGATACCATGGACGTGGAAAGAAAGCTGGCCGTGGTGCTGGTAAGAGAGGAGGTCGTGGTAATGCTGGTATGAACAAGCATAGAGTCATGACTAGAATCAAATATATGCCAAACCATTGGGGTATGCATGGTTTTAACCGTCATCCTTCACTAAGGAATATCAATGTCACAGTCAATGTTGGACAACTAGAATCTATGGCTGATGGTAAAGATACATTGAACTTAACTGAGTTAGGAATCGATAAGCTTCTAGGAAGTGGAAGAATTTCCTCTGCAATTACAGTTATTGTTGCAGAGGCCAGTGCTAAGGCATCGGAAAAAGTCAGTGCAGCTGGTGGTTCAGTTGAAGCTGGAGACGATGACTTTGGCGAATGGGAAGAAGAGTGAATTTAGATAGGTGAGAACATGAAACATAAGCCAATTCCTTGGGCAATTGCACTTACTGGTGCTTTGTATTTCGGACTCTTGATTTATTGGCAATCTGAAGAACTAAGCGGCACTTCTGAACAGGTTGCAGCCGCCCAATTCGGATTGGTATTGTCTGTAATTTATGTTGCATATCTGATGTGGTGTTTCCAGAGAGACTTACCAAAAGGTTTGCAAGACGCACCGGTTATTGGAAGATATGGTAAATTGATTGGATGGTTAGCTCTAACTTCAATTGCAGTTTGGTATGTTAGACCAAGTGCTTGGGGAGGATATGATGCTGGAGTTGGATTCTTCTTAGTCGGTATTGTTCTTCTTGGTTTTGCTGCTGCTGCTATTCTTACATGTTTCATGTGGAGTGGCGATAAGAGTAGTAGGCTATACGCTCTTAGTAGATTCGTCGATGTTTATCCAACTATTACTAAACCTGAAAGACACGTTCGATTCAATGAGAAAATGTGGACAACAACATTTGTCTTGATAATTTATTTCGCTATGACGAATGTTATGCTATATGGTCTATCAGGGCAAGCTCTTGACTTATTTAGTGGATTTAGATCTATTATGGCTGGTGCTTCAGGTACTATAATGCACCTTGGTATTGGTCCTATCGTTACAGGTTCCATTATCATGCAACTGTTCGCAGGAGCAAAAATTATCCGATTAGACCTTAGTAATTCAGAAGACAAGGCAATGTACCAAGGTGTACAGAAGTTACTTGTTCTTATTATGATTCCAATCGAATCAATTCCTCAAACCTATGGTTTCTTGGACCCTCAAGAATTCCTAATTGATTCATATGGTATAGGATGGGCTAATTTCGTTATTGTTGCTCAACTATTCGCAGGTTCTTATCTTGTATTCTTGCTGGATGAGTTAGTGAGTAAGTGGGGTATTGGTTCTGGTATGTCATTATTTATCGCAGCAGGTGTTGCACAATCGACATTCGTAGGAACATTATCTCCACTTCCTGTTACTAAGGGACTTGGATATTCTCTTAGCAATCCTCCTTCTGGGACTTTGCCGATGATATTCTATATGTTTAGGGAGGCGACTAATTCGGAAATGATCCAAGTCGAAGGTTTCGAAGCGATATTACTGACGCATGTCAATCCACTTGCAGCGCTGTTCTCTTCCGTAGTAGTGTTCTTAGTGGTGGCTTATGCTGAATCCAGTAAACTCGAACTTCCATTGACGCATGGTAAGGTTAGAGGCCATAGAGGCAAATATCCAATTCGTTTGGTTTATGCATCTAACATTCCTGTTATTTTGATGGCTGCTCTTTTAGCAAATATCAATATGTTTACTCTACTATTCTGGAGTCACCCAACATTATCTCAGACTCCGTTATTAGGTCGGAATGGAGCAGGTTCGCTTTCTAAATACATTGGTACCTATGAACAAGGGCAGACTACTGCTTCAGGAGGTTTTGCATGGTATGCAAGTATGGTGAATGGGGTGAATGACTGGTTAATCCCGCTGCTAAATCAGCAGGGTGACGTATTTGGTCATAGTTTATCTCAAATCATGGTACACGTAGTATTCTATGTCATTCTAATGACAGTAGGTTCAATGATTTTCGCTAAGTTCTGGATTGATACCACCAACATGGGTACCAAGGATGTAGCAAAACAGATAGAAAGAACAGGTATGCAAATTCCTGGTTTCCGTAAGAATCCTAAGGTTTTGGAAAAGATTCTTGAAAATTATATTCCCCCTGTGACTTATTTCTCAGGTGCGTTTGTCGGGTTGCTAGCAGCAGGCGCTGACCTGCTTGGTACAGTTGGTAATGCAACGGGTACAGGTTTACTACTTGCAGTAGGTATTATCTTACGTACATATGAGCAGATCCAAAAAGAACAAGCAATGGAAATGCATCCAATGATTAGACAATTCTTTGGCGCAGAGTAGGGCTGATATGAGGTCATAATATGGCCCCATTTCCAATATTCCCAACAATTGCAATAGTAGTTGGTTTATTCTTGTTAGAATACATTATTTATGATTCATACAAGAAGAATAAATACATACGGCAAGATCCATCCAAGAATTATAGCGTACACGAACAATCTGAATTATTGGCAAGAGAATCTACTAATAATCTGATGATTCCTCCCAATTTACCCGTCCAGCAAAAGCCTAATTTAATCAATTCAAATCCTCCTACAGTTACACAAAATCATATCGGAAATACTCTTCGGAGAAATGTAGAAATTAATAGCAGACAAGCTATTGATGATTCACCACCTCTACCTCAAACTGGGTTGCCTGAAGGGTGGACTATTGAGCAATGGAATTATTATGGTGCACAGTGGCTTGAATCAAGAAAAATGTCTTAATTTAGATTATATTTATCCTGGGATTATTTGAGTTATTTTTG
Organism: Candidatus Poseidoniales archaeon; assembly: GCA_003602575.1. Classification (GTDB taxonomy): domain Archaea; phylum Thermoplasmatota; class Poseidoniia; order Poseidoniales; family Poseidoniaceae; genus MGIIa-L1. The sequence goes on from QQRY01000033.1 coordinate 11,447, forward strand.
CATAAATTGCTTTGCAGCATGTCATTTAACGTATTATTATCCAAAGGTATGTTGATATAGGGGAGGCAACTCGGTGGGTTGCTTGCGTTGTCGAGAACGGCGTTGGCGGCAGAGTCTTCGGACTATGACAGTCGCCATCCTCTTGATACGTGGAGCCGAAGCGATTGCGATTTTGAGAAACCTTCCACCCACGGAAGATCGCTCAGAGTCAGGAAGGTGATCGAGATTATGACGTATTTT
>QQRY01000034.1 GCA_003602575.1 Candidatus Poseidoniales archaeon
GAAGCAGATAATGCAGGAGTTAGAATTTCAATAGCCCCAGATTGGGGGCCAAGTGGTTCCAAGAGTAATCTACACGAATTGAAGACTGCAGATTTATGGAATACTGAAATTTTAAACAACCACTTCTCAAACTATGAATTAGCACAGATGGTTACTTCAAATCCTGCTGCTGCAACTGGATGGAGTAACTTTGTTGGTCAAGTCAAGGCAGACCTATATGCTGATTTGGTTGTCATTGATACATTCCATGAAGACCCATATCGAAACTTGATTGAAGCAATAGATGCTGATATTAGTTTGACTGTTATTCAAGGAAAGGCCGTATTTGGCGATGTTGATATTATGCAAGAACTACAAGGTGATGATTGGGAATACCTTAACGGAACAGATTTCCAAAAGGCCGTTGATATCACTTCGATGACAGAAGTCGATGGTTCTCAAACATTCCAGGAAATCGAGTCTGGACTTGCCATGGCAATGCGTAACGAGTTTGAAGACATCAAAGCAAATTGGGCTGATGTCGATGGTATGACTGATGCAGAAATCAATACTTGGCTAGGTACAACCTTTGATGGAGACTACAGAGATGAAGTCAATCACTTGAAAAATCTAACATTAGACCCGATTTATACAACTGGCGATGACCGTTACTTCGATGTAATCAACAGATCAAGTCATGCTAATTTCCATATTGACTTGAGTAAATTATACGATAATTACTATGACATAGAAATGGTAAATGGTGACAGAGTAAATGTAAATGTTCAACTTCCAGATGATACTTCAAACTCTGGAAATAACAATGGCGGCGGTAACACTGTTCTTCCAGGACCTGGGGACAATACTAACGGTAACGATAATACCGGTAACACGGACAATACAGATAATTCTGGTACCAATCAAGAACCTAATGCACCTAGTAGTCTAAATGATGATGAATTCACTGATGAAAGTGAGGCTGAAGAAAATACTAAGCGTCAATTGATGCTAATTTTAGCAGTTATAGTGATTGGAATGATGTTCGCTCTATTCATTGTTAGCAAAACCAGTGGAGATGAATTACTAGAATCTGGAGAGGCAGTAATAGAAAAGATGTGGGATGATGAAAATCCAGAACCTGAAGCAGAAGAGAATGTAAATGATTCAGCTGATTCGGTTAAAGAAGATTCAACCAGCAGTGAAACTGTAGACACCAGTCAAAGTGATGAGACAAAGCAAAAGGTTGCCAATGCAATGAAGAGTGCTGGACTTTCTGCTGTTCGTATGTTTGCAAAGATTGACCAAACCTCAGATGGTTTTGTCTCTAGGCGTGAACTTAGAACAGCGATTTCTGGAATTCTAAAAGGCAATATCAAGGTAAAGGATATCGATGCAATGATGACTACTTTTGATGCAAATGGTGATGGTGTCATCAGTCTTGATGAGTTCCTAGCAGAGATGGAAGAAAAGCAATCATTTATTCCAAAACTACCGGAATTGGCGCCACCGCCAAAGAAAAAGTGATCGTAATCAGATTAAATCCCAAGTAGGGCCGTCCGCTGTATCTACAACTACGACCCCCATTTCTGCAAGTTGGTCTCTAATTTGGTCTGCCTTAGCCCAATCCTTAGAATCTCTAGCCTGTTTTCTTTCGAGCAATAATGCTTCAACATCAGAAGCAATTTCTTGCTTTCTAGGATCTTCTTCTGGCTCCAATAGAGCAAACTCCCGAGTAGGTAATATCCCAAGAACCAAGCCTGCTGTTTCCTCTAGCCACTCTACGCTGTAGTGAGCAAATGCATCTTTATCTTTATCATCAAGGCCGCTGGATAACGTCTTAGAAATTTCTCTAACCCCGCCAAGAACTTTGGCGACGGCTTCTCTAGAATTGAAATCATCATCCATGGCTTTAGCAAATCCTTCGCCCATTTTCTCTAGCATTGCAAGCGACTTTGTCAATGGCTGAGACGAGGTTATATCTGGATTAGGAAGAGAAATTGGGGCAGTTGAAGTCATTGCTTTTAGTGAATCGATATAACATTCGAGGACTCGATTATAATTTCTTTCAGCATCTTTTAGTAATGTTTCATTCATATCGATAGGAGAGCGATAATGTGCATTGATAAGGGCAAATCTCAGTACCATTGCATCGACTTGTTGTAGAATATCGCTAATGGTCCAAAAGTTTCCAAGGGATTTACTCATCTTCTCCCCATCTATATTGACAAATCCATTGTGCAACCAATGATGTACAACTGGACTACAACCAGTATGACACTCGCCTTGGAAAATTTCTGCTTCATGGTGAGGGAATCTAAGGTCATGACCTCCGCCGTGAATATCGAATTGTTCTCCAAAATAATCCATCGACATGGCCGTACATTCGATGTGCCAACCAGGCCTACCTGGGCCCCAAGGAGAATCCCATGTCGGCTCTCCTGGCTTTGCTGACTTCCAAAGTGCGAAGTCCTTGTGATCTCTTTTACTCGAACCTGTTGCTTCTACTCTACCACCGGCGCCTGAGCGAACTGCCTCGATACTCTGGCCGGTTAGTAGTCCATACTTCTCAGGTGCAGATTCTACATGGAAATATACTCCATCGTCTGCTTGGTAAGCATTACCCTTGTCGATTAAGTCCTGAGTTATTCGAATCATATCATCAACATAATCAGTACATCTAGGATAATCATCCGCTCTTAGTATGTTTAACCCGTCCATATCTTCATAGTAAGCAGCAATATTTTCGTCGACTAATTTTCGCCAATCTCCACCAATTTCATTAGCTCTATTGATTATTTTATCATCAATATCTGTGAAATTTTGAACATAATGAACGTCGAATCCAGAGAATTCAAGCCATCTGTGAATCAAGTCAAATGCCAAATAGCAGCGCGCATGACCAAGATGACATCTATCATAGACTGTGACTCCACAAACATACATCGAAACTTTTCCCGGTTCCATAGTAGTAAAGTCTACTTTGTCTTTCCTAAGGGTGTCGTATAGGCGTAATGGCATTCGACTCGGTGAATGGTGTTAGCCACCTCACTTGAAGGTTATACATGAGAGCGTCTAGGATTGTTCGGAGTGATGGGTTTGCAGAACTTGGGACATGGGGTAAAAATCGGTTCCAATGAATTAAGCGATCTAACTATTGCTCGAATGGCATGGTTATTACCTGCAATTACCGTTCCAATGGCTATGCTTGTCCACATCCTATCCGGAAATTTTAGAACTTTCCCAATCTTTATTTCCGAAGCAGACCACCCTGGCTTAGAAAGATGGATTTTCACAATTGGATTTTGTTGTGCAGGACTAATTCAGATGTTTTTCGCCTACAGAATGTGGCACTCAATGAGACATATAGGACGTAGAAAACTAATGCACATCACTTTCATTTGTGGTTTATTTACCGGTGCAAATTTGGTAGTGATGTCTTTTGCAGACATGTATGATTATCTCGCATTGCATGTTTTAACAGCCTCTAATGTATTTCAAGGGGGAATGGTATGGGCACTGTTAGCGCATTTATCGCTTCCTAATGCCAATCAAAAAGGAAGGAAAATTCGTATTTGGGGTATGATTATTTCTCTAGTTTCATTCATAATTATGACTCAAAGTATTATTCGAGCAGTCAAAGATTTAGAAAAATTTGGCCTTGAAGGAGATACTTTGTTTACATTAAATTCAATTCAACCAGCGATAGATGTGGCGGCATATGCCGAATATGGTTTATTCATAGGCTTGATAATGGCATTATACTCATTCGAATATGATATCAAAAATAAAATTCTTGAATCAGAGTAATGCATCTTTTAGAGAAATTAATTTCTTTGACATGTCAAATACCTTTGACTCTTCAACTGTCATATCACCAAATTCAATTGCTTTAGAGATTACTTCAGTTGTTGCTTCGGGGTGATATTGTACCGTCCTAATATTTCTTGTAGGATGTTCACAGGCCACTATTGCACAGTGTTCAGATGAGGCGATGACTTCCATTTCACCAGCATCAATGACATGATCTTGGTGGGTAAATAGCGCGTTTATTTGGCTCCCATCATTGTATTTGACCGAACTTACAAGTTGACTTTGGTGGTCTGCGCGAATCACTTCTCCACCCAATGAGGCTGCAATTATTTGATGACCAAAACAAATCCCAACAAGGGGTACTTCTACCTCTTTTATCAGCTTAGCAACGTCATCCATCCACGGCTCCCATTGACTTACATTACGCCTAGAACCAGTGATTACAACGAAGTCTGCATCTATCGGTTTGTCCACTACTTTTCCAAAATCATATTTTACTCTCTCACTAGTGTGGGGTGACCAAAGATAGACGTCTGGATTGTCGAAGTGAGAGATTATTTCTCTAACACCTTCTTGGCCAAATGCCTTTCTTTCTGCCAAAAGGTCGACGATTAGAAGTTTCATCTCATTCACTCAAACTGCTTCAGAAGTCTCAGCAGGTTTTGCCTTCTTTGCTTCTATTACAGCATCATTGGCTTTGATTTGTTCCCAAACTAATTCAGCGATATCTTTGACTTCCATTTCTGAACCTATCGCTGAAAGACCGTCTGTAATCATGGTTGAACAGAATGGACAGCCAACTGCAACGGTATCAGCACCAGTCTGTGCTAGTTCTTTTGAACGGATTACGTTAACTCGGTCATATCCTTCATCGACGTGTTCCTCCATCCACATTTGTGCACCGCCAGCACCACAACAGAAGGAACTCTTACCGGTTCTTTCAGTTTCGATATCAACACC
>QQRY01000035.1 GCA_003602575.1 Candidatus Poseidoniales archaeon
TTCCCTTCTTCATTACATGCTGGGCATAAGTGGTCATCGGCATAGAACCCATGTTTGGAGCATTCTCTTATCATAATCTGTCGGACTTATTTATCTTTCAAGAACCCGCCGGTCTTGAACCCACATTCATAATTGATATTACTCAATAGTTATCGTCCATCCCCATAGGGGTAGGTCATGGGAGCGGTTATAGTCGATTGGATGAGGTCGCCATTTGATCGAGCCCACAAAGGTAGGTTGAAGAAAATTAGACCTGATGAAATGGGCGGCCAAGTAGCTAGGGAGTTGATTTCACGGTCTAAAATCCCACCCTCTTCATTTGATGATGTTTTAGTTGGATGTGCTTATCCGGAAGGTGAACAGGGGTACAACTTAGGTAGAATGTTAGCGTTCCTTGCTGGATTACCTAATACAATACCTGGGGCTACTTTCAATCGTCTTTGTGGTTCTTCTATGGAAGCTATTCACGTGGCGGCTGCGAATATAGAATGCGGATGGGGTGAATGCTTCCTAGTTGGGGGAATTGAGTCAATGTCTAGAGTTAAGAGAAGGGGCTTCAATTGGTCACCGAGTCCTAGTTTGGAAGAAACCTATCCTGAAGCTTACATCAACATGGGGGTGACTGCTGAGAATGTAGCGGATAAATATGCCATCGATAGAGTAAACCAAGATACATTCGCACTACTCTCTCATGAAAAATCATCCTTTGCCCAAAAAAATGGTAATTTTGATGCTGAAATATGTAGAGTTAATACCGCTGACGGGTTAGTTTCAGAAGATGGTTGTATACGACATGAAACAAATCTAGAATCTATAGAGAAATTGAAACCAGTATTCAAAGAAGGAGGTTCTGTTACTGCTGCAACCTCATCGCCATTAACTGATGGCGCGGTTTTTGCAATTATATGTAGTGAGGAATTCGCTCAAGAAAATTCCCTAAAACCGTTGGCTAGGATTGTCTCAACTGCTGTAACAGGTTGCGCTCCTGAATTTATGGGGATGGGGCCTGTTGCCTCTACATTACTATGTCTTGAAAGAGCAGGATGGGATCTGGATGAAGTTGATATCTTCGAAATTAACGAAGCGTTTTCTTCCCAAAGTTTGGCTTGTATCAATGAATTAGGTATAGATGTAAGTAAAGTCAATTTAGATGGAGGTGCTATTTCAATCGGTCATCCATTGGGGGCTTCAGGAGCCAGAATTACCTGCAAAGCAGCCTCCCTCCTGGACAGAACAGATTCCCAAAAAGCAATAGCAACTATGTGTATTGGTGGGGGAATGGGGATAGCGACTGCTTTGGAGAAAGTTTGAATCATTCTTCTTCTCGTATTACCAAAAAACCACTACAATGTGGACATTTATCTTTTGCTGTCAATAATTGTGGTACGACTGCTAGTAAACTGTTACAATTCGGGCAGGTAGCAAATACTTCATTTGTTCCCAAAACTGGAGCAGAATTTGCATGCTGCCTATACCAAGAAATATATGTTGGATGTCTGAGTGTAAAGGTCCTTTTACGTGTGGAATTAGCTAGTAAAATCAATAAAATTCCTTGTAAACTCAGGATTAAGTCATTTGCGAGTATTGCTATCAAAACTTGTATAGCTCCAATCATTAGGAAAAATCCTGAAACAAATGATAAGAAATTAGCTAACTTGATTTCGTAATGATGGTTTCGCCTCGCAAATCCAATAATTACAATGATACCATAAAAAACTGAAAATAAACCGAATCCGAGGCTAAGGCCTACAATTATCGAATTTTTAGTGAATGATAACGTGCTAAATATCAATACTATAATTAGCAGGTCCAAGAGGCCAAAAGTAATCAATCTACGACTGAATAATTCAAAATCACTATTGGCCATATATCTGCGAATCGACCTTCCTCTAAGACTTCAACGGAAGCCGACGCACTCTTGAACATACATACTATCGGGGTGTTGTGACAAAGGACACCGGCGTCGCTATCCATAGTGATGCTCTGGCTGGGAAACGAGTATTGTTAGCCATATCAGGAGGTATAGCTTCTGTCGAATCAATTAGACTCACGAGAGAGTTAAGACGGCATCAAGCGGATTTAACGGTTGTAATGAGCGAAGAGGCGACAAAAATTGTTACTCCTTTAGCTGTATCTTGGGGGGCTGATAATGAAGTACATCTAGATTGGAATAGTGAAATGTCACAATTAGAAGATTTCGATATTGTGTTAATAGCTCCTGCGACTAGAAACACAATTGCAAAACATATCCATGGAATAATCGATTCACCTCTCTTGATGGCTCTTTCCGCCACCAGAGGTCGAGGTTCCAAACTTGTTTTTGTGCCCTCTATGCATAATGATTTATTCGATGATCCAGTAACCTCAAATCTCATTGAGGAACTAAAAAATGAAGGGAGTCATGTGATATTGAATGAAATAGAAGAAGGGAAGTTAAAACAACCAGATCCAATTTCCATAGTAGCCTCTTTGTGCCATATCGCAAATAATGATCCCAACTCCAAAACAGTTGCAATTACTCTAGGTGCTAATAGGGCACCAGTAGATGCGGTTAGGGCAATTCAAAACGCCTCATCTGGTAGAACTGGTTGGCTTATTTCCGAATATTTGTACCGAATGGGTCACGATGTAATTTGTATCGTTGGAAAAACTTCTGCACGACCAACATTTGCTTTACCAACCGTGTACAGAGATGGTACACCGGATGGAATGTTATCTGTTTGTCGAACAGTAGCAAAACGCGACAATCCTGATGTCTGGATACATGCAGCGGCAGTTTTAGATTATTTTACAGAACCTGAAAATGGTAAGAAACCTAGTGGTGCAGATGAATGGGTCCTAAAATTAAGACCGGGTAAAAAGCACATCGGAGAACTTCAAGGCATAGTCAATGATTCGATTCGTATTGGATTTAAATTAGAAACCAATGTGGATGAATCTACATTAATCAACAGAGCCAAACAACAAATTCAAACATATGGTGTAGATGCAGTAGTTGCAAATATATTTGAAGAAATGCACGATTCTAAGTCATTGAGAGCCCGAATAGTCCATTCTGATGGTACAGTAGAGAAAATAACAACTGACAGCGGTTTGGCTAAGTCGATATGCAACCTAATCACCGATTATTGAGGCCTTTATCATCGTCACATTCAAGCGATTA
>QQRY01000036.1 GCA_003602575.1 Candidatus Poseidoniales archaeon
TCTTGATGAGAAAGACCACATATCCTGCAAAAATTATCAATGAACTTGAGGGAAAATTACTCTCCGTCCTATGTCAAAAATTTGTACAAATTTTCTATTTTATTGATAATTCGAAATCTCTTCGGATTCTTCTAAGTTTCGTTGTTGAAGGTTTGAATGAATATTTAGTCAAAGAAATACTAGGTTGAATCGTTTTCATTTTCTCCCAAACTTGCTCGAATCCCTGTAAAGAAATATCTTCAAGACCTTCTGGGAGAAGTTGTATCTCAATTTCTTTAGGAGACTTCTGAATGGCACAATAAGCGGTTATATCCGGATGCATTTGCATTACTGCTCGTCTAATAAAATCTGGAATTACTTGCTCAAAGCCATCTCCAGATTTCTTTTCAAGCAGGAAAATATCGTCTTGCCTTCCCATGATTGATTCAATAGATTCTCTTGCATCCCCGCACTTACATGGTTGTTTTGAAGTTACTAAAATATCATTTAATCTATATCGAATGATTGGTTGAGTTTTTCTCTTGAAATCTGAAATTATAGGATGATACCATCCTTTTTCTTTATCGACCCACTGCTTCTGAATTACCATTATTTCTTCATTCAAATGTAATGTTCCATATTCACAGGTAGCTGCGATTTCTCCCTCTGTAGATGAATAAAATTGGTGGACTATTTGACCAAAGTGCGCTTCTATATACGTCCGATCTATATCATCTAAGACCTCAGCAGCAGATACTAATTTACGCACTTTAAGTGGAGATTTCACATCTGCTAAATATCTTAGAACACTAGGTGGGCCAATCAAGATATCTAATTCATCTTGTAAAATAGACTCATGAATTTCTTCTAAAGGCTTCATGAGGTCATAGAACTTGAATTCTATTCTGTTAGAACCCACCGATTCAAAGGTATTCGAATTTGCTCTTAGTATCAAACCAATTCTATGTTTTGAAAAAATAGAACCATCTAAGCCCCTAGCAAGCATAAAACCCGCCCAACCCGCTTGTTCTTTTTCACTAACAAAATGCATGCCTCTTGAACCGCTTGTTCCTGAAGAGTAACCTATCGAATAAGGTCCTATTTTTGGTGAAAAGTCTCTCGACTTTTCTGCATTGTCTGCTAATTTCCTTGCTTTGTCGACATCTAATCTAACAGTGAGTAAATCCTCTAAATTTTCCATCATTATCGATTTGTCAATCAATGGAAATTCAGACCATTGCTCATCTTGTATGCCATCCCAATGACGCGCATAGAACGGTGAGTTTTTACGAACAAACTTGGCTTGCTTTCTCATTCCTTTCCTTTGTATCCGTTCTATTTGTTCACGAGATTTAAATTTCTTAGGAGTAAAGAAGTATCGAAACAGTGTGCTTAATTTACTCATTCTAACTCCTCCATGCCTTGTTCAAAAGTCATTTTTGGAGTCCAACCCAATGCCTCTTCAGCCCCTGAAATATCCAAGACAAGAGATGTTGTAACCTGCCTTAACCCATAAGGAGTTATTCTTGGCTCCCACTTTTTACCTGGGATTAAATTAGCAATTACATTATTGAAATGTGCCAGTAAAAAAATAGGATAATATGGTATTTTCCGTTGCTTAAATGATGAAGAAAATTTTGAAGTATAAGTCTGCATTATCGAATTAAATGTTCTTGGATCACCGTTTGAAATATTATAGAACTTACCAAGACTATCTTTAGGAGCATTTATCGCTAAGCATACAGCATCAATAAAGTTAGATAAACAAGTCACGTCGATAAGATGCTCTCCAGTTCCTATTGTTTTGTAGTGATTCTTACCGATCAATTTCTTCAGCCTAGGGATTAGAGTTTGATCTCCTTTACCAAATACTGCACGTGGTCTTAGGCCAATCCATTTATCGCCAGGTTGGTTCAAACAAACCAACTCTGCATCATATTTGCTTGCTCCATAACTATGCTTTGGCCTAAACTTTGAATCTGGAGTTTCATCAAGATGTGGTTTTTCATGTTTCATCCCATCAAAAATTGATGCTGAAGATATCGCAATTACCCTTGATACACTAGAATTTTTTACAGCCTCAAATACATTCTTTGTACCTTGGACATTTGTCTCGAAAAATTTCTTCTTACTGCCGAATGGGGCAGCAAATGCTGCACAATGGATTATTACATCACTGCCTTTGAAGCAATCGGTTAATGTTACTAGGTCGCCAATATCACAACTCTTCATGTCAAAACCTTCATCGGTTAATGACTGAATTTTCGATTTGGAAAGTCCCAAACCGATGATAGAATGATTTTCTTCTTTTAGCCTATACATTAGTGCAGTGCCCAAAGAACCAGTAGCTCCTGTAATGACTATCTTCATTATTTCACCTCCTAAGATATCTTATGGGAAATATTTCTCCAAATTAAAACCATCATTGAGGGCCATGATAAAGCGATGAACCATGCTAACCAAACTGGTAATAGTGGAGGACTTGCAACATCTACTGGGATCACTGTAAAGTCTGGTTCGCCATTCTTCTCAAGCCATATCTCCATAGTTTGGTTACCTGAAAAAGGGAAATTAATTTGTCCATTCCAAATTGCAATGTCGTTTTTTGTTTCCATATCAGTTCTCATTCGAACTTCTCCTTTCTCATTTGGATAAACAACTTCAATCCAAATTTCATCTATTTCCATAGTTTCATTTTCAGCAGGCAGAATTACAACTTCTGTCTCAGATGCTGCTTTTGGTGGCCATATCATGAATTCAACCCAAACAAATGTGTCATCAATATCGATTAAATAGCGCTTAGGTGCATCAAAACCTTCTCCTTCTTCTGAGAAATGAATCGTGTGCCCACTAACCACTGGTAAAAAGAATATCATCAATACAATACCAACAACAGATAACTTGGGTTTTGAAGACTTTGACTTTTTCAAAGATATTTTCTTATTCAAAGATAATCTTTCAATCGAATCACCAAACCCAAGACTCAAAGTGTAAAATATTCTTAAAATTGCTATACTTATGACAATTGAAACTAAAGTATTGAAAATTCCTACTTCTTGAGGAATATAATCAATAAAGGTTGGTAGCCAAATGACATCGACTAAAATCACCATTGCAATTAACCTATTTGGGTTTTCTAACACAGAAAATTTTCTAGTAAAAATCAAGACTGGAAAGAGAAGCCAAGGTAAACAATTTGCAGCCCAAGTTGTATGAGGTGAACCTGGTCGATAAAAATGCTCAGAGGTCATGAAAATAGATACCAGAAATGGGACTAGTACTAAGAATAGTAATTGAGAACCAAATAATAATCCTGTAAGGGAAATTGCACCATTTTTACCAAGCCACCTGTCCGCTAAAGGAAGAAAAATAATCAATGTCGCGCCGGCAAAGATGATGTGTAATATTATATCTAAACCTAGAATTTCTAGTGTCCAAACTCTCGGATCTAAGAAGTTGGCAAAGGCCAAATGAAAATGGTAAACCAATGCCCAAAGTGTTCCGAGAATTATCAAATTAAGCCATTTTGGTGTATTATCTTGAAGCCTCTCTTTCATCTGAAGAGCTAATACAATTGTTGCAATTTCTACCAACATACCGCCAGCAAAGGTCCATATGTGGGGCGGAGTAATTATCGTGGTATCTACTCCATAACTGGTGTGCCATAAATCATCATATAGTCCACCTACTACAAGAGTTAGTAAACCACAAACCATCATCCAAAGGCTTGTTGGTGCGATAAATGGTCCAATATTGAATCCAACCTTATCCTCTTGTTTTGAAATAAAACTATACCAAAAAATGTAAGATGTAAGCATTATACTTGTAGGTACTATGCCTGCAAGAATCATAATATGTGGGGGCGTGAATAACTTATCTCTTCCAACATCTGTATGCCACTGTAAATCAACTGCTAAGCCAAATCTTGCAATGATATGGTATAAGCATAAAACAATTAGAAAAAGTAATAGAAAGTTATCTTCTTTACTTCTTTGAAATTTCATTTTCAAAACTCCCACTTGGCCGTTGTAGACTTGCCTGAGCGGTCTACTATACAATGTTCAAGTGTATCATTCTGTCCATCTATTCTTTGTAAAAATTCGTGCATATGCTTGCCGGATAACCATTCGCTATCTCCTGAAAAATAATTATTCCTAGATTCTTTTTCTCGTTCTTCAATATTTCCAACCTTTTCAAATTTATTTGCTTTTATTTTATCATCAAAATAACCGGTTGTTGTAAAATTTACATTAAAGTTAGAATTATCATAATCTACTGAAATTAGTTTAATTCCATCTCCCGATAGCCCAATTACTGCTACTACGCAGTATGACTCATAATCCCATTCACAATGCTTTGTTGGCCTATCATCACCTATGCATAAAAGGGCAAATTTATTTGTTAATGATGGCAATAAATCTGCTATTGCCTGTAATGCAACATGTGGGCTACAACTTCCATCGGTTACATCAAATGAAAAGCATGTCTGACTATCAAAACTTATGTTAGTGCAGTGTATATCTAAACCGCCGTGTATATGAGTTGCAAAAGCGGGTTCCGTCCTGAAATGTTCTCTAAATACGCCTCCATGGACGATTAAACCGATATCTTCCTGGCTGATTTTTGCCTTTTTTATCGCTTTTTTGGCTAGTTTCAATGTTGATTTGAACAGATTATTATAACCTATTTTGGTACTTTCCCATGAGAGCATTACGACCATTTTTCCACCCCCTCTGGGAGATTAAAATGAATAGCTACCATTGCAAGTCCAGAACCAAAAGAAACCATGAATACTGTTTCATCGGAATTCAAATATTTGTTATCATGTGAAATTTCTAATAATACCCCATGGGTTGTTGATGCAGTATTAGCTGTTTCAGCACTATCATTGTGTAAGAAATTTATTTCTCCTAAAGCATCAGTTGCTATTTTTGCTCCCTTTTTGACCGCTTTAGGAGTTGTCGGGTGAGAGTAAGTATGATCGATTTTGTCCCATTCAATACCCATTTTCTTGATTGAACGTTGTAAAAAAATCCCTAAATTATCCAAAACTCCATTTTGTAAATCTCTAGCCTTAGTTCTCATTTGAGGGCCTCGATGATTTTTACATGCTTGACCGATGCAAAGTCTATTGTGTTGGGCTAGAGTAAATGGTTCACTAAATTTAATTCTCCCCTCCTGTTCGGTCGGCCCTAAAATATAGGCTGCAGCGCCATCTCCGACAGTTAGAGAAGCTATTGCTCTAGGATGAAGATAGAGATTTCTTCTTTTTGCCTCATCAATAATTGGAGTAATATGCTCTCCTGAAACGATTAATGCATATTCTGCCTGTCCACTTCTAATTCTAGATTCGGCAATCATAAGAGAAGTCACCATACTTGCACAAGCATTAGAAACATCAAAGCATTGAGCATTATTAATTTCAAGTTTATCAGCAATAAGTGAGGCATAACTTGGAGATAAATGTTGACTTAATTCATGGTTCATTTTACTGACTGAAGCATTTATCACCAAATCAATGGAAGCAGGTTCTAATTGTGCTCTTGAAATTGCTTTTTTAGCCGCCTCTATGGCCAATTCAAAACTACCTTGTTGTTCAGATACCTCATGATGTGCTAATATGCCTGTTAGTCTAATGAAATCTAACGACCTAGGTAAATCGCTAGGGGCTGCAAATGAGGTTGTATCAACCTTTTTTTCTGGCAAATAACCTGCGAATGAAACCATTTGAGCATGGCGACTGTCTTTCGACATGGACATTTTGTAATTAATCTAATAGAAAAAACTTCAACCGACAATCAACAATTTTCTTCGATAATCAATTAGTTAATTTAATTCACTTATATCGACTATTTAGACATCCTTATTGCTAAATGATTACTAGCATTATCATGGATGTGATGTTGATCATTATTAGCATGGTCATTACATTGATTGCTGCTGCATTAACCGTACCAGCTGGGTTTGGTCTTGCAACTATGCTTACTCCTGTCGTACTATTATGGCTACCACCTCATGAAGCAATTGCAGTTGTAGCGATTATTCATGGAGCTCACAATGCTTGGAAATTGAAAGTTTTACGTTCTAGTATCAATATTGATGCAGTAAAACGATATGGTTGGGCGCTGATTTTAGGAGCCATAATAGGTTCACTATTACAATCAAAAATACCATCCAACCCTCTACTTTTGGTTGTTGGAATAGCATTGATTATCCTACCACTTTTATCGGTGACAGAAAAATGGACTAAACTTAGACTTGGGGAAACCGAGGATAGAATTGGCGGATTTGGTTCAGGCTTTTTTGGTGGCTTAACAGGACACCAGGGTGCTTTAAGAGCATTATTTTTACAAAAAAGACTACCTGATAAGATGGCCTATGCTGCCACTGCAAGTATTCTAGCATTGGTTGTTGATTTAACTAGAATTCCAATTTACATATACTTTGAAGGCCGAGGAATAATGGATGAATATATTTTGATTATCGCCTTGGTTTTTGCAGCAATAATGGGAGTACAACTCGGTAAAAAGTGGCTATTATCTTGGAAGGAATCTTGGATAAGAACTGGGATATTAATAGCCATAGTTGGTAGCGGATTCATGTATATGTATGAAGCATCTAAGGGTCTTGGATGGATCTAAAATCATACTGAATCCCAAAAGTTATCTTTCTTTTCTTTAACAGACTGTTTTAATGCTGACTGTATTTTCTTGGCTGACTGTATTGATTTTTCCTTTGGCAATTGATATACTGCGGGGCCTCTCCAACCCTCACCAACATCGTTCCACAATTTATTTTGGCCGTTTAGGTGTATTCTGTTCTCGTTACCTCCGTGGTTGTTGGGCTCGCCTGGAGCCCAGTTCGCATATATCCAAGGTTGACCGTCACACCAACACCAGTGGTCAGCACCGGGGCCATTGCCTGAGCCTTTCCTCATTCCACCAATCCATACGGTTCTTGCACCAGCGATTCGAGCGACCAGTTCGTTTTCCTCTGCGCTGGTAATTGAAACAAGGTAGCCTCCCATCGCTAGAGCACGGTCACTGTGCTCATTCCAAGACAACTCATCTGGTGCTAATTCGTAGCGCCCATCGGCGGGGTGTAATTGAGCGGCATTGCCATGAGCCCCAGTAATGTCAAAATCTAATCGATCAATCTGATTATAGCCACCATCTGAAAAGACTCTGATACTCCATCTACCTGCTGGTTGTGGAGGTAAATACAGAGTTTTTTGTTGCGCTACATCTCGGAAATACATCCATTTGTGGTTCATTTCTCCATGCTCTTGGTCAGTCGCCCGGTCAGGATACAAACCAAACCAAGCTTCGTTACCGCTTGGCCGGTTATTCACATTGAAGCGAATTGGCTTACTCGTAGTCGCTTCTAAGATTTGGATTTCACAAGTGTGGCTCTGAGGCATGCCATCGCGTGAGGTGGATGTTTTGGGGTGTTGGGGGCTACTAGAAATCTCGAAATCCACGCGATGCTGGAGTTTGTATCCGCCGTCCTTGAAGACACGGATACTCCACTTACCTGCGGTTTGACCTGGCAACGTAGCGTTATTCACATCAATATCTCTCAGCCAACTCCATCTATCGCCGTGGTCTTGATCACCAGCGCTAGGAGGATAGATGCCTACCCATGCATCTCCTCCCTTCGGAGGGTCATTTAGTTTGAAGCGCACCGGTTGACCTGGATTTGATTCAATAATCTCAATGGCCTCTTTTTCCTCTTCAATAGTAGGCATAATTCCGGCCCTTTCTGCTGCTTTGGATTTGGAAATTTTTACTATAATTATGATTGAGAGTGTCGCTCCACCAAGACCCGCCAGAACAGCTCCAACAATTGTCAAAGCAGTAGATTCTTGGATTTTTTCGCCATCTTGTATCCACATCCCAACAGGTGTTCTTGCTTCCGATTCAGATTCTGGTGCATATTCCGCAGTGATTGTTGTATTCCCTACCATACAACCATAACATGCTCTTCCAATTTTTACCAGTTGAGTATTGTTCTGCCATTTTTCTTTCGGCCAGTGTTGTGTATTGCAACCACTATCTCTCTGAGAAATTTCAAGTTCGAATACTTGCCTTGTTTCATCCGCCTCATTATAGTGGGAAGTCATTACTTGCCAAGGTTCACTCATCCAGGCTCCCGAATGATTAGCATTAACGATTATATTTTCACAATAATCATGGATTCCATTTCCGTTGAAATCACCAGGCGTTGCTTTAATGAAAATAATGAATCCTTGGTCACCTAAGCCGTCTTCATCAATGATTTCTAGAGTATAACTAGAACTCCCTTCCCCTTCAATGAACTCTTCTGCCATTCCGCCACCAATTATTAGCAATACTATCCCTGGAATTAAAATGATTACAGCAAAAATTGCGGCAAATATAAATCCACGCCCTAACGATGGTTTCGGGGTTATTTCATTCCCACTCAAATCGTAAATAGGCTCAGTGGTGGAACTAGACTGGGATTCTTCAAGTACCTCTTGGGTTGGCATGAAACCGACTTTATCTGCATGTTCTGCTTCTACGGTTAAATCATAATTATATTCTCGGTTGAAAAATTTCTTGAAAAAATTACTAATAACCAAAATCGGTGGAAGTCCGCCCAGCCAAATCAATCCAAATCCAAAGGGGAAAATTTTCCACCAATTTGTAGACCATTCACCCCATGGCAATAATGTCCATGCGTATGGTAAACATATTAGAAATAATAATCCCCAAATAATTGAAGGATTTATTAAGAATAATAATCCCCATATTTCGTCTTTCCACTTTTTCGTTACATCCTTATTTCGATATGATAATATCAAAGCAGAGAAGACTAATGGCCCAACCGCAATTCCGGTTACTAAACTACCGAGTAAAGACCACCAGACCCCGCCAGACCCTACAAGACGTTCACATGATTCATACTCAGTAACTACACACTGAGAACCATCGGAATTCTCAGTGACAACTTGCCATCCTACCTCTGAAATTGCAAAATAAAATTCCTCCCAAAACCAAAGAATATTAAATACGAAGATATTTAGAAATAACCAAATTATCCCAAAACTAAACCAAAGTAAAATACTTCTATTTCTAAAACTCAAATCTTCAAGGGAGGCTTGATACTTACCGTAGTCAACATAACTACTGGTTTCACTTCCCATAAACGGTCCATTGAAAACCGCTTATTAGGCTTTAACATCTCAGAATGTGGATTGCCACTCTTCAACATCGTTTGCTTCTGCCCAAGCCTCATCAGTGGTTTCACCACGTGCCTTTAGAACTTCACGAGCGAGTAACCAGTAGATTAGAGCTAAAGAACGACGTCCTTTGTTGTTAGCAGGAACTGCGATGTCTACATTTCTAAGATTGTTGTTTGCATCGACGATTCCAACTACTGGCAAGCCAGAATTTACTGCTTCACGAAGGGCTTGTTGATCCGCTGCAGGGTCTGTTACAAACAAGACATCTGGTTCTACATATGAACGTAGAGCTGGATTTGTTAGAGAACCTGGAATAAAACGACCTACAGCAGCATTAGCACCAATTGCTTCAGCAAACATTCTTGCTGGTCTTTGGCCATATTGTCGAGCAGAGACTACCATAATTCTTGGAGCATCATATTTGGTCAAGAAAGCAGCGGTTGTTCTAATTCTGGAATCTGTCATGTTGACATCCAATAGATAGAGACCGTCTTCGCGTACTCTCTCAATAAATCTAGCCATATCCGCACTCTTTTGTTGAGTACCGATATTTACAGCGTTTTCCTCATAGGATTCAAATGGCAACAATAGGCTCGCTTCTTCAGACATGAATAGACCTCAGCGTCCGTTCCACTTAGCCCCCATATTAAACCACTTCGCAGTATCATAATTGTTCAAATTAACCAATTTCTATCCAATTATATGATTCAAAACATAGAAGATTACAAGATTGAAAACATAAAACGGCTAGTTATGGGGGAGGCAGTAAGTAGCGATATATCTCGCTCAAGTGCCATTTCTGATGCAAAATTATGCAAAGATGGATTCTGGAGAGATTCTGAAAACTCCCCGCTTAAAATAAGTGCAAGTGATATCGAAAGGCACGCGTATTGTCCGATGTCTTGGTCATTAGCCAGACAAGGAAATTCTGGCCAAGGCGAAGCGATTGAAGAGGGCAAGAATAAACACGCAGAAATTCATAAAAAAGTATTAGAATTTCAAGAAAAGCAAATTTTATTCAAAAGGCATTTACTGATTTGGACATGGTGGTTTACAGTAATTATTGCACTAATCATTGACTCAATCGCATTTATTGTAATTGATGACATAGTCGTTTCTCCGATTGATTTAGCGCGCTATTTGGCTTTGTGGAGTGCAATTTTACTTTTCACTACTATACTAGCAATTTCCGTACCATGGCGTTCTTGGCTTGGATTATCAGAAACATTACGACAAGAAAAAACTCGCCTGATTAAACAAAATGAGATAATGCAGTCCGAATGGGAAACTATTGATTTTCAAGGTGGATGGTTTGAAGCAGGAAAATTTGAAATCAGCCTATTGTTTACTGTTATTCTATTAGGAATTCATTCCATTGCGCTTGTCGCAGCTGAAAATAGAACTCAGGCGGGTTTTATTTTATTCACTTTAGCCATGTTTTGGACTTTAGCAGCTTCTTGGCAGTTACAACGTGCACTGCTAACGGAAAATGCTGCTGAACTTGTTAGAAAAGATGTTGGATTAAATAAAAATTCAGAAGTAATTTATTCTGATGATGAAAAAGGTTCAGGGCTTTTAGTTGACCAAAATATCGGACTACGGGGTAGGCCCGATCAAATCGTAGTAGTAGATGGTGAATTCATTCCTGTAGAACAAAAAACCGGAAGAATTCCAAAAAGACCCCATTTATCTCATAAAATGCAATTACTCGCTTATCTACATCTGGTTGAAATAAGTACCAAGAGAAGTACACCCTATGGTATTTTGAGGTATGGAAATGAAGATATTCACCAGATATACTGGGATGAAGAAACTAAAGAAGAATTATTTTCATCTATTAAAGAAATTCAACGACTCATGGTTGAAGGTGGGGCAAAGAGAAATCACCAAAGAAAAGGTAAATGTCAAAACTGTTCTAGAAAATATGCATGCAGCGAATCACTGGCGTGATTATTCATTACATGGGGGTTCTTGAGGATACTGTCTACATTCGTGGTAGACGTTAATTATTATAATAAAATCATCTTGAAATTGATTCAAGGTTGATTCTCCAAATCCTCTTGCTTGTACTTCAAGATTGAAAGTGCCAAGAGAATCAAAATCCTCTTGTGCGAAATCATAAGTGGTTGGAGAAACATCTTCGCAAACATCCTCAGACCATAAAACGGCACCAGATGCTGTAGTTACAGTCGGACGGACATAACGAGCCGGGGCTTGCTCAATACATGCAATGGTATCAGAACCACTAATTGTAACTTTGAAGTATATTTCGATTCTTTGTACTGATTCATCGATATCGAATGAAGTACTGTTTGAGTATTCTTCGAAAACATCTAGTAAGGATTCTGTTTGAAATGTATGGGACATACCGATTTTATCTGCATATGGTTTGTCTACAGGTTCGCCCCTCATTCCTTCCAAAGATTCTCTTGCTTGAATGAGTCCCATGCATCCTGATAGACTCATTGTCATGAAGACTAGAACCATAAACAGTGGTAGAATTCTTGCCCTCATTAGCATAACCGAAATTATTCTTGGCTATGAATTATATCCAAAAATGGGCGCTTATTTGAAAGCAGGAAGCATATCAGGCATGTCCGAATGACGCACATGGTGGCCGAGCCTTGGCTATGACGAACCCTATGAAAGCCGACGGACATCACTCAAATTCAGCACCACATACAGAGCATTCTTTGGCCATAATCGGTATTTGAGCACCACAAGCACCGCACTCTGCAGTTTTCTTCTTTTCACGACGCTTAGGTTGTTGCCGTTTTGGACTCAAATCGTCTTTATCATCTAATTTAGCGATTGGTTGATCATCATCAAATGTAAAGTCGCTACTTGTTTCCTCTATTTCATTACCTGCCAATGCTCCATCAGAAAGACTCATTCCAACATTCACTTCATCGCCTGGCATAATGCCTTCTTCGCCAGTAATCTCATACAATCTACCGCGTATTTCTGCATCGCTTGCTGATAATTCGCTACCATCATCTTTGTGAGAGATTAAATCTCCTTTAGCGGCAAGCATGTCATCGATATTACTGGATTGTTCTCCTAACTGTTTCATACTACGTAATTTAGTCGTAACTTGAGATTCTAATTCTTCAACTTCTTCGGGGGTTAATCCATCAGTTGATTCTAATTCTTCATAAGATTGTTCCAATTCAGCAATTTCTGCTTCAGCTTTGGCGAACTTCTCATCCCAGTCTTCTTCTAACTGCTCTTCATCATAGCCGAATTCCTTGACGGTTTCAGCGAAATTTTCTGTTCCTGAAACAATTTCATCTTCATCTTCTTCG
Organism: Candidatus Poseidoniales archaeon; assembly: GCA_003602575.1. Taxonomy (GTDB): domain Archaea; phylum Thermoplasmatota; class Poseidoniia; order Poseidoniales; family Poseidoniaceae; genus MGIIa-L1. Next base: position 12,490 of record QQRY01000036.1, read on the forward strand.
GGAAGAGCAATCTCAACCTTTGGAACTCTGCGTTCTCTCTTTTCCCTTCTTTCAAAGAATGAAGATACATCTTGCTGAGCACCACAATAAGGGCAATTATCCATTAAGTCAGGTACTGATTCACCACATTCATGACATTGGTGGAATTGCTTTCTCGCCTTGTCAAGGTTGAAAGAACAATGTGGACATCGTGATTCATCACCTTCCAACTCTCCGTCACAAGCCGGACAATATTCGAATATATCTCTCTCGACTTCTTCTTCTGATTCTCTAGTAAACCATACAGCAAGACCCAGGATTAGGATTAGAATTACTACTCCAAATCCAATCAATGTCATAGTACCAGATTTTGATTGTTCAGAAGAATCGTCATCTGAGGAAAAAGCTGTTGAAAATTGCCTAACGTAGGTCGATGTTACTTTTGTCGTATCAGAGGGCTTGAGTTGAATAGATGACAATGGCGCAATTGCGGTAAATTCACAATCAAGGTTAACTGTTTGACCAATCGTTGAGACATTTACTTCTGTAGTTGAAATTAATTCATTTTTACCATTCAAGCAATCAAAACTAATCTCTCCGAGTTCTTGACTGGTAAGGTTGATCGATATCGTATAATTATCTCCTTCTTCCAATGGATATGTTGCTTCTTCTCCACTAGAGTCTAGCAATTTAAGAGATGATGGCGCCCATTCAAGTCTCAAGTCAGCCTTGACTGTAATTGTATTTTCAGCCACATTGTTTGCTAAATTACTATCCGAGCTACCTTGAGATGCTTCCCATGTGGCTTTGAATGGGGCTTGGTGCGCCCCTGAACCAGTCAGCAAAGGTGTACTTACCCAAGTATAAGATTCACCGGGGCTTAGATCAATCAATATTGAAAGGTCTGTAACTCCTTCAAATTCATACTCCAATTTACCACTAACATCGATGCCACCATTGTTTTGTACAGTAACTTCCCAAGTAACCCTCTCGCCTGAATTTACTTCAGGAGATGATGGTCGAGCAATGGCATCAACTACTACATCGGGGACCTCTAAAATTTCCAATAGAGCGCTGGAACGATCGTTGGATTTACTTTCCTGAAGGAAATTAGGGTCGTCAAACGGGTCGATTTGTGCTGCGAGAAGATATCCTCCAGCCGGTAGAGAACTTACAATGTTGGAGGTTAGAATTGTTGACCATGATTTTTCTGCATAGCCTGAACCTTCTAAGATAACATCGAATGGTTGGGCTGTTACAATTCCACCAGTGTCGGTTTCTACCTCAATCCACATTGGGACGGTAGTGGTACCTGTTCCGCCGGTCCTTGCAAGTTTTCCTGTGATAGTCCAAGGTCCCTCTAGTGAGTCTTCTGCAGAAGTAATTGTGATATTTTCTAAGTGGTAGACATCCATCCTTGGCTCGACAATTAGGGCAACTGTCTCAATCTTATTATTCTCTGATGCTTCAACGACCTCATCATGATAATCAGGAGTTACATAAATGGAATATGTTCCACTCGAGGGGGCAGTAAATGTGGTATTAATCCACTCTTCGACACCAGGAGATAGGGCTGATGTTGCTATTTCTTGGTCGCTTATTGTTGATGGTAAATCTATCTGTAAGGTACTAGCAACTGCAGACTCGGAACCTGTATTCTTTACCAGCGTAGATAACTGTACTGTGTCTCCTGAATTGATTCCGCTAGAAGGAGAAACTTCAGATTGCATAATCCTAAGGTTTGGTAAGCCCGCAACATCAAAGTCGACGAAGAATGATTGCTCATTTCCACCGAACTCAAAAACGATCCATACACGGCTATCAGTTTCTTGCAAGTTATCCCAAATAACTGAAACCGTCTCTGTTTCTTGCGCATAAATATCAACTACACTCTTCTTTAATTGTTGACTCGATGTGTAATCATTCATGTAAAATGCATACTCTACATCAAATGCATCAGACTGTAAAGTATTGGATAGAGTTAGATAGATTGTAACAGAATCGCCTTGGGTCAAACCCGTTGAAGGACTTAATGCAACCTGTGCTTCTGAGGCTTCAATTCCACCGCTATTATATGCCGCGATATTAGCAGGAAGAATTGCAATACTGAGAATCATCACACCCACGATGACCTGCCACTTACCTGCCATATACAACATCGACATATTGCAAAGCACTTGAACCCATCTCTAAACATTGTGTTATTTCGCCTCATAAGTCTAGTTTTCAATATGCCGCAAGAAGAAATAATTGTACAATTAATTGAAAATGTGCTTTTACAAGGGGAGCATTGAAGGATAACCCCGAACCTCTTACTTTCATGCGAAGGGGGGGAGCGGCACTAGTCCTTGGACTGATTCTGATTTCATCCATGCTATCGAACATTGATTTTGAGCAGGAAAGTTATTCTGAATTGGAAGAAAATGATACTTTATTTTCTAACTCAGATGTTACAATTACCTATTCGAATGGGCCTAGTTCTGGACAGAGCGTGACTGGAATGTACACCGTTTCTTTCACATTGGGGGGTACCGCTACTGTTTCTTCAATCTTAGTAGAGATCTCTGATGGCACTACTTGGACCACTGTAACCAACTTAACATCCTCACCATGGCTGACATATCTCGACTCAACAAGTTATTCTAATGGAACATATAACCTTAGAGCAACTGCTTATGACTCTACTAACCAAGAAGATGTGGTACAAATTTCTGATTCTTTCACGATAGATAATCAGGTACCTGAAATTACAATTTTTACTGTTTTGAATCCTGTAACTGGAAGTGGAGATTCTGCAAATGACAGGGCGTGGTTCGATATTGATGCTACCGGTACCTTGGAATTTAGATGGGGTGTTAATGATGATGACTTACTTCGTGCCAGTTTGGTAAATGTACCTGGCCCTAGCACACCGCCTAATGATGGCCCTGGTTCAATTTCTTACGGCTGGGACTGGGCTTCAGGAAATATGCAAGAGGGTACTTGGAATCCTAGAATAACTGTTTATGACAACTCTGGGCTGACTGCAACTGAAACTATTTTTATTGGAATCGATAGAACTGGACCTAGCCTAGGAACTATTACTGTAGGAGATGGTTCGGGGTGGTACGACACCTCTACTGTTACAATTTCTGGCCTAATCACTTCGGCTAATGATGGACAGGGTTCTGGGGTTGACTATGCTGAAATAAGTACTGATGGCTTAACTTGGAGTTCTACAACCTCTGATAGTTTCGACCTCACATTGCCTGAAGGCACAAATTCTGTCTCGGTGCGAGCTGTTGATAAAATTGGTAATGTCGGTCCAGACACTCAACTAAGTATCCAAATCGATACTACTAATCCTGAAGAAATTGGATGGACTGTCGAACAGATTACAACTGATAGAATTGGAACTGTGCCAATTGAATTTTCAGCATTTGATTCAACCTCTGGAATCGATGCTGTTGCATCATTTATCGAATATGGTTTTGACTCAAATGGAGTAGGACAAACCCCCGACCTTTCAGGAAGTTGGCAGCCTATTTCTTCACCTGGATTAAGCGGTGTTGTAGCGCAATCTAGTTGGTCGACAAAATCTAGACAATACTTGATGTTAAGAGCTCATGTTGTTGACTTAGCGGGAAATTCTATCACAACTTCTCCAGCCTCATATCAGATACTCCCTAGCCTAGATCTTTACTGGAATACTAGTGAAACCAATTTAGATAGATTGATTGTGAAACCGGGAGAAAAAACTGGAAATGTGACCATAACCAGCCTTCTGGAGACTAGTGAAAGTTATGGAGGTAGTGTGACAATACAACTAGAGTCTGCGCCTGCTGACCGCACTTCTTCAGTATCTTGGACAGTTTTAGAAACCAGGAATTTAAACTCAGGGAGTCTTACAGACTCTGCCGAATTACTAATCTGGAATTATACAGTTCCTGATTCAGGTCAATTTGACCTAAGGTTAGTAATCGACCCAAACAATGTGATTGATGAATTTGATGAATCGAACAATAAGAACCACATGGTGGTAACTGGTGCTACGATTAGTAGCATTATTGATGCCCCCTCATTTGCACCGTCGATAATGCTTATTCTAATCACTTCATTTGCTATCTCGTTCATCATTAATAGGCCAAGAGATTGAAAAGAGAAGGGTGGCAGGACAGGTCATGCGCCAAGCACTTCCTAGGGTACCCAAAGACAGAATCGCTGTCTTGATTGGTGCTAAAGGAGTGACAGCAAAATCCCTTAGAAATTCTGCTGGCTGCAGGGAATTAAATATCGATTCTGTAACAGGAGAAGTCGAAGTAGTATGGGGCGAAGCAGGGTCTTATGACCCTGTCAAAGCCATGAAACTACCAAATGTAATCAAAGCAATTGGCAGGGGAATGGCTCCAAAAGCTGCGTTACGATTATTTGATGACCAGCATTTTTTTGAAATGGTGGATTTGAGAGATTTTGTTGGAAAGCGTTCCAATCAACAACGTAGAATCCGTTCTAGAATTATTGGTAGCCAAGGAAAAATTAGAAAACTGATCGAAAATTTAACCGATACTGAAATTACAATCTATAAGTCAACAGTGGTAATCATTGGTGAAGAAGAAGGCCTTTTTGCTGCCCAACAGGCAATTGAAATGCTGGCTGGAGGGGCAGAACATGGTTCTGTACTCAACTATTTAGAAAAGGATAGACGAAGAACTAAACTATCCAACCGGTCTCTAGAATCAATTGAACTCAAAGACGACCCTACCACAAATGTTGGTTTTGAACATCTTGTTCCAGGGCTATCTGAAATTAGTGATAGGCGTTCAAGAAGAATGAAAGCCTCACAAGTTGACCCTGCTGATGAAGAAGCGGTTGAAGAAATGATGGAATTATCTGAAGATGAAGAAATAAGTTGGGAAGAAGAATAATCTCAATCAATAGATACTTCTTCTACATGACTTAGATCCATGTTTAATACATCGTACATCGCTTCTGCTAAATCGACATCCAAGTTATTTTTTTGACCCCACTCAACCAATCTAGTAACATCCCTAACAAGGAAATCTTGTGCTTTGGGATGTGATTGTATTACTGCTTGTCCAACATCGATTACCACTGGCTTATCTTCATCATTCCACAGTATGTTAAATGGTGAAAAATCACCGTGTACTAAGTTTGCTTTCTGCCATGAAACCGCTAAAAATTGAAGCAATTCATCATACACTGGTTGTGGGTCTTCGACCTTGACTTCCCGAAGTTTCGGGAAAGGAGAGGTTTCATCACCCAAGTAATCCATCACTAGGACATTCTTGTGTAATCCTAGTGGCTTAGGAACTCTAAGCCCCCATTTAGCTAGTCGAGTAAGATTTCTTTGCTCTTTACGAACCCAGATATCAACCAAATCTCTGTGCCTACGTCTAAGTCCAGTAAATCTAGGGTCACCTTCTATGTATTGCATAAGGTTCTTGAAAACTGCATTTGATGTGTGGAAAATTTTGACTGCTACTGGATTTCCATCGATATCTGTCCCATGAAATACGTGCGCTTCCTTTCCTCTTGCTACTGGGAAATCCAAAGTATCAATGATACCATTCTTCATCAATTTATACAATGACATCAGAGTCAATCTATCAAAGACTTGGTCGAATACTCTCCTATCAACCCATTCAAAGGGACCTTTTCCCATAGCACCTTGGATTTTATCTTCTATATTCCTAAACATTGTTTTGTATCGCTTTTCTTTCATCCAAGAATATTTTCCGGATGTATTTTCTAAAGTATCTATAAATTTACTTTCTTCAAAACGAGAAAATTCAGCATCCTTTTGATGTTCTGAATTTTTGAACTTGGACTTTTTACGACGGCGACGATTCTTATTGGTGGCGAGTTCATCCCAATCTTCGTCTAAATCTTTCATTTGACCACCCATAAGGCCAATAAATCCTAACCAAATAGTGAGTCGATATCGATGTCATCATCGTCATCTTCTTCGTCATCTTCCTCAGTTGCAGGATATTCTTCTACAGCCTCGAATTCTTCTTCTGGCTCTTCCTTTGGTTCTTCTGGCTCTTCTTCAGAAACCTCTTCTTGAGAGTTTGAATCTTCATCTTCTTCACTGTCTCCAAACAGATCATCATCATCGTCATCATCTGGAGTGTCTGCCTCCCCAAATAAGTCATCATCATCATCGTCATCTACAGTTCCAAATAGATCGTCGTGTTCATCATCATCATCATGAGTGACATTCATGCCAAATACATCGACATCATCTGGTAGAACTCCTTTACGCGATAAGTACATTGCTTGAGTTTTGGTATATCTGTGTTTGACATCTGCTTTCGAGTCTTGGAAATCCCAAGGCCAAACAATGATCAAATCACCTTCTCTGACCCATTGTCTTCTTCGCATCTTACCTGGAATTCTAGCCAACCTTGTCTCTCCATCTTCACAAAGAATTGTTACTCTTCGACCACCAAGAATTTGCTCTGCCAAAGCGAACATTTCGTTTATCTTCCGATTTGGCATTTTGACACGAATCTTACCTGAAGAACCATCCTCTGGATTCTCTAGACGGGCTAATTCTTCCACGTCTACTTTTTCTTCACGTCTTCGACCCACAATGTCTCACTAATATGGGCTGATAGTCAACCCTTATTGAAGGCATCACCCGTTTAAGTGAAATTTTATGCCCAATTATAATTGAAACTTTGTGCTGCAATTTCGCATATCTCAAGGATTTTATCGCCTGCAACGCCCATGAATACGGTCGCTAGTAAACAAGCTAGAATTGCAAATCTAACTTGCCATCCTGCTGGAAGAGGTCCTGTTTTCCCTTCTTCAGGCTCCTCAAAGAACATTACAACTCCAATTCTTAGATAGTAGTAAACTGAGATTGCTGAATTAATTACCATAGCTAATGCTAGCCACCAAACCCAATGAACATCAGATAATCCAAGTTCACTACCTGTTGCTAATGCCTCACTCATGTCACCAAGAGCAACCTTCACAATTCCCATAATAACCAGTAATTTAGACATAAATCCTGCCAATGGAGGAACACCTGCTAAAGATATCATGAAGATAAACATGGCAACTGCAAGGAATGGTTCTCTCTTAGCAAGTCCGCCAAGAGAGGACAATCTCGAACCTCCGCCTTCTGATTCAAGAACAGATAATACTAGGAATGCTCCCAACTTGAATGCGACTAATACCATCAAGTGGAACATTAATGCTGTCAAAACAACTACTGCTGCTTCACCTGGATCTCCTGATAATGTGCTATCCCAGTTCCACGCACCAATAGCGGTAATCGCTGCAAGCATGTAACCTGCATGGGCTACAGAAGAGTAAGCAAGCATTCTCTTTGGATTGGTACTGCCTAGAGCCGCTAAGTTACCCCAAGTCATGGTGATAACAGATAATAATCCAAGGCATACTAGCCAAACAGTTCCCTCTTCGCTCGATTCTGGTGCGGCAACTATCAATAAAATTCTCAAAAGACCAACTATACCCATTGCCTTACTTGCCGTGGCAAGAACACCTGCAACAGGACTGCTTGCGCCTGAATAAGCATCCGGTGCTGCAAAGTGGAATGGTGCTGCACTAACCTTGAAGCCAAACCCTACCAGAACAAAACCGATACCAATCATTGGAAGTGCATCGCTTCCTGATAGAACAAACATTTCTGCTAGAACGTCTAATTGTAGAGAACCTGCCCAGAGATACAACATAGATAATCCATAAAGGCCGACGCCTGAGGCAACTGAACCAACAATGAAATATTTCATTCCAGCCTCGGTTCCAGCCTTGGATTCCTTGAAGAAGGCAACGAGGACATAGGTTGAGAAAGATGCTAACTCAAGTCCGATGAATAATACAAATAAGTCTTGAGCGAGTGCGACAATGGACATTCCAAGAGCACATGTAATCATCAAAATATAGAAATCGCCTTGTCTCCTATTGTTGTATAATTCTTCTGTGGAAACTCTAGCACCTATACCCTTGACATCCAGTCTATTCATGCTAGCGAATGCTGCTAAAGTCAAAGCACCAAAGAATATCAGTTCAAAGACTCTGCTAAATGCATTAATCATGAGAATCTGAGTGCCTCCTTCGCTAACAATAGCAGTTCTTTCAACTCCATCTTGGAATGATAGAATAGTCATAACAAACGATGCGCCAATAGTAATCACGGCTATCCAAGAAGGTAATCTAGGATCACTAGTCAATTTGAATCTCTTACCACCTAATAACCAAGGTATTCTAGTCTGAGTCCCAGGTATTCTGAATTTCCCATCACCGAGATTAGGTACGATAATCAGTAGAATTAAACCAGCAAACAAAATTAATTCTGGACAAAGTGCGGAAATGAAACCTTCTCCAAATGGTTCAACTGTTTTCAGATTTGACATATCAGGCACCTCCCTTTCCGACAAATAATATCAAGCCATTGAAAATTTGTTTTGTCCAATCATCCATCATGTCTAAAGCAATCCAAGGCATAATACCAAATAGAATTGTGAAGAAAGCCAAAATCAACATTGCGAACTTTTCTGGATTAGAAATATCTGGAATAATTTTGCCTACCATATTAGCTGGAGGTTGTGTTTCATCTCCACCTTCGAAAATTGTCCTTTGCATAGACCATAGGTAATATGCCGCTGTTAGTGCAAGAACCAATGCTGGACCAACCATCCACCAGATACTCCATCCATCTAGAGAAATCATATGCCACAAAGCGATAAGCATCATAATTTCTGCAACGAAACCGGCAAGTAGAGGAAGTCCCAAAGAAGCCATCCAAGCAAACATCATTGAGGTTGCAAGCCATGGTGAATGCTTTGCCATTCCGCGCATTGCTCCAATTTCCATGCTATGGTAATGATGTTTGAATGCACCACAAACAGCGAATAGCATTGGACTGATAATACCGTGAGCGAACATCATGAATAGTGCAGCTGCCCAACCCATAGGTTGCATTGTAGCAATACCAATTAGAATTACACCCATGTGAGAAACCGATGAGTAAGCAACCATTTTCTTCAAGTTAGTTTGACCCAAACACACAATTGCACCCCATACAAGAGATACCATTCCAATAATCATCAATGCTAGTTGGAAATGATATAGCGCATGAGGGAATAGACTTAGTGGCAATCTAAACATTCCATATGCACCCATCTTCAGCATTACACCTGCTAGAAGCATTGAACCACCAGTTGGTGCTTGAACGTGAGCATCAGGCAGCCAAGTGTGGAATGGAACTGCCGGAAGTTTCACCAAGAATCCAATCATCAACATTACGAATAAGATATTCTGCATTGTCTTGCCAAGGAACCAATTATCACCGACATTTGCAGTTCTTGCCGTATCGATCAATTCAGGAATCGAGAAACTACGACCAGTCATAGACCCAGCGGAAGCCAAAGTGTTTGGCTCTTGTAAGAAGTATAGAGTAATTAGACCTAGAAGCATTACTACAGATGCAGTAAATGTATAGATGAAGAATTTCTGTGCAGCATACTTTCTATCTGCTCCACCCCACTTTAGAATCAAGAAGAACATTGGAATTAGGGTTAATTCCCAGAATACATAGAACATAAACAGATCCAAAGATACGAAGACACCGATTAAAGCCCCACCCATCATCAATAGCAGAGGGAAGTATGTGGCACCATACTTTTCATTCCAAGTTGCAATCATTGTCACTGGTAGTAAGAATGTAGTCAACCAAACCATTGGGAAAGATAGAGCATCTAATCCAACTGTCCAATTGATTCCAAGCGAGTCGATCCAAGCATAACTTACAAAGTACTCATAATCATTGAACTCGATGTCCATCCAAGAAACTTCTCCGAAGTACTTGAAGAACATTCCAGTTGTCAAAACAAAAAGCAGTAGTGAGAAAACAAAACAAGCCATTCTAATTGGCTTAACTAATCCATCACGTACTCTTGGTGATGCATTGGAAACAAAGGCTAGTAAAATCATACTGCTTATCAGTGGGAAAGCCACCAGTGGAATCGAAATCCAATCATTCAATCATGCCACCCCCCACAACAAAAAGAAAATCGCTAATGTTCCAACTGAAATCATCAAGATGTAGTCTCTTGCAGAACCTGTAGTCAAAGAACGAACTACACTGGATAAAGACTGAGACCCTCTCTCAATACTCTTGATTGTTCCATCAATTACCGAACTATCAGCTTCTGCTGACTTATTGGAGAAGGCTGCTACAATCTTGAGCATAGCCATATCATAGTAGTAATCAATGTACAATCTTTGTTCGAGAGCCCTAGTAAGACTAGATTTAGCAATTGCACTATTGTTGAAGTTGAAACGGGCATAAACCCAAGCGTTCAATTTGATTACAGGCTTCATCCAAGGCTTGGTTTTCTCGCCTTCTGCTAAGTTACCACCATAGAGTGACATTGCCAATCCTGGGCCTAATACTGCTCCGACTGCGATAGCCAAATACGTCAATATGAAGAAGAACGGGTCGCCGTTTGCGAATGCATGATCTAATTCATACCACATTCCATCTATGATACTCCCATGATACATCGCCCCTATTTCTTGTTCTGGAGCCCAGTGAGTGAAGCCCATTGCAGCAAGAATAATTGCTGAAAGAGTTACGAATGTTAGAGTGAAAAGTGGAATCTTAATCCATGTATTTGTTGGACCTACATGAGCCGCAACCTCGTTATTTGGCTTACCAGCAAATGTCTTTAGCCACATTCTTGACATATAGAATCCAGTCATACCAGCGCCAATTAGTACGCACAATGCAGGAAGTAGGAATCTTGGGTCGTCTTGAGCAACTCTCCAAGCATTAGCAATAATTCCCTCTTTAGACCAAAATCCACCGATTAATGGAAGACCCATAATAGAGGCAGAGCCGACCAACATTGCTGTTGCCGTTAGTGGCATCTTAGATGCTAGGCCACCCATATTTTCCATAGATTGTGCGTCAAATTCGTCATCATGATGGTCGTCATGATGCCCGTCTCCGTGGTCATCTCCATGGTCATCATGATGATGTAGGTGATGATGAGCGTGATGGACCTCGTGAATTACTGAACCACTTGCCATAAACAGCATTCCTTTAGCCATGGCGTGATTAAACAAATGGAATAGAGCTGCACCAAATGCAACGGCAACAATAGCATGCTCTTTGCTATCTACAACGTGCCAATCCAAAGTATTAGCAAGATACATTGCACAACCAAGACCTGTGAAAATATAGGCTAGTTGACTCATTGTTGAATATGCTAAAACTTTCTTCAAATCATTTTGTACAAAGGCGATTGCTGCTGCCATTACCGCGGTAATACCACCGATTAATGCGATGATGAATGCCAAGTCTACAAGATCTCCGCTGAGTGCTTCAGCACCAAAGAATGGGAACATTCTAGCGACTAAGTATAGACCAGCATTAACCATGGTTGCAGCGTGAATCAAAGCAGAAACCGGAGTTGGCCCTTCCATAGCATCTGGCAACCAAACGTGCAATGGGAATTGTGCAGATTTACCGACTGCTCCGATAAACATCATTCCAAGTGCCCACTGTAAGGTACTGGAAGATACTCCGGCCATGAATGTTTTATCCTCAAGGGAACTGAAAATAACATCATAGTCTAGCGAACCGAAGATGTCCCACATCATCACCAATCCTATGACAAGGAAAACGTCTCCTATACGAGTGGTCAAGAAAGCCTTCTTAGCGGCATAAGCAGCACTCGGGCGTTCATAGTAAAATCCAATCAAAAGATAGGAACAGAGACCCATAATTTCCCAGAAAATAAATAGCCAAAGGAATGAATCTGCAAGAACCATACCCAACATTCCTGAACAGAATAGAACGAACTCTGCATAGAAGCGATGGTTTCTGTTATCATTAATCGGGTCGGTGTTCATGTAACCAACACTGAAAATATTGATTAGAAGACAAAGGAATGAAGCAATAAACAGTAGCATCACTGTAATATGGTCAATATAAATTCCAAAACCAAGACTTACTGGTTCAAGTACGCCTCCATCCCAAACCGTAGTATTAACCCAAAGAAGATTCATAGAATCCTTAATTCCAGCGAAACCTCCAATGTGGTCTTTAATCAAAAGTAACGAGATGATTAAACTTGCAGCCATGACTGGCAAAGCAATTAATCCGCCTTCTTTCAAATTATTCTTCCAAAATGGGTTTTTATTGAATACACGGCCCAGGAATAAAATCACTGGGAATGCTAACATTGGTAAAAGAATGATTAGTGGTGCATATTGCACCATCTCGCTGTCGAGTATAACATCAGATCTACTTGCCATCATACCACCTCAGTTCCTCAAGACGTCTACATCGTCCAATGATATCGATTCATGCTTACCATACATAGCAAGGAAAATCGCCAATCCTATTGCGACTTCGCTCGCAGCGATTGCAATTGCAAAAATAGTGTAAATCCATCCTGTAGCATCACCGTGGTGAACAGCGGCAGCCGCAAATTGCATATTTGCCGCATTCAGCATCAACTCAATACACATCAATACGATAATAGCATTCTTACGTGTAAAAGCGCCACCAAGTCCGATGACAAACAGTAGAGCGGAAAGTGCAGAAACCCATGCTGGATCGATCATTCTTCTTCACCCCCAAATTCCCAAAGAAGATTCTCTCTTCTTTCATCACGAACAAGATATGCTGCTCCAATCATTGCGACAGACATTAAAATTCCAAGAACTAATAATGGTAATGCCCATTCATTTAGCATTATATCTGCAAGAGCATTGGTTGTTGGTTCACTATCCTTAGGGTCATCCCAAACTTCATCTGCGCTGAGTACAGCAACAAGTATCATACCAAGCCCAAGAAGACCGATTCTAGTTACCAGAGACAAGAATTTCATTCAAAATCCTCCTCAAGTATTTGTCTCCTAGTAAGCATAATACCGAATAATACAACCAATCCAACACTCGCTAAATAAACGAGAATTTGAATCGCTGCTAAAAACTCAGCACCCAAAAGAATGAATATTCCTGAAACCGCCATAAAACAAAAAATGAGTGAAAGCATGGAGTGAGCAACTCTTTGAGCGAGAATTAATCCTAATGCCCCACCAATAGTGATAGTTGCGAAAAGGAAGAAAACACCTGCCTCAACAATTGCTCCTACGTCCATATCATGCACTCTCCTTAGCAGCCCTAGCCGCCTTCTTTGCCCTCTTGTCTCGTTCTTTATTAGCACGCTTTGCTAATTCAGAATCAACAGCTTCTTGATGAACCGAAGGCAAGACTCTAGTTCTACTAGCATCAAACCAAAGGTCCTGACGAGAAAAGCCCGACATACCATCGTATTCATTGGTCATGAAGAATGAAGTAAAACCACATGCTTCCATACATAGTCCGCAGAACATACATCGTCCCAAGTCAATTCTTCCAGATACAATTTGGTCATCTGCAACGAATAGTTCAGATGTTTCGACTTCTTGTTCAGCGCCTGAATCGTTCCAACGGACAGTTGCAGTGCTACCAGATAGGTCAAGAACTTCAGCGAACCTCCATTGGTCTGGAGTATCTGAGTGCGCAGTAACGTGATTGAAGTCATCTAGAGTTTCGGCTACTTCTTCGATTTGCTTTGCCGCAAATCCTCCGACTTCCAATTCTGAACCCATTCCTCCGTGTTCGCCTTCTGCACCGTCAAGAACGTCTACTCTTAGTTCGGTTGTCATGTGAAGACAATCATTTGGACAAGCGGTTACGCACAACTTACAGGCTGTACAAGTCTCCCAAATGACTCCAATTCGCCCATTATAATTACCTGGGACGAAAAGCCATGGCTCCATATCTTCAAGTCTTTCATATGGATATTGGACAGTTTGAGGCTTCCAAAGTGTTGGGAAAAGATCCGAAGTTACTCTGTCAGGAGCGAATTCCTGTTGTGAAATATCGTTAAATTCAGAACTTCTTGAAGCTCTAGAAGCAGAACCATCGTCCAAAAATTCTGGATGAGTAGTATTGTGATATCCGCCGGAAAGTCTCTTCCCAAACAACTTACCGAAAATCGGGAAGGTTCGTAGGGCGGTAATCAAAGTAATCTTAAACGGATACCAAAATAAGTTTCTAAAATTCGGTTTTGCGTGTGGATGCATTGGCATATCTCTTCACCTCACTCCTGCCCCGGGACATATGTTCCCGCAGGCTTGTCTGTATACACATGGAACATACGTTCCGTGTTTCCACTCTTATCTTCGTCATTTAGCATCAGGAAGAATATCCCTAGCCATATGACTGTAGTAATTGCTGGAATCAAGAATGGAATCCCTAGAGCGTCCCATGATGTACCTCCATAGGTTCCATCATCCATTGCTGAAGGGTCGAATAGATACAATCGGTAAACTGCTGAAAGGATAAGTTGGAAGACTGCCAATGGCAACAAGATTCGCCAACCAAATTCAAGGATTTGGTCTGTTCTTATTCTCGCTAGAGAGAATCTAGCCCAAACGAATACTAGTAGGAATACCAACCAAGACTTGAGTAGAACTACTACAGCGCCAGGAATCAAAAGATATAGATCGCCAAGAACAGGTATTGAACCAATTAGGCCTTGGAATGGCAAATGCCATCCGCCAAGGAAGAAGTGAGTAAAGAGGAAACATGCTGCATATGTTCTGATATATTCAGCCATGAACAACATCCCGAACCTCATTCCTCCATATTCTGTCCACCAACCTTCGACAAGTTCAGCTTCTGCTTCAGGCATATCGAAAGGAACACGTTCTACCTCAGCAATCATAGTTAAAAGGAATAATCCGGCACCAAGAGGCATCAGGAAAAGATTCCATGCGCCTGCAGAATGTTGGAAGTGTACGCTATCGATTATATTGAATGTCCCCGAGAGAACTGCGACCGAAAGCAGGGTGAGTAAAAGAGGTATCTCGTAAGCTGTTAATTGTGCAGCAGAGCGTATACCTCCAATTAGAGTATACTTGTTATTAGAAGACCATCCGGCAAAGAAAACTCCTATTGGGGCAATACCAAATATTGCAATCGCATACAGAATTGAGAGTTCTGGATTGGTTGCATAAATCCCGCTAGAAAGAGGAATTATTCCAAGAATTAGTAGAGTAGAAGATACGATGAGGAAAGGTGAGACTTCAAAAATTAATTTATCTGCTCTTTGAGGCACCATGTGCTCTTTTAGCAAGAATTTCATCCCGTCAGCAACGTTTTGGAAGAACCCTGGGAAAATGGAGTATCCCATCCAAGACCTGTTGTTCACTCTATCAACAGTTGCAAACTTCTCATCCCTATTACCGAACTTCTTATTCAACCATTTATTGACTGCGCCCACGGGTTTGCCAAGTCCAAATGGCAACATATTCCACCACTCTCCAGCGGTGACTCCGTTTTCTCCAACCCAAAGTGAACGAAGAGCGGTCGTTGCCCCTCTTCTATCATTCATTCTTGCAACTGCTTTTCTCTCAATCCAAAGAATTGCGAATTGTGAGAAAAATAGCATTAGAAATACGATGTTTACTACTGCAAAAGTCGCTAAACCAAATGCGATTTGCCCTGTACTTTCTTCAAGCGGAGTGCCTTCAAGAAGTGGAGGTATTACCTTATCGACAAGGTCGAAAATTAATCCTCGTAAGTCATATGCATCATCCATGATATCACCTCAACGATCTGTCTCCCCGATACATGGGTCAAAACTACCCATGATTGCCGGTATATCTGCAACCTTATATCCAATCATTGTCTTTGCAACGAATGGAATTGTGATAAACATAGGTGAACGAATGGAAAGTCTGTAAGGGTTCTTTCCCCTGCCGTCTCCTCCACCTTGGATGTAAAATTGTGAAGCACCTCTAGTGCATTCATAATTGCTAAACCCGCTAGCGCCTTCTGGGGCTCTTGTAGGTGCTTTTTGGTAAATCATCTCGTCCCCATTAGCGTAATTTGTATTCTTTCCACCAGGGATTTTTTCGATTGCATCCAAGACCATTCTACAGGATTGACGCATCTCTTCCATCCTTACACGATAACGATCATAGCAGTCTGCACCTTTGACTGAAGTTGGCTTTTCTACTGCTGGCTCCCAGTCTACTTCATCATATACTGAATAAGGATGTGCCCATCGTACATCGTAATTGACTCCAGCTGCACGGACGTTAGGGCCCGAAACTCCTGCTTCAACCATTTCTTCGGCATTAGCATAGCCCACACCTTGTAGCCTAACCAGCCAAATTGTTGATTCGTCTAGCATCATCTCATATTCATCAATTCTACGTTCGAATAATTTTACTTTAGCAATCATTCTATCGGCAAATCCGATTGGAATGTCTCGCTTAACACCGCCAATTCTTGGATAATTGTAATGCATTCTAGAGCCACCTAGTTCTTGCAGTAAATCGAGGAACATTTCACGATCACGCATACACCAAGTCATCAAAGTTAGGTTACCAATATCCGGTCCAAAGGCACCAAGCCACATCAAGTGAGAGGCAAGCCTTTGTAATTCAGCTGAAATTAAACGGATATATTCTGCTCTTTCTGGTACTTCGGCTTCCAAAAGATCTTCTGCAGCATAGATGTATGAATTAGCCCAAGTCATGGCACTAACATAACAAAGCCTGTCGCAATATGGAGTGACTTGAGTGAAATCTCTCGATTCACATATTTTTTCTACACCACGGTGAATATATCCAAGTTCGGCCTCGGTATCGACTACTGTTTCTCCGTCCACTTTCACTCTAAGAGTCCACAGCCCGTGAGTCATCGGGTGCTGAGGCCCCATTGTAATCCACATTTGTGCCATAATATCGCCTCACTTAACACGGCCCTCATCCGCAGGTTTTCGGCCAAAGCCTTGCGCATCATCATACATTTCATTATGATCATGGTATCGAATCTTGTGCTGCTTCTGCAGCGGGTGGAAGCCTTCTGGGCTATCGTGGGGGTTGAGTACTCTATGCATATTCTTGTGGCCTTCGAACTTTATTCCGACCAAGTCCCAAGTTTCTTTCTCATTCCAATCAGCACCTCCCCAGATATGTTGGACTGTTGGTACCGTAGGGGAATCGTTGTTCTCTAGAGGTATCAATACTTCAAATTCCATAGGAACTAAATAACCGTCTAATTTCTCCGCCACATAAACTGTATTTGTATCTGGCAATTGATTGGAAATAGGTTGCCTAAGGAAATGATACGCTACTTCCCATCCTCTTTCTGGAGGGCCTTCGGGGAAGTGAGTTCCTGTTACCATTGAGCAGTAATTGACTTCTAGGTCGAATCTCATCCATTTGGCTAATGCTTGCCAGTGTTGCGGTGGGGTCGTGATTCTGATGAATGCATATTTCTTAGCATTTGAATGCCTCTCGACAGAAGCTACAATTCCAGAACCTGCGAAGCGTGAATTGATTGCTTCTAGGCATTCATTAGCAGCCTCTTCATTTTGAGCTAATGTGACTGTGGTTCCCAAATTACTCATCTCCCACAATCAAAGGCTTTTCACTGTCCCTTTCGGAACTTGGAGCGCCACCAATTCTGATAATCTTCTCACGAAGCAATCCAAATCCGTCTATTAGAGCCTCTGGCCTTGGAGGGCACCCTGGGATGTAAACATCGACTGGGATTACGGTGTCGACTCCTTCAAGGATATTGTAAGACTGGAAATATGGGCCGCCGGAAATAGCACATTCACCCATGGCAATACAGTACTTTGGTTCCGGCATTTGTTCCCAAAGACGGACGATTTTATCTGCGAATTTCTTAGAAACTGGGCCGTTTACCAGTAGGACGTCTGATTGCCTAGGAGATGAGCGGAATAGTACGCCGAATCTATCTCCGTCGAATCTAGGAGTCGCAGCTGCTGCCATCTCGATTGCACAGCACTTGATACCCAAGTGTAAAGTAAACAGAGATTTTCTTCCAGCCCAATTGAAAAATCTACCAGCAAGAACGCTCAAGAATTGTTTGATTTTTGTCACCTTCAATGCTTCGTCGGTGACCCCGCCTACCATCTCGACTAATGCTCTGCTATTGAACGCAGCAAAATTCTCCCCTGTATCAGCCATCATATCACCTCAAATGTATATTCTTCCTCGCTTTCGAAAAACATACCACACGCCCAACGACATAGTGGCAAAGAATGCACTAAGAACAACCAATGCATTCTTAGCCTTAGAGACTGCACTTTCTCTAGCACTTTCTGCTAGGTCTTGTGCAGTAGCATCAGATGCAACCATTCCTCCAAGAACGAGGAACATAAAGGCCACATCAAACACTAGGAAAATAATCGCATACCAATAATATTGAAAGTGAAATTGAATCATTGCATCGCCGACTGGCTCACTACCGCACTCGAAGGTTGTCAATCTCCTAGGATACAAACTGTGGTCTTTCTCATAGCCCTCCAAAAGATATGAACGGGTGATGTGGGGGCGAGCGGGATCTACACGCGGTCTAACCACCCAAGTAATAATGAAATTTGTTAGTGGCATAAGTATGCCAACAACCGTCAAAAAGCCAATAGAAAGGTACGCACTAGGTACCGATTCAAGTCCGGACATTTTATCACCCAATTGCAAAGCATACGCTCAGCAATCTTTCCAATAATTACCCCTCAATAAGGGTTCCCAAGTGATATGGCTTTTTTCAAGTGCAAATTAATTGAAAAATCAACAAAATCTAAGCGGATTTACCGAACCAAATAGTCCATGAAGCATTCATTGAATTTTGTACCATAGACCATATTTTGTAAGTTGGCAGAATAAACAGCCAAACGACAAATGCATAAAACAAGTATAGAATTGGCATTGAGACAATTTCAGGCAATAAAATGACTACAGGAATCATTAGTAATGCTCCGACAATGAATGTTATCGCCCCAATAACAGGGAATACGAATATCGAAAGAATAAACCAAACCATAGGCGCCTTTCCTGAAATTCTTGTTTCGTGCATAGTCTGGGCTTCAAGTTGCCTAACCATTCCAACGAATTTGAATCCCCAAAATATGTTGAATAACGGTATTATGAAGAAAAGTAAATTCTTTGCCCCCCCAGGTCCTATGTTGGCGTGCCTCTTCATTTCGCCACCCCATTGGTACAAAGCGACTAAAGGATAAATCCCTAGAGTTAACGGAGTGAAAAGTAACCACTGCTTGAATGGAGAACGATGAGGTACTGGATTGAAACCTAAGGCACTTTGAACTTTGAAGCCTTTGGCCTTGGCGCTTGACAGTTTCTCGGAATAAATTATTTCGCGTTTAGCTCTAGATTTTGAGCCCATTTCCGCTAATGTAGGTTTGGCCCCTTGATAAATCACTCCAAGGAAAATAAGTGCGATTAAAACATACATTCCAGATTTTATATGCTCTTGTTGAATTCCAAGGCCAAATGCTCCTGCATAAGGCTCCCCAAGTACTGAGAATTCGATATTCTCTCTATCGATTACTCCGGTTTCGATTGGTTGTACAGACAGAGTGAAAGTGAAATTATCTTCAACCTCTGCCTCAAAGGAAGGTCTAACATTAACCTCTAAGCCGATAGAATCTCCAACATCCAACCAGCAGGTTAGACCTTCTGAGTTAGACGAACAAGAGCCATTGGCATAATCCATAGATACCGTCCAACCCCTTAGGCCTTCAGGATTTAGAACAATGAATTGTGTCCTTACATTTCCTTCATTGATCACATCGACATTAATTGTCTTCTTATCTGGATACTCTAGAGTATAATGGAGTTCTACATCGGATTGGAATTGAATATTATAGATTGTCTGAACCTCTAAACTTACAGAAGTAAACCCTGAACGATCAGCAGAATTTGATTCACTTGTAACGACGATTTCTAATGCGCCGCCATCACCAGTTAATGCACCGGGATTTACTTCAATAATTAGTTGGAATAGTTGTCTGTATGCTCTGGCTTCCAGTTCAATTATTCCTGTATTCTCTTTTTCAATTTCAATTCCTTGTAGTGAATATGAGTGGATTAATTCGCCTTGTTCGTCAAGGTGATATGAATTGGTAGTGTAATTCCATAGGCCATAACCTGAAAGAATCTTGAATTTTCCATCGATATCTACAACTTCGCCATCCAATAGTAGTTGCCGCGTAGCTAAGCCTTCTAATCCATTGATATCAAAGACTGCATTATCGTAATTTTCATCACCAGTATTTTCAACCCATAAATCAAATGTAATTTCGCCCTCAGGAGGTAAAATTATCGAAGTTACACGGTTATTGATAGAGACATCGGGTGTCTCTTCATCAAAGCGTACATCCATTGAATAATTTACATCTGAACGTATTGCTCTAAACTTTTCTAAACGTTTGTTGTCTGGTAAACCATCAAAATTTCCATCGGCTGTATTTGAATCTCCAAGATTTGTAATCTCAACATCAATATCTGTGAACTCCCAATTCTCAGTACCAACCTTAACCCTAACATTTAGAGTGATAATTTCAGTCTCTCTAGCCCCGATATCGAACTGAGACTGTTGGTTACCTGATTCATCCATGAACCAAGTTTCCCAGTTTTCTGTATTTCTTTTGGTATAGAATCTAAAGGTATCTTCATTATTTCCTAAGTTCTCTACTGTAATTGGGAATAATAATATTGTATTTGAACGACCAGTTTGATTTTCACCTCGTTCAACATCCATCCCATGTGTTTCTTTGACAGTTACTGAAAGAATCTTTGTCTGGTATGCTTGGCCGCCTCCATTTGGTAAAACAGAGAAAGTCAAATCCGTACTTTCTGTAGCAAACGCATCCTCTGGAACATAAACGGTGAAAGAGACTTCGGCCGATTTGCTTGAGCCATGCTTTGAACCAACGCTAACCGAAGACCTGTCTAGAGTGATGCTCCACCCTGATGGAGGAGATGAAACAGTGAGTCGAAGTGTATCTTCACCGTTACCAGTATTTGTGATTGTAACTTTTGAAGTTTGATTTTGACCTGGTTCAATCGGCCCTAAACTCGAAGTTTGTAAACTGAGAGATGCACCGTAACTCTGCCCTAATACTACAGTAAATTGTTTGACACATTTTAGCGAGCCTCCGTCTTTTGCCTGGACTGTTATTTGAGTTTCAGAGCCTGCACTGCGAGAATCATCTGGTTGGACTTCCAAATCAAAGGATTTAGTCCCTGAACCGCTGTTATATGGCAGCAATCCACTTGAAGGACCATCGAATGTAACCCACTTGTTATTGCCTGAACCCGGGTCTCCAGTAATTGACATGGAAACAGACCAATCGCTATTTCCTTCGTTGCTTAGAGTTGCTGTCAAAGTACCAATATCTTCAGGCTGAAGGTTGAGAGTTGTTTTAGAAAGAGACATGGAACATTCTTTCAAAACTGGAACTTCTAGTTCCATTTCCACAGTATCTGTCGCATTTTGTGCCGGATTAGACCCCGATACAGTACCGGTAACTTCCCAGCAGTAGTCATTAGCTTGCTGGCCTTCAGGAACTTCAACCTCTACTGTGACTTGCTCTGTCTCCTCAGGGTCGAGAGTCACTTGTGAATCGCTAAGCGTTACAGTTAGATCTTGAGGGTTGCTACAGCCAGAATCAGTTACTTCCTCTATGACTAGGTCAATTGATGATTGCTGGCCATTTTCTTGACCTGTATTTTCAACTGTAATGAAGTAAGTCACCATATTAGAACCTCCTCCTAAGGTCTTTTTCTGTGTGTTTCTTTCTTCTACATTATCGAAATAAAGGTCAACACCAAACAGAGTACTACCTGAGCCATCACCTGGGGTTGTTGTTACTGTTTCAGTTGAAGGTTCGGGAATTTCCGCACCAGGCGCCCCTATCACTGCTGTAATGGTTGCCGTGACTGTGGTATCACAGCCATTACCCTCTGGATCGACGGTTTGAGCAAGCGTGACGTTCATTGTGGTTTCTTCAGAAGAACCTGATTCTATCTGCCCCGGTATTTGCCCTATGGTTGTAGTATATCCATTACAATCCTCTCCTGGCTCATTTTGAGCCTGTAGATTTACAGTGACCGGATCAGAACCTGTATTGAAAATAACAACCGTATATTCTCCAGATTCACCAGGGTTGACTTCCATTGAGTTTGGAGACACGTTGAGAGAGATACTTCCGTCTGCTGCTACAGATGGAGCCATTAGCGGCACTATGGAAAACAGCATGAGAATTATGAGAAAAATGGCGCCACGATGCGCAGAAACTCGGGGCTTTTCTCGGGGGTTCATGAACCCCCGTGGAAGCCTTAGTATCAAAAGACTATCCTAAGATGCTCAAAGGAATTCCAGTAAAAAAGGTCATCCTTCGATGAAATCAGATGTTGGTCCAGAGCAACTTACACACTTGTCAATGCTAGAGATACTACATGAATCGTTCCCGTCACCATGATATCTTGCACCACAAGCAGGGCAACCTAATACAGCCCCTTCGATTGGGTTTCGGCACGACCAGCAAATTGGCGGAGGAGAACTTTCTTGCTCACTTTTTGTTTCAACAATTGCCGGTTTAACGGCAAGTGGTGAAGGAATTGGTTGTGTGGTTGCTGCTGGCGCCAATGCAACTGGAGATAAATTAGGAATAACTTTTGGAGGAGTAGTTGGTTTATTGAAAGTAGCCTGAGGGGCAATGTTGGGCATTGGAAGTGGTGCCACAAATCCTTGCTTTCTTGGCTTTAGTAAAGCTACACTTAGACCAATTATCACCAAAAGAACCACAACTAAAAGAGATGATGTGATAAGAGAAAGACCACCACTTGCTGAATCTTTAGATTCGCCAGTAGATGATACATTAAACTGGAAACTACTTGTTTCTGAAATTTCTGTACTCTTAAATCCAAGTGAGATAGAAGAGAAACCTGGCTCATCCGCAGTAATTAAGAATTTTACATTCGCAGACTCGCCCACTTCTAAATCTAAAATATCTTCACCATCTATTACAACATCCCAATCATCTTCAGATGTCACCTCAATTCGATGATTGAAAGGAATATTGCCATTATTGGTCACCATTATTTGTATTAACTTCTCTTCATCAGTGTTGAACGTATTAGATGATAATCCCTGCCAAGAAACTTGTTCTAGACTTGCAATGTATAATGAAACTGTTTCAGAAAATTGAGCCCCATTACCAGTTAACTGAAGCGTAAATGAAGGTTCAGAAAATGGTGCAGCCTCAGCATCGATATCGACAAAACAGGAAAGGTCAACCTGATCATCCATATTCAGGCTTGTAAGACCACTACACTGAACCGATAAATCATCATCCTCTTGAATACTTAGAATTGGAGTCCATTCGATATCTGCTGAATTTCCTAATGTCCAATCAAACCTTAGCATTTGACCTGCAGGATGACTTCCAGAACCAGAATAAGTAGAATATGTTGATGCATCAGAATAAGTCAGTCTACTAAATTGAAGTGTTGGCTTAGCAAATATCTGAACCACTAAATCATAAGTCGTAGAGAATCTTTCAGAACCATTGTCCATATTCACTGTTATCTGGCCACTCTTTGAGTTAGGTCCAGCATATAGAGATAGAATGTAAACTTTTGATTCCCCGATATCTAGATTAAATGGAGATACTCCTTGTGTAGTTTGAATTCCCTGAGGCAGAATAAAAGAAGGGAATAATCTAACATCGACATTGCCTTTGTTCTCGATAGTATATATCATCACGAATTCAGAATCAGGAATAATACTATTCAATTGTGAGTCGAGTGCGAATTCTACTGATTTGACAGACTCGACCTTGATAGGGATTTCAACTAACCAACTCTTAATCGGTGTAGTCCTGGAGAGGATGTTTACAGAAATTATTTTCTCAACACCCGCGTCTTGAACGATGTTAGGTGGTTGTACTGTGATGTTCATGGTTGAATATTGGTTGACATCGACCGGCCCAGTACTGGCAAACTTACCAATGGGCTCTCCTTGAGAAAATATAGCATCCCATCCAACAGGAGATTGAACTTGAAGGTCATATTCTAGATTGGAATTACCTAGATTTTGTATATATATCGGGAATGTGCTAGGTTCAATTGGATTGACTGGAATTATTTCATAATCATACTCAACCAATATATTGGCAATTTCTAAAACTTCCATTTCTAAAATATACTGACTAGAAACGCCATTATCTGTGTCCGTTGCCTGTAATTGAATCTGATAAGTTCCTTTAGCCGGAGTATCAGGGTGTATCATAGTCACACTTAGTGAATCGGATTCTTGTCCTTGAAGAGAAAAACTTGTAGTTGAAATTCCAACGTACCAAGAGATACTTTCGCCCGTTTCAACCATACTAACTCCTTGTTTAGTGATTGTAGCATTAGTTGGAAGTAAACCTGTATTTGTCAAATTTACCTCCCAAGAAGTAGATGTCTGTAATGGATCATTCAATGTAATTATTCTTTGAGTAGAAGTCAGAGAAACTCCCGGAGTAGTAACTTCAACGATTACATCTTGCCGATTATTATTTTCTAAGGTCTCTTCAACGGCATTGGTTGGGTCTATTATGAACGATATTAATTTCTCACCTGCACTTTGAGGAGTCCAAGTCCAGTATAGGTCTTTGACCGTGCCTCCACCAATATCCATATTTTTGGTTTCGACTACTACTCCGTCGACTTGTAACTCGACATCAAAGAAATCTGATTTCACATTACCCGTATTTTCAATTCTTGAATTAAAATGAACTTCCTCTCCAACGCTAGGAATAGGAATATCAATGCCATAACCAGATTCTACAACCTCTATATCTGGAAGTAAATCATTAATTCCATGCCCCATTACAGCAAGTGAGAATGGTTGAGAACGACTGCCTCCATGATATGTGTCTTTGACCTTGACAGTCCATTGTCCTACAATTGCAGAATCGATTAGAACCACTTCGACATTGTTGGTATTATCAGCACTGCCGCCTGTTGTCGAGCGACCATTAGCAAAATCATTACCAAGGTAGATGTTGCCATTCGGGTCAGTTACTTCAAGGTCAAAATTATTGACTAGTTGCTTATTAGAAAATGTTGATGCATATTCATCTGACCATGTCAATACTGCTTTGAAGGCATCATTTGCTATATCGATATCAAAATCATAGGATTTCGAATTTCCAGATGCTGATAATAAGGACCTATCGTCAACCCAAATACCTTGACCGTCTGCTGGAGCTAATGAATTTCTAATATTTATTCTACCCCACCCCTCGTCATTATTAGGGATATTTCTAGTGCCCATATCCTCTGCTCCAAGAATCAGTAATGCCTTTACTAGAGCTCCTTGAGGGGATTCTCTTAGGGCTATTTCTTCAAGATACTGTCTGATCATAGTAGAAGCCCCTGCTGCATTAGGGGTCGCCATTGAGGTCCCTGTATATTCAAGATACCAAGTGCTTTCCCAAGATGAACCGCCGGTATCTCCTGCCTCCTGCGCTTTACAAGAGCGAACATATCCGCCTGGTGCTAGAACATCTGGTTTGATTCTTCCATCATCGACTGGCCCTCTTGAAGAACCTGACATGATTGTATCTGGAGCCCCTGAATAACGATTTTGATGCATCCCCACTGTTACGGAATTTTTGGCTGTACTTGGTGGACCTATGGTATCTGCATTAGGACCATCATTTCCTGCAGCGAACAGGATTGTCAAACCCTCTGCTCCATTGTAGTATCTATCGTAATAATTTGCTCTATCATCGACATCTTGACTCTCAGAAGTATACTCTCCGTATATGTTATTTCCACCGCTGCCCCAAGAATTAGTGTGTGTTCTTGCTCCTGCATTATATGCTGAATTCAATAAACCGTTGAGAGAAGGTGATTGGAAATTACCAGTATTATCGTTCTCCATGGCTTGGAAATATAAATCAGCCTCGGGAGCAACTCCTGTATATCCACCACGGGTTCCATCGCCAAGAACTGTACAAGATACGTGTGTTCCATGTCCAGACCATTTATCGGCTGTTGAGCCATCATTGATCACGTCATAATTACCCACCACACGACTTCCAAAGTCTCCGTGGTCGTCATCTAATCCTGAATCTGCAACTGCAACGGTTTGATTCGCTCCATCGAGGTCCGTGGTGAAATAAATCTTCATTGTACCAGTTTTCATATGGCTACCTGCATTATTATTTTCGATAGTAAATTGAGGATTATATCTTAGCGAATGAATAGAGGGTTGTTGTACTAAAGCAATCAATTGGTCTGTTTTCAAATTCCCTTCATATCTTCCTTCGTCCCACTTGATAGCATCATCTAGAGAGAATTCTATGACATCTGCAACATCTTGTTTCAAAGTATTTTGACTTGCGTCGGTAAATGATACTGCTTGTTGAGGGCCCATGTCTCCACGCCATCCTTGAATCCTCATTCTCTGGCCGATTAGAGATTGTTCCCCATCCTCAAGAAGCAGTACGTCTAAAATTTCTTCTTGTACAAGCATAGCTATTGGCACTGGATGGAAACTAGAGACTGAATCAAGACTTTCAGCCTCTAATATGGCTGCGGGTGTACCTTGAATTATTAGTCCAGATGGATAGATAAATTCACGAATCTCCAAACCCTGAATCTCGTTTATTTGTTGACGGGCATCCAGCATATTGATGTTATTTGAAATCAAAAGTAATGATAAGTCGTGTCTCGCTTGCATCCAATCAACAGGAACTGGTCTACTTAGAGTCAATCCTGAATCATCGTAGACTCCCAATGTAGTACCGGCATAAACACTTCTTTGCTCTAATTCTATACTCTCATCAAATACCCCAACAGCATTATGAAAAACGCCGTCTTCTAGGTCGAATTGAACCCATTCTACTTGTCCATATTCATCTTCTTCATTGAGAAAACTATCCTCTGGCGTGAGAATCGAAGATATACTTTGCAAAACAAATAATGCCACAAGGAGAATTGCTCCCTTGCTAGCGCGAGTGCTTTGCATGTTTTCTGCCCCTACCTACACCGCTTTATTGCTTCGGGTCTTTTGGACGCCAATTTTGATTCAATCTCTATCCTTGAATTCTTCCCAAGCCCATTCTCCAACTTCATGAGTTTGAATTATTCTGTTGGATTCGCCCTCATAGTCTGTCCATTGTAATTCGATTGCAATAACATATGAATCCCAAACGGTATATCCAAGTATCTGCATTTCTAAATCATCTCCTGCGACAGATGAATGCGATGAAATTGATTCTACTTCAATACTCATAATTTGAATCACTTCTCCATCTAATGACTGGAATTTAACATCCATAGAAACATCGGTAATCTCCCTACTACCAGTATTGTGAATTTCAGACATTACAATATGGCCGCCTCTCTGAACATATAATGTCTCGACTGTAACTGAATCCCTTGGAATCACCCAATACCAACTACTGAATATAGCACCAAGCAAGAGAAGAAGGATTACTCCTGCTAAAGCCACTCTATTTGGAGTGACTTCTCTTTTTAGGTCTTGAACAATTCTTGCCGCATCCTTAGAAGCCTCCAAGATTGCCAATTCCTCTTGGCTCATGGTGGTTGATTGTATTGCATCCTCATGGACCAACATATCGCCCTCATCAGAAAAAATAATATCATCTTGGCCAATCATTTTTTCACCCCAACATAGCCAAAGTACTGGCAATCATAGAAGTCATTGGTTCTACAAGCAGGATATGCCTTGTTTCCACTGCTCCACCAGTCAAAGTTCCAACAACTGATAAATCAGATACAACTCCGTTAATTCCTAATGATGATGCTGTTGGTAATGGCCCAGTCATCTGTGTATCAAGCATTACCGCCCTACCATCAAATTCTCTATCTCCAAATATACCGACATAATATCCTGGCTGAGATGTGACTTGCGCGCTTGCTACTATACGTCCTTCAGTTATGTCATCCAGAATAATTACTGGATATTCATATGGACCTCGGTGAACGTGAATCGTAGCCGATTTCAGATCTTGACCAATCAATTCCATCCTATTTACCGTTACTCCTGGCATTATTGGCATGTTACTTTGTTTCATGTACAAACTTCTAACTCCATCGCCTGAAGACGCCATGCGTACCCCCCAATCATCGGTAGTCTCTACCTTGAAAGTCGAAGGTAGTCCTTGAGCAATCATCAAAATATCACCACGGTAATCTACAGCCCTGCCCGCTGCTTCTAAGTATAAATCCATATTTTCAGCATTAGAGGTATAATCTAGAGTCATCATACCTTGGAAAGAAGTATCTTCTCTGATATTGAAATTATCATCAGGAACTGCACTAAGACTCATTATACCAGGTAGATTTCGCATGAATACAGTCGCTGGCCACCAGTACCCATCGACAAATCTCAGTTGTTGGATCATCAATTTATCGATCGATGTTTTTTCTTCGGTCATATATTTCTCTGGCACTTCTAAATCAATAATGAAAATATCACCAATCGTTGCAGAGAAATCCATTGATTGAGGAACCTCATCAATTAATGTTTCAACTCTAGTGTTCTCGATTCTATCTATGAATATAGCATGAACAGAATCTAATTTAGAGCCTAGGTCATAATCCATATTGACTGTGAAACGAGGTACGGTCAGATTATCTTGAGTGAAAAACACTGCATTTGCATTGACATCGTTGGGTTTAGTGGTGTCCAATCCATCGATTACTAAGTCCATATCTCTACCTTCAATCCCATTGACTTCGATAGTTAATTGCTCGCGAAGTGGTTTCCATTGCGACATAAACATATCAATTTCATAAGTTGGAATTTCTCCAATCATGCGGAAATCATAGTCTATGGTGATTTGTCCGGCAGGTAATTGTGGTAGCCAAATTCGATTATGCCAAGAGCGTTTAAATTTCATTGTAATGCCTAAATTCTCAAGTTGCGTGATATTCAAATTCTTCATTTCAAAATCATAAATTACGCCATCTTCAAGCGCATCTAATAAATCACCAAATTGAGTTATGTTTGCCTCTAAAAGAGCATTGTCTATCGCCTCTCGTTCATTAGAGTCTACCTTGTAATCCATCAATGCAGCATCGACTATAGCCTTGGTAGATAGAGTATAAGTGGGCATCCTAGAGAGATTGAAATCTAACTTTGTCGCTTCAAAAACATTCATCGCAATTCCATGTGCCCAATCAGGACTATCATCAAAATTATTGCCCTTCTTTACATCGACTGTCAGATTGAATGATTCGCCAGTAAGTAGGTCAACCCCTATAGCAAAGTCTTCTTCATCTCCTTCACTACCTACTAAATCCTTGGTAAAATCATAAACTAAATCATTGACTGTAGAGCCAAAGTCAACTAAATCTCCTAGGAAAAAGGACAATGCTTCAACACCTTCACCTTCATCGAAACTCGGTAATTCAATGCCAGATGAATCAACGCCACTTGGAAACCCTAGAGTTATGTTGGAGGGAAGTGGATCTAGAACTATACGACCATTCATTCCAATGAAATCGTCTTCATAATTCGAAATATCTTCCAGTAGTATTCGGAAAGGAGATGACTGTGTTCTAATCAATTCTATCTCGGAATTACCTTCAGGCCCAGTAGCATTAGGTACTTGTGGAGAGAATCTCTTCAAACTTAGAACATCGGAAATCTGTAGGCTCATACATGCTTCAGCATTATCTTGGTCGACCCAGAATCTGAAATGGTCACCATCCATAGTGACAGGATTGGTTGCATTGGATAGTTGTATTTGAATGGAATCTAGTGCTTGGTTTGCAGAATACCCGATAGTGTCCCCGAGAATCAATCCAAAATTGGTCGGAAGTCCATTCAATTTTATTGCATTTTGCTGGCTTGGGCTCTTGCCTCCATAGGTTATTGACTCGATTGTAGCGCTTGCCTCATAAGTCAAATCATCTGATGTTTGAATAATTTTAAGATAAGATGGTCGATTAGAAAACAATGCTGACTGGGTAATTGCAGAAGTTAGATTTGTACCTTCATGTTTGATGTGGCCCATCAAAAGAGGGCCTCCATTATCGCCTTCAACTACGATCTGACGTGTGTTTGAATTGGGTTCATAAGAATAAGTTACATCAGAAATACCAGCAACTCTCATGCTGATTGAAACTGGAACAAGTGGTTCTACTGGACCTTGTCTTCCGTCAATTAAACCTATAGAGGAATCTTGTGAAATTAAGATATGGTCAGTGTCAGGAATCCAAGGATGGTCATTACTGGAAAATGCAAAAGAGATACGCTCAACTTCTTGTGATACACGCGGAGTCCCTCCAATATTTGCTTTGACTTGATTGAAACAATGTAATTCCAAAACTCCTCCTGATGAGCCTGCTGTGCTGATAATCGTGTCGGGCAAGGTATTGACTATTTCTCCAATATCCAGTACAACTTCAATAACTGATAATAGAGCATTATCTAGGATTTGTGCAAGTGAATTAAGATTCGGATTATCGAAATTGACTCTATCAATTCCTGTTGGAGAAACTAAGAAACTACCCTCAACAACTATCACTTCAGGGACTTGCTCAACCTCGATGAAAAGTGATGAAGCATCGTTATTATATCCTCCACGTTTGAATGTTGATTTATATTCGAGACGATCTATTTTTTCTGTACCTGCGATTAGAATCAAAGTATTGGGTGCTTCTGTTGGGTTGACTGGCAAAGTTGGGTCATCGATATTCCCGGTATTATCTCCAGAAAAGTTCTTTATTCCAATAATCCAAGAAAGTCTTGAAGGTATCTCTCCTGGTAAATTAGATGAGCCAGGTGCTTCGCCTAACATGGTAAATATTGAGTTTATTTCTTCGGCTGGCATACTGCCTGCAGGAAGGCCATGAATCCACGCCCTAGCATCTGTCACATTACCAAATGAGGAGTCCCCTTCATTGACATTTGACCGGTCTTCAAAGTAATGAAGATACACGTCTGAACCAACATCTGAGAAAATCTCAATTGTATCAAATGTGTTTTCTCCAAGGTTATCATTTCGAATTGTAATATCAACTTCTGAAGGAAGTGTTGTTTGACCTACTTCAGGATGGAATCCAGCATCTAGATAGCTCATTTCCAAAACTGGGGCTGCAGCCCCGCCTCCGTCTCCATCAAAGCGAATGAAGCCTACTCCGACTCCAAAACCACATTTATGTTCATCACTTTCAGCGATATTATCTGCAATAGGGTCAAAATACCCTGGGTCTTCACAATCCGTCTGTTTTCTATCTGAAATATCAGCATTGGGATCATCAGGATTCGAAATTTGAACCGAATATGGAGCTGTGATCGATGTTAATGCAAGTTCACTAGAATTCAAAGAATTTAGAAGTGTGGAGATTGCTAAATTGAAAAGATTCTCTACTGATACATCGAATTCTATTCTTTCTATACCAATTCCCAGAGTAAATCTGTACGGTGGTTGAGTAAATCTGGTATCAACAACTATGCCATACGATTCGGAATCATCTAGGGTTATGTCAAAAGCCAGCCCTTTCATCAAACTTACTTCTAAGTGTTCTAAAGAATCCCAAATAGGATCAGATAAGTCAACTGCTTCAACCTTCCATTGGAATGTCGGTTTAATCCAAAGTTTATCGATAACCACTCCCAGTGGACCACTAGTTTCGACACCAAATCCTTCTCCAGGAGTGAGTATGTCCTCAATGGTTAAAGCAACTATTAGGTCATCAGAGCCGTCGCCATCGATATCGATGAAATTTTCAAAACAGCAGTTAAGTGCACCATTCACAACCAAATCTCCAGTGAAGGTTCCCCTCTCCCATGCTTCATATGATGGACCGTTGTTTTTGGAGGTAAAATTAACGTAAACTGCATAAGTATTAATTCCAATTGCAAGGAGATTTCCATCGCCTAAAGCAGCAGTTGAAAATAAGGTTTCGAACAAATTATCAGGGAAACCTTCTGGTTGTGTAGAACTATCCATCAAAAATTCATATGGCCTAGGATGGTCTGCCTCATATGGGCTTGAATCGCGCATTGAAACATTATCAAGAAACGTATTGGCAACTGTTAGAGGGTCATCATTTCCAACCGGTCTAGCAGCAGCATCCACAGCACCCAATGCACTTTCAGCACTACTAGCAGCAACTTCAGCCTCCCCATTCTCTGTTCGCATAGATAGAGTTTCCATCAAAGCATCAAGAACTTCAAAGTCATCTCTAGATATTGTAGTATCGGCTGAAACAGGTTGTGCCACTGATATGAACATCAGTAGGACAAGAAAAACTGCGCTCTTACGAGAGTCTCCAGTCTGAGGCAGGCCTGCCCTAATCAGACGTGGTTTACACTCATCCATGCATCGAAGGGCATTATACATCTATGTCAAACCATCCCTTTGATGTTTACAAAAAAGGTCAAAAACATCGATTCTCTTAGTATTCAAGAAAAGTCTAGACCAAAATCAGAATTACACTTGGGGCATGCAACTACGGCTTGAGGCACACCTTTTGGAATCTTAATTCTAAATTGATACTGGCATTCTGGACAAGTTATTTGTCTACTATCATCAATTACTTGCTTGGATTGTTCTGGAATTACTTCTTCTGGTTTAGTAATTTTAGATTTGATAGATTGTGGAAGTTCGATTCCCCCACTGTTAACCTTGGCCTCTATTGCCGGTTGTGATTGCTCTTCAACCCTAGATTCTATGATTGTCTCTGTTTCATCTTCAGCGAACATGGCAAGTGCTGCGTTTGCAGCAGCTTGACTACCTTGACTAAATTGCCTAGCCACAGGCTGTGGCGCAAAGCTTTGTGGAGCGAAGGAACTAGGTGCAAACCCAGCATTTGGATCTTGATTTTGTGCACCATAGATTGACTCATATTGGGATTTCTCCGCTTGCTTTGCCCTATCTTCTGAAGTTACCACTGGTTCTTCTGATTTCAAACCCGCAATGACTGCTGCCGGTGCAAAAATTGGAACTTTCATTTTCTGGCTAACCATACTAATGTGTTCTTTGGCCTCGCTTTGTGAAAGGCCTCTACCAGTTAGAAGTTCAACTGCGATATTCTTCTGCCACCTGCGATATCCAATCATCGAAATAGCCATGGTTAAAACTCCAACAAATAAGACCACTATCAAAATCGCAAAAATGTCAGTTGGTTCTGATTGGGCGGCAACATTGACTGTAAAGGCATGTGAATCTTTATTCCCAGATTGATCAAAAACAGTCAATACGACATCGTTTCTACCTGTCTGTTCAAATGTAATCTCAACGTTGGAGCCTATGAAATTAGGGTCGTCCTTAGCATCGCCATTACCATCGCTGTCGAAAGTTGGGTCAAGGTCCCAATAATACCTCAATTGGTAAGATTGGTCATAAGCATCGATTGCTGAAACACTAAATTCTAATGGAGAGCCTTCAACTGCGGAATCTGGTAACAACTCGAGTTTACTTTGGTCTAGAACCGGTATTGAAGAATCGTCAACTGCGATTACCTTGGAGATTGAATTACTATTGCCTGAGCTATCGGCAACCGTCAAAACAAGTGTATGAGTACCTATATTTGCCCAAGAGAGAACTATTGAAGAATTCTGATCATATAAAGTTCCGTCCAATGTCCAAATACAAGTATCTACTGAGTAATCATCTGTACTATCTCCACAACTAAATGCTATGTCTTGATTCAAACCTGTTTTCCAGCCATCGCTGATAACTTGTCCAGAACTTGATATTATTGCGGTTGGACTAACTATATCTTCAACAGTAATTATTGAAGTGACCTTAGATGTTTGCTGAACTCTTGAAGTTGCTGTCAAAGTAATTGTTTTTTCACCAGGTGAATCCCATAATCCTACTACCTCCCAACCTTCACCATCAGCATCATTATCAAAAATTGAGTCTCCGTTACTATCGACTTCTAAATCAAAATCCCAACTCATAGTTTCGATTTGATCTAATAGATTTGGAGTGTTCATCGAGTTCAAATTCAATCCAACACCGATAGATGTGACTCCAGAATTATCATAAGAGATTACAGGAGATATTGGAGGTGCTAATTGGACTCTGACTGTCATTCTTATGTCTTGTGAACCGTCTCCTCCACCAACCGGATTATCGGTATTATCAACGATTAAAACCAATTCTTGATTCTCTAATTCTTCTGGAACAACCCAGGTTGTTGAATCTGATGAAGAGATACTCTGCATCTCTGTTGTAGTGATATACAATTGCCCAACTCCGCCTGAGACATATAAGTCATGCATCTGCTTGGTCTGAAGATAAACATCGCCAACTCCCTCTAAAGCCCACGCAGTCAAAACTACAGTTGTACCAGAGTCTAATTTCAAATCATCTCCTGAAAGAAGGGTTTCAAATGAATTAGATGAAACTGACATTACATCGTGATAAGGCGTCCAATAAGAATCTTGTAATTTCGTAAAATCCAAAGAAATCTGGCTTGTTATGCCACCTTGGTCGCCGAGACCTTGGTCGCCGTCATGAGCAAGATTATCTAGTACCAAATACCAAACTTTTGGATTTATCGACGAAGGAACTTTCCAATGGAAATTATATCCTCCAAGAGCGTCTTCCGTAGATGACTTATTATCGAATATATTTCGATAAGATTGTCCTAAATCATATGACTGTATACTATTTTGGTCAAAAAATAACATATCTACTGCATCGTTGATTATATTGATGTCAACGTCATAAACATCGCCAGGTTGTAATGAACCTAAGTTTATTTTCCAACAAATCCCAGAATCAACCGATATTGAATTGGAAATATCTTCAACATCTCTCTCAAGACACCCCGGTGGTGCGCGACCTTCGGTTTGCGCAGAAACATATGGAGCAAGTATCATGCACAGAAGAATTGTGATGATGAACTGGCAACGCATATCACGCTGTTTGGCCGTCCACACTTCAAGTATGCGCTTGTTTGAATCAACTAGACCAACCTTGCTCGTCCCAATAATGATGGGAGATTTTTCCTGAATCTGAAACATGAATTCTATCTCCATCGCTTGCCGCACTAAGAGTTACTTGTGAACCTTCCAACTCTTGATCTGCCTGAGATAGCATTTCTTCAGCACCCTTTATTCTAGCACCGAAATGGGTCAGAACTAGATGCTTTGTACCGCTTGATAATGCGGTTCTGGCTGCCCCGCTTGCCGTACTGTGAAGATAATTTTTGGCATGTTCGCTCCACTCATCTAAGAATGTTGATTCATGAACCAAAACATCACAATTATCCATGCTAGTAATGCCTTTGGACATTTCAGATGTATCCCCAGAAAGAACGACGCTTATCACTCCTGAATCCGGCCCTCTAAATTCACTAGCCGAAAGGATTTCTCCACTCTCCAATGTTTGATTCTCGCCTTTAGCAAGACCTGCTCTTTGGGCTTCTGTAAGTTTTAATTCTGCAGCTCTTAGACGATCGAATTTACCTCTTTTGCCCTTAGATGAAAAATGCCATCCGCATGAAGGGACTGTATGATTTGTCGCAAGGGCTTTGATTTTATTTTCAGACCAGCCTTTCGGTTGTGGCATCTTTTCTAGTTCAACTACTGAATTACTATCCGGCATTAATTCAATCCAACGGTCATTTTCAACATCACCCAAAATCCATCTAACTGGGAAACCTAATTGCTTAGATGTGCCGCCTAATTGGTGCCATGAACGCCATTGTATAATGAGATCAGAATTAGAGATATCTTCTGGTAATTTTGAATTCGACAATAGAGAATCTAAGACTTGACTTGAGGTTGGTCCAATGATTAGTAATGGTTTTTCACGCTTGTCCAAAGACAGTGTATGAAGCC
Source organism: Candidatus Poseidoniales archaeon (assembly GCA_003602575.1). GTDB lineage: Archaea > Thermoplasmatota > Poseidoniia > Poseidoniales > Poseidoniaceae > MGIIa-L1. The sequence goes on from QQRY01000036.1 coordinate 48,181, forward strand.
AAGGAAGTACCCCCCATGTGTGGTCTAAGTGCCCATGAGTTAAGCATAGAACATCGACTCTACCAACTTTAATTTGGGTATCGCCAAATTTCTTCATCCTTCTTCTTTGAACTGCAAAACGAGACTGAAATCCTTCACCAGCATCGACTATTGCAACTCCGTCATCACAAACAACGAGACTTCCGCTGACTTGCCTTGAACCGGTTGGACGAGCCGAGGATGTTCCAAGAATATGAATATCAAAACCCATAACTTCACCTCAGGAGTTCATAGGAATTGGAGTGGGGGGGAACCACCTAAGCAGAACAATATCATTGACTCCACGAACCCAGCGCCAAGGTACTGCAACATTGATTCCGCCTTCGACTAATTCATGGTCGGTTTCCCTAACAAAAAGATGAGTACAGCGAATTCCTGATGTATCTATAACAGCATCATAAACAACGCCAAGACGACGTCCTGATGGCAAATAAACATCAAGTCCCGATATACGAGAAATCATGTCTTCGCCCTGTATCAAAGTTAGCCCTCGATTAATGCGTAGGGCCGACACAAGATAAAGAAAACCGAAATTTAGAGTAACTTTTTGCAACTTTCATCTTCTTCTACGACTCCCATGAAGGTCATATACTATTTTCGATCGATGTCTTACTTTGGCATTTCCTTTGGCTGAGTATGATTTACTAACGCCTTCTTTTCTTGCCGACTTCTCATCGATGATTGGCTCAGGGTAGTCTTTTCCAATCATACATCCATACTGTTTTTGCAGTTCTAAAGACATCAACCAAGGCTCATGAATAAATTCGGTGGGAACCTGACTTAATTCCTTGACCCACTCTCTGATGAAGTCTCCTTGAGGGTCTTGGTCTTCAGATTGTTTTCTAATTGAATAAGCCCTGACTGAATTAATTCCTGTAACGCCTGACTGCATATGGACTTGTGACCAATGAATACCCGGCTCATAATCCAAAAATAGTCTTGCCAAGTGATTACCAGTCTCTTGCCATGGTAGCCAAAGAGTGTATGAGGCGACCGATTGAAGCATTGCACGCATTCTAAAATTAATCCAACCTGTGGCTTTCAAATATCTCATACAAGCATCAAAAAAAGGCCAACCTGTATTTCCTTCACTCCAGGCTAGAAATCTTTCTTCATCATATTCACGTTGTAATTGCTCATCGAGTTCTGGGTTCAGTGCTATCTGGTCCATTGTAGATTCAAATTCTAAGCGTTGAATAAAATGACAATGCCAAGCCAAACGACTTTGAAAGGAACTCAAACTGGAAGTCCATCCTCTATTTTCTGCTGAACGAGGGTTTTGTTTGACTCTTTTTTGCTTTCTCCTTGTGTGATAAAATATCTGTCTGATGCTGATACATCCAGAACTTAGATACGGTGAAAGTCGAGAACAAGCATCTTGTCCAGTAATTGGACTTGACATATGTTTGCGATATGTTCGGCCTCTTTGATCTAAGAATGAAAATAATACTGATAGGGCTGCCTTTTCACCCGGTTCAGGTCTCTGCAATAATTCCCGTGATTCAAGTCCTAATTGATGAATTGGAGGAATGTCGTCAGATTCTAATCCAGCAGGTGAGACAATATGTTCAGGGGTTTTAACTAAATCTTGATTGACTCGTGAATCTCTTTCTCTCTTCCAATTATCTCGGGAATCAAGTCGTCTAACTATTCCATTAGTTGGAAACTCGAGGAAATCAATATTGTTTTCAACACACCATTTAGCAACGGATTTGTCTATATTCCATGACCATGTCAGTCCAGTCTCTTCATTACTGAAAATTTTCTTGATCTGATATTGTTGATTTATTTTTGTCAATTCTTCTACTATACTTCCAAAATTGAATAATAATTTACCACCAATAGATTCTAGTGATTTCCTAAGTTCTCTTAAACAATCTAATTCCCATTCTATGTGTATTGAATCTACGTCTTTTCTATGCATTCTTTCTGATTCTAAGTTGAATAAACAAATAACAGGTAGTTGGCTATTTACCGCTTCTAATAGGGCTTGATTATCAGAGACTCTCAAGTCTCGTTTGAACCAGACTAAAGATACTGACACAAGTCATTCTCATTTCTAGCCTCTATTAATTCATGTATTTTGCATTTCACAAGGAGAAAATCAAGGGTCTTTAAACACCAAAGAAGAGGCGAGGCTATGAGAAGAATACTGGTCATGATTATTTTGACCGTGTTTCTTGCCCCTGTAGCGAGCGCTGAGACCTACTTAATTTCAGGTAAAGCAACCTATGCTGACAACACTCCCGTACCTCTTGACTATGTTTTGATTGAATGTGAGGTAGGCAATACTCAATGCTACCAATACCGAGGGACTAAAGCAATGACAGATGCGTATGGAGCATTTACCCTGATGCTAGATGCTGACTCACAAGAAGACGGATTAGAGATACTGTTAACTCTCCGTGGTGAAAACTTTAGCCATATTATTGACCTGGAAAGTTCGCAAACCTCTAACCAAGGTTCGGTAATTCAAGATATAAAATTATCACAATATCCTCCCCCATCTGGAGTCTTTATGGGATTTGGATGTGTAGTTGTTTTGTTCGTCCTTGTATTTGTTTCTGTTTTGCTTCGCACCGGTAGAAGGTTAACGACCAAACAGGGGCGTATGGAATTTGTCGGTTTCAAAAAAGCCCGTCAATTAAAATGCCCTGAGTGTGATGAGAAGGTATTGCAACATGAACTTATCAAGCACCTAATTATTGATCATGATTTTGAAGCACTGGATGCTGCAGAGATTACTGGTAAAGTTATGCGAAGGACATGGTCAGAAGAAGAATGATATCGTGGGATTCATCAACCTCCTACAATTAGGATACAATATGCGAATCAGCCATAGGACTCCTGAAGGAAAAGAAGCCTATCCTCTTGAAATCCCACAATTTGGACTGGGAGTATTCCTAATGACAAAGGAAGGTGAATGTAAAAATTCAGTACTCAAAGCACTTGATGCGGGCTATACTCACATAGATACTGCAAGTGTGTACAATAATGAATACGAGGTAGGACAAGCAATCAAAGAGTCTGGAGTTGACCGTGATTCAGTATTTATCACAACCAAACTTAGAAGAGGCGATGCAACGGGTTATGAAGATACAATCGAACATTGTAAACGATCATTAGAATTGCTCGATATGGATTATATTGACCTATATCTCGTTCATGCGCCGCCGGTTAACCCTGAACATAGAGCGCCGGTTTGGAAGGCTATGGAGTACTGTCTTGAACAGGGATTGGTCAAATCTATTGGAGTTTCTAACTATGGGCCGGCTCACCTTGAAGCGATGAAGCAATATGCTTCTTACATGCCATGCGTCAATCAAGTCGAATTCAATCCATGGTTACAAAGACCTCACCTAAAACAAGCTACTGAAGATGCTGGGGCTCGAGTTATGGCCTATTCACCTCTGGCTAGAGGGCACAAAGTAAACGACCCAGAATTAGCCATGATTGCCGAAAAAGTTGGTTGTACTCCAGCACAATTGGCTATCAAATTCTGTTATGATGAAGGATGTATTACCATTCCTAAAACCAGTACCCCATCTAGGATAATTGAAAATTTAGAATCGCTTAGTTTTGATATTTCAGGTGTTTATGAACAGATTAAATCTCTGGAATGCAACTATGTTTCTGGTTGGGACCCGACCTCAGAACCTTAGTAATTGGTCTGTTTAGCAAACAAGATACTAAAACAAAATCCAAATGTCTAACTTCATGGACGCTTATGATTTATCTTTCTTTTTTTCCACGATGTGGGTTGGGCCATTTTGGTTTGCAATGCTGATTTATCCTGAACACAAGTTAACTCACAAGGTATTACAAGGACCTTGGTTCTTCTTAGGGCCCCTAGTCGTTTGGTGGCTTGTTACGATTGCTGACCCGCAAGGACTAATCGATCTGGCTAAAGATTCGACAGACCCAAATGGAATCCTTGAGGGGCTCGCCGGAATAATGGGCACTAAAGCGGGTGCTTCTGCAGCATGGGCACATATGGTTGCTGGAGATATCTTTGTCACAAGATGGATGTGGAAGAGATGTTTAGAAAATAATACCAAGCCATGGATAATGAAAACTACGATTTTCTTTGGAGTGATGATGATGCCTGTTGGTTTAGCATTACATGCCATTTTGGTCAGAGATGAAAAACAAGTCTTGGATGAATAATTTGCCCAGCGTATATTTCGTCGGGAAAAGTAACAAAGGTAATGTCTGTTAGGCATTGGCGTGTCAAACAACTTCTGGGAAGAAAAACTAGAGTCAAAGTCTGAAGAAGACTTTGAAAAGGAGCTTGATGAAATCGGCAATGAAGTTCAAAAAATACAAAATGAGACTGAAAATACTGTTGAACTAAATGAAGCAAGTTTTGGTGGGATTGTTACACTTTGGTTTTTTACAATCGTGTGGTGTTCTGCATCTCTCTTTGCCACTGTAATTATTGGTTCAGACATGATTGCGGACATAGGGACCAGAAATTGGGAGCCAGCAGATGGTATTGTCGAAAATAGCTATGTATCAACTTCAACAGGTGGTGAAGGAGGAACAACATATTGTTTACATGTCGACTATCGATACACAGTTGACGGAAGAACTTACAGTGGAGATAGAATAAGTTATAGTGCAGATAATTCATGTAATTCTTGGTCTGCAAATTCAGATGAAGATTATCCAGAAGGCAAGGAAATTACAGTCTATTACGACCCGAGCAATCCAAGTGAATCCGTTATTTTATCTGGTTTATCAGGAGTCGACTTTTTCATTTGCTGCTTCTTCATATTTCCATTAGTTGGATTACTCCTTCTATTTGCTAGTTTGAAAAGTACTGTTGGATTATTTACTAAAAGACGTTAATCCTTTACTAAATATAATTCAATATAATCGGAATAGAGAGAATTCTATTATTCTCAATGCAGGCTAAATACTTATTTTATGGAAAAAGTTAGTGAACATCATGGAAGAATTAAACAATTTGACTATTGTTCAATTAAAACATAAATTGAAGAAACACAACGCTAAGGTTTCAGGCAATAAATCTGAATTGATTTCACGCCTCCAAAAATTAAATGAGGAGCAATTCATTTCTATTGAAGATGAATCTGTTGAAGAAGGTTCATTCATTGTAAGTCAAAATAATTCTAAAAGTGAAGAGGCAAGTGATTTTAATCAAGGTTTAAATGAGAAAATAACCATAAATTGCTCGGAGTGTAATAGATTGATCAAATTTCCAAATGACCATTCTGGAAAAATTAATTGTCCATACTGTAAAAATAAAATTATAATCGGACAATCTAAATCGACTTCCAACATAGAATTACTGTTAATAGCGTCGATTCTTATACTCGCGGTGGCCCTTTTTATTAGATCGACAAACCTAATTAAATATTTCATTTTCGAAGATGTTTCAAATTATGGATTAATCTGTTCTGGAACATTATTTCTTTCTTCAATAATTGGTATGTTTATTGAGCCTAAAAATAAGGATTAAATTAAATATTTTTTGTTTCAAGATTACTTAGGATGAATATATTGGATTAAAACCAGTTAGCATCAATATCATGAGTGAGTAGTGTTTCAGCGTAGCATGGACGAGCCAATTCTAGAGGCTGAACTCATCAAAGATGAGGGTGCAAAAGGTTACTCCATGCGTTCATCTAATGCAGCCTTAGGGGCTACAATTGCAATAGTTCTTGTTTTTTTGTTGATGAGTAGAATCATAGGCGCACCGCTAGAAGAACAGGCAGTTCAAGAACAAATAGAAGAAAGTTATACTGCAATTAATATGCGTTATCTTGAGAATTATAGTACAACTGAGCAAAACTCCTACGTTCTGGAAAACGGTAATATGACCGGTCCAGATGGGGCGTCATTATGGATTGGGACTCATCATTTTGTAGAGTTTGAACTACCCGTTGAAGAAGGCGGCGCTGCACCAAATGGAAAAGTAAGTCTCGCCGTATGGGTTCCAATTCTCGAAGGTAATATGACGGTGCCAGTAATTGCAGAATTCGGACCATATTTTGATGAAGCATCGGTAGAAACCGGCGCAATTGAGGAACCAGGAACTTGGCTAGGAACCATGATGATTGAACAAATAATTCCTCATGGTTTTGCATTCGCTCAAGTTTCAGTTATGGGAACTGGCCGTTCGAATCATTGTATGGACCTGATGGGTACAGCTGAGCAGTTGGGCGTTGATGCAGCAGTAACTTGGTTAGGTACACAAAATTGGAGCAATGGTAATGTTGGTATGATTGGTAAATCCTATGATGGTTCTACTCCTTGGCAAGCAGCAATGTTTGGTAATGAGCACCTAACGACAATCGTTCCAATTTCAGGTTTGATTGGCGTCATGGAATTGATGTGGCGTAACGGTAGTAGTGAAGCAAGAGCCCCGATTATGCACAATGGAGTTTATGGTTCGTATGGAATTGATGGCGATTTAGAAGATTCTGGGAACATGTGCCCTGATTATATTGCAGGTCCAGCAACTGGCGGTGCTGCTTGGGCTTGGGGCGGTGAAGCCGCTGGAAATTATTGGGGCGAACGGTATTTCCTTGAACGAGTGTTAGATAATTACAATGGTAGCGTCTATCTAATCCAAGGCATGCATGATTGGAATGTCGACCCACATATGGCAATTCCAACGATTAACAGATTGTATGATGCTGATATTGAAGCCAAAGGATTGTTTGGTCAATGGGACCACGATTATCCAGACCGTCCTGACATTATGTTCGAGAGAAGTGGGGTAGGACGAGGTATCGAAGCATTCCCTGAAATGGTGCGTATGGATTGGATGCAAGACTTGCTTGAATGGTTCACTTACTATCTCAAAGATGAAGGTCCACAACCATGGCTGGGTGTTGAAATTCAGTCTAATCAAGGCGATTGGCGTTTTGAAGACCGCTATCCTATGTCAAATACAACTCAAATAAGTTGGGAATTGGGAAGTTCTGAATTTGCCTCAACCGGTGGAGGAAATACAATTTTCCCCGATGCTAACTCTGGACCAGTTTACGAAACTGCGCCGCTGGAAGAAGATCTATACTTTGGCGGATTACCACGCTTACATGTCAATGTCAATACAGCAACTGTCGGAGGGCAAATCTATGCCCTACTGGAAGACTGTAACAGTGGTAATTGTATCCATATTGGCCATGCGATAATGGATCTAAGATATCATGCTGGAGGTGATGATGAACAGGTTTGGAATCCTTTGACCGATGAAATCACTGCATTGATGGAATTTTTCCCAATGGACGTAGAAGTTGAAGCAGGACATACAATTCGCCTTACACTTCGCAGTACTGGTGAAGATTATCTTCCATCAGCCGCTTCTAGCATTACTACTGTGATTGATTCTGGCTCTACTTTACAACTAGATATGTTTGACCCGGAGACTAGAGAATATTATCAAACCGTTCAATGTACTTCGCAAATTTGTCTTCAAAATTCTGACTGATTTCTCAATTGGTGAGATTGAAGATGTCATCCCAACCAACCAAATAAGAGTCCTAACTGGAAGTAATATGCATCGCCGCATAATAGTACCTAGTCGGGTCAATATTATTGGCGAACATACCGACTATGCCGGTGGCTTAGCGCTACCATTTGCTACTGAAAAGTTCCTAAAATTAACCATTAAAAGTCAAGAATATGGCTATCAAGGTGACGAAACTGTGGTAAAATTATGGCAAGCAGTAAGTGATTTACCTGTCCAATTAAAAGTAGAAAGTGATATCCCAATTGGTAAAGGAATGTCATCATCAGCAGCACTATGCTTGGCGATTGTAATGGGTGCAAAGCCAAATCTAAGTAAGTCAGAGACTTGTAAAGAAGCCCAAAGAATTGAACACTTAGTTTTACAAACTGAATGTGGACTTTTAGACCAAATGGCTATGATGTTTGCACAAAAAAACTATGCCTCAATGATCGATTTCAGTAATTTAAAAATTAAACATGTTAAAATTCCGAATGAATGGATATTCAAATTGGTTGATTCAAAAGTTCACAGAAAACTTTCTGATACCAATTACAACCAAATCAGCGATTATAGTAAAAAACATGTCACAGAAGAGAACTCAAGAGTTAGAAGAGCGCTTTCCAGTTCCAAACATCAGTTAGGTCGATTGCTAAATGATTCACATCAGTCTTTACAAAAATTAGGAGTAAGTAATGTTGAAGTAGATAATTTAGTTGAACGATTACAACATACTGAAGGTGTACTTGGTGCAAGAATGATGGGTGGAGGTTTTGGTGGCATGATATTGACTTTGGTAGAAAATGAAAATATATTACCTGGTCACGAAGTTGTAAACAGTTCAGGTCCGCCTTTGTTTGAGGAATTGAGCTAGATTTTCTAATCGCTCTGGAGTCCCCATATCCCAGAACTTTGTATCATCAATATGGGCTCTAATTTTACCTGCCATAGCAGGATAGACCGTCTTCTCCCAACTCCATTTGCCAGCCTTACCATGTTGCATGACCAATTCTTTACTGATTATGCTAGTTCCTGCCTCATATCCATTATTATTGGATTGCAATGTATCTTTGTTATAATGAATCACAAAGCCATTTTCATACCTTAGATTATTTTCAATATGAGATTTAGTTACAGTCATTGTCATTAGATTATTACCGCTTTGATGAGTTTCCAATAACTTTTGATAATCGATTGGATGTAAATCATCACCCCATAACATGATGAAATTATCTTCTAAATAATCTACTGCATTCCATAATGCTCCACCAGTCCCCAGTGGTTCAGGCTCTCTAAGAAAGGTTAAGGAAATTGAATGATGTGAAAAATTATCAAATTGTTCGCCAAGATGCCCGGTCAAAATTAAGGCTCTATCGCAACCTTGTTCATCGATCCAATCTAGGATGTGACTAAGTATTGGCTTATTGTCAACTTGAATTAATGATTTTGGAATTTGCTTTGTTAAATCTCCCAATCTAGTACCCAGCCCTCCTGCCAAAATTACAATCTGGGGCATATCGCCAACAGACTTGTCATTAGAGGGCATGAACTTCAATGTTCAAGTCGATTAATGAATAAACCGATGAATCGTTTAGATACCCTCACGAAGCGTGATGTGTAATTTTTTCAAAAAAATCTAGCCTAAGTCTTAGTTATCTTGAATACTGTTGAAGTAACCTTAGAAAGTCCTCTGTCTTTCTCATCATCGATGTCAATTTTCTCTAAACATTCAACTTCAAAACCATCAGAAAAGAAACGTAAAACATCTTCATCATGCAATGCAAAAGGTGGCCCTTCCATCTGTTCTTGGGGATAAGCGAACGTAATTAGTAAGCCTACAGCCCCAGCCTTTGTTTGGTTGTAAATTTGCTTAACATATTGTTCTCTAACAGAATTGGGTAAAGCAACCATCGCAGCTCTATCATACCAAGCATCTGCTTGAACGACTCCCGCCTCGAGGTCAAATATATCACCATGAAAAATAGTAAACGGGGGACTTGAGTGCTTGATATGCTTGCCAGTTTCATCGGCAATAGTCTCTAATTTATTTTCCTCAAAAAAAGTTTGAACTGCTTGCTCAACCATCTCAAGTCCGACTACATCGTAACCTTGCTCGGCTAGCCATAACATGTCGAGGGATTTACCACATAATGGGACTAATACTTCTCCGTCTTTAGCGGGATTAATTGCGGGCCAGTACTTCTCCAATAAATCATTGAACTCATCTCTATGCCAACCAGTCTGTTCCTTATCCCAACGGTTGTGCCAATACTCCATGATAAAACCAAAAATCCCTTTTATTCAAGTTTTTCTTTAGCGATAGTTACCACTTGCAGACTTGGAGAGAAGTC
>QQRY01000037.1 GCA_003602575.1 Candidatus Poseidoniales archaeon
AGCGGCAGCAGGGGCGGCAACAGCCTGGGTCATGGCCTCAGAGATATCGACACCGTCAAGTGAAGCAACAAGTGCTTTCACTCTAGCGTCGTCAGCCTTTACGCCAGCAGCCTTCAAAATGGCGCCAACAGCTTTCTCATCAATGTCTTTTTCAGCAGCGTGCAGTAACATAGCAGCGTATACATATTCCATATTTTTTCACCTCATATTGTGTTCAACCGAATAGGTCTCCAAGGCCGCCAAATCCGGCGCCCTCGTCCTCCTCCTCTTCTTCCTCGGCTTCGGTTGGTGCCTCGGAAGCGTCTTCAGCGACGTCAGCAGGCGCAGCGGCTGCAGCGGTTGCTACAGCACCAAGCATGCTGGATAATTCGTCGTCGAGTGCTTCTGGAGATAGCGAGCCTGCAACTCCCATTGCTGACATATTCGCTCTTCCAATTAGATGCGGTATGGTGTCCGCAGTAGCTACTGCTGCTTCAAGAGCAACTGCTAATGCTTCACCACTAGCCTTAGCGATAAGCGTAGGCATTGTTTGAGAAGTAAACCAAGTGATGTTGCAAGCAAGGTTGAATGCACCTGCTGCGTATCCTATTAGGTCTGATTCGAACTGTTCTAAGTCTAGGTCTAAGGTCGATGGAGCAAATACTGTTCCACCTTCGAGAGTTCCACAGAGACGTAGCCCAGTTACGATTGGATTAATTCCAATCTTTGATAGCATCATACCCATTTCCCCTTCGAAGACATCGCCTTCTTGTAAGACAACTGTTCTCTTTTGAATTTGAACTGAACCGCCCATGATCTTAGCAGGAATTCCTACAGAGTTCAGGTCACCGACAATCGGACCTGGTGGCATTCCAGTATCCATCTTCTCGACGACGATTTCGTGAGGTGCGATGTCTCCTGGTTTTGCAGCACGACCTGCTTCAGTCTTCTTAAGTTCTGAGAACATTTCGAACGAATTCATTGAAGAAGATGAAACCAATGCTGGTTGAACAACTCCTTCAAATAGAGTTTCAAGGTTTTCTGAATCATTGCCTACTTGCTGCCAAGCCAGTCTCATCAACTGTTTCTTAGCAACTTGAATCTTCATGCTGTCACGAAGAGTTGCTCTCATCCCAATCATTGCACCAGCTGGTACACCGTGGATGTCGATAACTGCAATGGTGTCACCGCTCTTTAGAAGACCTACTAGATCCGAGACTGTGTCTTTCTTCCAAGACATTACCTTTGGAATCAATTGATCACCTCTACTCTTTGTGCTGGGCCCATCGATGTCTTGATGTAAAGAGAACGGATGTTTCCAATACCTCGCTCTAGCTTGGAAATTACACGGTTGTAAATTTCCATTGCATTAGCAGATAATTCTTCTTGTGATTGTTTAGCCGTTCCAATAGCAACGTGGAAAGTCATCTTATCACCGGACTTGACAACGACTGTTGATTGTAATCCGTTTGCGATGATTGATGGATCGAGTGTTGGAGGTACTGGTCTTGGCATCTTACCACGTGGACCTAGTACTACACCGAGATATCTTCCGATAAGACCCATGTGCGGGACTTCTGATAGGAAGAAATCGAATGAGTTTGCCATTTTCTTTGCTTTACCTTTCTTGGAACCGAATTCTTCAATCTCTTGAGGAGTGAAAACTGTTATTCCTGCTGATTTTGCTTTGGTTGCTGCTTCTCCTGCTGCAAACATTGCAATCTTCATCTCTTTACCTCTACCTGAAGGAAGTCTTACTTCCTCTTTGATACGGTTATTTGGGTTCTTCAAATCAACATCTTTGATTGTGAAGGTTATGTCGACTGACTCGACGAATTTTCTTTCTGGCGCATTAGCAAGTGCGTCTATTATTGCTTGGTTTATTTTTTCTTCCATTTTACCTCACCTCTGCGGTCCACGAGGTTTTACCCTCTTCCGCGGTTCGTGAATTCAATTCAATTAAATCGCTCGTCCCATTCTCCTTTACTGATTATTGCAAGCGCATCATTTGCCCAGTGACCATCAATCTTTACACGCATTGAAACACAAGTCCCGATAACTTCACGAGTCTGTGCTTTCAAATCAGCGCCGGTCAGATGACCTTCGCCGTGCTTCTTCCTAGCAACTTCCATTGCCTTTTCCAAAGGTAGATCTTCGGTCGCAGCTTCCATACTACCGTTACATTTCTTGACTCCTAGAGCATCTCTGATTAGATGCGATGTCCAAGGTTTAGGCATTATTTCAACTCCTTGCTCACTACGTGGGCATCTTGCCGACTAAACTCCCCTATATAATCGCGCCGCGGTGATTTGCCGCTTCTATAACTGGCAAGGTCGTCTAATTTGGATTTGTTTCTAAAGAAATTAAATCCAACCTGACTCCAATAATCCTGTTAATGCAAGTATGCCCCACAGTACTAGTGGCGGGGCATTATCCTTCCAATTCATTTTCATAGTTTCCTTACCCAAGGTATACTCTAACCCTTGAGATATACACACCACAAACCAAATCCAAACTGGTCCAGCCATTACAAGTGCTAGTCGAGCCTGTTCTTCACCGTCCAAGCAAACAGCAGCATAAACCAAGGTAACCGAGGTTAGAAGCATCCAGCCTGCTACCATTTTTGCAGTATCATTTGCCCAATTTGTTGGTATTATAACTCCAGGTAGGGTATGGCCAATTACGACTAAAACCAACCAAATTTGAGGGTTTAGAATTGTATCAATCATTCAGTCACTTCCGGATTACCGGCTGAACCAGGTGCTGTGATTTTACCTGCAATCATTAGGCCTCCGATAACAATGTGAGTCAGCATAGTAACTGGGAAAATCATATCGAAATAATCTGGATTGTTGAGGATTGGTGCAAGGCTAAATCCAAGTCCAACAGGCATTAGTAATGACCACATGTAGTCAATTCCTGATGGTTTTTGCATCATAAATGCAGTCGTGCCGACAATGATCATAGCCATGCCCCACATAACAGGCATCATTGCCCATCCAGAATTGGAAGCATCCCAAGAGGCTCGAACAGAAGCCGCTTGATCTGCCTCATTTTCCCAAGCCTGATCATCATCAGGATCAATTTCAAAATCTATTGCGTTGATAGCATTTACATTGCCACCAAACCCAGCCATAAACAAGGCTAATGCAGCGATTATACACATGCCTGCTATAGTAAGCATTTGCTTGTGCATTTCTCCAGCACCCTTCTTCATTTGTTGTACTAATAAGTAAAGTCCGCCAAACATAACGACGATACCAATTGTTGCTATAGCAAGCATCACCATTAATGGCATTCTATCTTCAGCAAACAGAATATCCGTCGCATCTGTTCCGATTTCTGAAGTCTGTGGCCAGCTAAAAAAAGCTACCATCAGTAATATTGGCCCCCCGGCAAGCATGTATGGTGTTAAGTTTCTATCACTCATGAACAATATAAATACTACTTTAGATATAATGTTTGCATATATATACCATCAAAAAGATGGGTTTTTATCTGTCGAATGTATTATTCAATTCTCTCGATAACTCTTACGTGGTCTCCACGCATGTTGACCGTCATTGGAATCAATTGTTCGTATAATTCCATGCTGACTTCTTCCTT
>QQRY01000038.1 GCA_003602575.1 Candidatus Poseidoniales archaeon
TGTATGGTTAATGTGAAGTTTAATGCGGTTTCAAAGAAGTATGATGATGGTTTTGAAGCCGTTAAAGATTTGAATTTAGAAGTTAAAGACGGAGAATTTCTAGTATTACTAGGGCCTTCTGGATGTGGGAAATCAACTACTTTACGAATGCTAGCAGGTCTTGAGGAAGTTACTTCCGGAGAAATTCAGATAGCCGATGTCACTGTAAACAATCTTCCACCAGGCGCTAGAGATTTGGGAATGGTATTCCAATCTTATGCTCTGTATCCTCATATGACTATAGCAGATAATCTTTCATTTGGTTTGAGAATGGCTAAAGGCGACGCTAAACTTAGTGGCGATGAGATAAAATCTCGAGTTCAAGAAGCAGCTGAAATGCTTGATTTGACAGAACACCTCGATAAAAAGCCAAAGGAACTCAGTGGGGGGCAGAGACAAAGAGTTGCTCTGGGTAGAGCATTGGTTAGACGTCCAAAAGTTCTGTTAATGGATGAGCCGTTGTCCAATCTTGATGCTGAATTACGCCATCAAATGCGCACGGAAATCCGTAAGTTGCATGATGAACTAGGAACCACAACAATTTATGTTACACACGATCAAATCGAAGCGATGACTTTAGCTGATAGAATTGTTATTCTCGATAAAGGGGTATTACAACAACACGATGAACCTATGAATGCTTACCATAACCCAGCAAATGACTTTGTTCAAAGTTTCTTATGTAATCACATTGACGATTTGGTTCAAACAGCAAATAACCTTTTCAAATAGACAAATTAGCCAGATTCGGAGTGATTAGATGTACAAACAAGTATCTACGGCCCTTTTATTTCTTACAGTAATTATGCTGCCAATGATTTCAGTCACCGCTGATAACCCTGATATTGATTATCAATCTGGGCATACCGAGTTCTCATGGATTGGTACAGCATCAACTGTAGAATTGACAGGCGAATGGAATTGGAGTGATACTATTTCGCTGGTTGAAAATAATGGTATTTGGTCTACACAAGTGAACCTCAGTGAAGGAATGTATTGCTATAAATTCATTATCGATGGAGTATATACATTCGATCCTTCTAATTCATATCGAGGATATTGTGATAATATTGAGAATTCAGTGGTCCGTGTAAAAGACTCCAATCGTCCGAATTTCGATAGCGGAATTGTTGGCCAACAACTGACTATTACATTTCTGCCTGGAGTCGGTGGAGCAGGGCCAAGTGGGACCCCTTCGGGACTTGAAAATGCGATTTGGGATTCATCAAATATGACATGGATCCTAGATGTGTCTCAGCTTGAAGAGGGAAAACATACATTGAGACTTGAAATAAATGATACAGATGGCAATCAAGCATATGACCATCTAGTTCCTTTTTGGGTAGGCGGCCAAAGTGAATTTAGTTGGGAAGACTCATTGATCTACATGATTATGACTGATAGATACATCAATGGCAATTCCAGCAATGACCCGCAGACCAATAATGCTGCTTATGGCGCTGATTGGATGGGTGGGGACATAGAAGGAGTAACACAAAAAATTGAATCCGGATACTTTGCAGAATTAGGAGTTAATGTGTTATGGCTGACCCCGTTTAATACCAATGCCCAAGGGACTGGACTTGCCGGCGACGGAGTTCATGATGTCGCCGCGTATCACGGTTATTGGCCGGTGGAACCAAGACAAGTAGATCCTCGATTAGGGACGGCTGAACAACTCAAAGAGATGGTTGAAGTCGCTCATTCAGCAGGTATTAGAGTGATGATGGATTATGTAGTCAACCATGTTCATGAAGACCATACTTATTATCAAGAGAATCCAGAATGGTTCAATCAAGGATGTATTTGTGGCACATCTAATTGCGATTGGACAGAACACCGATTAGATTGTCAGTTCACTTCCTATATGCCAGATGTAAATTGGAAAATTAGAGATGCCTCGGAGCAATTTATCGATGATGCACTTTGGTGGTTAGAAGAATTTGATTTAGATGGAGCAAGAATTGATGCGGTCAAACACGTAGATGACCTTGCAGCAACCAATTTAGCAACTCGAATTAATGAGCGCTTCGAAACAGTGGGTACAGATTATTATCTCAAAGGCGAAACCGCAATGGGTTGGTCAGGAGATAGTTTAGAAGACAATCAATACCAATATGATACAATAAATCGTTACATTGGTCAAGACTCATTGGATGGCCAAGCAGATTTCGTATTATATCATGCAGTTGTCGACAATGTCTTTACTCAAGGAGCAAGAAACTACCAACATCTAGATTATTGGACTGCAAGAAGTCAAGATCAATATGTTCCAGGAGCAGTAATGGTTCCATATGTGGGCAGTCACGACGTACCCCGCTTAACTAGCAGAGCAGATGGCGGAACTGGTGATGCTTACAATCAGTGGCAAGAACAAGGATTGCCAGGTCAACCAGGAAATGATGATGCTTACCAAGCAGCATTACAAGCATACGGCTGGTTACTAACCACTCCCGGGGCACCTCTGTTATATTACGGAGATGAGTATGGAGAATATGGTGGCGCTGACCCGGATAATCGCCACATGTACCGTGATTCAACTAATTGGAATGAGAGAGAAAGCGGATTATTCGAGAACATTTCTGCACTCGGGAAACTTAGATTCGAATCAATTGCCCTCAAGCAAGGAACCTATTCATCCAAATATGCAACCCCAGATATGTTAATTTACGATATGTCTCATTCAAACCAAAACATGTCGATTATCCTTAACCGAGGAACACAGACAACGTATAATGGATTTTCAGATTCAGATTTGGTAAGATTTGGTGAAGCAACAATTACTTCTGGAACTATTTCTATACCTGCTAATTCAGTTACAGTCATCGAATTAAATCCTCAAATAATACAACAACCGGTTTTGGGTTGTACAGATTCTACAGCGACAAATTACAACTCTGCTGCCACACAAGATGATGGTTCTTGTCAGTATCCTGTAGAGCCAGTATTGGGATGTACCGATTCTACAGCGACAAACTATGATTCAGCCGCTACACAAGACGATGGTTCTTGTCAGTATCCTGTAGAGCCAGTTGTAGGTTGTACTAACACATCAGCGACAAACTATGATTCCACAGCAACACAAGATGATGGCTCTTGCCAATATCCTTCTGAGCCTGTGTTAGGTTGTATGAATTCTACTGCGATAAATTATAATTCTACAGCAACTCAAGACGATGGCACTTGTCAGTATGAAATTGAACCAGTTGACAAATGCGCTGATATCTACTGTGATGCATGCCCTGTTGGATGGATAACTCTGCCAGCAGAGGAGGACGATTGTTGCCCACGTTGCCAGGATCCCAGTGAAAATAGCCAAACAACTACTATGGATTCTGAAGACAAAACATCACTTACTGACTTTGCAAGAACCGGACTTGTTGTAGCAGTATTTTGCGGACTAGTAGTACTGTTGATTACAACGATTAGAAAGCGATAATTACTCAAAAGAGTCGTAGAATCGCTTGTACTCTGAAATCATCCTAGCGCCAGTAAACCTTGCCGATGTGGCAATACTTGAACGCATAATGGTCGCCCAAATTTCACCACCTTTCTCCCAAGTCGGTAGAACATCATTTTGTAGTACTGAATAGATATTATTTGCATCCCTCTCATCATCTCTGTCATCTTCAGGACCGCCTATCGCCCATCCATTTACGCCATGCTGACAACCTTCAGGCCACCAACCATCTAAGATCGAACAATTAGGTACTCCATTCATTGCTGCTTTCATACCAGAAGTCCCAGATGCTTCCATAGGTCGTACAGGATTATTGAGCCAGATGTCAACACCACTGGTAATTGCCAACCCAGTGTCCATGTCATAATTTTCTAAAAAGGCGACAGGTATTTCTTCTTCTAAATGCTTAGCACTGCCATAGATATCCCGAATTAATTGCTTACCGCCCTCATCTCTAGGATGCGCTTTGCCAGAAAATACGAATTGTATTTTACCGGCGCCAATTTCTCTTAACTTATCGAGGTCGTGGAATACTAAATTCGCCCTTTTGTAAGTTGCAAAGCGTCGAGCGAAACCAATGGTTAACCGATCTTCTTCCAATTCCACTCCAGTTGAAACTTTGACCAATTCACGAAAAATCTTCCGATTCTTTCTTCTCGCTTCTAGTAAATCTTCATCTGATAATTTACCTGCATAGCTTAATTGTGTAGGGTCTTGCTTCCATCCAGGCATATTTTTATTGTATAATTCAGCCATAGTCGGTGATGTCCATGTGATGTGATGAACACCGTTTGTAAGAGGGTGGATGTGATAATTATCGAACATTTTCGATGCTACTTCAGCGTTAAGATTGGATACTGCATTTACTTGTTCAGTAAGTGCTACTGCAAGGTGAGACATCGAACATCTAGCGCCATCCTCAGGGTCTCCAACTGACTTAACAAGTTCAATTGCATCTTTTGGCATTAGGCTTCCTAATACTTCATTGACATCATTCCAATCGAATCTGTCGTGTCCAGCAGGAACAGGTGTGTGAGTTGTAAACAAAATCTTTCTACTCAAATCTTCTCTAGTCCATCCTTGTTTTAGTAATTCCAACAGTGCAAAAGTACAGTGTCCTTCATTTAGATGCAGGCCCGAGAAGTCTTTACCTAGTTTATTCAATAATCGCACACCGCCAACACCAAGTAGGTATTCTTGTCTAATTCGAACATCATCATTTCCACCATATAATCTGGCACCAAGTCGCTTATGGTATTCTGAATTCTTTTGGTGATGAGTGTCTAAGAAGTAAACAGGAACAACATGGCCATTAACCCCAACAACTTCGACCTTCCAAACTTTTGAATGCAATGTTTCACCATCTAGAGGGAGTGTTAAGTCAATACCGGTATCGATTAAGTGGTCGGCCGGATCAATAGCTGCGAAACTTTCAGTTTGATTGCCCGAATCATCGATATGCTGGCGGCCATATCCTTCTCGATAAAGCAAAGTTACTCCAACCAAATCTATTCCGGCATCAGCAGCAGATTTAACATGGTCACCTGCCAATACGCCTAATCCACCAGAATATGTGTGTAATTCTGACCATATTCCAATTTCTGCAGTAAGGTAGCCAACTAGTCCCATTCGCGCTTTGGTGATTAAGGGGGGTTATGATAATGCCCCTAAATCATTAAACATCATAACTTTAAATCATCCCACTGAAATTGCCATTGCCAATTTCCCTGTTCAACTCCAGGCACATTCATCCTGCCAGAGGAGTCAAGGCGTAAGATGTCTTGAAGTGGGATTATACATAGTGGCGAATCACAGTTTTTGGCTAAATCTATCATCGAACCTACTATGTCGGATGTTTCTCCAGTCATTGCTAAAACATTGGCTTTTGTCATCCTATTAGTTGATTGCCACCAGCCTAATGTAGTATTATTATCATGAGTTCCAGTATAAACAACCTGCATAGAGTTGATATTGTCGGGGTGGTGGGGGCTTTTAGCAAAATCTTCATCAAAACCAAATTGTAAAATTGCCATTCCTCGTAAATTGAATTTAAGTCTTAGATCTAATACTTCTTGAGGAATTATACCTAAGTCTTCGGCAATTATCCTCTCTTCATTTCCAGCAACATCCATCAGTTGTCGAATAATTTTGTCTTTGGGGCCGTCCTGCCAAACACCAATAATCCCATCTTTAGCTTCTCTAGGTACTGCCCATGCAGAATGAAATCCACGAAAATGGTCAATTCTTACGATATCAAAAAGTCTTAGCATTCGAGCCATTCTCTCTCTCCACCACCTCCAATTTGATTTTTCATGTTCTTCCCAATTATACAACACAGTATTCCATTTTTGTCCGCTTTCACTAAAGTAATCCGGGGGCACTCCAGCAACTACAGTAGGTAAACCATCATCATCCAATTGAAATAATTCCGGATGAGCCCAAACATCTGCAGAATGATGTGAAATAAATATGGGTAAATCTCCAATTAACTCAATGCCCATCTGGTTGGATATATTTTTCATTTCTAACCATTCATTTTGGAAAACACCTTGTCTAATAATTTCAGGTTCTATTTTTTCCCGCCACTTGGCTAAAGAAGCAGGGTCCCTATCGCGTAATTCTTCGGGCCATTGTGTCCAATTTTTCCCAGGATAATGTTGTTCTATAGTTGTAAAAAGTGCCCAATCATCTAACCAGTAAGATTCTTCTGATAAGTCTCCGACTTCACTTGTCGAACAAATCCCATAATGCCCAGCAAAAGCCGAAGGAGAAGCATATGGCGAACTATGTTTATCCGGTGGAGTCAATGGTAAAAATTGCCATTTTGAATATCCATTTTGGCCTAGAAATTCTAGGAATTTGTAACTATCTGTAATTTTTCCGTTGGGTAAAGAGGTTAAGTGGCAAAGAATGCCCATACCTCTCCCCATGGATAAACGGTCGACAATAAACCCTTTCAAGTTATCACATTCAGCCTAACTTAATGAGAGCGACTGCTAGTTTCATGGTTTTACTATTTTGCTTACAAGCCTTCATGGGTTTTGTTTCTGCTACCACTCCCGAAACCATGACTGTGGATGGAGATGTTTCAGAGTGGTCTACAGACAGCGAATTAGGAACTGATAGCAACGGTGTTTCTTTGCATGTTACTTGGGATGCAAGCAATTTCTATGTTGCATGGATAGGTACAGATTGGGCATCTACATCTGAAGGTGCAGATTTATTTGTTTATTTCAACACCAGTGAAGGGGGTTCAGTTCTAAGTAAAGATTGGAATTTTGCTCATACACTACCATTTGCAGCCGACTACGGATTTGCTCTTGAGGACTCCTCATACAACCAATATTTCTCTCATGATGGAACATCATGGACAGACCAAGGTAATTTATCTTCTAGTGACATATATGTTGGCTGGGCTGATAATACAGTTACAGAAATGGCAATCCCTTGGTCAGCATTAGGCGCTCCAACAACTCTACAATTCATGGTTTATGCACAATGGCAAGACGAAGGCCATGTTTGGACTTCATTTCCTAGCGAAAATCCAGCTAGTTCAAATGGACAAGAAACTTTCACTCATTCCTATCATATTGATAATGTAAATAATGCAACCTCGCCAAACGCATTACCGATTGTTGAAGCTGAAAGTATTACTAAAGTCGATGATGCTCTAAATTTAGCGATTATTTTTCATCAACATCAACCATATTACAAGAACAAACTAACCAATACTTACGAAATGCCTTGGGTGAGAGTTCACGCTATGACTGAGTATGTTGATTCACCAGGGATCTTAGCCCAAACCGGTACAAAAGTCACCTACAACCTTGTTCCTTCATTTATCGAACAATTGGTTGATTATTATGAGAATGAGCCACTTGATGACCATACTGACATGGCTAAGCGACCTTGGCCCGAAGGAGGCTATCCTAATGCCACAGCCCTCGAATTACATACGATGCAATTCCAATCATTCTGGAATAGTGGCTGGATATACAACGTATCAGAAACAGGTCACATTCAATCTTGGTTATATCCTTCTAGTAATCGGTATTCCGAACTCTATGACATGACCCTTCACAATCTAAAGCCAGCAACAATCATGAGCGATACACTACTTTCAGAACAAGATTATCTTGATTTGCAAGTTTTGTGGTATCTCTATCAATTCTCTCCTGATTATGTCCTTGGCGAATATAATCTCAGTCATCGAGATCAAGGATTAATCGATTTATTCATGCAAGCCGGACAATATACTCATTCAGATTTGATGTATGTCGTCGACAAGCAACATGAGCATATGGAAAATGTCCTTCCAATGTATAGCGAATTGGCTGCACAAGGGCAGATTGAACTAACCACTACTCCATACTATCACCCAATCATGCCACTTTTGATGATGGATGGTTGGACAATGGAAGATGGCATTAGCGTCAATAAAGATTCATGGCCAGAAGATGTGCAAAATCATTTGATTACAGGAATGGACTTGTTTGAATCTAAATTGGGGTTCCGCCCAACAGGAATGTGGCCTAGCGAAGAAGCGGTATCTCCAGATATGGTTGAGCCAGTTTCAGATGTGGGGATTGAATGGATGGTGACCGATGAAGAAATTCTGATGAAGTCAACGGATGTTAATGGAAACTTCATCGATGTTGATATTGCTAGTAACTTAGCAACACCTTGGATTGTTACTGGTAATGATAGTGGAGAAGTAGCAACAGTGTTTAGGGACAGAGTAATTTCAGATAGAATTGCTTTCCAATACGGAACAATGACTCCAGAAGCCGCAGTTTCAGACTTTATCGCTTATCTTGACAATATTAGACAAGAGTTACTCGATGCCGGCGAAGATCCATCAGAACATCTACTCACAGTTGCACTTGATGGTGAGAACTGGATGTTCATGTCAGAATTCCAACATCAAGATAATGCTAGACCATTCATGCATGAATGGTATTCACGCCTTGCTGAACATCCAACAATCGTCACTACAACACCTAGCGAATTCTTAGCAACTGAGCCGGATTTGCCCGAGATTCAAACCATTGGAACTGGTTCTTGGATTGATGGAACTTTGCGAACATGGGCTGGTGAGCCTGAAGAAAGTCTTGGATGGCAACGTTTAGTTGAGGCACGTCAAGCACTAGTTGAGTTTGAAGAAGATAATCCAACTCATCCCGGATTATCTAATGCATGGGAATCTCTCTACATCGCTGAGGGTAGCGACTGGTTTTGGTGGTATGGATTAGACCAAGATAGCGGCTATGATGAGAATTGGGACGTATTATTCAAGGTCCATTTATCAAATATTTATCGTGCAATCAATCTAGATTTGCCACCTTATCTACAAGATTTGTGGACAGGTGCAGCAACGCCAACAGTACCATATGGTGGTATAATTGAACCGATGATAGATGGAATTGCTTTGCCCGGTGAATGGGATGGAGCAGCAAAATATGATGCATCTGTAGATGGCGGAGATTTTGACATTGAGAATTTCTATGTCGGTTATGATTCAAGTAATGTATTCATGAGAATAGATTCAGTAACTGCAGATCAATTGGATGATATTTCACGTGATTCTGAGTATGACCAGCCCGACCTTGCAATATATTTCATGCAACCCAATGCAGTAAATTTCAATGAGGTTGAAACCAATTTCCGTACCTATTACGGCAATCAAATTCTAGGCTTCCCAGCCAAATACATGGTCGCTATTGACTTTGATTCAGTTAGAGACGATGGCCGCGCTAAGTGGAATTTATTTACAGCCAAAGGTAAGACTGGAGAAAATGAACAATGGGTTCTAACCAGTACCTCTTCTTTGGGCGCCTGTGCAGTTGATGATGTCTATGAGTTCATGATTCCATGGGCAGAAATCGGCCTGGCTCCTAGATATACAACCAGAATTAAGGTAGTCTCTTCATGGGCCGACTCACTAGCTTACGGAGATGGTGAAGATATGGAAATCGCGCCACCGGCCCCGGCAGAACTGGTTCTTCCAGACTTAGAAGAATGGGTTACTTTACTCGAATTAGACGATGCTGTTGGCGATGAGAATGGTGACGGCGACTATACCTATCCACTTGCTAGTGATTTCGCTACAGATAGTGGCAGCGGTTTATGGGACGCAAAGAAAGTGACAGTTCGACAAAGTGCATGGAATGCACAATTCATAATAGAAATGGATGATATGACTGACATTTGGGGGCTTGCCAATGGGTTTAGTCACCAAATAGTCCAGATTTATGTCGACCAAGGCGACACTTCCTATGGCGAGGTAGAAATGTTAACCGGAGCCAATGCTGAAGTTCATCCTGACTGGGCATGGGAAGTGGCCATCAGTGGAACTGGTGAGCCAGGAGCAGTCCAAGCGGTTCAAGCAGAAACCGGTAGCACCTCTGCAAGAGGAATAGATGTTTCAGGAGATGTTGATGCAAAAACAATCACATTTACCGTAAGTAAAGATGTCATTGGTAGTGAGGTTTCCAATTATCGCTACATCATAGTAATCGGCAGTCAAGATGGTTTTGGCACTGGTAAGTGGCGTGATGTTGATGCAACTGCTAAGACTTGGAGACTTGGCGGTGGAGCAGACCCTGCTGCAGACGATGGGATTGATTATGATCCAAACATCATCGACGTTATTCTTGATGGAGATGGTCAACAAGCAATGTTGTCCTCATATGATGTTCAAGGACATACTTATGCACAGTTAACTGGTTTTGAGATGCCAGAAATTGCTCAGCAAATTTACGGTTTTAAGTTCATTAGTAGTACATCCGACTCAGCAATCCTAGAATGGTCTACAACCCAAGCAGCATCAGGCGATTTAATCTGTAATGAGGCTGGACAAACAACTTCTGTAATCAATCAATCATGGAGCAGTGAAGAGTTAACAAATACGGTTACTGCAACGGGTTTAACCTCTGGAATAGAGTATGAATGTATTGTTTCAATTGGCGCTATAACCTCTGAAATGGTTAACTTCACAACTTCAACAGTAGTCGATGAAGTTGCGCCAGAAATGCTCAATTTGGCAGTCGAGGTTCTAGAAGATGGGCGAGCTAGAATCTCATGGTATACCTCTGAGAGTGCAACAGAATCAATCAGTCTTGATGGCACAGAGATCTATACTGATGAATTTGCGACCAAGAAAAATCACGAACATATTACTACGATTCTTTCAGATGGCGACTATACGCTAATAGTAACTAGTGCCGATGCCTCGGATAATTCCAATAGTTCAACAATTGAGTTTACTGTTGATGTTGGGGCAACTGCTGATAATGGTAATAACAACGGTGGGACAACAACTCCAGACAGTAGTAACGACGATGAAGAGACATCATCAGAGATTTCCTCAACTACAATTCAAATCGCAGTACTTGCCGTTATATTATTGCTAATCGTTGCCTTCATCAGAGTCAATAGAAACGATACCGAAGAAGATGACAAATGGTCATAATCAATATTGTTCTAATACAAGTTCGGTAGTAGTAGATCCAATTTCATTAGGTGCTGCCATCCACATCTTATCGAGTAGTGCTCTTAGTGCCATTGTATCATCGACGTGAACTAGAGCAACAAGATCGGCATCTCCTGAAACCTCGTAAATGATTTCTATTCCATCCCAACCGGTCACTTCAGAAGCAAAGGAACCAATTTCTGCACCCGGTAATACCTTGATTCGGACAAGTGCAGTCAATCCAACTCCACCTTCTCTAATTGTATATCCGCGAATAACGCCTTCTTCTTCCATTTTTTTGATATGGGTTCTAATGGTTCTTTCCGAAGCGCCAATATCTCTAGCTAATTCGACATATGACATTCTTCCGTTTTTTCTTAGATGGGCAAGTATCGCTCTATCAATTTCTGCAATGCGAGGCATGTGCGACCCTTTGTATACTACTTTATTAAACTTCATAAAACCACAATTAATGAAGAGTTTAAGTAGTTAATGTGCAATGAAATATGAATTTTAGCCGTAAAGCGGGAAATATAAGGAATAAAAAAACCGCTTTAATTGTATTTTTAGCGCCGTTTTATTCAAAGGGCGACATACATTGGCTCGTTGTAGGGAAACATATGGCGGGCCACATTTCAGGACTAAATGCACGAATGATTCTTGATAGCCGAGGCAACCCTACAGTGGAAGTCGACTGCTATGTTGATGGAGTTTTAATGGGTAGGGCTGCCGTTCCTTCCGGTGCTTCAACCGGTGCATATGAAGCAATAGAAATGCGCGATGGAGATAAGACCAGATACTTGGGTAAAGGAGTCAACCAGGCTGTAGACAACGTATCGCAAAGAATAGAAGAGGCTCTAGTTGGGTTACCTGTCGATGAACAGAAAATAATCGATGAAGTTATGATTGAACTCGACGGGACTCAAAATAAATCATCACTCGGCGCAAATGCAATGCTTGGAGCATCTTTAGCCTGCCTTCATTCTGGTGCTGCAATCCACGAATTGCCACTTTGGAAGTATATCGGCGGCGTTGCTGGAGGTCTAATGCCAGTTCCAATGTTGAATATTCTCAATGGTGGTGCACACGCAGCAAGTAATGTTGATGTGCAAGAATTCATGGTCATGCCACATGGTTTTGATACATTTCAAGAAGGACTTAGAGCAGGAGTCGAAACTTATCATTCCCTCAAAAGAGAACTAAAGGCTGACGGATTATTAGGCGGAGTTGGTGACGAAGGTGGTTTTGCGCCAAACCTTCCTGCTAATGAAGAGGGATTGAAATATATGGTAAGGGCGATAGAAGGTGCTGGATATTCTACAGATCAAATGGGTATCGCTTTAGATGTAGCAGCGACCGAATTTCACAAAGATGATGGTTACCATATGGATGGAAAGGTACTTTCAAGCGAAGAATTAGCCGACCTATACTCCGGATGGCTCGATGATTATCCAATTCTTTCAATCGAAGATGGATTTGGCGAGGATGATTGGAGGGGTTGGGCGAATTTCACCAAGAGAGACGGCCATAGAGTCCAAACGGTAGGTGATGATTTATTCGTTACACAATCAGAACGACTAGCACAAGGAATTGAGATTGGCGCTGCAAATGCCATGTTAGTTAAGGTAAATCAGGTAGGGACAGTAACTGAAACTCTGGAAGCTATGGATCTTGCATCATCAAATGGTTTCAACAATGTGATTTCTCACAGAAGTGGTGAAACTGAGGATGTAACAATCGCAGATTTGGCAGTTGGGACCAGGGCTGGGCAGATCAAAACAGGTGCACCTGCTCGTTCAGATAGAGTCGCAAAATACAATCAGTTACTTAGAATCGCAGAAGATGTAAGCGAATATCGTTCACCTTTCTAGGTGTGGTAATTTACAGCGGTTTATATTGGGCATTTTCTCAGTGCGAGTCATGAAACAGAAGTTAGTATGTCTGATTGTAGCCTGCTTTATGATATCCACCGTAACCCTAAATGTATCAGCCGATAATACGAAAGATATACCGACAAATGCATCGGAGACCGGCATCCACGAATCCCTCGTGGCAGCCCTAACGCATGCTGATTTAGTATCCACATTGCAGGGCGAAGGTCCATTCACAGTATTTGCTCCAACCGACCAAGCCTTTACGGATGCAGGAATTGACCTTTCGACCTTTGATACCGATGAAGAAAATGCAACATTGGTTGATATCCTGACTTACCACGTAGTATCTGGTAACGTATTGTCTTCTGCACTCTCTGATGGTATGGAGGCTGATGCGCTTAACGGCGATAAACTAACGTTTGCAGTTTCTTCAGAAGAAGTCAAGGTTAATGACGCGGTCGTCATTCAAGCAGATTTTGAATCTTCTAATGGCGTCATTCACGTCATTGACAAGGTATTGATGCCTCCAGCAGACCTTGTCGACATTCCAACTGTTGCAACCGGTACCGGCATTCACACCGCCCTAGTTGCAGCATTATCCCAAGCCGACCTAGTGACAACATTACAAGGCGAAGGTCCGTTTACAGTATTTGCTCCAACCGATCAAGCATTTACAGATGCAGGAATTGACCTCTCGACCTTTGATACCGATGAAGAAAATGCAACATTAGTTGACATCCTAACCTATCACGTGATTTCTGGCAGTGTACTTTCATCAGACCTAACCGATGGTCAGGTAGCAGCGGCCCTCAATACTGATGATCTAACCTTCACAGTAAACTCTGATGGTGTTAAAGTAAACGATGC
>QQRY01000039.1 GCA_003602575.1 Candidatus Poseidoniales archaeon
GGGCCACCAGGAACTAACTGGTACCAAGCATACATTGATTCAGGATATGAAGTGGCGGGAATGTTAGGTCAGTGGGAGCACAATTATCCCGACCAATGGTCTAAACATAATGCACAAGATTCTGGATATGGAGGTGAAGCGATTCATAACATGACTCGTTGGGATTGGGGCCAAGATTTATTTGAATGGATGGAATATTATCTCAAAGGAATAGGCCCAAAACCATCTTTACATGCCCAAATCCAAAGAAATGACGGAGAGTGGAGAATTGAAGATACATGGCCGCCATTAGATAGCGAGCGCATCCAGTTAGATATGTCAGATTGTCAATCTACAGGCTCTTTTACAGGTGTTGCGGGTTTAACACTTGGTGGTGATGCCACAGTAACTACGACCTGTCCACCAATGTCTGAGGACAACGATACTCATATTTCTGGATTAGCAACATTTCACCTTACAGTAATTCCTTCATTTGATGGCGGGCAAGTGTTCATAGAAATGCAAGACTCTGAGACAGGAATTAGATTAGGCCATGCAACTATGGACGTTCGTTACCATGCTGGGGGTTATGATGCTCAAACAGTACTGCCTGGACAAACAGTTACAATGCTAATGGAATTCCAAGGAATAGATGCTTTACTACCAGCAAACCACGGCATTACTTTTGTTATGTCCGAGTCAGGTGAAGACTACCTTCCTCCCGCCTGCACCCCTTCTTGCTCAATGCATATTATTCCAAGCGTTTCAACGGTAGAGATTCCAGTAATTTACCGAGATGGAGGCGATGTACTAATTACTCCACAGGGTGAAGAAGCAGCGAATAATCAATGATCAACCTATACTTCGCAAACGTAGCGCATTTACCAAATCCATTCTAGTAACCAGACCAACCAATAAGTCTTGTTCAGTTACTAGTAATGCTTCAACTTCAACCAAACTTCTTCTAGCCTCAGCAACAGATAGCGAAACATCAACAACAGCAGGATTTCTATCCATAACCTGTTCAATTAAACCTGTACGATGAGCGCCTTTTTGCAATACACTACCCTCTGAAACAATTCCAAGAATGTTGCCCTGCTTTGAAATAACAGGTAACTGACTTATATCTCCTTGAACCATTCTATCAATTGCTGTTTGAACAGAATCACCTAGATGCAATGCTTTGACATTGGTTACCATAATATCTCTAATAGTATGCAATTTTTCAGGACTTTCAAAACGAGATAACGCTGTAACTATTTTACGAAGTGTAGAAGACCTAGGATCTACAGCTTCAGTTTCAACTTTGGCTATGATAGATTGAGCAACTCCAGATAACTCTGACAACTGGAATTGTGTAAGTTCTAGTGACTTACGCCATCTACGGATATGTTTTCCAGTCGGGACTTCCATCATTCAATCCTCGAAATAATTTGGTTAATCAACTCACTCAATTGTACTAATTCTTGTTTGAAGTCGCGGCCTGGTATTTCAGGCAATTCAATCCCCCGCCCATCGTTTACAACCCCTTCAACAGTTGAAATCACAATTCCTCCACTCATCATCCACATTTGCAAAAATGAACGTAAGTGTGGGGTATTCTCAATCGACATTTTGTCTTCTTCCATATTCTCATCACACTACATCCACCCAATAGGTTTTGACGTCGGAGGATGTAAAATTGATTATTTTTAAAATTGAAAACAACATATTCATTTGCTCAAAATTACAAATTTACACAAGCAATTGAACACCCAAATCAATAGAAAATAACTCTTTATTTAGACAATTGATTATTAATTTAAAATAATACTACTCAAATGCTTTAGTTTAATTATTAAAAAATGAGCGTATGTTTCATATACCGTCTCGTAAAGCCTGTGGTTGATACATATGGATATGGATAAAGCAAAACTAGAGTATATTTGGCTAGATGGATATGAACCAACACAGAACATGCGAAGCAAGACAATGGTCCGAAGTGAATTTGGTGGAACATTGGAAGAATGCCCAATGTGGATGTTTGACGGCTCTTCAACCAAGCAAGCGGAAGGCGGAGACTCAGATTGCCTACTAAAGCCTGTAGCAATTTTCCCTGACCCACAAAGAATCAATGGATATCTTGTAATGTGTGAAGTAATGAATCCAGATGGAACCCCTCACCCAAGCAATGGCCGAGCAACAATTGATGACGATGACAACGACTTTTGGTTCGGATATGAGCAAGAGTATTTCATCATGGATGTTGAAACACAACTACCATTAGGGTTCCCAGTTGGTGGATACCCAGGGCCTCAAGGGCTGTATTACTGTTCAGTCGGCGGAAAAAATACGCATGGCCGAGCCCTTGTTGAAGAGCACGCTGACCTATGTCTAGACGCTGGAATAAATTTCGAAGGAATCAACCAAGAGGTAGCTTGTGGACAATGGGAATTCCAAATCTTTGCTAAAGGTGCAAAGAGAGCAGGAGATGAATTATGGGTTGCCCGTTATCTTCTCGATCGATTAACAGAAAGTTATGGCTACTATATCGAATACCACCCCAAGCCGATTAAGGGCGACTGGAATGGTTCAGGTATGCACGCTAATTTCTCTAATGGCGCAATGCGTGATGTTGGTGGAAAGGATTTGTTTGACAAAATCTGTGAAGCATTTGGACAAAATATTGAGAAGCATATGTCAGTATATGGCGCACACAATGAAGAGCGTTTAACAGGTCTACACGAAACACAATCAATCGATCAATTCTCATATGGAGTTTCAGACCGTGGAGCATCAATTAGAGTTCCAGCATCTGTTCCAACAGATGGTTGGGTTGGTAGACTTGAAGACCGCCGACCAGCGTCAAATGGTGACCCATACAAGATTGGTGCAGTGATTATTTCCACTACCAAATCTGCAATGTGAGACAAAAATAATCGCACAACTACAAGTGCAATGTCATGGAGGGATAGGTATGAGTGAAGAATCAGATTTCAAAATTTTCGTAACAAATCAAAGCAATAAAGATCGAATTATTAGAGCAGTGATTGCCGTAGTTTTGATTCTAGCTTACTTAACCATACCATCCAGCGTCAATAACACAATTGCGCTAATTGGGCTTGGAGTTGCAGGCGTTCTAATATTCAATGCGATTTCTGGTAATTGCTACATTTACAGAATGTTGGGAATCAATACCTGTCCACTTCCCGATGCTCAGGACTGAACCAATTCTCAAAAACCCGTGAAGTAAAAC
Organism: Candidatus Poseidoniales archaeon; assembly: GCA_003602575.1. Taxonomy (GTDB): domain Archaea; phylum Thermoplasmatota; class Poseidoniia; order Poseidoniales; family Poseidoniaceae; genus MGIIa-L1. The sequence goes on from QQRY01000039.1 coordinate 3,215, forward strand.
TCCGGGCACACCGTGCATTATGTTGGCAGCAT
>QQRY01000004.1 GCA_003602575.1 Candidatus Poseidoniales archaeon
CTTTCACAATCTGAATTGGTTGTCCCAATGTTGATTATGATCGTTATAACACCTATTTTGCACCGTTCTTTCAACTTAATTGGATACTACATTGGTTGGAAAGATGTACCATACTAAAACCATATTTATCCACTCATAGAGGGAAAGGTTTGATGAATAACTGCATTTAGTCTTAGATATGCGTAGAGCAACAATTATTGTAGCGTTCTTTATGATTTCAACAATCCTATTCATGCCAAGTGGACTTTCAGAACCGCAAACTGATGGTACGGCACAAGTAATATCATCATCAGAATCGTGGAACACAAATTCCGAATTGAACGGTGATGTCACTGTTAGTGATGGTGCAACATTAACCATAAACAGCGAAATTACTATCGCAACTGGAACCTCAATAGTAGTTGATTCAGGTGCTAATTTAGTGTTAAATGGAGCATTACTAGCACAGGAAACAACATCTGGAGTATTTATGGAAGTATACAATTCAACTGTCGTAAAGCCAAACTTTACTGGATTAGTAGATTCTGGCACGCTAAGAATCAATATGGCTAAAGAATACTTTACCACTATGAATGTCAATATCACTGTTGGGAGCACTACAATAGCATGGACTGGTGAAGAATACATCGACTACAACTTGCAATTTGATGGCCTCCCTGTTAACGTCAGTTTCTCGGGCTTTTGGCAATTCCCAGTATGGATAGAATCCATTCAAGCATTTGACAGCAACGGAGCAATCTACACATTACAAGCAAATGAATGGGAACATAATAACGGTGTTTTGAAATCAGAGGAAGCAGAAGCATCATACAGTATAATTATCAATGGAAACTTTGAATCCCAACAAGCTTCCATGGAATGGGCTAATTTGACATGTAATGGAATATGCTCTATTGAAAACAGTACCTTGTCCTGGAGCAGCCCCATATCGGTTAGCGAGAACGGAACACTCTCAGCAAAGAGTAGTACAATCAATGGAAGTAGAACCTATGAAGATATAATTGTCTACGATAATGCAATTATCAACTATGACGTGGAAACAATGGTTGGAACTGGCGGACCCACTGACATGTGGGTAAGATTACTATCGCAGAGAATTATTTCAACAAATTTGAAAGATGCCCCAGCAATTGCACACTTCGAAGGGCTGGGTTACCAAGGAATTACTGGAGACCTTACACTTGATTCTGAAGGAAAGGTCGATTTAGGATATAATAACAATCCAATTCTGAGTAAATATCTGAGAATGCCTGAATGGTTGGATGGTGATGGCATGCACCACCAAGAGAATGCGACTGTTTTGATCACATTAGGAGGAAAAGCTAACGTTTGGAATGGTAATTCATCAGTGAAATTGGACCCTGCCCCAACTATCCCGTACTTCACCACAAGCATTCCATTGCCATACGTAGTTGTTGACTCTGTAATTCCAGAAGACCAGATGGGGACTGCTAACAGAGGCCTTGGAATCATGATAAGTGTATCAAACACTGGTTTAGTAGAGGTTTCAACAAATATACAGTGTTATGAGGGAGATGACCTAGCTGATGTTACGACAATGTTTGTATCGTTACAACCAGGAGAAACAAAAGAACTACCATCAACATGGTATGCTAATTCATCTGGTGCAAAGACTTTGAATTGCAAAGCCCTGGTCCCCACAATGTTCAACTCACTCTCTGAAGACTTATCCCAAAGTATTGGGACAGAATCGGAACCAGTTTCGTTCAAAGACCTAGATGATTCTGAAGATACTTCTCTTATTCTCTACTCTGTAATAATTATAGTCATGATTGTTGTTGCCGTATTATTCTCAAGAATTTCGGCAAATAAGTTAATGCAAGTAGAAGAAGAAGAAGAAGAAGAAGAAGTATGACAATAAATACCATATTTTAGTCGTATTAGCTCAACAAATCCTTGCTTCAATGTACAATCCAATCATCATTGCTGTAGAAATTCTTGGTGGCATAACTAAGATTTTAGGAATATCTTTTATTGATCAAAGATAAGGCATAGAAATATTCGTAAATAATTCAATACCTCCATTACAATAGACCATATAATCCAACTCTAATAGTAATCTAGCCTAATTTTGGTTCACATAATCAAAAACCAATGGACAGATTAACACCACTATCAGGAAATGTAATTTAGAACCGTCAGTGGATGCTAATTAAACATTAGCAGCGCCCAACACAACGCTAGTTGAAGTAACCTATCTAGACGTGCTAGAAAGCACTAATTTCTAGCCATCAGCACGTAGGTAAGGATGATTCAGTACCAAGTTCATCCCATTCAAGCTCCCATGAATTGGAATTCACTGTTGTCACCGGTTGATTACTATATAGTTCGTTGGTGATAATAACTTCAAAAGTATAACACCCATCATCATCATAGAATTCATCTTTTTCGATATACTCCGCACCAGGTTCCTCAACGGTTCCACATAGTCCTAACCAAGTTTGTTGAGTAGACCCACTTTGGGGACCGGAACCACTTTTGTCACATTGCCAAGTAGCACTGTAGCCGTCCACATCGATTATGGTATCATGAGACCAAAGTGTTTTTGAGCTTGTTTTGTAAATTCTTACATCAACTTGGTAATCTGATGAAATTGAAAAAGCGTAACCTGTATCGTGTCCACCACCGTCTTGGTTAGTATGCGATGGGTTGATCAATCCCAAACTAACTTCAACCTGTAATCCGACAACTTCTACAATCCCGTCTTGATTTGGTTTGTCAATTTGATTAATTTTTACCGCTGCGTTAGTTACTTCTCTAGTCATGTAAGCGGGATTTAATATTGCTGAAGATTTTTGGCCTTCTGATGAAACTGCATTTATTTGATATTCTTCCAGTACACCGTTATCCACACCACGATAGTCTATTGCATTGGTCACAAAGATTTCGGCAATTGGAACTGTAAATTTGATTTTTTCTGATTTAGTGGACCCTGAATCAGACCATAGAATATTTCCATCGTGCACTATTTCAGCATCTACAGAATCAAAAGAACCTCTAACCGTGAATGAAATTGTGTCATCATTTTCATTAATCGATATCTCTGTAACCACGATGTTTGAATTGGTAGGAATTAGTACCAATGCCGCATACGGCCCTGTTGCAATTAGAACAGCAACTGCGATAGAAAGTATCATCTTAGGTTTAGAGAGATTATTACTCATCCTTTGAGATTGAATCAAAGAACCTACACCTGCTATAAGAACAACCACGACAACAATTATCCCCCAAGAACCACCTTGAAGAGATAAGATTGCACCAATTAGAATTATGACCCAGCCAGCAATATTTAGAATCATTGGAATATCTGGACCTTCTTGTTTCTCTGCTGATTTGACTTTGCTAACAGATGGTGATGCTGGCTCTGATTTTTTCAACAATCCACTAGTTTCTGCAGATTTCGACTCTTTTGCCTTTTCTGAGTCGTCAGTTGATTTCGTCTTTGCCTTATCCAGTAGTCCACTCATGATACTCCCTAATCCAAGTGACTTATGGTTTAAGTTATGAACTAAGCGCCTTCAAGAGTAAAAATTAGCAGTATTTGACAACTCTTTGGTTCGATTCAAAGACCTGGAGCAGATTCTCTCCATTCTTCTTCATCATCATCTATGTTGATAAATCGACGACCAGCAACCGCTGCTGCTAGAGCAATCATTGATAATGCAGGAATTACTTCGAAACCTGGAAGGTAAACACCTCTTACGTAGATAGTAATCATTTGAGATTCAGGACGGCAAATATCTTCAAGACATTGGAACTCAGATGCTGAGTAGAAGTTTAGGACATAATAAGAGTCTGTCCATCCTTGGGTTTTAGGAGTTCTAACTTTCACTTCAATATTTTCTGCAGTAGGACCTGGGATAACACCCTTCTTGATCGCAGGAAGAGTAATTGTGAATCCCGCTTCTTCAAGAGTTTCTCTGGAATCATCAGTGACTCCTACTTTCATGAAATCAAATTGGTTGCCTAAGTTGTAAACTTTGAATTCGAATATTTTGTCTGTCTTTGGCATCAACTGAGTAAATGGTTCTGTTGCTTCTACTTGAACAAGAGAATATTGCATGATATTGATAATCATGTTAGTTTTTGAACTAGCAGAATTTAATGGTGGGACACCATTTATTTCTTGGACTGTCGCTTGAACCTCGAGAGTCCTACTGTCCATCATCATGTATGGAGTGGCTCGGACTGAGATTTGGAAATCTACAGCCTCTCCTGCCCCGACATACATGTCACCAGGCGCAGCGGTTGCTAAGCCTTCCGCCTGCACATTCAAACTAACTTTTTCTTGATATGCAGTAGGATTCTTTGCAGAACAGGTGGTGAAACCGGAGTAAGTTGAGCCTGGTGCAACTTCTACATTAATAGTAGCTGGAGTACAAGTTACAGAAATGGCCGCAGTAGGTGTTGGGTTTTGTGCAGCGGCTGGAGCGGCTACCAAAAGCATGGAAAATAAGTACAATGTTACAAGAAACGAAGCGCGCTTTAAGTTGGTCACAATCTCACCTATCATACCTGCCACCCCTGTGACCCTCATAACCATTTTGGGAAGATGGGAGATAAATTAGATGAAAACGGCTATTGTGAAAAAGTGGGCCCGAAGGGATTTGAACCCTTGACCGCCCGGTTATGAGCCGGGTGCTCTAACCAACTAAGCTACAGGCCCGTAGCCGCCCGTCACGCCGCTCAGTCATAAAGTGTTCCAACTAACTGAATTGTGACAGAGAGGACTGACTTGGTTTAATCCACTCCCTTACCACAGCTTCTGCTGCATCTCTGATTTCTTCGGGAACAAATACCATAGCTCGTTCGTTGGGCAATGCCAAAGAACGAATCATAGCAGA
>QQRY01000040.1:0-102767 GCA_003602575.1 Candidatus Poseidoniales archaeon
GCGGAAGCGGCGACGGGAGCGGCGACGGGAGCGGCAACAACGGCGGAAGCGGCGATGGTGGTAGCGGCGACGGAAGTGGCAACAACGGCGGTGGAGATAACGGCGGTGGATTTGGCGGACTGGATGATATTTGTATACCATCAGGAACAGATATGAGCACAGAAACAATAATCAAGTCTGATCTTACATATCCTAACGGAATTAATGAATTGAATTTCCCACTGACTGAAGGTAAGGTTTGGAGTGAATCCGCAGTAGGTACTGGAACAATTTCACTATCTATTGAAATGGGTGGTTGTACAATCTCTACTATGGATATGGATGATTCAGGGGCTTTACCGCTGAATTATCGTCATTTGGGTGACCAATCATTTACTGTTGGTCAATCATCAGTAACTGCTACAGGAATCCAAGTATTTTCTGGAAGAGAAGGCAATAATGACTGGGCTACTGCTGATTTTACACTTCTACAAAGCGTTCCTGATGATGTGGCAAAGATGGGCTTGCCCTTTGCTGCATGGATTAACGTAGTTGGCTTCAATGAATTTGATTCAACTGTCAATCTAAGTGCTAGTATCAATGAACCAAATGCTCCATTGACGTTTAATTCAACACAATTAACTGTTGATGAATTAGGTGCAGTAATTGTCGATACCATGAATATGGAAAGTGGCGATTATGTCTTAACAATTACAGGAACTTCTAGCGGCATGGACCGTTCAATCACTGTTCCTTTCACCGTTGATAATAATCCTGATTTTGATATTGTAACGCTTGACCCTTGGATTGTAATTCCTCAAGGTATTGAATGGGTAGTTCCTACACCAATTTTCATTGAACCTGTAAATGGATTTTCAGGTGCTGATGTTACTATTGGAGTTACAGTTCCTGAAGGTGTATCTGCAAGTTTAGATTTCGCTACTGGCAAAGCACCATTTTTATCCGTACTAACTCTAACAATTCCTAGTAACTTATCTGCAGGGGATTATACTGTAATTGTGACAGGTACAGCAGGTTCAACAGTTCACTCTGATGAAATTACATTTACTATTACTTCAATACCAGAGTTCTCTTTGGATATCGAAAATCGAGAACAGATTATTGAAGACGGAACAATGTCAATTAGTGGAGTAATAGATGCCCACAATGGACTTGACTTGAGTCTTGGCGGTGCCTTAGATGTGCTAATTGAGCCTTATAACCAAGAATTACTTGATTCTGCAGTAATAACATGGGGTACAATAGATTCCAATGGAGATCTACCATTCACAGTAACATTCACCGTAGATGATTCAATCCCTCGTAATGAATACACGATTAATCTAAACGTAGTTTCACTTGATGGAGGACTTGCTCACAGTGCATCGGTTGCATTTGTTACAGAATCTTCGACGCTCGATGGTACAGCGGTTGCTGCTGATAGTTCTGCAGTTTCATCCGGTAATACAAGTCAGCATGATGGAACAGATAGTTCCGCAACAAGCATTGCAAGCGGGGAAACCAATGATGACAGTAATGATGATGATTCTAAAGCTGATTCAAAGTCTTCGAATACAGGAATTATTGTTGGTTCAACTATTGCGGTATTAGGAATAATAGCAGGTGTCGCAGTTGTCGTACTACGCAGTAGAAATAGCGGGGCAAACAAGGACTTTGGTCAACAAATGTGGGCAGACCAGACAAGTATGGTTGCTCAGACACAAATGCCAGGTTCTCCTCAAATGATGCAACAGCCAATGATGCAACAACCTGTTCAGCCAATGCAACAGCAACCAGTACAGCAAATGGCCCAACCAATGGTGCAACAACCTGTACAACCTATGCAAGGGATGGCTCAACCAGTACAGCCACAACCAGTTGCTCCAGCACCAGTTCCGCAAATGGCTACAGCGCCGCCACCTCCTGCACAACCAACAACAGTTGCAGATTATACAGGACTGCCAGCCGGTGGTCAATACGACCAATCAACAGGTCAAACAATCTACATTCTACCTGATGGTGCAAGATGGCAAATGATGGGCGATGGAAGTTTCAACAAACTGTGAAATAAGAAAATCTAGATTATCTAGATTTGTTTACTAATTTTCCTTGCTCTAATCCACATGTCACAGTCAGGATATTTCGGATTAAACTTGAATGTTGCAACATGTCCTGGTAAAAAGAATCGTGCTATTTCCTTTACTAGTTCTAATGCGCTGAATACTGGATATTGTCCCAAACGATAATTTTGTACTTGGATGACTTCCATTCCTAAATTTTCTAATAATTCGATTAGTAATTTTTTTGATGTGAAACTTAAGTGGTCTGGAAGAGAATATGGTTTGTGATGATCTTTTGCTGGTATGTTTGCAGAATCTCCTGTTTGAAGTAGAAGTTCCCCCCCATCGTTAAGCATATCACACCATTTTGCTATATCTTCTGGAGGATTGGGTAAATGACTGTACACATTGAGAGCGGAAATCACATCATACTTGTCTTGATGAGTTGTAAGGTCAAAAAATTTGACATCCAAACCTCTCTCTCTTGCACCTTCGAGTTTCCTGACATTAGGCTCAAGTCCAATTATGTCGATATTTTCTCCTCCAAAATTTGACAACGCTTCTACGAATTCTCCATGCCCGCAACCAATATCGAGCCATGTGTACTTTTTCTTTTGACTAAACATGATTGCATAATTGAAATCATTTAGTCTTGATAGGTAAATTTCTTTGAGAAAATCTTTGAATTTCCCAGTTACCTTCAGCAACTTATCACCTCTGTGCATTCCAGATTTGGAAGCCTCATCGATTTCATCTAAGCCAGGGCGAGGATTGAGGAAAATAAGACCACAATCAGAACATTTCACAAGATTATGGCCGTTTTCACTATCATAGTGCTCATTATTACTAGACTGACAAATGTAGCAGTCTACTTCAATCATGTTTGGGGGGATGTGAGATTAGAATTAAACTCACCGATGTTATTCAGATTCCAAGAGGTATTGTTTTGGTCTTTGTTTGGGTTTGGCAGGTAGAATATACCAAACAATCGGAATCAGAAGCACCGATGGTAAATTTTTACCATATTGTAGCTTTAAATTTGATTCAAATTTAACAAAAGAATCTGAATCAGTTGAGTTTTCATCAGGAGGCTGTTCTCTTACTGCAGAGTAATTTTCAGGCTCAACTAGGCCAAGGTCATAGCCACTGAACATCATATCAAACTGAATTCCCCAAAAAATCAAATTGCTATCTACACTATTATCTTCATGAGCCATTGAACCACTTTCGGTACTCTGGACAAAAGTTTCTTCTGATAGTGAATCAGTCACGCCTTTGCCGTCTTCATCATTCTTTTTATCATCGTCTTCGTCATCCCCGACGAGGTCTAATACATATGTTGAAGGAATTACAATGGCAAATGAAGCAACCAATAATATCCACATCATAACTCTAATAGTCGCTCTAAATGGAATGCCAATCATTACGAGAATTTCACTTATAATCAGTAATGCCATGAAGATAAAAACTACATTACGTCCTAATTTTAACCATTCGATATCTTCTGAGTCAGTCCCCTTTTTCTGTTCATTATCTTGTTCTTCATCACTAGTATCATTAGATTCTCCCTGTGATTGATTAGTTTCAATTTCAGGTTCTGAATAATCGCGATAAATCATGTAAAGTATGAATGAGGTGGAATTTTCCATCTCAACATCGATCAATGTTTTTTCACTATCTACCGCAATTAATGCATTGACATTAGTGGGTGCAGGTTTTCCTTCGGTATATCTACCTTCGAAGTCAACAACAAGCCAAGCAGAAATCAGTACATGTATGACAACTAGGATTGTGAATCCTAGCCTAGTAAAATCACCTATGCGCGAATGCGAGGGCCGTAAAGCGATGCTTTTCCCTCCTCTGATCTGTTTCACTCATTCTCTTTTCTACCGCTGATTATAGCTCCAGCAAGAGCAATAACTGCTAGTACAGATAGAGGAGATGCAAATGGTAGTAAGCCATCATCATCAGCTGATTCTTCAGCACTTTCTTCAGAATTTGAATTTTGATCAGAGTTTTGTGTAGGTAATACTAAGTCGCTGGTATCGATTCCAGCACTTTCCAATTCCTCGGTGATTTGATCTAAGTCATGTTGTTCAACATCAACTATCTCATCCAACTCATCCGCACTTTCCATTGAATTAGCAGCATTACTTGCAGCGACTCCAGTAAGATAACGAATACTCATCTTTGCTGGGGCATCGTCCATATATCCTGAGGTATCTGGACCGGCTAAAGTATGTGAGCCATCATCGCTCATTACATAGACGCCAACACCGACAATTGCAGCATGTTGATTACTCCACATTGGAGACCATAGGCCATCATTGTAAGGGAATTGTTCCAATGGTTCAACCGTCTCTAAGCGGTCTTGGAGATTTTCACCGAATGATTGCAAGACTTGGTCAATATTTGAATTCATGAATGCTTCTGCGATTGCTTCTAATCTATCACTCGGCATTCCATCTCCAGATGCTTCAACACACTGACTATCAGTATCGTAGGGGGTAGTTTTTCCATCTTGTGTTAATGTGATTAACATACAGTATTCACCTTCTTCAGTAACTTCAATTTCACCCTGATCCCAAATATAATCATTCGATACGACATCAGAATTTGAATAAACAACATTACCACTTGGTCCAGTGATTACAGTTTCTAAATCCGAATCGTATGGAGTTGCCCAAAGGCTTCCATCTACTTGCATGTAATATTCTAATTCCATGCCATCAGCGTCAAGTCCGGAATAATCGATTACATCACCCCAAAATACATCTTTACATTCAGGTTGGGTTGTCGCAATAACTTGTGAAGTCTTGTCATTTACAATTTCAGTAATTAAACAGAAGTTAGTAGTTCCATAGTCCATTACAGGAGAGTAATCTGTCATCATGTAATATGATGGGTAGTTAATATCAAAACAAATATCAGCTTCACAAAGGTCTATTGAATCAGTGTGTAAAATAGTTCCATCGCTAGACAAAATATTATGATTAATGGTGTACTTATGTTCAGCACCTTCGTCTGAGAAGTCAGTACAGTCTCCAATGTCATCGTTTAATTGATCCCAGTTGATAACTTCTCCATCAGGGCAAGTAAAAGTTCTGTCTATCTCAGATTCTGTAGTTTGAGCTTCATCTTCTCCATTCATACAATCGTAATATTCATCGTTATTAACAAGTGATAAGTAGATTATTTGCCCTTCACTTTCCGAGCATTCAAACATACTTGTTTCACCATCGCCATATTCTGATTCATCTTCTCCTTCTGAGCAATCAGTATTTCCATCGTTAACCAATGAAGTAAATATATAGATGCCTTCTTCTTCACAGTAGAAGTTCTCATATTCAACATCGTTGACGATGTAAGGTTCGTCGGATTCATCAGAACAATCAATGTCTCCATCATTTACTTCTGAAAGAGGAAGTAATACTTCATCTTCATGGCAATACCAATCAGAGAGTTCCATCCATTCAAATTGTGGTTCATCCTCGCCACCAGAACAATCATCGTTCTCATTGTTGACAAGACTCAAACCTATTACTGTCCCATCATCACAAATAAAATCATAATAATCTTCAAGTTCTTTATTCCTCTCATCATCTCCATCTGGGCAGTATTCATAACCATCGTTAACGTATTCCCAATCGAGAACGGTTTCATAATCTAGGCACTCATACATCGGAGCACCTGGATGATCCATGTCTAGTACACTATCTTGTATCATAGTTGAATATCCAAGTGTGAGGGCTTCATATCCTAAATCATCATCGTACATAGTTGATGAACGTAGAACTGCATACAAATCTACTTCATCAGAACCATCAGAACAATGTGTGTATCCATCGTTGAAATAATAGTAAGGAATCATTTCGCCATTGTCGCAGTAAAGCCAAAAATCATCTTCATAATAATCATCATCATCATCACTAGAAACATCAAAGATTCCAGTAAGGTCTTCAGATAAACTTTCAGAGAAACTTTCTCCGACTTCATCAGCGAATGATTCACTAGCACCAGTCAAAACATATCCCATCATGATAAACATAAGTGGATTGCCGGGCGGGCAATTTTGGCATGTTTGAACTTGAGTAGTAAGGCCATTTCCATCACCTAGATCAACAATCATATCATCGCCCATATGGAAATCGAACCCATCACTAAATTCTACATCGAATTCCCCTTCAGTTTGGGAAAGAGAGTCTGAGACTTCAAAGTCAAATTCTCCTGAATCAAATCCGAAATCCTCAGTTGGAATACCAGATACGGAAAAACTGTAATCAACAGCACCATCATAGTCGCCAATTACTGAACCACAGTCATTCATCTCTCCACAACCCCAATAATACTCATCATTGGAGGATAATTCAACATAAATTGGGTCTGGTGTTCCGACTCTCCACTGAGATTCAGAATCAGTAATTGAGTATCCAAATGAGATTCCTGCATTGAAATCAATAGGCAATTCTTCTCCATCACCTTTGAAAACAGCATCGATATCTAAGTTTGTAGAGGTTTCAGTGTTCATGGAAAATACCATGTCCGCTCCAATCAAGTTGTATGAATCATCTAGGTATTCAGTGTACAAAATGTCAACAGAAAGGATACTTTGGGAACTTGAAGTAATATCTATATCAAAACTTGTTGGCTCCATTCCAAAAGTTTGTTCGGACCAATCAGTGTTTAGAATGCCGTCAATCAAACCACCATGTCTTAATGTGACATCTGTTGTTCTGCTCCATACAGAAACTGTTTCACCATCATAATTATTGATTGTTTGAGGAGATATATCTTCGGAGTGATGGACATAAACATTTGAAGAACCAGTCATAAGTTGCCCAATTATCAAGTCAAGGCCTGCATCATCTGCAGCACCCATTACTTCAGTGAAGATCTCTGGCAAGTCTAAGCCAGTGAAATTCGTAAGGTCTGAGTCAATACTTGACCAATCATATTCAACACCGTAAAAGAACTCAGATTCTTCACTTGGTGTGGCATTCACGCTACCGATTGGAAGTGCAGCAACTAAGAATAATGCAATCACAATCAGGGTTATTTTAGAACTTCTAGTAATCTTGTCCATGGCTTTGCGGTATTTACTCACCGTTTAATTATACCTATTAGCAAATTTTCCAATTTTTAAAAATGCAGTGGCCTCTTTAGAAGACAAAAAGCAACATGGTGCTCGTGCCGGGATTCGAACCCGGGTCGGCGGGATGAAAACCCACTATGATGGACCTAGCTACACCACACGAGCGACTGCTAAACCACCCGACTAACAACCTGTTCATAACAATTAGGTATGAATTAATGAATTTCATTCACTTGAATCAGCGATTTCCTCAACCGATAAATTGGACCACCAAGACCATGAAAACCATAGTGCAAAGCCACCAATTATCATGATGACTCCTATTAAAATCTCATTATCAAGGAAGGTAAACATAGCATCTAATGCCTTTTGTCCATAAATTCCTACCAATATTGCTTCAAGTCCAAATCTTAGACTTCTGCCAAATAGTCCGGCGATTAAAAATGCCTTTTTGTTCATTTCACCCATTCCAGCAACCCATCCAAACACCTTGTATGGGATTGGTGAGAAAGCAGCAATGAATATCCCTAAAGTGCCATATTTTATTGTTAAAGCCTCTAATTTGGCAACATGCTTTGGTTTTGCAAATTTATCTAGTAATTCTCTACCCCATTTTTGCCCGATCAAATATCCGATATAGGAACCGGCGACAGAAGATAATGTTACAACCAGGAACAACCAAGTGACTAATGGTATGTCTCCAGCCGCATCATATAGCATTGGAAGATAGAGTAAATCTGGTGGTACAGGTTGAATTATTGACTCGGTGAAAGAGACAACTGCGAGGGTTGCAGGACCAAAAATGTCGAAGAAATCTAAGATAGTCTCTTTCCACGACATATCTCTCGCTTTGATGCATTAGTCTTGAATGTGCGCATAATCGGTGGGTTGATGGGGGGCTTTACGGGGTGTCCTACTGATGCGAGTACTAGATACGGCTGCGTTACTTCACTGGCCAGTTGCGGAATTAGCCGATGGTATCTGTGCTGAGAGTCAACGACAAGAGATAGAGAGATTGAGTCCACAGCGGGCTATGCTTGTGTTTGCATTAGAAATAGATTGGCGACAAGTTTCTCCTAAATGGCTTGAAATGGCTAGAGATGAAGCCGCTAAGACGGGAGACTTACCAAGATTATCAGATGTTGATGTTGACGTATTAGCACTAGCCTTAGGTCTTGATTTACCTTTGTTCACAGATGATTATAGATTACAGAATGTTATGCAGAGCGCTGGTAAGGTTGCCACTTCTGTTGAGTCAGAAGGCGCAAAGCAAGTATGGACTTGGGAACTGAGATGTACTGGTTGTAGAACCAAGACAGAAGTACCTAATGATGTAGACCGCTCAAAAAAGGGTGCAGTCAAAGATTGTGATATTTGTGGCTCACCAATGATGCTCAAGAAAGCACGATGATTATTCTTCAGAATTCATTGCTTCTAGTGCAGCAACTTTCTTTTCTACTTCTTCAACATCCATTCCGGTCGGGTCAATTCCAACCGCTTTGGCTCTTGCTGCAAGCGCCTGGCTCGGCGTTCTTCCACCTGCTTCCAAATCTGCTTTCGTTTCTTCAAGTTTCATAGCGTTGGTTGTGTGTTCCAGACCTTTTTGGAATTCACCTTTTGACCTTCCAAGAGCATTTGCCATCTTAGGTAGACGCTCTGCCCCGAATAAAACGAAAAATATGACGAGCAGTACAATGATTTCCAAGGGTCCTAGTCCTCCAAACATTACTCTTCCTCGTCTTGGGGTAGTGGTTGGGTGTGTTAAGGCTTCGCTGAAAAATCATCCATTATTGCTGATTTAACCGCCTGACACAGGAGGCAAAAGAGCGATTTCATCGTCATTGGAAAGTTCTCTCTCAATTTCACATCGATCTCCATTTATGGCAACAGTGAGCCCATTTTCTAGCCACTTCTCGAGATTCAATGAAATAATCAAGTCTTGAATTGTTGAATTTTTGGTCATTTGAATCTCTTGATTTCTTGGAATTTCTTCGCTTAAAGGTCCAAATGCAACTACACTTACCGTGATAGTGTTGTCTTGTTCGGCCATGATGATGCTTTGAAGCGGTAGTTTATCAACGCAGTTCCTTTGTACTGAATTCATGCGACCTGTTATGCAAGCAACTGCATTATGGAAAATCTATGCTTCTGGCGATTCTACTGTACAAGCAGTAAGGGGCGTGGATGTTGAAATCAAAGAAGGCGAGATGATTGCCATCATGGGTCCTTCGGGGTGCGGGAAAACAACACTTCTGAATGTTTTATCAGGAATAGATGAGCCTAATTCTGGTGAAGTAATGATTGATGGTAATCCAATGTATTCGGTTTCTGATGATAAAAGAACACAAATGCGAGCAGAAAATTTGGGTTTTATTTTCCAAGATTTCAATCTCCTTCCTGTACTCTCTGCTGTTGAAAATGTCGAATTGCCGCTTCTCCTTCTAGGTAAATCTGCAAGCGAATCCCGTAAATCAGCATTGGAAGCTCTAGATTCAGTTGGTTTGGCCGACCGTAGCGAACACAGACCAACTGAACTATCGGGCGGTCAGCAGCAAAGGGTTGCCATAGCCCGCGCCATTGTTCATCACCCGAAAGTGATACTTTGTGATGAACCGACAGGCAATCTTGACTCAGCTACATCGGGCACTGTTATGGCCTTGCTAAAAGAAATCAACGAAAAACTTGGTACAACTTTCCTTCTGGTCACTCACGACAAAGATGTTGCTTCACAATGTAGCAGGATTTTGACAATGGATGATGGACTGATGGTTGATACTGGAAGGGACGAAGAGGAGGAGTAATTCTGCTTGTAGAGATGCTCGTCCTACTGGTCGTTGTCGCTATTCCCTCGGGAATTTCGACAGTCCTAACAGGGCGTAGCAGAAATCTATCTCTTCCCATCAAAGCATTTTTGACATTTGGTCCGGCTATAGATGCAATACTTGCATTTTGGATATTTGGTATGTTTTCAATAGAAGGAATGACTTTGTGGGCTGGCGCATTGAGTATTGCGATCCTCAGCCATGTCCTAATGCAACCTTTATTGGTGCCTCAAAGATTAGTAGTTTGGCGTTTAGCAAAAGAAAATGTGATGAGAAGAAAACGACAAGCAGCATTGCTGATGGCTGGATTGGTAATCGCTTCTGCGATTATTACTTCATCTCTAGTAGTCGGTGATTCTCTCGATGCCACCGTTAGGTACGAGATTGAAGAATCATGGGGGGAAACCGATGTCACTCTTTCTGGTTTTGATATGAGTACAGGAGAAAGGGTCAAAATTTCTGAACGTATCGCTCATCAATTATGGCAAGATATTCAACTAGATTCTGGATTAAGAGGAGATATAAAAGGCCAACAACATGGAATAATTTCAGGAGCTAGCATCCAAGCACCTAGTGGTAAATCATTACCAACGGTGACCTGGGCAAGTATGAACTCGACTATTGATTCTCTCGAAGTTTGGCCTAATCTTGGTTCTCAAGAAAACGGAATTAGATATATTGACATCGAGGAGCAAAACAATTTCAATGAACAAACTCAAATTGTCATAAACAGGGTACTTGCTGATGAACTGGAACTTGAAATTGGTGATGATGTTGAGATTGGATGGTATGTTACAGATGATAGTTCTAGGAAAAGAGTAGAGCGAAATGTAACAATTTTTACAATAGTTGAAAATGATGGTATGGCTAATCTGGCTGGAACACAATCACCGGCAATGTTCACTGATTTATCAACAGCACAAGAGTTACAATTGCTAGAAGGTGAACTCAATACAGTTTACTATGCACTGGCTGGTGATGTAGATGATGAAGGGACTATAGAGCCGGTAATCGAAAAACTTGGAGACTTACTAAACGAGACTCTAACGGCAGAGGATGTAGGTTTCAATTTAGATTTTCAACAACAATCAGGTTCACTCTCATTATCGACTGATAAGGGCCTTGGTCGATTACAAGGAGAAGACGTAGTATCGCTTCGAGAGAATCTTTCAAGCCTTCTTGTTGGAAGTGATATGATGGAAGTTTTACAAGTTCCATTGATTGAAATGGAATATGATTTCGAACAACTATTGACTCTTACATCTTCATCCATAACAGAAATAAGAGAGGGTAAGAGAGCACTATGGCATGTTTCAGATTCGGGTTTTGGTTATCAAATCGAGGGCGCAGGTTCTGCGTGGTTATGGCAAGTTCAAGATTCAGAAAAGACATATGATTTCGCCTTGAATACGTCCGGCCATCTTGGCGCTATTGCTCATTCGAGTGGTATAATAATAGGTGGTGAATCAAATTATGATGATGAGTATTGGGCGAGTGAAGAAACATCGGGAGTAATACACTCGATATATTCCCAAGATGAGTTCTGGTGGGCCACTGAATTAGATGAACAAGATCTAGTTCTACATCGCTATAATCAAGATTTATCTCAAGATGAGCAAGTTTCTCTATCAGTCTCGATTCCATCGACGATTCTTTCTATCGAACTCATAGTCGAAGATTCACTATACCTCGAAATTGAGGGTTTACTTAGTGTCCAGCGATATGTATCAAACTCTCTAAGTCTAGAGGATAATTTTTCTCTGTGGTCCTCGGGTCAGTATTGGCCTACTGAAGAGATTATACAAGCAAATTCCCCCTTGCATCCTGATTGCAATTCCGTAACATCGCTAACCTCGGTTAAACTTGGAGGAGATTGGTGCAGTTATGATGGTGGACTGCTGCGTTGGAATGGCTCGGAAGTAGATTCCATTCGTCTTCCTATTATGTCTAGTGCCGGTGGTTTTGGAGAATTGCCTCAGTTATTCTTGGCATTTGGCGGCGAACAATCACCAGTAACAGTTGAAGATGGTCATATATCGATAAGCCAACGTCTTTCTCCATTAGCGATGGCTGATAATCAAAGTAAGGTCTGGGTAAAAGGATTAATTCCATATGCGTTTGGAAATGATAGTTCTTTGGGGCTGATAAATGCTGGAATCTATAGTGAGCAAGAAGGTTTAGAATCATTAGAAGATTTAGATAGCGTAGTATTGGGCTTTATTTCTTTATCAGATGCTGAGAAATTATCAGCATCAGCGGAAGATGAACGTTCACTGGTAATAATTGGCGGTGGACTATTGCAGTCAAATGACTCCAATGTTACCAACCAAGCCATAATGACGCTTTCTAACTGGCTTGACCAAAATTCCGATAGTGATGATCTAGGTGCTTCTTTCACAGCAGTAAAAGTCGAGGCTACTAAGGCTGCAGCACAATCTTCTGGTGTGATAGCAGGAATGTTCCTCGTGTTTGGAACATTTACTATCGCCGCTGGTGTTTTACTGGTCTTGACAATAATTCTCATGCTTGCAGAATCACGCAGAGGTGAATTAGGAGTTCTTAGAGCGATTGGAATTAGTCGTTCAGATGCTAGGGCTCTGGCGGTACAAGAAGGCGTAATAGTGGCTTCTTTGGCCGGAGTGATTGGAGCATTTGTTGGTCTAGGGTTAGCATGGATAATCAGTGTTGCATTCGATAATATATTTGCTGCCGCAGGTTCGGATTTATTCACCTTCGCTTGGGATTGGTCCTCGGTT
Source organism: Candidatus Poseidoniales archaeon (assembly GCA_003602575.1). GTDB lineage: Archaea > Thermoplasmatota > Poseidoniia > Poseidoniales > Poseidoniaceae > MGIIa-L1. The sequence continues at coordinate 12,710 of QQRY01000040.1, forward strand.
TTTGCTGGTTGGGCATGGGGCTTTTTAATCGCTATATCCACTTTATGGGGCTCGGCTTTATGGACTTCAAAATTGAACATAGTCTCTGCATTAAAAGGCGGCGTGTTAAGGATTCAGGAAGGGATTCCTTGGATATTGATGTTGGTTCAGATTGTGACATTTGGAGCGATGTCCATCTTCATGTTACTATTATTGGTGTTTGGATTTGACTCGGGATTATCTTATCTCTTGTGGACCATTGGTGGTCTTTTTGCATTGATTACCTTTGTTCCCATCTTCACCTGGGAGTTACCGGTTCTTTTGAAATCAAAAAGTCTCAGATGGAAAAATAGAGCAAGGCATGGTGGCCGTAATACATTAGGATGGTTGGGAGGATTGATTCTTCTTTGGACAATAGCCTTGGAACCGATTGACCCAGTGCGAAATAATATGACTCCTGATGAGTTTTCATTTATTCTTCTAGGATTGTTTGAGGTCTTTGCTGGTGTTTTACTTTTGACCAGTGCAGCCCCGATACTTGTTTCTAGAATTGGGCGTTCACAATTTTTCACCAAGCGTTGGGGGCCTGTTTTACCCGTAGCTTTAGCACACCCACTTTCAACTCCAGTGCGTACTGCAGTGGTAATGGGAATGTTTTCAATAACAGTATTTTCTGTAATAGTTCTCGGTGGGTATACCGAGCAATTCGATAACTACTCAAGTTCCTTTGTAGAAGATACGGAAGGTGAATTCGAATTGATGCTCACAGCATCTCGCTCGCGGCCACTTGAACTTTCTAGTGATCCATTGATGTGGAACTTAAGTACTGCTCTAGAAGATGATATCGATGCAGTTGGAAAGGTGTACCGTTCTGAAGTATTCTTAGAAGATGATTCTGGTGAAAGAATGCCATATATCTTACGTGGTTTTGATGATGGCTTTGCCAATCACGGAGGGCTACCTTTGCATCTCTGGGATGAGTCGCTTGGAGATACGCCTGAAGAAGCATGGATTTCAATTGGAAATCGTGACGATATAGTCTTGGTCGACGCCTCATTTGGGCTTGAATTAAGTACTGATGGAACCGGTATTTCTGCGATGAGTTTTTCAATTGGAGATTCAATTTCTCTAATTGATTTATCCAACCCAGGAAATAGCAGAAATGTAGTGGTGGGCGGGTTCCTTGAACAGTCTTCATACCTGTTCTCCCCAGGAGTCTGGATAAGTAGTGAAATTTCACAAGAGCAATTCGATTCTAGGTTGACTAGAATGTATGTCAGTTTGTCAGATGAAGCCAAGCCAAGTTCTTCTTTTGATTCGTCAGAAATCCAGACATTTTCAGCCGCTGGTAAATCTTCAGAACTTCGAATTGCTTCTGCTGAGTTAGCAGAACACTTGGAGGAGAAACTCAACAACGAGGGTGCTTCAGTTTCAGTAATTTCAGATGATGTGATGTTAATTCAATCACTAGTCATAGCATTACTTGGTATTTTTGAAGGTTATCTTGCTCTAGGTTTGATAGTTGGAATTGCTGGAATTGGAGTTGTTACCGTACGTTCAGTGTCTGAAAGAAGACGTACTATCGGGATACTCAGAGCCTTAGGTTATCGTAAGAAAATGGTAACTGCCACTTTTTTGGTAGAAGTATCTTGGGTGGGATTACTTGGAATTCTAAATGGTGTATTGGTGGCAATAGGCTTCCATAGGTCTCTTTATAATTCATTTTGGAAGGATCAGGGTGCGGATTTTACTTTACCTTGGTCTTCGATAATTAGCGTCTTAGTCGGTGGATGGTTACTGATAATAATGGCCACTATGGTGCCGATTAGGTCCGCTTCTAAAATCCCGCCATCTGCCGCTTTGCGTGAAATTTGAGTAGTAATGTGTTATTTATTTGATAATTTCGAATTCTAAAATTGGCGAATTTGACATTTTTTCTAGCATCAACTTTCACAAATAAACTACTCTATTCCAATACCTTAAAGGCATACTAAGAGTCTATTATGGCTCTATATTGCCGGTTTTTACCCTTCCTAAACCTTCCCATAGTATAAATACGGCATTTGACGTGGAGCGGAATACCGAACCGTCGGAGGTATAGATATGAATAAAATGACCCCAATGATTCTCGTCATGTTAATGTTGACTAGTGTATTAGCAAGCATTGACTTCGTCGAGCTACAAGAAATGAAAGAAATTGAAGACACAAGCGCCCGTGCAAGCGGTGACCCAGAAGTTGTAGTAATTACATCTCCTAGAGAAACAACTTGCGATATGTCTGGCGACTGTCTTGACGAACTACTTGCAGGAGATCCTGTAAATTTCCGTGCTTACTTGCGTAACAGCGGAGACGCAGATCTCGATAACATGCAGTATACTGTTGAAATTTACACTAATGATAACGGAAATCGAGGGGATATCGTAACTGATGTATCTGGAAATGAGTTGTCTTGGACAAACTCAAACGCAGTTTGTAACACATCTCCTTCTTGTCAACAAACCGTATTGACACAAGGCGCATTCTTGACAGGTGGAGAAGCACTGTTGAAGGATTCCCTAGGTGCAACTCTATCTTGGACTCCATCCTCTGGAAGTTATTTTGTTGTAATTTCAGTATCATCCAATGTGCTTGGCGACCCAGGTAATAATGAATTATCTGTCGCTGTTCAAGTACGTGATTACTTCGATGTTGAGGTAGACCTAACTTGGTTAGACGGCTCAGGCGCACCTGTCTCAGGTAGCGTTGATGGTTCTGGAGCTAAAGATTTCCAAGTCTCTGTTTCCTTGACTTCACCTGGTAACCCTTCTATGACAATTAGAAACGCATCTGTCTCAATGACTTATACTAACTTAGGTTCAGGCGATGCTAGTTCATTCACAGTAGGACATTCTAGCACTGTTAACATTAGAGAAACTACGGGCAGTGGAACACCAGCTCAAACAGGAACAAGATTGATTGTCGGTTCCAATGGGCTTAATGGTTCTCATGTCGGTGTTGCTGTTGGGTCAGTAACTCCTTCTTCTGTATCCGGAGAATATTCTGTAAGCGCTGTACTATCTGAATATACGGTTTATGGGCCTCACGGAACGTCCATTTGTGGCGGTAGCGCTTTAGATACAATTTACTGTGAAAAGACAGTCACTAGCCAGGATTGGGCCGATGAGTACTCTGGTTCAAATGAAGCAACGATTTATGGTTCACTCGATGTTTTCCAAGACATAACACTCACACAATTCCAAATTTGGAAAGGACTAGATGGAGAAGATCCAGAGGTTTTCGGTTCTCTGGGCTTAGACATTACAAGTTCTCTATCTCCTGGCGACTATGACTTATATGCTGAGGTTGGCCATGTTTCAAGTAGTAGTTCAATTCTTTACAACTGGTCTGTCGATTTCACAATCACAGATTCTGAAGGAACCTCTACGGTAGTTACTGCTAACTCTTGTGATTCTAAGGTAGATTACGATAATTCACAACTCGGTGCACCATCAGTAAAGACTCCAGATGCTCAAATGCTGGTCTATGCTTGCGCTTCAGTATCTATGACTGAAGGTGAGTTTGAAGTCGAAGCGGAAGCAAACTTACTGGGACAATGGGATGAAGATGGACTAACTCTTGATGATAAGATAGATGATATGTCTCTTTCAAACAACAAGTATAGTTTCGATGTAGAAGTTACTAACTTCGCTCCTCAGATTCTTTCCCTGAGTTTGGTCCCAGATTCGGTTACTGCTGATTCTGACAAGACAAGTTTCACTGCTACTGCAAGTGTCTTTGATGTCGAAGGCGATCAAATCGACTATGTTTGGACTGATACTGCAGGTGATGAAATTAACTGTGCTGGCAGCTCTCCTGACCAGTGTACCGTTTCTGTTGATGAATCAATGGTTCCAACTTACAGAATCAACCTTGCTGTTTATGATTCATATGGGGCTAGTGATAACACCAATGGTGAAATTACTGTTCTAAATTATGACAGCTTTACATCCCCAGCAGAAAGTACTCTGCATGCTGAATACGAAATAACTTACAAATCAACTGGTTTATCAATTACCTTTGCTAACGCATCTGATGTTACTGATGTTGAACTTCCAGGCTATGATGGCACATATTCATCTGTAGGTGGAATGACCATTTCCCCATCTACTACATATGATACAAAAGATATAATGTCACAAACCATCACTGTTGCATTTGACAATCAAGTTGATGCAACTTCGATGTGGCTGAAAGTCGGAAACCTATGGCAATTACTTGCTACTGGCACTCCTGATGAATTCAATGCTACTTCCAGTTCTTACTCATACACATGGGGAGCTGGAGAATCAATGTTCACAGCAAATACTGAATTCCACCTATTTGGAGGAGTTCTGTCCCAAGCACAAGCACCAAGCGCTAATATTAGCGGATTTACTGCTGTCCCATCTATGGCTGGAGGAATCTCCATCAACTGGGCAATCGATGGAACTATGCTTTCTGAAGATGAAGTCGTTGTAAGTATATGTGACACAGACCCACAATGCGCTAATGCTTATGAATCCAGTTGGAATTCTGATGTATCTTCAATGCTATACTCCGGACAGAACACTGTCCACGGAAACACATACTACGTCACAGCAGCAGTCTGTAAGGGTGGCCTGTGCAGTAATGAAGCCACTGCAACAGTTGTCGCTGATAAAGAAGTTGCATCTGTTACAGCCGTTGATGTCACTATCTCCGAGTCTGGTGAGAACTGGGTCGTTAGTTGGAATGCTTCTGCAGAAGACTCAGATGTTGCATCTTGGTTAGTTTGCTACCTTAAAGCATCCTTTACAGCATCAGAGATGTCTGACCTTGTAGGCACCAGCGCATGTGTTTCAGCAGATTCTACAACTGCAACAATCGCTAAGTATTCAACAGCAGGTACTTACAATGTACACTTTGCAATTGCTCCTGTTGACGTAGTTGGAAACATTGCTCCAACAGCTTCTAGCGATAATATCGAGTACTCTAGAGCAGACGACAATACCAATCCTGATGACGGTTCTCAGACCACTGAAACAGAGGCATCTTCCGGAGTTCCTACGTGGACTTGGGGAGTAATTGGTATCGTAGTCGTTGTTGCATTTGTAGCAGGCGCATTCATTCTCTCTCGTGGAGATGATGGCGAAGACGAAGGCAAAGATTGGGATTACTGATCTCGATATTTGCTAGCACGTTAATTCTAAGGAATTAGCATAATTGCCGGGAAGGGCACTTAGGTGCCCTTTCCGGCCTTTTTATTGATTTATTTTATATTGTTATTTTTTATCTTTTTTTCCGGCTTAATTTCGATTAATTAGGGTTTCAAATTTATTCGATTTTGGTATTCTGAAATGTCTTTTCAAAGATAATGCACCCCAACCCTCATAAGGGGTATAAGTCGTGAGTCATCATACATGCGATGACGCGTGGAGGAATGACAGATGAAAGAAATGAAAAATAAAAGAGGAAAAACAGTATTTGGCGGAGTAGGAATTGCGCTTCTGTTGTGCTTATTGATGGTAATGATGCCCTTCGCATCAACCGTCTCAAATGGCGATACAACTGAAGAAATTTCGACAGAAGCTAATTCAGAAAGAATAGAAACTGAAGATTCTATGCTAGATGGCACAGATGACTCAACATTTAATGCCGAGAGTTATGGCTATGATGCTGATTATGAGATGATCGGCATGCGTGAGCAGAATTCTAAGGTATTTATCGCCGATGACGGTGGATTGGATATGGTTTACTCATCCGAGCCACTACACTACATCGGTGCTGATAATACCTGGCAAGATATCGACTTCACAATAGAATCATCACAAGATGGATTTGAAGTCACTCAAACAGAATCTCCTGTTCACTTCGAGAGTGAATTTGAAAATGGATATTCTGCACTGTTTGGTGGCGAATTTGAGATTACATCCGGTGTCGACTCGATGCTAGTTGCAATCAATACTCCACTTTCCACAATAGGAACTCCAGGGATTCAAGAAGAGTCTCTTGGTGGTGTAGATGATTCAAGTAAAGACTTGGTTATCGAAATCAATCCTTTGTACTTTGAAACATCTAAAAATACACTAACTGGTGGAAACAAAATTAGTTATCCACTTTCTGATACAATCGACTTGACTTACACTGTCAAGCAAGACAAGGTCAAGCAAGAGGTAGTAATCAACGCACTCCCTCACATGTACGCAGAACTACCAGAATTCCGTAGTTCGGAGTATTTCGGATTATACGAAAGATTCGAAATTCCTGTTGGTCATAAACTCGTTTCATCCGATGGCTATGATTTGACTGGAACAGAGTTGTATCAAACAAATAGGCATCTCTCAATAGTGAACATAGAAACAGGCCTAGAGGTCGTAAGGATTGAAGCTCCAATTGCTCACCAAGCCTCATTAGATGAATCCACTGCTGAAATTACGTCAACATACTTCCTCTCTGTTGATGAGTTTGGCACTTCCGGTTCAATTATTACTGCGATCGAGACATCTTCTCTTCTGTCTAAAGATGTTAGTTTCCCTGTAACTATTGACCCTACATTCAACTATGTTGCAACTGGCCAAAACAATTACCCTGTTTGTGATATAAGCGAAAACAATTGTCACTCTAAGACCGATGGAAGATACGAGTACAACAACTGGGGTCAAATGCTTGACTCACCACGTTTCCCATTCCAATTTAGTGCAACTCTACCAAATGGTAATGCTTTGTCACCTATTGAAAGTGTAACTGCCAAGATTTACTATGATGGCGATTATGATTCAGGGTATGCTGATGTAATTATCCTAGAAGATTGTGGTATCTCCGCATCAGGGGCGCCAACTGGGACTAACTATCTTGGTCAATATGCAAATCCAAGCGGATGTACTGGAAATGCTCTGCAAGCATATTCACCACCAACTTCTACAGGAAATCCTCTATACACCTATGACCCTCCAACCAGTAGATATCGACATTACTGTACCTCCTGGAGCAACTACTGTCAACATTTCTCACACTTTGGTTATGACAATTCTAACAACTACGGTTTCGGATACTATGTAACTGCTGACGATGGCTCCTCTACAAATGGAATATTCCCTGCTGGAACTTACAACTGGGAAGTCAAAGACTCCTATGGAGATGGTATGAATAATAACGCTAACTTCAGAGTATACACTCGAAATGCAGGTGGCAGTGTTACCAACACAATGTATGGATGGTCTTACCTAGGACAATATACTACTGGAGGTTCGAGCTCGTCAGGTACATTCACTGTTCCTGCCGGCCAAGAATTCGTACTTCGATATTACTGCCCGAGCAGTACTTTGAGTGGTTGCTACACCAATGAAAATCTGATGACAATCCAACAACAATCAGGAACCTCTCTTCCGTCTCTTTCAAACGGTGGTAACTCGCTCGCCAGAGGGCCTGACGCCACTCTTGCTCTTGGCGGTGGCCAAGAAGCTAGAATGAAGTGGACTTGCGGTACATGGTGTGGAGAAAACACAATTTACTGGAGAGAAGCAGGCCAATCATGGTCCGGCACTAACTCTTGGTCTCCTAACTATGGTTCTGGTCAAAACTACCAAACATACTACTCAAACACTGAAGGTGTATTGATCCAAAACTCAGGTGGTTCAACAATGAATCTAGAATTTTTGGTCTATGATTCCTACGGTGATGGAACAAATGGTGGTTCCGGACTTGTTCAAGTCGATTCTCTAGGTACATGGGGTACAGTCCCAGCGACTCCTTGGGGTCTAAGACAGGTTTCTATGACCAGTTCAGAATCACTAGGTTACTTCAATGTCCCATACACTGGAGGCACAGGCACACGTACTGTGAATCTCTGTACTACTACAGTAGAATGTAACGACCAAAGTAGCCCACTTGCAATGCTGACCGATGCTGTTGCAAATGCTGGATACATTGAATTCGGCCTTGGATTTGCAAACTCTCCTGTGTCACAGTCTCCTGACAAAACCACAGGTGCAGCAACAACCGGCGGTGGCGAATTCTATGTTGATAAATTTGAATTAATAATTGATTTCGAGGAAGCAAGCGACGATACAACACCTCCGGTTGATATGACCGAGGTTCATTATCAAGGCAACTCTTACATCGAAGGTCCACGAACTCTAATGCTAGAAATCGAGGATAGCGAACACGCAATCGATACAACAGCGGCTAACGGTCCTAAGTTGTGGTATAGTATTGACAATTCCAACTACATTTCTGCACCTGCTACATTGATGAGTTCAGTTTGTAATGCAAAGGAGCAAACTTGTGCATTCACTGCTCAAACTATCCACCTTTCTCATGGAAATGTTGTTGATTATTACTGGACTTATCAAGACGCATCTGCCCCAACAGCATCCAAGCCTAATCAGGGCGCTAACCCTACACAAACATCAACAGTACAATTCACATTAGTGGATCCATTGAATGCTGGAACTGCACAGAAGATGACTACTCTAGTTGAAAATGTAAAGGCAAACTATGATGGTGGAGCAAAGACTCCAGGAAATACTATCGATAGACAAATGACTTACTTCGCAGATACTAATGAGTACTTGTTCGAATTTGACACATCAGAGTGTGAAACATATACATCCGCAGGATATTCATGTTTCAGTACAAATTCCAATAATGACTACGGACATTGGGATGTAATTTGGCAAGACGCAGTAAATGCCTGTTCACCTGGTAGTAGCGGATGTACAGGAACAAGTGACAACAGTCTAACTCTAGAATCATTGGAAGGCGGACAATTTGATATTTCACGCCAACTGGGTGTAGGAACTAATCTTGCTTTCAAGTATGATACTACAGCTGGAGCATGGGTTGCAGTTGGAGTCGGCGATGGCTCGAATGGTTTGAGAATTCAAGACAGACTAGATGCCAATGCACCTGATACCGTAGCGGAAACTAACGGCGCGGTTCAAGGATTGGTTGCTTCGAGTTTCACTCCTTCAACTACTCCTACTTACACTATCGGCCCTGGTGATTACCAAGTATACTCAACCGACTCATACGGAGACGGTCCAAATGGTGGAGTCCTAAGAGACGGCCCAGGCGGTAATGTTTTGATTTCCGGATACAGTGGAAACGGAGGACCATCAGGTGCTAGTTCGACAACTGTAACTGTCGCTGCTGGTACAACTATGACTCTGACATATACATGTGCGTCATGGTGTTACGAAACCACAATCTATGTAGTTCCTGCATTGCCTGATTCACAGACCGCTTACTCTCAGACCAGTTCTGGAAACAGTTACGTTTGGGATAATTGGGGATTCACAATCGATCTTTCTACAACGACCTTTACTGGCTCATTTGGTGAGATAGACATTGGAGCAAACGATGCCAATATCGTTTGTGTAACAACCAATGGATTGGTGTACTTCATGGATACAACATCCGCTGCTTGTGACGCAGATGCTGATGCATCTTCAGTTGGAGGAACTTGGAATGGATTCGCACTAGGTGCTTCAGTTCAAGGTGAACAACCTGGTAAGGAAGGAATGCTTTGGTCGGTTAGAAATATCGCACCAGATCCAGATATTACCGCACCTTCAATTGTACACACATCTATGGGTGATTCACACGCATTGGAAAGAACCGTTTCAGCAATAATTTCTGACCCTGGTTACCAACCAACAGGACTAGAAGTCAGTTCAGTTGCCGATGTAGGTCCTACATTGCATTATGAGGTTTACAAGACATCTGGTGCACCAACAGGAACCTTCGTTTCAGTACCAATGGTACCAGAAGGCGACAGAGCCCTGTGTGCTGATATGGAATGTACTTGGAGTGCGGATTTACCTGCTCTAAGCAGCGATCGTGACGACTCAGTCGTCTATAAGATAACAGCACAAGATGTGTCTGCAGCAGGAGGTTCAGCAAATAATGGACCAAATACCGCTACAACCAGTCTTGCAACATTTAAGGCTGACACGCCTACAAATACACTGGTCATCGAGTGGCAAGATTATGCATCTAACTTCGCAGCAACAGATGAGTGTTCTTTCCAATTGATAATGTATGATGTAACTAATGAGTTTGAATTCCATTATGATGAATCCTGTTCATCTGATGAAGTAGTTGGTGTTATAGGTCACAGATTAGACCAAAACACTGCTACAACAATTGAAAACTTAGTTGATTCAACACAAACTGGAAACCCTCATTCATACAACATCAGAGTTACTGATGGTGCTGATGGATACTCTTACGAGTATTTCGAACTAGGTCTTAGTACACCTCTGCCATTGGCTTCGTCCAATCCGGCAGTAGCTGCTGGAACTTCAGCAAGTTTCAGAACTGAGAACTGTGTGCAACAATTCTGGTCACAATTAAGCAATTACTGTGCTGGAAATATCGACATACCTGCAGGATTTAGTTTCGACTTCCACGGAGTCACTTATGATGGCGACAACGGACAAGATGATAGAATTCAAGTATCAGCTGCTGGAGTAGTTAGTTTGCTTCAGAATCAACCGGCAACATCCCACACTACTGTAACCCCAGTACATGGAGTTTCATGGTCTGGTGCTATGTACGATATGGATTCAACATCTCCATTCTACTTGGATAATTCCATCGCACCTTGGTGGTCTCCTGCCAGTAACGATTACTGCGCACAAAGCAATGGATGTAACGGTGTTTGGTACAGAACAATACCATTCGATGGACAAGGTACTCCAGTTACTTCTGACATTAACGTAGATACTGTTTGGTATCTTGTCGACAGCCCAATCCGTGTTAACCCAACAGATTCCTCTGGATATTTGTCAGTTAACGCTAACTTGGAAATCGAAGCAGGTGTAGAAGTTATTGTGGCTGCAGACAAGGGTATTTCCTTTGACTCTGGATTTGTAAACGGGGCATGTACTCAATTCACAGTAGGAGATTCATCTCAAACTGGAAGAGTTTCATTCAACGCCGATCAAACAACAGACCCAGCAGCAACATGGTATGGTCTAGCCTTTACAGATGAATGTCAAGGAGCAACTACCGACAGACACGTTTTCGAGAATGTGGACATTAGCAACACAGAATTTGCAGCAATTACCGCTGGAAGTAGACCGGGTAGCCCATCTGCTCAGTACACCTGTGGAACTCCTTCTCAGGACTGTAATGTTGGAGAATTCGAAATGACTGGAATGACATTCACTAATGTCGACTCGGCCTTCGCTCATGGTAGCGGACAAGGTACTGTAGTAACTATGTCTAACTTCGATGTAAACGGTGCAAGAAGTGCTTGTTTCAACTTTGCTGAGAACACAATCGCAACATTGAGTGGAACACCTTCCAACCCAAGTACAATGACTAATTGTAACTCCGCTAACAAAGATTGGGGTGGAGCAATTGTTTCTGAGCCAGGAAGTACAGGTGGTTCTTTGATTATGTCTAACGTACTAATTACCGATTCTCTAAGAACCTTAGTTCGTGTTGATTTCAAGACAGTTGTAATCTCCAGTGTCGTTGCAACAAACGCAGCAGACCAAAACCCAGCATCAACTGCTGGAACATGGGCTGGAGACAACTCTGGAGTAAGTTTGGGATTGAGCCATGGAAGCGGTGCTTCAGTGGATATTTCTGACTTCTCCGCACCTAGCTATCACCATGGTTGGATTTATGCAGCAGGTTCGATATCTATGTCTAACGTTGATCTTGGTAATGGATGGACTAACAGTCATTACTTCGACATCAAGCCATTTGGTTCTTCTGGAACTACTGCCGGAGCAACTGGTAGCGATGCAACTTTTGACGATGTTACCGTTGCAAACTTGTACATACACAGAACCTTCCCAGGAACTCTAAATGACATCACTACATCCGGAGTATTGAACTTCTATGGAATGAGTACTTTCGCACAAGATGTTGAACTAACTGGATCATCGGTAATCGGTGGCGAAGTTGGAGTTGACGGTTGTGGAAGTAATGTCATGATTACTGGAGCAACTATCGGTGGAATTTGGTCTTCATGTAACTTTGGAAACAAGAACGTTATCGACATGACTGATACAACTATTATTCACGACACACCAGGAACTTCTGCAATGTTCTTATCTTTGACCAAGGCAACTTTGATTGAAGTCGATGTGCAAAGCAGTGTAATTGATGGAACAAGCGGTTGGTATGCTTACGTCAACCCAGGTAGCGAACTATACCTAATCGCTTCTACATACACCGACACAGCAAACTCCGCTTCAGCGGTTGATTGTGCAGATGTCAATGGAGCAACAAATAATTGTTTGATTAACTTCAATTCAGGATTCGGACAATATGCTTCTGAAGTATACTATGGTGGATATGCGAATGCTCTAGCTTACAGGTTAGGTGTTGTAAATGGTGTTCCACAACAACAGATTCTTCAATCTGATGTGACAATCACTACACAAACACTTGACTCGACAGGTTCTGTCATCGCTGAAGTCGGGTCTGCAATTACCGGTACAAGCCCAATGGGTAAGACTGACAAGGTAGTTGTATTGACTGGAAACCAAGGCGGAGATGTTTACAGTGAACACATTGTTCGTGCTTCTGGTGCGGCAGGTATTGGAGATGTCAAGCCAGGCGATTTAATCGCTTTCTCTAACGAAGTGGCTCAAACTCCAGGAACTGTATTCGGAGACTATACCATTGGTTCATATGTCGATATTAGACTAATTGCACCTCCGGTGACTTTCGACTCTCCAAATATGGATTGTAACTGGATGATGAATACTAATTCGACTTTCATGAATGCATATGATTCTGTCAAGGACGCGTTCGTTTTCAAGGGCGCTGCTTTGACAGTCGCAGCAGACATGACTTTCGATGGATGTTCTATTGAATTAGAAGGTTCCAAGATGTTGTTTAGATCTGGTACAGTCACAGTAATGTCCAACAGTATTACAAACACTGATGGTTCAATATTGATGACAATCGACGGTGACACTGGCGATGCCCCTGAAATAATTGGGGAAAACGGTGCAAAGGTCGTTGACCTTGATATCAGCCTAGGCGGTACAGTAAACATGCAAGCTGGAACTATACAAGATATGTTAGTTTCAAATTTCAAGGATGGACTACTTGTTGTAGGTGCTGGTGGAACTTTGATTATGGCTGGCGGCGCTCAAATACTTGGTTCTGATTTGACTGGAATGGGATTATCCTATCCAATCGTATACGCTGATGGTGGAAATATCCAAGTCACAACTGGACAAATATCAGGTATTGGTAACACAGGTGCAGGTCTTGCAACTTCGAATGCTTTCGTCAATGCTAACGGACTAACTGTCAGCAACGCATACGCTGGTGTTTGGGGAGAAGATTCCGCTCTAACTCTAGATGGATTTACTTCTACAAGCAACACTTACGGTGTAGTAGCTGAAGGCGCTATGACACTACCTAAGATCTACCGAAGTGCGACTCTTCAAGGAATTGATGTAGTAAACGACATGGATGCTTGTATCTATGGATACTGGAATGCATGTGGTTACTGGAAAACTTACTCAGTTGACTTCTCAACATATCTAGGTAGCCAAGATTATCTTCAAACTGGTATGGAAATTACATTCCAAGGACACATTTACGACCCATATTCTGGATGGACAACACCTTATGTCTCAATGGATAATCTGAAGATTAAGATGTCTGACAACCTTGGACAGACTTGGACTGTTGACTCCTCAAGCGACAAGGGTTACTACCCATATGGTTCTGCTGACCCAGCATCGGGTACTACCGCTGCCACATATACTCCTGGAGCAATAGGTGGAGTTCCAACTTGGGAATGTAGTTACCAAGGATTTACATACAGTCCTTACAGTTCCTTTGGAGCCTATGGTTCAAGAAACTTCGCTGGCCCAGGTACAATGGGCGACTTCTTCGGTGTTGGAGCATGGGGATACCCTGCAGAATTTGGTTTTAGATGGACTGCTTCTGATAACCCTAATATCCCTGGAGATCCTTTCCCAGGTTTCAATTGGGGAACAACTCACAGATACTTCTCACCTTATGCAAACTTCCCAGGAATGAATAACCGTGCCCCATCTGGAACAGTATGTGGTGCAGTAGCACAACCAGCTATACCAACTCTTACACAAGCCGGAAGCAGCGGAATACTAAACTTCCCTGTTGTGGATATTAGTGACACTTCATTAACCAGTGTAACTATGGAAGTAGACGTTTGGCACACTTACTATCATTGGAGAGCAGGTTACCATGACAACGATGTTGGAGACAATACTCAAATTATGGCTCGTGGAAGTTCTAATCCAGCCGCTCTAGGCGACTGGAGTACAACTCTACCAAATAATGGGATTTCTATTATCAATTCAAACATCAATGATGCTGATGTCGGTATCGACCTGCGAGGAGATACTGTGGCTACATTTACTGATACAGTAATTACTAACCCATCCTCTTTTGGTGTAAATACTGATGGTGAGAACTCAGTAACATTTGACGATCTTGAAGTTACTGACAATACAGGAGCAGGATTACAGAACTATGGTTTCTTCTCCGGTACAACAAGTTCCGGCGATATCACTATCAAGGATTCTGATTTCTCAGGACTACACACATCTCTTTACTTCAACAACGATGTAGGTACAACAGTTGAATCAACATCTGTATCTGGTGGAGACACAGGATTAAGAATTGGTTCCCAAAGTGATGCTAACTACAACCTTGACGGTCTTACAATCACCAATATGGATACTGGTGTAGACGCTGCAGGAACAGGAAAACTAACAATCAAAGATTGTGTTTTCGTATCTAGTAACAGCTTCGATGTAGTAATCGACGATTCAAGAAATGCAGAATTCATCGATGGTTCTTTCAGTGTAAAACCACTAGACGACAGTTCCAAGGTTAGTGTTTCTGGCTCTGGAACTCTAGAACGTTCAAGATCCTACTTTGCAGTACTTGACGCCGATTCAAGCCCAGTGGCTAACGCTAATGTTATCTTGAGCAGTAGAGATGCTTCAGTATTCTCTGCTGGTACAACCGATTCTAATGGATTAGCATCAGGATTGGCATTCTCAGTGTTTACTATGGATTCAGTTGGAATTAACGACCTAACTTCTTTGTTCAATACATACACAATTACAACAGTTGCTCAAATTGGAACATACTCTTACACTGATGCTACCACAAACAGCGGAGATTTCCGTTACAAGATAGCATCACCAACATTAGTTGATGAAGGATATGATTCTTCCACATCTGTGAATTATGAGTCATACAGTCTAACCGATGTAGTAGATGTCCGTATTTGTTCAAACGATAACATGCACACTGTAGTTGCAAGCTGTGCTGGAACATTCGCTGATACAGATACTAGAACATATACATCCGGTATGGTTGAATATGGTTCTGAAGAATCTATTCAAGATCTATCAGGTACTGTTGACTTGTCTAACATGGTCATCATGTCTGATACTGGAAGTTATGAAATGAAAGACGGAACAACCTACAATCTTGATGGTTCTACAATTTTGATGACAGGATACATGGGACTTTACAACATTGGTCAATGGACTGTTGAACAACCATATGGTACAACATTCAGTATGGATGGCGGTAGTGTCCTTGGAATTTACCCAGAAGCACCTTCAGGAGCTCCAGTTGGATATGCTCTTGGTGGTCTTGGTGGATTTAGTGATGCACCACTATCCTTCGATGTCAACAATGTTGATTTCAATGGAATTGCGACAATGTCCGCATTTGCTGGTGACTATGCATCATCAAGTTCCTGGTCGGGAATGTCCGCATACAATGTAGGAACATTCGAAGTAACTGGAAGCAGTTTCTCACACTTTAGAGGATTTAACTCCCTTTACGCTAATTCTGTTTATGATATTGACACATGTATTAGAGTAGCCGGTGGAAGCGGTGGACTGATTCAAAATAACATCTTCAGCGATTGTACAGCAGGAATTCTGTTCACACAATCAGACTGGCTAGTTGACGATTCAGACCCTAACACAGGTGCTACTGACGACAGATACACAACAACACCTCATCCAGTAAACGGATCACTACAATTCACTGTCGACAACAACCAATTTAGTGGCGGTGCAGGATTCAACGTTTGGGTATACAATGATGCAAATGCAGATCAATTGACAATTACTAATAATGATATGAACTGTAATGCATGTGAAGCACACATTGCATTCTACGACGAAACTTCAGTAGCTCCAATTATTACTGGAAATACAATTAGAAATGGTGATTATGCTGTAACAACAAAGGATACACAATTAGTAACTATTGATTCTAACATCATTTCTGATATCGAAGTCGCAGCAGTATATGTTGACGGTGGAGATGCAGACGTTACTGATAATACCATTACTGATTCATTAGGTGGAATTAGAGTTGAAGGACTTACTAAGCCAACAGAGCAAGTAACCTACTTAGTAGCAGGAATTAACACAGGGATGCCTCAATCTACAACAACTCCGTTTAGTTACAGAAATTTCCTATACGGAACATACTCTGATGAGATTTCCTATACTCTAGAGCCTGGAGATGAAATGATTATGGATTTCACTTGTGGCGCATATTGTTATGAATCTGAGATTCGATATAAGGGAGCTGGACAAGCATTCCAAACATGGGATCCTAACGGTGCAACTAAGAACTCTCTGTCTGATAATCTATTGTTCACCGCACCAGGTGTTTACAAGTTCAAGATGTATGACAGCTATGGTGATGGTCCTAACGGCGGTTCCTTTAGAGTTCTAAAGGCTGCATCTGGAACATGGACACTTGGTTCTACAGGTGGTCCTGCAACTGTTCTATCATGGACACACAATACACTACACTCACAATATGCAACAGGAACAGGTTCTAATGATGACGGAATAGTTATCGAAAACTTAGGTACAACACCTACAACTTGGGCATTTAGAATGACCGATACTTTTGGTGATGGAGCAAACGGTAACTCATACATTATCGAAGAAGCACCTGCAGGTACATGGGCTGGTACATCTGGTCCATCAGGAGCCTACGTTGGTGGAATCAATGATGGAATTGGTCCATCATTTACTAACTCTAACAATAATGGAGATTACAGCGATTGGCTTGAAATAACACTACAACCAAACAAGGAATTGAGAATGGTTTGGGACAACTGTAATGCCTGGTGTTATGAATCTGGAATGGAATATGGAGAAATAGCACAATCTGCAGCATTGACTTGGGTTGGACCTGATATCCATAACAACGTAATTACCAATACTGGATTTGAACCGAATGCTTACGGAATAAGAATCGAGTCCTGTGATATGACACAATATCACATTTCAACGATTTCCAATACTGTAAACATTGGACAGGATGCATTAGTTGCAGATAGCTGTACTTGGAAAGACCAAGGTTCAACACTAACTGGTACTGACCAAGCAGGATCTGTTGGTTTTAATGATGATAATACATACGGTGCTTTAGTAGTACTTTCTGGAACTACAATTTCTGGTTTCGAAACTGGAATACTGAAGACTTCTGGAGACTTAACAGTATTGAGTTCTTCAACAGTTACTGCTGGTGCTAACGGAATTGGACTTTCAACAAGTGGAATTGATGTCATACTCAAGGACTCAACCTTTGACGGTGGAGCCTCGGGTCTAGCAGTTGAAATTATAGACAGTACATCCTCATCATTAGACAATGTAGATACACAAGGTACCGATGGTGTCAAATTCGTTAACAGCGAATTTACTTGGACCGGCGGTGCAATCTCAAACTCTGGTGTTGCACTTGAAGCAGAAGACTCAACTGGTGATGTCACCTCATTGACATACACTGGTACAGGAACTCAAATCTCTGCATCTGACGAGACTTACATCAACAGTATCGATTACAGTCTAGATGAAGCAAAGATGGTTGTTGACGCTACTTCAATTGTTGATGAATCTAACTGGTTGAGTATCAGTACTGACCACTTAGGATCAGCGCCTGCAAGTCAAGTTGGATTGATGATAACAGATTCATCTGGCAACTATGGGGCTTATGTTTCACCTACTTTCAATGCAGACTCATTGGATAACACAATGACTGTTGATGGACTTAATGATGACTGGGTTGGAGGAAACGCTCTAAATCCATCAGGATATGCAATGCCTGGTGAAGTTAGTACAGACTTCTTCGTAACAGCATCTAGTTCTACACTGTACATGGCTTTCAACGGCGTAACTTCTGCTGATGATCTGTATGTTTACTTCAATACCAACGACCTAGCAGGTTCAGATACCGATTATAATGATGAGCACACGCTACCATTCGGTGCTGAACAAGCGCTAGTAATTGATTCAACAGGAAGTAGTATCTACTCATCTGGTCTAACTGGATGGACATTAGCTGCTGGTGCAGTACAACTAGATAGAACAACTTCCTTTGTTGAAGTTGCAATGCCTCTATCATCACTAGGTAGTAGTGTTGACTCACTAGATATTGTTGCAATGGTACAAGTTGGAACCGATGTTTCAGTTGCTCATCCATCTCAAACTATTGTTGGGACTGGACTTGAGACACTAACAGACAGTTACTCGATGAACCTTGGATTATTAGATCTATCAGATGGTACAATGACTGACCAAGTTATGCTATACCGTTCTTTCTTCAAGTCTTCAACACCAACAACAGGTCATACCTATGACATCATGGTTAAGACTGAAGCTGTTGCAGGACAAACTTGTGATTACGACTGGGCTACATTAGCAACTGAGAGTTTGACTCCAATATTGATGGACCAATCTCAATCAGTATCTTTCGATATCCTTAGGGCATGTCCAGAGATTACATCTGCTCTAGACGATGTCGAGGTAATAGAGATTCAAACAGGATATGAATCAAGTTCTATACACGACTTCGTATTGGCTACATTGGTCGATGATGAGCAAGATGTTGAAGCAAACATGAAGTGGGATATTACAGGCGACAATCTAGAAGCTTGGGATAATATCCTAACTGACTGGACTGACGTTACTGATGCTGACGGAACCATCTCGATAACACCGATTAACGATCAATTCGGAACATTTGAATTAGAATTCGTTGTTGTTGATTCTCACGGTCAAACAGACTCGAGAACTATTACATATACTGTAACAAATGTTAACGACGCTCCTTGGATTTGTGATGCATTAGCAAATGTAGACCCAGACTGTAGCAACGGAAACATTGAATTGTATACAGATGGTGTTACAGTCAATACTAGATACGAAGGTTTCACTTCAACCTCTAAGGCTCTTGGAGATGTTCACAACGATACAGGTAACTCATTCGTACGAGACATGGATAACGAGAACAACTTCCCTCTGTCCGCACAAACCTACACTTGGACTGCTTCGGCAGACTGTGATCAATTCACTGAAGTCAAGGTTGGATTGGATGCTAATGGAAAACAAGTTCTAAACATCGTTGAAAACGTAAACTGGGAAGAAGGTGGTATCTGTGATATTACCCTCAACTTAGAGGATGATGGTGTTGAGTTCTGTTTCGATACAGCAACAAATGCTGAAGTTACTACTAAGCCTGAATCTGATACACGTGCAGATTGTGAATCTGCAGGTTTCGTTTGGTTAGGAGAAAACACAGCTCAATCAGTTGTTGTACCGTTCTCGGTTGCACCAGTTAACGATGAACCTGTAATTGCTGATGATACTACTTACAACAATAACAATGGCGTATTGGTAGATTCTGCTGACTCAACAGTTGCTTGGGTTGCAGATGGTGTAGATTACAAGGTTACATTAGTTGAAGACACTACTGACTCTGATACACTAACCTTTGACTTGTCTTCTATCAAGTCTGATATCGACCACCTAGATGCTGATCTTTCTTGGACTCTAACTGATTCTGATGACTGTGATTCATCTAACTACTATACACATCAAATCAACGGTGACATACTAGAGTTTACTCTAATACCTGATGCTACTACCAACGCTCCTCTGTGGGAAATGGATATGCTAAACAACAATGGTATTCACCAAGTGAAGCCTACTAACGCTGGAAACTGTCCTATGCATCTTACACTATACGATGACTATGATGACTATGTAGCACTTGAAGGTGATGCAAATCACGTCTCTTCACACCCAAGATACACTAACTACACATTAGTTAACCCAAGTTCATACGTACCTCTGAGAGTTGAAGTTGATCTTTATGTAACAGTCGACAATGTTAAGGAAAACGTTCCTGACTATGAGTTTAGAGCTGACAGTGGATTTAACTTTAACAGTGTAACAAACATCATGCCAGGAACTTATGTCCCAGTTGACTTTACAATCTTCTCTTCAACTACAACTGGAGACGAAGGTCCATACACATACGAGAGATTGTTGAAGGTAACTGTACACAGCGATGGTCATACTGAGTTGGAAAGACCGGTCTACTACACACCACCTGCATACGGTGAATCACTATTCATTGATGATTGGCAGGTCTTCATCACAGATACAACCACTGAAGTATGGGTTGAGATGGATGTCGTAACTTGTGTACCTAACACTGGACCTTGTA
Organism: Candidatus Poseidoniales archaeon; assembly: GCA_003602575.1. Classification (GTDB taxonomy): domain Archaea; phylum Thermoplasmatota; class Poseidoniia; order Poseidoniales; family Poseidoniaceae; genus MGIIa-L1. Next base: position 33,216 of record QQRY01000040.1, read on the forward strand.
CTCCAACTGAGAAGGTATTACAACAAGATACACCAAGTTCACACCTATCAACAGTAGGTGCTAACCCGAACCCTTGGTCAGAACCAGGTAAGTCTACATCTAACAGAGCACCTGCTTTCGAAGATCGTAACTGGTGTAACAACTTGATGTCCACCAATGCAGTGGCTACTGACACCCCATTGTCGACTGTTGTTCTACAGAACAACTGTCAGCACACTTCTGACTCTTACATTGCTCAAGAGTCCGGATTTAGTGCACAACAATGGCAGAACACTGGTCAAGAACTACCAAACGTAGTTGGAACAATTGGTGCTCTATCAGTTGCTTCATTTGCTCCAAGTTTGATTGCAGTTTGTATGACAGGTCTGTTTGTTAGCGTCTTGGTCTTCTCCAGCCGTCGTGAAGATGATGAAGAAGAATCCAATGTTGACGATGTTCTATCTGCTGACGAATCTGCAGTGAGCCCTGTTATTGCTACAATTTTGATGGTTGCAATTACTGTCGTACTATCTGGTGTTGTATATGTTTGGGCTGCACAACTTGCAGACACTGACACTAAGGGTGTACCAATTGTCACCTTTACTTCTGACAACGTCGATTCAGGAAGCCCTGACACCGACCACTGGAAGATTGTAGTTGGACAAGCAGCATCACCATTGGCGACACAAGCTGTTGAAGTATCAGTAACTTACGTAGATTCTGCGGGAGATTTGCAAAGCATTACAGTGAACCTCGGTTCAACAGATCAGGTATATGGTTTCACACCATATAACAGTCCTAACTCTATAGTGACCTTTAGCGATCTAGTAGATGACTCGAACCCTGATGAACTAGTCTCCTCTTTCGGAGCAGGTGATGAGATTTATGTTAGAACTCACATCCAAGAGTTTGATTCTGCAGGAACTCCTACAGTACTTCATCCATTGGTTGACGCTAGAGTTTCAATAACATACTCTCCTCCAGTAGGTGATGGTGCATTGTTGAAGACATACACTGGTATGACTTGGAATGAACCTGTTTGAAGTGATTAACACTACACAGTGAAACGGACGCATTGGGGAGGGCATATGTCCTCTCCAGTGCCTTCCGTACCCATTTATTTGGGTGAACCAACATAAGTGATGTTGGGGTAATAATCCTGATACTGGGGGCTTTGCCCCCAGTGTCTTGGAGTCTTTTTCTAAACGAGGCTTTTTGTTCATTGACTACGGCCATAGGTCATGGGCCAAGATGAACCACTCGAAATCAAGTGCGTAATTTTTGATTGTGATGGTGTACTTGTTGACTCAGTAAGTTCATGGAAAACTCTACATGATCATTTTGGAACAGATAATTCTCTAAATCTTAAAAGATTCATAGATGGAGAATTGACCGATGTCGAGTTTATGCGTTCTGATATTCAAATGTGGAAAGAAAAAAGCAACCCAATATATCGAGATGAACTTTTTAGAGCATACTCGGGTGTGAAATTGATGAACGGAGCTAGGGAACTAGTGGCAGAATTAAAAGAAAAAGGTATTTTTGTGGCAATAGTTAGTGCTGGAGTTGATATCTTTGTTTCATCAATTGCTGCTATGTTAAAGGCTGATGACTGGATAGCAAATGGTTTTCATTTCAATGATGATGAAACACTTTCAGATGAAGGTATTTGTAGGCTACATGCAAGTAAGAAAAATTTGATAATTGATAAAATAATAAAGATGCATAATTTTTCTCCACAAAGTTGCGTATCTGTTGGCGATTCAGAAATGGACTTATCCATGCAAGTCGATGGAAGCGGATTTGTCGGCTTCAACCCTAGCCGTGAATCATCACTTAATGCATTTAAACAAGCAGGAGTTCCAATAATTCATGAAAAAAATCTACTTCTTCTGAAGCCATATTTTGGACTTGAATAATCAAGCAAATGGTATTGAAGTTGTTGCATGACTCTTGAGATTGACGATTGTCAGCATACAAGGTTTCGGTTGGAACCCCAACATTCTTTGATATGATGTTTGGTCTTGCCATGTACTTGAACAGATCAAAGTAGTTCCCTTGAAATCAACACAAGAATGACCATGAACGTGACCGGTGACAAATATATCTGGTACCTCTCTAATCACTAGACCATCTTCAGGTTCTGGTGAAAGAGGAGTTTTTCCACCCCATTGGGGGGCTAAATGCCTTCTTCTCAACATTTCTCGCATTGCTTCCACTGGGTCAGCGTAAGTCACCGTTCTTAGACCAGCCACGAAATCATCAATTGACTTCCCATGATATGAAAGCAACCGTACTCCATTCAAAGAGAAGTCACAAGGATTTCCTACAAATGTAGTAGTATTGTAATCCTGTTGGATATCCTTTTCGAAAGTTGGTTGTGGTTCAGCAGGTCTGACAGCATCATGGTTTCCTGGTAGCATAATACACTCAACCCAATCTGGTAGGAGTTCTAATAGTCGAGCAAATTCACTATATTGGGCAAAAAGGTCAGGTATTGCTAATTCTTTATCTTGACCCGGGTAGATTCCAACTCCATCAACACAATCACCAGATAATACGAGATATTTGATAGTCTTAGCCAGTGGGTCGTTGTTGAACCATCTAACCATCTTATGCCATTGTGCTTCTAGGAAAGTTTTGGAACCAACATGTATGTCTGAGAGAAAAGCGACGCTTACTCCATGGGACGATGATGCCTTTTCATGACGATTTTCCATTGGGAAATGTAAATCATCGACATAAAACAAATCCCCAGTTTGACTAAAATTACCAGATACTCCTATTACATCATCAGGCATCAATCCTGCTTCGATTACCCTTTCTTGAGCTCTATCTCTTTCATCGCCACGCTTCTTGGTCAAAATGCAAGTCATTTCTCCGGTTTCATCTTCCAGATTCCACATTAGGTGGCCATTTTTAGTATATCTTGGTTCATTGACTAGACCGATTGCTACAGCCATGTTTTCATAGCCTTGATATCTATTTGATTCTCTTTGTAGTCTAGCGACTTCAGAATACTTTCGTGGAAGTTTAGAGTTCTTAACAATCATTTTACGAATTTGTGATAAACGGTCATTGAAGCACGCAGAAATATCTCCCATTTTACCTTCTGTTATACTATGACCAGTTATGTCATAGTGCACTGAAATATCAGTAGGAGCGTCATTAGCAACTTCGCTAAAATCACTCTCTTTCCAATCTGGGAGGTTATTCCTAAAGTGTATGTCAAGTGGTTCAGGTGTAGAGATCGGCGCAATAACTCTACCAAGGTCTGTAGGTGCCGATTTGTTATTGCTTGCAGTATTATTTACAGATGGTGTCGTTAAGGTGCTTGAATTTTCAAATAATGAGTTCAGTAGTGAGAATTTTTCATCATTGAGAACACCTTTGTCGAAACCGATTTCTGGACCGAGGTCTAACAGAGCAGTCGGGTCTTTGTGCTCTTGTAATAATTGTTGAATTGAGTTACTTGCAAGAATTTTTCTCTGGCGCAACAAACGGATAATCTCTTCAGATGTCGCAGCCATGAAGCAGAGGTATCGCAACCCCTCCAAAAGCACACCGGTTGGAAAAGTGAATTATTCCCACTCTACCTGACTTCCAATACTCTCTTTGGACTCTTCAGATTCAGATTCACCACTCCATGATTCATCTTGCCATGGAGCAAATTGCTTAGCAGCAGCTTCACGCTTGGCTCTTTCTACTTCAAACTTCAAACGATTTTTCTCGTTTTCTGCAGCAATTTCTTCTAGTTTCTTTCTATTAGCCTCAGCCTTAGCCATTGCGTCATCCCAGCATCCAATTGCAGTTAGAAGTGCGAAGTGAACAAAACCGATCTTATTTTCTCCGCGATTTCCACCAATTTTTGTCGAATGTGCATTTGCCCATGTATTAGAAGCGATTCCCACATATACAGTACCGACTTCTTTCTTGGTGTCATCTGCGCCAGGTCCGGCAATTCCAGTGATTGAAATCGCTATATCTGCTTCAGCATTGAGTAAAGCACCCTTAGCCATCTGAATTGCCACTTCTGCTGAAACTGCACCTTTCTTATCCAAAGTTTCCTGCTCAACTCCTAATTCCTTTACTTTGGCTATATTAGAATAAGTGACCCATGATTGATTGAACCAATTACTTGCTCCTGCGATATCAGTAAATGCACTAGTTAACAATCCACCAGTACAGGATTCAGCAACTGTAATTGAGTGGCCTCCTTCCTTTAGACGGCGAACCAAACGAGCAGCCGCAGCCTGAATATCTTCATCCATGCAATTTATGCCCATTGTCGCTGGGTTTTGAGTTTAACCCTAGGCGTTGGTTTCAATAATGGGTTCTTACAGGGGGGGCTGGGTCTGTGGTCTAGCGGTTATGACACCGCCTTTACACGGCGTTGATCGAGGGTTCAAATCCCTCCAGACCCACCAACTACCAACAGTGATGCTGCAAGTCGTTTTCACTATCGCTTACCACTTTTGTGATGCCTGTTTTTTTCTGAATATCACTTGCTTGTTGTGTAGTTCCGTCAACTAGCATAAGGTGAACTGCTCTTTGCCATAAACCAGGATTTATTTCTCCACCTCTATGGTCAACACCGACTAATATCCCATCTAGTTCAGTGAACATCAAAATCGATGTGGCTTTTACAATTTCACTATGGTGGAGCAATAACCATCTTGCTCCATAGAGTTCCTTTCGAGGTTCATCTCCCAATTGTGAAAAATTCAAAATTTTCATAATATCACCTCACATTTTGTACCTAAGTAGAGCTATTGCTCCACCTATTCCGAGCAATTGTTGCCCTGAGTCATGATCTGTGGAACATTGTATCAATTCTGCACCAATATCCTCAAGGCCTTCAGCCCATTTAGACCATGTCATGTCTCCAATCTTAGAATCTTCATCGCGCAGTAAGTCTGCTGATACCAGAGCAACTTCAATGGCTCCTTCATTGAGTGCTTTGATCAGTTCTTGTTGCCCATATGCTACAGCACCCTTTGTGGATAATCTAGTCCATGCTTCTTCAAGTAGATTGATTTCTTTGGTGATTGCATATTGCTCTAGTAGATTACCAGTCAAACCTTCACGTAGCACCTCATTTGCTCCAGAACGACCTGACATTGAAGTTGCGACTGAAGACATAAATCTAGTTTGACCACTTTGTTTTAATTCTTGTAAAAGTACGTCTCTTGCATGACCCGGGCCACATAATATCAGGGGGGTCTGATCTCCTAATGATTCTGTTAATTCCTTGATAACCTTCGCTCTAAAGTCACTTGCAACACCACTTGAAGATTTTCGATCCACTCTCTTACCTCCACCACGCATCGTCCAAGTAGTGGATTCTTTCAATCCCCGAGGAGTAACATAGAACAGAATAATTTCATCATTTTCAACTACTGCAAGAGCAACATGAACCTGATTAGATGAGTTGATAGCCTGTTGCAGAAGTGTGGAATCAGTATTCTTGAAAGGTGCATGTGAAGTAAGTTCAATTTCATCAAGAATAGAAATATTGTGAGTGTGATGGCTTCCAACATCAAGTTGTGCCTCGTTAATTATTCCATGAATCCTAAGATTCTCACTAAATGAGTGGTATTCTGTCGATTCAATAGATAATCGAATCCACATCTTCTTCCTCTCTGCGGCTTTTGCTCTACCTCCTTCTTCACCACCTGTAGTTTGGTCTCGTCTCTCTCCGAGCATACCAAGGTCCATGCCTTTACGAGCCAGCCTGGCAAGTATCCAAAGGTCATCTTCAGTTTCTACGCGAAGACGCCAAAGCATTGGTTCGCGTTTTAGAACTCGCATTCACTCACCCAAAGACACCGGTTTGACGTCCATCATCATCCATGTCCATGTCCATTGCAGCAGGACGAACAGGTAATCCTGGCATCGTCATCATATTTCCAAGAATCGCTACTATGAACCCTGCTCCAGCATTCAGACGAAATTCTCTAACTGGCAAGGTAAACCCACTAGGAGCGCCCAACTTACCAGCATCATGCGAGAATGAATATTGGGTCTTAGCCATACATACAGGTAATTCACCATAACCCCAAGAAATTATCTTGTCAAGTTGCTTTTTGGCATTTGCTTCCAAGTAAACATCCTTTGCCTTGTACATTCTTGTAGCAATCGCTTCAACCTTCTCCATTACCGGAGCATGATTGACAAATAGTGGGGTGAAAGGTCTTCCTTCAGCAACATGGTCTTGAACTGCTTTGACTACAGCATTGGCTAAATCTTCCCCACCTGCTCCACCTTTTGCATGAACTTCAGTGACAGTCACTGCCTTAGCACCACTTGCATGGGCAGTATCTCTTAGAACTGAAATTTCAGCATCGCTGTCAGATGCAAACTTGTTGATAGAAACCACAACAGGGACGCCAAAGCCTGCCATATTCTTGATGTGGCGGTCAAGATTAGTCATAGCACCGGCCTTGACCGCATCTACATTTTCAGTTTCCAACTCTTCTTTACTTGGACGGTATCCACCACGACTTCCAAAAGCACCGCCATGTAATTTCATAGAACGAATTGTCACATTCATAACCACGCAATCAGGGGCTTTTCCAGAGGTTGCCGCTTTGATATGCATGAATTTCTCTGCACCCATATCAGAGCCAAATCCAGCTTCTGTGACCACAATATCTGCAGCACCCAATGCTAATTTATCGGCTATGATACTCGAATTTCCATGTGCGATGTTAGCAAATGGTCCACCATGGATAAATGCTGGATTTCCTTCTAATGTTTGTACTAGATTTGGAAGGAATGCATTTCTAAGTAGTAATGCCATTGCTCCTGGTGCTCCTATTTCTTTGGCCTTAACCGGATATCCTTCAGTGGATTGACCTACTACGATTTCGCCTAGTCGATGACGTAGATCTGCATAGTCTGATGCTAAGACAAGAATCGCCATTACTTCACTAGCGGCGGTGATATCGAAACGGTCTTGCCTCAAGTGACCATTTGCAGGGCCACCCATTCCTATCACAATATCTCTTAATGCACGGTCATTCATATCTATGACACGAGGCCAATCGATCTTAGTAGGGTCTAATTTACTGGTATTACCATGCTTGATATGATTATCAATCAGCGCCGATAAAAGGTTGTGTGCTGAAGTTACTGCATGTAGGTCGCCAGTGAAGTGTAGATTGATGTCTTCCATAGGTAATACTTGTGAGTAACCTCCGCCTGCAGCCCCGCCTTTAATCCCAAAAACAGGCCCCATTGAAGGTTCACGAATTACACATGTAGCTGATTGACCAATCTTACACAGTGCTTGAGTAAGACCGATTGTGGTGACAGTTTTACCTTCTCCAAATGGTGTAGGATTTACAGAAGTTACTAAAACAAGACTTCCTTGAGGCTTTGAAAAACGTTGCTTGAGGGCTTCCCAAGTTATTTTGGCAACCCCGTGGCCCATTGGCATAATTTCGGTTGATGATATCCCCAATTTCCAAGCAATTGCTTCAATTGGTTCCAATGTTGCAGCGCTTGCAATCTCTAAATCACTAGCCATGAGTTACTTGCATATCGCTAAGCCTTTGAAACTCACGGTTGTAATAGACAGAAAATCAGCGATTAGACAACCTTTGGCAAATAGCCGTTGAAGTCAATCAGTTTTCGCCTTCATTCATGCTTCCGAGGTAATCTGGCAAATCTACGCCAGCCATCTTAGCAACATCGTGAACAGGTGGTAGTGACTTGATTAGAGATGATACGAAATTAGCAGTACTGCCACCTTCTCCGCCATTTCCTGAATCCCACACAGTAATCTTGTCAATCTTCAAGTTAGCGATTGCTTCGGTTTGACGAGCAACTAACTCTTCGATCTTCTCGACCATCAGTAGTGTAGCAGCAGCCTTCGGGTCTCCTCCAGCACTCTTGACAAGTGATTGGTAACCAGCAGCCTTTGCTTCAAGAACAGCCTTGGTACCTTCAGCCTCAGCATTATATCTTGCGAGTATAGCATCTGCTTCACCCTTTGCGATTCTTCTTTGGCGTTCTGCTTCTGCTTCTGCAGCAATTTCGATTTGTTGCTTAGAAACCTCTTCACGAGCGATTTCTTCAGCACGGAGCCTTTGACCTTCAAACTCATATTGAGCCTTCTCAATTTCTGCTTGAGCATTACGTCGAGCAACTTCAGAACGTCTTAGAGCCTCTGCTTCTTTCTCAGCCAAGTCTGCATTGTAGGCAGCAATAGATGCTCGAGATTGGTTTTCACCCTCTACAGCAAGAGCTTCTTGTTGTTGAACGAAAACACGTCTTCCTGCTTCAGCCGCTTTCTGACCTTTGTCAGATTCAGCCTCGTTGTTTGCAACTTCAATTTCTCTTGCACGGTCTGCAGCAGCCTTACCTACAGCACCATCACGAGCAGCCTCCGCTCTGTCAACAGTAGCATCAGCAATAGCAACAGCAGCGGCCTTTGCACCAATGGACTTGATATAATCAGCCTCATCAGTAATATCTGTGATGTTAACGTTGATTAGGTAAAGACCAATCTTATGCAATTCAGTATCTACGTTGTTTGAGACCATTCTAAGGAAAGCCTCTCTGTCTTGGTTGATTTGTTCAATTGTTAGAGATGCAACAGTCAAACGTAGTTGACCAAAGATGATTTCTTTTGCCATGTCTTCAATTTGTGGGGTTGGTAGTCCAAGCAAACGCTCAGCAGCATTTGACATAATTGAAGGAGCAGTAGAAATACCAATTGTGAATGTTGAAGGAACGTTGATACGAATATTTTGTTGTGATAATGCGTGTTCCAGATTAATACTGATAGTCATTGGTTTTAGATCAAGATATGCATAGTGCTGAATTAGCGGCCAAACAATCTTACCACCACCGTGGTAACAAGCGGCTGCCCCGCCTTCTTTGACATTACCATATACGACAAGAATCTTGTCAGATGGTGCTAGTTTATACCTGCTAGTTGCTACATAAATTGTTACAATCAATGCAAAAACAAACAAAAATATTCCTATTAAACCTAAACTCTCTGCTACGGCCATGCTAAGTGGACAGTGGACTACTTTAAGAGGCTTGACCCAACAAAATAAATCAGATTTTTCTCATTCTTCTTCTTTTGACTGAGTAATATCAAGAGGTTTGACGATTAGTGTTTCCCCAATTGCATCGACCACATAGATGAATTTACCAGTCTTAATAGTTAGTGACTCATCTTCAGCTACAGCGTCTGAAGTTCTTAGTGCTCCTTGATATTCAACTTGTACTTGACCATGTTCGCCTGCATTGATAGTTCTGTAAACAGTGCCTTTTGCGCCAATGGCTTCAGAATACTTCACGGTATTATCCATTTCCAAACTCTTCATCAATTGGAATACTTTTCCAATTAAGTACATAGAAATCGAACCAGCGACAGTACCAGCAATTATTGCTACGAAAGCGTTTTGATCTGCCTGCGATACTGCAAGGCCAAAAATACCAAACATCATAACGAAACTGAGCAATCCTTGAATGGTTAAAACATGGAAAATACCTTCAGCACCGATATCAACATCAACATCTCCTGGAAGTATATCCATCGCACCATCTGCAACTCCGCCGATTAGAATTAGAAGGAAATAAATTAGAAATAAGAATGTGCCAATTATTGCCATAGCAGCAAATAATACATCGACTCCAGTTACGTCACCTAGTCCAATCAAATCCATAAAATCTCCAATCAAACCCATGTCTTCACCGTGTAGAGACAATGTGTCCGTACTCATCAATCTTCCCGTTCTTTAAGCAATGGTCTGATGTAAATTAGATAGTAATGGCCGTATACAACAGGTCCAAGAGATAATCCTACAAGTACAGCGACACCCCACATTGGGAAATCTAAGGCGAGGCCAATCGCCATAATGATCAGTAAAGAAATTAATATTGAGGCTTTCTCAAATATAATATAAAATACATTAGTACTATTATTGATACGATCTCTCATCATAAATAGGTCAAATAAACCTACCATTAAACCAACTCATATTAGCAGGTCAGACCATGAAAGTTCACTGATTAAAACGATAAACGCATATAGGATTGCAACGAAAAGTACAGGGTTTCTGCCTGTTTCAGTATCCGATTCCATTTGTTGCATTCTTCCGTTTGCATCACGATACATGGTCGTTGTTTCAGAAGTAGTATAGTTGCTACCTTGAGTGAATTCACGTTCATTTTTCTTGGTTTGATACAAAAGAAACACGATTGTTCCAATGACTACACCAAGAGCTGGACCGAATAAGGACCCTAATGATTCATGGAATTCTTCCCACATAGCAAATGAAAGGTAAAGGCTAAGTAAGCCCGTTAGTGTACCAATAATCCCTTTGCCTCGGTGTTGATTGGTGAATAATGCATTGGCCTGCATGTATATTCCATTATGGGCATCTTTTTCAAACCTATCTATTCATTGTGTATCAAGATGGTTTGATTGAAAAAGTAGGACATTACCCAAAAGACATGGCCGAGGTGTATTATGGGATTGCCGGAAAGCCGGTTTCTCATTCAATTTCACCACTTTTGGTCTCAATTGTTGCTCAGCACCTAGAGCAAAATAGTAAGATTAAACAAAAGTTTGAAGTCAAAAGTTTGAATTTAATCGAGGCTGATTCGATTCAAGATGCTTTGGCATGGGGTTATGCTAAAACTATTCCAAACCCGATTAACTGGGATTATACGGGTGCGCCCTTTGGAAAATTTAGGAATAGGGCATTGATTCAAAAAGCATTAGAAATAACTGGCGATATAATTCAAGAGCATGACGAACTAAATTTGGACACTAGTGCTCTAAAAACCGCTAATTTTCCTCTAAAAAGAAAAGCTAAGTTGCCATCAAAAGCATTTACTGAAGAAATTTGGTTGAACTTAACAACTCCACTAAAGCACCAATTGAATAGTCAGGCAGTCATGGATTTTAATGAGTCATCTCTTATTGAATCGGTGAATGTCCTCAGGTGGGATGGCCATGGATGGTGGTCGTCAAATGTAGATGGTTGTGGAGTGGTTAGATGTGCTGAACTTTTTGGAATTGAAGTGACTTCAGGCGCAACTTTGGCAATAGTTGGCGGTGGAGGAGCAGCTCGTTCTACTGCTTATGCTTGGTCTAAAAGTGGTGGTAAACTGAAACTCATCTCTGGCCGTAGAGAAATTGATGATGGACCTTGGAGCGATTCTATAATTGAGACAGATTCATATGATATGATTATTAATTTCGATTCGAAAGATTTTACTCAAAAATCCGATACTGAAGCGATTATACTTTCTCCAAGTTATGATGTAATGGAAGGTACTGTCGAGCAACGTATCCAAAAACTGGTGAGTAGAGTTTACGATGGAAGATGGATGTTGGTAGCTCAACATTTAGAATGCTGGAAGCAGTTGTGGGCGCCTCAATATATCGATGAATTACCTTCAATAGGTCTACTTATGACCAAATTAATTCATGCTGAAACGGTATTAGCATCCTATGCATGATGACCTAACTTCAAAATATGAAATGATTAGAGGGTTAATTGTGGAAGTAGGTTCTAAAGCTAAATCGTTGAGAGTTTTTGGCATTTGTTTGCTATTATTGCTTACATCTACCGCTAGTTCTGTTAGTGGACAACAGGTTGAGGAAGATCAGAATTTTCAACCTACTCACACAGCAACTGATTTTCCAGTTTCTTGGGGCGAATTTACTTTAACAGGCGATTCAATTCGAATTATATATCCGGCAATGAATGATGGTGAGTCTAAAGATATGGCTGGCAATGGTCCGTTCACATGGGTCGTATTTTTTGGAGATATCGAGGAAGATATTTCGGATTATATGTTGATTTCCTCAGAACTAGCAAAGAGGGGAAATATCGTTGTTGTTACCCAAGGTGTTGAAGCAGATGATTCTGATAATCTTCAAGAACATTTGGTATTATTAGAAAAAGTGATGCTTTTCATGGAGGAAAATAATAATTCGAATAATAACATTCAAGGTAGTTTTGGCCAAATCGATTTGAAACACTGGGGCATTGGAGGCCATGGGACAGGTGCAGCAGCGGCATATTCTGCCTACCCATTTTGGCATCAATCTTCACTCGCTTCTAGCACTCAGCCACCAAGAGCATTATTTGGTTTAGGGACTGATTTTTCAGGCTGGGACGCAGGTCAAGATTGGGATTCACTTAGACCGGCTGGGTGGACAGTAGAGCCAGCATGGCCCAAAACCGCTCTTTTCATGACTGGCACAATAGATGAAATCGCCAGAGGTCAAGATAATCTCCCATACATCAACGGAACCGATTTATTTGGATGGCAGTGGATGCATATTCTTGGAGCTAATCATTATCAGTTCCAAGACGAAACCGATGATGAATGGTTCTGGGAAGATGACCGAAATGACGGAGATGCTTCGCTTTCAAGGCAAGAACAAATCGACTATGCAGCCATGCATCTAAATCCATATTTGGATGTCACATTACGTGGAGACCATTCATTGTTTAGAGATGCTTTTAATCGTCAACAAGATTTATTCAACGCAAGCGACCAAGATTCCTATGTTGAAGATGACTTGGATGGAAGTCACATGCTGCTGTTAGAAAACACATCAATATCTCCAAATAATGTTACTGAATTTGGTACCTATGATACTTTTTCAATTCTTACTAACTGGACTTTAAGGGATGGTTCGAATTGGTCTGAGTTTCCATCAAGTTGGCAAATTGATGTAGATTGTGGGATAAATAATTTACAACAAAGTGTTGGTTATGTCGACTCTGAAGGAACTGCAATATGTGATTATCATGTTGAAAATATCGAGCCAGGGCAACATGTTGCTTACATGAGAATTTACGTCGAGGGGGCGCCATCAACCACTGAATTTGAGTTTACTAGAGGCAATACTCCGCTGGTATTCATGACTCCTCTTCCTGAAATATTAGTGCCTGAGAGGGGTAGTGTTCATCTTGATTCAAACCTTATTGCAATGGACCCGGATGGCCAAGAAATATTCGTTATGAATGCTACAATAAGTGGAGGTAACGTCAACAATTTCTCTGTTGAAGTTGATTCAGATGGCAGGGGAATCACAGTATTCCATAATGTCGAAGGTGAATATATCGGAGGTGCTGAAGTCGATGTTGTTGTTCGTTCAGGTGGCCAAGGAGTCATTGATGAAAATCAAGTTACTTTGGAAATAATGGTAATTCCATTTAATGATAAGGTTGTACTAACTGGTACTGTTGCTATGCAAAACTTGATCGAAGACGGCAATTCTGTACTTGTCAATATTTCTGAGTATGCATATGACCCAGAAGGCCAGCCATTGCTTGCATCGATAAATGATGCTACTGTTGGAGAGGCAGGTCCTATTGGATTTTCTTTTTCCAATGGAGTTCTAGAATTGACACCATTACAAGATGCTAATGGGGCAACAGTTCTTCATGTTCGAGTGACAGATGGTGATAGTGAGCCTGTCGATGTAGATATTCCGGTACAAGTTGAGCCAGTTGATGATGCTGTAAAAGCAAATCAATCGATGTGGAGTATTGAGATTGATGAAGATGAATCACTATCATTTGATCTAACTCAGTTTGCATGGGATATTGATGGTGACCAGTTGCAATGGCAAACAAGTCCAGTGATTTCAGACCCTTCACTATCAGTAGTGGTTTCAGGTGATGAAATGATAGTTTCACCAAATATTGATGTTAATGGTCTTAATCAATTACATTGGCTGAATGTGAGTGATGGAAATTCAGAATTTTCATATCCTCTTTCAATCAATATAACCCCAGTTCCAGATGCTCCAATTCTGACTCTATATGATGTGAATGTCATCGATAATACTGCAGTTAGTCTAGCTTGGTGGATTTATGATGCTGATGGAACAGATGCCCCAGATCCAGAGATTAAAGCTGATGATATTTTATTAGAAAACTTGACACACTCCTGTATTATTGACCAGAGTGATGGTAAATATCAATGTGTTACAATGCTACTTATTCCTGATAATCATGACGACAATGTATCACTTCGAGTGGCAGTAACCGACCCAGATTTCTCCTCTGAATTTGTTGTATATACCAACATAAACTACAATCAGACGACAATTGTGGATTCAGTTGAAGAAACATCTGAGTCTGAATCCCTCTCATCGGGAGTAATAATTGGAATAATTGGGGCACTGGTGGTTCTGATTTTGATATTATTCTTATTCATCAGGACATCTAGCAATTCTCCTTCAGCAGTTGTTGGAATCGATAATAAAAAGGAAATCAGTATTGTTGAAGAAGAACTCGATGTAGACCTAAGTCCATCTGGGCTTCTTTCAAGAATTCAACAGAATAACAAAGATTAGAGTGGAATGTTTCCGTGCTTCTTTGGTGGACTCCATTCTCGCTTTGAGCGCAGTATATTCAATGCCCTACAAAGCCTTAGCCGACTCTCATTTGGTTCGATGACATCGTCTAACCAACCATTTCTTGCAGCCACATATGGGTCGCCAAATTTAGCCTTATATTCGTCGACTAATCTTAATCTGACATCTTCTTTTTCTGAATCTTCAACAGCATTTATCTCTCTACGATGAATGATATTAACGGCACCTTCTGCTCCCATTACAGCAAGTTCAGCAGTTGGCCATGCTATATTGTAATCGCTTCTAAGGTGCTTACAAGACATAGCGAGGTATGCTCCTCCGTAGGCTTTTCTAGTGACTAATGTCAACTTTGGAACAGTTGCTTCTGCATAGGCAAAAAGCAATTTTGCACCATGTCTAATTATCCCGCCCCATTCTTGTACGACCCCTGGTAAGAATCCTGGGACGTCTTCAAAAGTGACTAGTGGGATATTGAAAGCATCACAAGTCCTAATGAATCGAGCCGCTTTAATCGAGGCATCGATGTCTAAACAACCAGCGAGAACCTTTGGTTGATTTCCTACAACTCCGACACTTCTGCCGTTTAATCGAGCAAATCCAATAATGATATTGTCTGCATATGCTTCGAATAATTCAAGAAAAATTCCATCGTCTACAATTTCTTCGACAACCTTGACCATGTCATAAGGGCGATTCGGATTGTCAGGTACCAATTCTTCTAATGTAGGATTTAATCTATCAATTGGATCAGCAGTCTCACAGAATGGTGGGTCTGCCATATTGTGGTCGGGTAAGAATCCCAAAATCTCAGATGCTAATTCGCATGCGTCTTCTTCATCATCTGCGATTAAACATGCGATTCCAGAGCGAGATGCGTGAAGGTTTGCTCCTCCAAGGCCTTGCGAGTCTATTTCGCCTTGAATTACCTCAGGAGTTTCTAGTGGCGAGGACAAGAATAATTGTCCATGCTCTTCGCCTAGTATAGTGAAATCAGCAAGACTTGCTGCCAATGCTGAAACACCAACAACTGGACCCAATACCAAACTTATCAATGGGATTCTACCGCTGCATTGAACTAACCTGTCGAGAAGTTCTCCGGTACCTGCTAAGCCTGAAACACCGTCATGAGCACGTTGACCCCCGCCATCCCACATTCCAATGATTGGAGCTTTTGCACGTTCCGCCATCTCTACGATTTTTGCGATTTTCTTTGCATGTACTTCACCCATACTACCGCCATGGACGCTGAAATCTTGTGCGAAGCAATATACACGTCTGCCGTCGATTGTTCCATGACCGGCCACTACGCCATCACCCAAAGTATGGTGTAAGAACATAGCATGGTCAACGGTTCGATGAGTTACAAATGAGTCAATTTCAATGAATGATTCTTCATCGAGTAGCATAGAGATTCTATCTCTAGCAGTGCCTCTTCCAGACATTCGAATGGCTTCTTGTTTTTTCAAGCCGCCTCCAACTCTTGCTTGTTCTCTTTTGTATCTCAGTTCCTCTAGGCTTTGTTGGTTCTTTGACATTCTTTCACCTCCTATTCTATTAATAAAATATTATTTTCTCCACAAAGGTTTGCTTCCATTGCTTGTTTTATCTCCATATCATTGGATAATGCCCAGTGTACTTTCACTATCACAGTATCTGGAGAACTTACACTTCCATGGCCTAAAATTCCCATAGCGATTTGTTTTCTTCCCTTTGAATAAACATTCATGTCAATAGGTCCATTGATGCATTGAGAAGTAATTATCACCGGAATGTTTCGGTTAATACATCTGGTTAAAGCACGCCATACCTTGGTATTTTCAGGGGCATCATTTTCTGGGTCGTCAATTGGTAAATGACCAAGTCCAGTGCCATGGATAATCATGGCTTGTGGAGATGTTAGAATTACTGCTTCAATCTCTTCTTCATGGAGCCACGGGCCTGCCATAAACTGAACAATCCTAACCGTGGTCGAATATTTTGTAGGTTTGGTACAAATCTCACGATTGTTTTCTGCCAGAAGAGTTTCGTAATCGCTAGTTAATTCCATGCTCAAATTATCTGAATTGGCACTGATGAAGCCTAAAGGTTGGCTGTTTACTGGCTTGAATGCGTCTCTTTTTGTGGAGTGTAATTTTCTAACGCCAACTCCTGTATGAACCGAACATGTTCCATCGTTGGAACTAGAATGCATAACTACAACAGTTGAATCACCGGCAATTCCACATGGCTTTGGAGCATTTGCGGCCCAATATACTGCAGCAATCAAGTTTTCAGCAGCATCTGATGAACCTCTGTCCGAAGAACGTTGAGAACCAACCATTGCAATAGGCCCTGGTGGTGCTTGCCCTTTACCGGCCCAAGCGAAGTTTAATGCAGCAGATGTGATGTGTAATGTATCTGTTCCGTGAGTGATAACGACACCGTCACAACCATCGTCAAAAGCCTTCTTACTTGCATCGATCATCTTGTTCCAATGCTGGCAACGGATGTCATCGCTGAACATATTGCCTAGTTTTTCAGCTTCAATATTTGCTATTTCAGCAAGTTCAGGGACACTGGCTACAAGTTCATGTGGTTCGAATCTTGCTACAACCGCTCCGGTTTTGTAATCGACCTTGGATGCTATTGTACCCCCTGTGTGAAGGATTCGAATCCGTGGTAATTTAGAGTTGTATTGAATTTCACGCTGTTCAGTGCTTTGTTCAACCTCTTTTTGTGAATCTATTACTTCTATCTCTTTTATCTCTTCAAGAAGATAACTGGCATTGTATCCATTGATTAATTTTAGAGTGAGATAACCTTTCGATGCTTGGTGAAGAACAATACCTTCGAAATTAGTTGTGCCATTATGGCTTTCAACCTCGATTCGGACCTTTAATCCGACCTCGGGCATTTCAACCATGAACCTCCATAAATCGAAGGCTCATCAAGGGTTCGCTTTATTAGACGCTAGATTTGACGAATAATGAGAAAATGAAATCACTGCGATAGGTCTTTGACTTTCTCAACCAAATCCATTTTTCTCAGACGCCAAATTCCGATTGGAGTCATTGCTATGGCAATAATTATGACTCCACTCATAAGTTGGAATGCAACACTTGGGACGATGACTATCGGCACATAGAATTGCCAAGACGAAAAAGAAGCCGCTAGTCCAACTGCGCCTCCATAAGCGAAAAGCACTCCAACAATTCCACCAATTGTCCCAATTAGTAGACTTTCAAACAGTAGCATTGAACCAAGCCTCTTGGTAGATGCTCCTAGTACACGTAACGTCGCTAGTTCGAAATCCCTTTCAGCAACATTCATGATCATAGTATTGAGCATTACAGCAATAGTGAATAAAAGTCCAAGATACATTATTGCTTGGAATACTTGTGTTTGCTGTTCGAGTAAAACATTGATTCCATCAAGTAGTACTTGACGTTCAATAATCCCGGCAGAAACTTCGCCAAGTTCAGTGTCAACTTCCACCCCATCTGGTAGTTGAAGATACACTGAAGTCGCATTGACTCCGGTTAAATCGCTCAGTTCAGCACGCAGGAAATACATTGTTCGAGCAATTTCGCCTCTTGAAATTCCAACAACTAAAACTTCCTGCTCATCACCATTGAGGGACACAGTCTGCCTATCGCCGATATTCCAACCCAAGAATTCAATTGCTCCCTCATCCATCATCACTTCAGGAATCCCATTACTTTCACTCGGGGCTTTACCATCGATTACATTCACTTTTCGCATCCCATCATCGAAATCATTCAAACCTACAAGAGTAAACATTCGTTCAATTCCATCCGAATCTTCAACATTTCCAAGTGGCATTTCGATGAGTAACTCACTTTCCGCTGAATTATTAGACGCCCATTCTAATACCGCGTCTTCACCATCGGGAGTAACATATACTTGAGCATCCCAAGATTGATCTTCTTCTAGGCCACTGATGAGAGTATCTTCTAGCCCAGCAGACATCATTTGAATTGAGCCAAATAGCATCAGTGAAATTCCAACAGCAAGGAAGGTCATACCAAGACGAATCGGTTTGCGAACACTCGAACGTATCGAAAGACCAAGAGTAGTTGGCATCCAAGAAGTAAGTTTTCTAAGGATGTTTGAACCAATTCTAATTTGATTCTGACCGCTTAGTACATCTAATGGTTCGAGACGACTGGCTTTCCAAGCTGGAAACGCTCCCGAAAGAAATACTACAATCATAGTTGGTAAAATTACACTTGAATAAGTCGCAATAGGAATGGTACGTTCAGTGATTGGGACTCCAACTATATCTTGATAGAAATCTAGCATCCCATTCATACCCCAAGGTCCTATGAGAATTCCGATAAAACAACCAACTGCTCCAATAACCAGAGGGGCAATCAAGTATCCCTGCATGAGTGATAGTCGAGGTACACCAAGTGTTCTAAGAACTGCAATTTCTTTGGCCTGACTTTGAACTAAACGTTGTAGGCTCAGTACAATAGTGATAGATGCTATGGCTGCAATCATTACGGTGAAGGGAATGGTTGCTCTCTTTGCACCTTCCAAGTCTTGACGCATTACCTCAACTGCTTCATTTTGGCCTCGATCACGAACTCTCGCATCTAAATCGGATTGATTCAACGAGTCATCAACAAGAGATTTGACTAAATCTATTTCTTCTCCCTCGTATTCTTCAGTATCTGGTAAATCAAAAGAAGGTGTTCCCTCAATGTCAAGGAGAATTGTATTGCTAGAACCGAGTTCGTTTCCAGTTAGTCTTGCCATTCCTGAATCAGAAAGATATCCAACAACATATTGGCCTGCTTCAGGTGGAAATAGAGATCCTTCTGGTGCCATCAATATATGCAGGGGATGATATCCTATGCCGACCAACTGGAATTCCATACTTTCGGTCCCTGCTCCAATAGTTATGTCATCTCCAATACTCAAATCAAGAGCATCACTAACGTGTGCATCAATTACAATTTCATTTGCAGCAGATGCAACTCTGCCCTCACTGTGTCCACTAGGCATCCAAACTCTGTCAGAGTTTGCATCAGCAGGAATCCCATGCCATAGTGAATTGATTATTTGTTCTCCATTACTGTCATTGTGAAACAATGCGCCTTGGATTACAGTTCTTCCTTCACATGAATCAAGCTCACCAGTTACGCTATTATCCCATGAATCATTCAGTGATTGACAAAAACTACTGACTTGTTCGGCTGACCAAATTGAACTTCGATTATCTATCCACAAATCTGCAAGATTTGCTCCTTCTTCATCATCACCATGCATTGTATCATACATGCCCTCAAGATTATGCGAATAACCTCCAAAAGTAATTCCAGCAAATACACCGACAGAAACCATGAAAATAACTGCAAATAGTCGCAGTTTAGTTCTCCAAAGACTTCTTGCGAGTCTTTTATTGAGTAAACTTCGCTTGAATATGGACCCCACATTCGAGGTTGAATTGTCAGTTTGAGACATATTTACACCTCAGTTAGAGTTTACCGCTTCATCAGAAATAATTTTTCCACTGTCAATTCTAATAACTCGAGTGGCGTATTTTACTAAACCTTCATCATGAGTGACAAATATTGATGTGATATTTTCTTGCTCACAAGCCTTGACCAATGCAGTCATTACTTTTTGTGAGGTTTCAGTGTCTAAGTTTCCAGTTAATTCATCACCGAGTAGAAGTGTTGGTCGCTTAGCGATACTTCTAGCAATTGCCACTCTTTGTTGCTGACCTCCACTAATCTCGCCTGGGAATCGATCAACTTCAGCCTCTAATCCAACAAGTTTGAGTAATTCCTTCGCACGCTTAGGGTCTTTATTGCCGGCTAATTCCTGAATCAGGAGAATATTTTCGAGAACAGATAAATCTTGTAGCAAGTTGAAGAACTGAAATACATATCCAATGTTCTCTCTTCTAAATGATGTCATCTTTTCAGAATGATTTCTTGGAACATCACTGCCCATGAATGTATAATCTCCTCCAGTTGGACTATCTAGTGCTGAAAAGCAATTCAAAAGAGTGGTTTTTCCTGAGCCTGATGGGCCAAGCAAGATTACCCGTTCACCTTCATTAATTTCTATGGTGACTCCATCTAATGCTTTGACCACGCCAGCAGGGGTATCATAATGTCGTTGAATATTTTCCATTTTCAATAGAGTAGTCATAGTCTCACTTCCAATTAAGTTCCTACAAGGATGCCTAACGTAGGTTGGATATAAGTTAATGGCATATAGAGTTCAACAATTCACCCAGCTCCGCCGCACCAAGTGATACTGGCTACTAGTTATGGTGCCGGGAGCGGGGCTTGAACCCGCGACCTTCGGATGTCTCAGACACCGCAAGGAGATTGCACGTCATACGATTGCCTTGTAGGCTGCCCTATGAGTCCGACGCGCCACCAACTACGCCACCCCGGCTTGATTCGGCGTGTGGCACTTACTCTTTGAATAATGCGGAGGATTTTCAACTCTAGAATGTCAAAAACATGTCAGAAATCTTCCGTAGCCTTCATGCACTCTCAGTCTTCCGGAGGTTCATGGTCGACCTCCAGACTGCCATGGCAGCAGCCGCAGCCGAGCGTAAACAACGTTCAGGGGCTGCGAGCCAAGAAAGAAAGGTACGTCGAAGCGGTTCTAATCTTGGAATCGAAGCATTTGACCCTGTGAAACACGTCAAAAAAGAGAGAGCAGATACCGCATCAATGTGGTTAGTATTTGCTTTCACTGTGTCAGTTTCTTTAGCGATGAGATATGTCTTGATGCCAAACACTTCTCAAGAAAAATCAGATATTCTTTATCTTATGCCGCTTAGTGCTATGATTTTGATTCCACAAGTTCATCGAATGGTAATGCCGAAATCTTTCCTAGAGTTTTACACCAAAGGTACTTGGTTCAAGGCTGGATTCCTTCATACATTTACATTTTTAGCACTAGCATTTTTACTTGTAAACCCACCATTTGGGGATATTGTAGCACCTAAATTAGCAAGTGAATGGGCGGTTGCCACGGATGACGGAGTGAATTTATTGTTTAACGAGGATTCAAGCGGTGATGGTGAAATAATATGGGTTGTAGACAATGACGGAAATTTATCCGGTGAAGTCTGGTTGCTCTTTGGACTAGCGGATAATGTAAATTCGGATGGGGCCAAAGTGGTGGTTGAACTCACCCATCAAACAACCTCTGAGGTAATCGAAAGTAACGCTACGTTTTGGGAAGATAATAAGGAAAGAATTGAATCTGCCAATACTACTGACAATAGCTCAGCACCGGAATTGATTCCCCACGTGAAGGATCAATCCTTTGCAATTCTACTTGGTAGTGATTTAGAAAGGGGTACTCACGAAATCAGCGTAACAATTACTGAAGATGGAGACCCTTGGGTTAATACTCGAAATTATGATTGGACTCTTGTGGTTGTTGAATCACTAGAATAATTCAAGAAAGCATATCTCCGTGTGCACTCATAATTTTATTCAACAACTCTCTGATTCTTCGGACATCATAGTCTTCAGATGTTCTTCTATTGATTATTCTTTTACGAGAGTATCGGATTATAGGTGCTAGAGGTGTCCAGCATAGGGCATCGGTCATTGCGTTTCTAATTGTCATCAAACCATCCGAAACAATCCCCTATGTAGTTGGTTTAGGAGGCACTACAAGTGAAAGTGAAAGTGAATCACTTACTCAAGTGGTTGACTAATCTAGCGGTTAGGGCATCTAGTTGAATTTGCTCGCCACCGCCTTCAACAAGTCGATAATCAACTTCAGCCATCCATTCTGTCAAATCTAATTTCGCATCTTCTGAAAGGAAGTCTGCAGTATATAGTTCACGATGAAGTTGATTGACAAAATCTGTTCCAGCAAGCCCATACTTGTCTAGTAATTCTCGCAGCCTTCTTCTTGCAGAATGAAATCCATCGTCTTTGCAAGACATTAGGTACTGATGCAAACTTTCAGGAGGCGCTGTTGCTGAAGTTTCATAGATTAATTCCCTAGTCACATCCATACTGATTGCTGAAGCTACCTGTAAAGCAGTCAGTGCTTTTCTCAAATCGCCCTGTGAAATACGAGTCAATGCTTCTGCAGCATCATCACTTAGCGAAACTTTCTCTTCCTTGGCCACATGATGTACTTGAGAGGCAACATCTGAATCAGATAGAGGTCTAAATCTAAAAACTGCACATCTCGATTGAATCGGTTCAATAATTTTAGATGAATAATTGCATGAGAGGATGAATCTGCATGTTTCAGCATATTGCTCCATGATTCTTCTTAGTGCGCCTTGAGCATCATTTGTCAAAGCGTCTGCTTCATCGAGGAATATTATCTTGAATGAAGCACCACCATATGGGCTAGTTCGAGCAAATTGTTTGACCTTTGTTCTAATGCTCTCGAGTTTTCTTTCATCAGATGCATTCATTTCAAGCAGGTTTTGTCTGTAATCTGGCCCAAAAACGTCCTTGGTTAATGCCATTGCAGCTGTGGTTTTTCCTGTACCTGGTGGTCCTGCAAACAATAGGTGTGGGAACTCTTTTTTCTCTGCATAGATTGTCAATCGTTGAACTACAGCGGGTTGACCTCTAATTTCAGTGACCGACTGAGGCCGGTGTTTCTCAACCCAAAGTTCGCTCATGCCACCCTCTCAACGTCGAGCGCCCTTCAACATTCGCCTTGTTTTTAGAAATAATTCATAGCAGTTTTTTTGATTATTTTAGGTCATCGAAGCGAAAAGACAGTATAAAGGGGCTTTAGTGAGTGACTTGAGCCCCATGATAAAAGAGTCAAATTCCCGCCGAAGCGCGACAGCGATTTTGTTAGTAATTATGTTTCTTTCAGCGGATATACTTGTTACGCAAACGGCACTAGAAGAGCCTATTCTCGAAGATAACGATAATGTTCAAACAAGTATTCGTAACGTCGTGGCAGCATCTATGGTTTACATTTCTTCAAATGAAGTCAACACCAATTATGCAGGTGAGATAAACACTCTTGTCGGAGTCAATGCTACCGATGAGGCTAGAGGCCTGGTAAACTTCAACAATACTGTGAATCCAAACGACACGGTTCAGTCAGCTATTCTTTCAATGCACTGTAACGATGTTTATGCTCCAAACACAATTAATGGCATAAATATCTATGCCGCTTCAGTAGAAAAATCTTGGAGAGAAACAGAGTCAACATGGATTAATTCCGACTCTACTACTTTCTGGCAAACTGCCGGTGCTGATGACGTTCTTTCAGATCGTTCCGAATGGGAAACCCCAGCAACAAAGACTCAAATATCAACCTCCGGAGTTTACAATTACTCATTCAATGTAACTAAACTTGTTCAACAAGATTCAATTGATAATACACCTACTTTTGACTTCCTTCTTTCCGCGATTGGAGGGATGCTTCAATGTGTCCAAACTACCGCAATTTATCCTCCACACCTTGCAATAGAAACATCGTCAGTAACCCCTGGAGACGGTGGTAGCGTTACATCTGATTTTGTCACTGATGGAATGCCTTTGATGTCTAATGACTTCATACTGAAGGCAGAAACTAATCCAACACTTTCTTACAATAACCTAAATGGCTCACATGTTGAATTTCAACTTTCATTAGGTGATGATTTTAGAAATGATTCTGACTTAGATTGGATTTATTCTACCTTGAATGACCCGTTTACAACAACCTCTAATTCAGGTAGTTTCACAATACCTCAAAGTGATTCTATTCAAAATGGTAGTATTATTTACTACAGGGCACGTTCGTTAGATTCATCTGGAATGATAAGTAATTGGTCTAGTGGCCATTTCCTACTTCCAAACTTAAATGTCATAGATAACAATGACGGAACTGCAACAATTAATGCTAAGGCAAACGACTTGAACTTGGGAACTCTAAAATTTATAGAAGATGTTGAGATTGACTCATCATCTCCTAATTCGAATCTAGGTTCAAGTGCTCAGATTTCAGTTCAATCTGACACTACCGCAGAATCTATGATTTACACTAGGGTTAATACACAATATCTTGGTCTAAATTCAAGTCTAGCCATCATTGATGCAGATGTTTCGTTTACTCGTACTATCTTACCTGCTACACCCTCTATGTTGTCATTCCATCATAACGAAAATTTATTTTGGGAAGAAAATACTGCAACATGGAGATATTATGATGGTTCAAATGAGTGGGAAAATGGTGGGATAAATGAGATTGGTATTGCTTCAAATACAATTCTAATGAGTGACCAAACCTCTCAAAGATTTACATTTTCAATCGAGGATGTAGTTCAAAGTAGCTTGGACGATGTTTCTCAAGATGGTTTAGAATTTACATTATTGAGTCGGCTTGAGGGAGAATCAATTTCCACCTCAAATAACGATGTTAGTTTTTACTCTACTGATGACTCAAATCTTGCACTACAGCCTACTATTGGCATTACTTACATGCTGAGTCAAAGTTCACCTGTACCCGCTCCTGAACTTATTACGCCTATTGACGGTAGCCCAGTTTGGAACCTTACAGGGCACAACTTGTCAGCAAATACGCTACCTTCATTGACTTGGAATAGTACACAATCAGCCCCTTATGGAATGCTATTTCAGTTATCTGAGGATAAGAGTTATAGAAATTTAATTTTCAATAATGATTCAAGGTACGGCAATCCAGTACAATCTACGGCAGGACAATTCACAATGCCTTACAATATGCCTCTTGATACAGGCAAAATGTATTATTGGAGAATGGCAAATTTCGACACAGATAATCGTTTGAGTGAATGGCAATATTCGTCTTTCTTAGTCAGTTCTTTGAATTCAAATTGGCTAGGTGGTGACAGATATGAAATGACTCTAGAACTTGGTACTGAGACTCAAGAAGAAAGTATTCCATATTGTCATGAATCCACAATTAGTAGTACTTTTACTGACTCGAATGATTATGGTTCTCCTCGTATGCGGGTCATAAATGATCAAGTTCAAGGAATAGGTACTGGATTGTTCCAATGTGATGTTTCAAATTATTTACTTCCTAATGGTTACGCGATTGAATCATCACAAATTGAATTGGAATTAGACAGTTACACCAACCCTGCCGAAATTGGAGTCTGGGAAGGATTCCAACATAATTGGACTGAACAGGGAGTCACTTGGAATACATATGATGGAACAAATCCTTGGAATTCCCCCGGAGCCACAGGTTCTGAAAAAGGGCAACTTTTGGACTCTCAAATGATAACTAGTTCAGCATCTCAAGGAGACATTGTGGCTTGGAATATAACTTCAGCAACACAGAAATCAATGAGAGAAGGAACTCCACTAGACTTGATATTCAATACCATCTCCACTACTCAATCAACAACATTATTCTATTCTAGTTTTGAATTTGATCAAAGCAAGCACCCTTCCCTAAAATTTGTTTACATCCCAGGTTCCAATCAACTACCTGTAATTCCAACACTGGATTATCCAGTAAACGGTGATTGGCTCTACACACCTGATTTTATTCTAGAGAGTGAAACTAAACCAACATTAAATTGGACAGATAATTCAGTATCTAATTCTATCATTGGATGGGCATTAGAAATAGATTCAGCCTCTAGTTTTTCATCTAATGAATTACAGACTTATACCTCATGGAATGATATTGGTTTTGATTTATCCAATACTAATTTTGAGATCCAGAACGACCTAGATGTTGGTGAGCAGTGGTTTTGGAGAGTTAGAGCGTTGTCTTCAACCTATCAATTAGGAGATTGGTCTCCAGCATCGCATTTCTATCTCGCTGATTTAGATACTACTTCAATAGATGCTGACCATTTTACTATGAATTTAAGGCACGAAGAAGCGATGCCTCACATTTCTCTACCTCAGTTTGAAGACACCTACATTTCTGATGATGGTAGTGTCTTATCATTCCCTCACGGCTCAGACTTAGACATAAAAGTAGGAACATCGAATATAGGAGATAATTTTTCTGGACTAATAAAAATAGACATAAATTCTCAACTACAACCGAGTAATGGGAGAATCATCTCTGCTGAATTAAAGATGTACAGCAGCCCAATTCTTTCAACACCTAATCTTCCAGTCGCTGTAAGACCGGTTCTAATGCCATGGACTGATGAAGCAACATCATTATCTCCAATCGGCAATAACTCATCTCTATGGTCAAGTCCTGGTGGTAGAGATATTGGCGTAGACATAGGTCAAATCGAAGATATACAGATGTCCACTACTGGTTGGATGGCATGGAATGTAACTCATTCAGTTCAACGCGCCATAGCATCAGGCAACAATCTTCTATCATTGATGTTATACAATACTAATCCAGCACCAAATCAGGTGGTTTCATTTAGTTCTGTAGAATCATTTTCCAACCAACCATATTTAGAATTGGTATGGGCTAATGGTTCGGCGACATCGCCACTTGATTATCCGGAAAATGCTTATCCTGCTGATGGTGAAATCGTATGGGACTCATCTTCGCATAGCCTAGTTGCCGATAAGACTCCAACTTTCCAATGGAACTTATCTTCCACCAGTAACTTTTCTCCAGATGCTTGGAAACTATTCATAGACAATGATATCGATGATGAAATGGAAGGACAGATAGTATTTGATTCTAGAGCGAACCCGTCATATTTTGACATTTCAAATATGGAATTCTATGCTCCATATGACTTGGATTTCTCAAATAATATACAGTGGTCAGTTCAAGGAATTGAAAATGGCATGATTGGATTCACCAGTAATAAGACAAGTTATTGGCTTCCAAACTATATCAGCGATGAGATATCAACAACCGATGCATGGGTTGAATTCCAAGAAGGTGCAATGGTTGAAGAATTAAGTTTCCCACTAATTACCTCAGATACTTATTTGGATGAAAATGACCCGAGTAGTATAAAGAACGGGCAAGGTCTCTATGTTGGTGAAAGTCCTTCTGATCCAAATATGAGAAGTAGTTCATTGATTTCATTTGATTTCTCTACCCTTCCAATGCCAAGTACTTACGAGATATTACATGCAAGTTTACAATTGACAGAGTTGAGTAACTCGAGCGGATTGTCTACATTTTATTGTTCAGATATGTTCACCACTTGGGATGAATCATCAACTTGGAATAGTCCTGGAGTAAACAATGCATGGGTTGCACCAGGGGCATTTCATAGTACTGATAGCGACTTGCCATCTCCAAAATCACACTTTGATGTTTTGTCCGAGGAAAAGAATTGTGATATTACTGCAATAATGCAAAAAGCAATTGTTAATGGTGATGAAAATATGTCAATTATTATTCAACCAGAATATGATTCTAGCGGATCGATTCAAGGACAATATTTGTTTGCAGATAGCGAGAATCCAATACTTGAATCTAGACCTAAATTGGTTCTAGAGTATAGGACTACAAATCCATGGATACCACAACCACCTGTTCTAACGACACCAGCAATGAGTCAAACTTTATGGAATAATTCATCACCAATTCCTCAAAATGTTGATTCAATTTTGTATAGCTTTATCCAAGGTAATACCAACGCAACCGACTGGGAATTCTGTACTAGTTATGACCAAAGAATTTACACTTGTATCGACAGTGTTGGTGATTTGTTAGAATATCCTGATTGGCAATGGGATTTGGCAACAAATACTCTATCTATGAATAATGCTACAATTGTAGACCAATCTGCTTCTGATGAATGGGTGTATTGGAAGATGTTATCGATACAAGATCATAGAATCGGAGATTATTCATCGCCTAGTGAATATAGAATTCCTTCGGATTTGGGATTGGATGATGGAACTGGAAATTATACGTATGAACTTTCTAGAGCATCTATTTTCGAATCGACTGGCGTTCTTCCTCAAGTATTAGATGCGAGTATTGACTCTAATAGCCTAGTCAACACAGGATCAAATAGTGCTTTGACACTGGGATATAATGCGAATACAGGAGGAAATAGCGACATTATTCTAGACTTTGATTTATCTCAAATACCATGGCCAAGCGCCATTACTCCAACATCTATGATTCTTGAAATGAATTTACAATCTACTAGTCAATCATCATCTCCTCTAACCGTGTCAGCATATGCATGTTCTTCCTTTTCAGAGACGCTCGTAACATCTGCTAATGCCCCGATATGTTCAAACAACGAGATTACTAGAACCACTTTAACCTCTAGTAGTAGCGGTGCTGTTGAATGGGATTTAACCGCTTTAGGACAAGCAAACTTTGCTAGTAATAATTTATCATTTACGGTGATTCTTGACGCAGAGAATGTTTCATCAAGTTATGATTTCATCACTTCTGAGGGTGCAGCCACTCTTCAACCAAAACTGGTTTTGGAATATGTAGATAATATCGGTGGGATTTTACCTCCTTCTCAACCTGTATTGAGCACACCTGTTGACGGTAGCGTTCTTTATGATTCTTCAAATGATATAATCACAAGTCAAGACTCTGTGACTTTGTCTTGGTCTCCTTCATCGGGAGCCTCATCATACATTTTATTCTTGAGCGATTCTAATGGAATTACTACATTCGACTCCAGATTTGATTCCGAGATAAGTGGTAATTCATTCACTTCTTCCACGTCTTTGAATGTAGGAGAAGTATACACTTGGTGGGTACAAGGAATTAATCAAACAATTCCTGGGCCTTCATCTTCTAGGTGGACTTTTGCAATTGGTGATCCTGTTCACTACTTCAATAATGATGGAACTTATGTGTACGATTTCCAAGATGCTTCTGAAGTTGAAGAATTCGGACATGTTGAAATTAGAGACGCAGGAATAAATGATGCCTTTGCAGATTCTAATTATGGTTCACTAGACACTATGGAACTTGGAACAGGTTGTGAGGATGTCGCTGGTTCACTATGCTATGGAGTATTCTCTCTAGATGCTAGTCAGGTTCCTCTAGATACATCTCAATCCGTACATTCAATCGATTTGACATTATTCGTTGAATCATGGGATTTGTCTGGAGGCGCGTATGAAATAGAATTTTCAGTACATGAATTTTTAGATTCGTCATGGAATGAGTATTCTCTAACATGGAATACTACAGGTGTTAACCCTGGATTGACTGCTGGTGTTGATTATAATGCAACCCCACTCGATATCCAAACATTTACTAGCACAGACTTTGAATTAACCTTTGAGATAGGTATTCCTGGAATGCTTGTCGATGATGAAAGGCATTGGATAATAATCGCAAATCCAATAAGCACAGGTGCAGTTCTAGATGGTCTTGTTTCAGTTTATTCTAGCGATGCTTCTAACGAACAAGATAAGAAACCTCTGCTAGAGTTCCATACTACGAATGTTTCTTCTCTAAACGTAACCGCTTCAACCTCAGCATTTGATGCAGATACTCCTATTCTGTTTGAAGTGGTATCCTTTGATCAATTTGGTATTACAAATATTCCCGGCATCCCAGTTGGAGGATTGATCGAATGGACTACTACATCTGGCTCTATTTCATCCATCAATTCAACTTTAGCGACAATGACTCCTTCTATTAGCGGCCTGCAAACAGTTACTGCTTGTTATGGAGTTATTTGTTCTAGTTTTGACTTAATCATCAATCCAGGTATACCTGTACAATTGATGGCCTCATTGGACAATACTACATCTCAGTCCTCTCAAACCATCACTGCAGACCAAACTGCGGAAATATTCTCCTATGTTTTGGATCAATTTGGTAATGTAGTCACCAGTCAAACGATTAATTACTATTCGACAAATGGTAGTATGGTTGGAACAGTATTCTACCCTTACAGTGTAGGTACTCATACTCTAACAGCAGAATGGAATGGTGTATCCAATAGCTTGACAGTAGATTTGACTGTAATAGTCACCCCTGGTGCGCCTTATGCTATTGAACTATCAGGTTGTGAAATGATTTTGGCTTCAGGAACTTCATGTTCGATTTACGCTACAACTTACGATCAATTTGGAAATTTGGTTTGGTTTGATGATGTTGGCAGTTATTCCTTTTCCTTTACAAATGGAAATGTTGTAAAAATACAGACGCCGACTCCACACAGTCAGCCACCATCCGCTGATATTCTTGTAGGTGAATTTACAGGTATTCTTATTGGTACTTCTACAGTTTCGATATCAACGTCCACTGGACAAACTTACAGTATTGATGTTGAAGTTACTCACGGTGAGATGGCTTCTTTAGAACTAATTAGTTCATCTGAAACCATCACTGCTGATGATTCTCTCGAGATAAATGCTACACGAATTGATCTTAATGGAAATCGCTTACCAGTCTCGATACCAATTGGAAACTGGTCACAATTAGCTGATGGAACACTGACCGAGGGTATTCCACACATATGGGTTCCAACATTCCAAGGCACCAAGACTTTGACAGTAACATATGAATCATTCACTGAAAATATTACTGTCTTTGTATCCAGAGGTTCCTTAGATACTCTAGAGTTGAGAGTGAATGACCAAGTATCGAATAACTTCCTGTTTAATATTACAGCGGATCAATCATTAGAAACAAATGTCAAGGCGTTTGATGCTAAAGGAAATATTTGGTATCCTCTAGTCGATTGGACTATCACCCATTCAATTTGGGCAAACCAAACTGAGTTGTCTAAGACTTCTAACAGTACCGACACTATCTTTTCTCCAGTTCATGAATCTATGGAATCTTATGTAATAACAGCAACTTATCTAGAGGAAGGCGTAACCTATGAATCGCAAATATTTGTCAAGGTCTCTAAAGGTGATTTAGATAATTTCATAATCACCGCTTTAGATGAAGATGGAGAGGCACCTTCACAGGAATCAGGGTTTAACATAACTGCTGATGAATCAATTTCTTTCTCGTCAGAATTGAGTGACTATGATGGAAATAGTTTCGACCAAAGTGTTCTTTCATGGGTATTAGTGAATAAATCAAATGGTTTAGAAGTCGATATTACTACGTTACTGGTAGAAAATGGAATGGTATGGGATGCAACTATTGCTGGAGATTGGCAAATTTATGCTTACTCAATAAATAACCGTGGGCAAAATCTAACCTCCAGTTTCGATATTTCAGTAAACCATGGAATCGCCCTTTACATCGAAGTTGTGGCTTCAGCAACAAGTCAAGATGCTGGCGGAGAAGTTGGTTTAACTGTCTATGGATATGATTCAGACGGAAATAAATTCCCACAAACTGTTTCATGGAAAGAGAATGATGGATTGCCACACAATATAAATTCTACAGAAAATGAGGCTGAATATTTATTCAATGGAAGAGTCAGTGGAAACTATTCATTATCCGCAACATATGCTGCTAGTACAGACACTGTAGATGTTACAGTCTATTCTCTGTCAATTCCTAAATATATTACAGTAAATGCATCTAAGACCACACTAGAGCAGTTGGATAGTCTTTCAATATCAGTAGTTGCATTTGATGAATTCTGGAATATTATTGACGTTCCTTCTAGTTCTTATGTTGAAGCAACTGGAAGAGCTGAAGTAATCAATAACGGCCAAGGTAACTGGAAGATTGAGACCTTGGACGAAGGAAAGCAAACTGCTACGATTAGCGTAGGAACAGTTTCTCAACAAGTAAACTATACAGTTGAAGGAAATATTGCTGGCTTCTTTGCAGCTGGCGGTTCTCTATACTATGTAGCAGCAGGGCTAATCGTTCTAATCGCTTTAGCAGTAGTCGCTGTTGGATTTAGATTCTTACGTGGAAGTGGTGAATATTATGATGATGAAGACGATGAAGATTATGACTATGATGTTGACTCAGTTGTAGGAACTACAGCTGTGAATACACAATCCTTTGCCAGACCACCCTCAACACCTCCAACTAAACCTGAACCATACACCGAACCTGAGCCTGAGCCAGAACCTGAAGTCGAACAAGAATCGAGTGAATCAGAAGATTGGATGATAGATTACAGAGTTGAAGATGATGGAACTGAATGGGGACAGGCTGACGACGAAGTGTGGTACTACCGTGAGCCAGGACAGTCCGAATGGGTTGAGTGGTCTGACTGAGAGGTTGTTTGATAACCTTTGATAGATGAGCAATATACGAGGGAAGATTATGAAGCGATTAACAGCTGTATCGATTCTAATTATCTTCCTTGTTAGTTTAGCCAGTCCTTTTGGCGAAGAATATGTTGAATTAGGTGAAAAGAATACAGTTTCTTATCAAGGTTCAGCTGCTGTGAGAATAGATATTACTTCACCAGCATATGTTATGACTGCGGATGAAGTGATCACCTTTACTGCCACTCTATACGATTCGGTTAACAGTATAGTTGCCGGTGAAGTGACATGGTCTTCAACCAACGGAACAATCACAGATGATGGTACATTTTACCCATGGAATGCGGGGGTAATTTCGATTCAGGCAAATGCCGGCACATTATCGACTATTTACAACATGACAGTTGAGGCAGGAATTGGACAATCTCTAGAAATTTCTATCAATTCTGCCAATGTACTTGAAGCAAATGTACTGACTGCTAACCTTGTTGATGCTAGAGGAAATACAAAGCCGACTCAGGATGCCATTTGGACTGTAGATGGTGAATTTATTGGACAAGGTACACCAAACTGGATTCCTCAAGATATCGGTGAATATGAATTGGGTGCTAGACTATACCAAATGGAAACTACAAAACAAGTCAATGTCGTTTCGGGAAGTCCACATGAATTTTTATTCCCTACAAATATGTTAATCCAAAGTGGTGGAATTGTAAAATTAGAACCTTCTCTAGTCGATATCAATGGTTTTGAAATGGCAAATACGGCAGCAGGTGCTAAACTCTGGAGTGTAGAGAATGGTTCAGTAAACAGTACAGGTTGGTTCTTCGCTACTCACCCAGGTTATTGGAATGTAACAGTTACAGCTGGTGGAATTTCAGGTACTGGAGTAATTAGAGTAGTTCCTTCAGATGCTACAACTTCAGAACTCCAGATTATTCCATCACCCGATTTTTTCATCGCTGGTGAGAAGTACGAGTTGACATCTTTTAGAACAGATAATCTAGGTTATTCGGGGACAATAACTCCTCCTATCACTGACTTTTCAGTTACATCGGGTTCACTGAGTCAAGAAGATGGTAGAGTATTTTGGACTCCAATGACTGAAGGGCTACAATACATATCAGTAGTAGATGCAGATATTTCATCGACAACATCAGTAGTTGTCGGTCATGGTACAGCCATTGATACAAAAATAAAATTATCACCTTCTGTAGTTTCTGCGGGGCAGCAATCAACACTTTCAGTCTACGCTTTTGATCTTGCAGGAAATGAATGGCCAGTAAACGCTACCATAACTACCGCGGTTGGTAATGATTCAGCTTTAACTCAGTATGAGACATGGGCATCATTTATTCCGGATTCAACCGGATTTTGGCGATTTGAAACCTCTTGGTTTGATGAAACTACAGACATTAGATTTGATAGTTCTCTTCAATTTGAAGTAGGGTACGGACAATTAGCCTTAATCACGCTAGATGGTCAAGGCTCAAGCATAGCAGCAGATGTGGCATTTGATTTGAATCCAAATTTCTTTGATGCTTATGGTAATCAATTGTATGATATTGGCCTTAACTGGACAATTGATGGTGAGGACTCAACATTAGAAATGATTCTATCACAGAATAAGTGGATTCCTACTACTGTGGGTAGTCATGAAATTCAGGCTAATGCTGCAGGTATTTTCGCTATTGTAACTCTGAGTGTTTCAGCAGGAGATGCTAGAACATTGATTACTGAATTTGATGATGGATTTTTTGTTAATGCTGGAGTTCCTGCAGAGATATTCATTCAGATAGCAGATACACGTCAAAATTTAGCCCCTGCAGAAGATGTTTCAACAACTATCTCTAATGAAACTGGAATATTTGAACCATCCACTTCTGGTAGAGGTTATTGGACGTTCACAGGGAAGAAAGCCGGTCAGTATGACTTGACTTTGATACAAGATGATGCCGAAAAAACACTTTCCCTCACAATAGAGCCTGGAGAAGCAATACAATTATTCGGAATTATCGATGGAACTAATTTTCAACAAGGAGACTATGGCCTTCTTCGAATTTACGGTGTTGATAGTGAAGGTAATACAGTGAAAGTCGAACCTGAAAATACCACAATAAGTTGTACATCAGGTCCGGCAGAATTTATCACAGGAGATACATGGGAGATTGAGATAAGTAAATCGGGACTTGACCGTTCATGTACAATCGCGTGGAATGGCCTGATCACTCAATATTTCTTTGATGTCGAATCGGTTCTATTTGGCGGTGCTGTTGGCTCGACTAATACTGCAATGAGTCTTGCAGGATTCCTGTTAGGTTTGGTTCTAATTACACTTATTGTCTTGGTTAGAAGAGCAAAGAGTATTGATGATGAAGATTGGATCGAAGATGAATTTGATAGTGATTACTATGATGACGAGGATGATTACGAAGACGATGATTACGAAGATGATGATTATGAAGACGAAGATGAAGTGACAGTAGATTCGACTGATTCAGGTCAACAAGATGAATCCAATTTCACACTTTCAGATGAACAAAAGAAACAGTTGGCATTAGAGGCCTCAAAACTCGGTGTAATGCAAGCAGCTCCAGGGACAGTACAGGGTTCAAGCGGATGGTATGTGGATGTCAGTGAGGAAGTCCAATATTGGAATGTTGGCGAAGATGGTTCATGGACAAGAGTACAATAATCCGATATTATTGCATTAGAATAATTACTCTTCTTCGATCTGTTCGAAGGTATCAATGAACTCATCAATATCAATGACTCCATCTTCATTAGAATCGCCTTTGTGGAAAATTGACCGGGACTCATCAGAGTTGAACTTGAAGCCCAGAGATTTCAATGCATTTTGAAATTCTCTAACATTCAAATGACTTTTCCCTCCAAAATCAGCAGCATGGAATGCAGCAAGTCTTCTGTTATGTTCTACTTTTGTAGGATTTTGGAATTGTTCTCTAAAAGTTTTGATTGGAGTACTATCCGATGAATGCATGTAGTGTTTGCGTCCATACAAATAATATGTGATTAGACCAACAACAATAGCAACACTTCCTCCAATATATGCTTTATAGCCCATCAGAATTATCAGTATAATTCCAGCGATGATTCCCCAGAGTTGGATGTATGGGTACATTGGACTCTTGTATGCAGGATTCCAATCATGCTTTTCACTGGTTTGTCTAAGAACAATTACACAGGAATTAATCATAATAAAAATCATAATCTTAAATCCTGATGCTAATTTTACCACATCTTTTAGATCGACAAATATGATTGCTAGACCCATTGCTAATCCGGTTACTAGAATAGGAATGTGAGGTGTCTCAAATTTTGCATTTACATTCTCTAATGGTTGAGGTAGAAGGTTGTCTCTAGCCATTGCAAACAAGAATCTAGATGAGGCCATAATTCCAGCAAGAGCCATTGAAATCATTGTTAAGACCGATAGTATTGCTGCAAATACTCCGAACTCAGTATTTACTACCGACTTAGCAAATACATAAATTGGGTCTTCGACAACTTTACCATCAACAATCCACCATTCTCCTGGAATCGAAGCCATCATAAGGAATGCAATTGCTGAGTATAGGACTGTTGCAATCAACAATGATAGCATAATACCAGCAGGGAGATTACGTTCAGGATTTTTCACTTCCCCGCCAATGGCAGCTACTTTAGTTACTCCAGCATAAGCAACAAATACAAATGCGGAGGTTTCAGCAAGAGTCCAAATATCTGTATCAAAGGCTCCATCGAAAGGAATACTCGGGTCGAAATTTTCTGAGAATAATGATGCGATACAGATGAATACCAGTAATCCTACAGTAGTAATAACAATAGGTGTTTGAATCGCTTTAATCTTAGAAACACCTAGTATATTGATGATAGTAATTAGAACTAAAGCACTTAATGAAAGTGTATACATACTAATTTCGATATCAAAGAAAGTTGTAACAGCAACAAAATATGCTGAAAAACCGATTAAAGCAAATGCAGATTTTAGTAGGAAAGATGCCCACAAACCTAGGCCACTAATTGTCCCTACCATTGGTCCATATGTCCTTTCAAGGAAAACATATGAACCGCCACTAGAAGGCATTGCAGAAGATAATTCGGATTTCGATAATGCGCCAGGAAGAACTACAGAAGCAGCTAGAAGGAATGCTAACCAAATACCAGCACCCATAATTTCTGCAGCAAAGGTTGGGGTGACAAAAATTCCAGGTAGCATTGCTGAAAGAGATATAACAACAACGCCCATAAGGCCGATTGTACGTTTTAATGTAACTTTTATTTCTTCTTTTACAGAATCAATATCTCCACTCACAACGCCTTTCAAAATCTTTTCTACTGATTTTTTTACCATAAATAAACCTCCAAAAATATGGTTATGCCTTAGCAATAACTTTCATTTCTACTGCAATTGGCGTAGGCAGTGCTCTAATTGCCAAAGTGGTCCGAGTAGGTCCAACTTTACCGAGAGTTTCTGCCCATACCTCGTTATAGCCTGCAAAGTCTCTGTCCATATCGATTAGAAATGATGTAACATCTAAAACATTATTGATAGATGACCCTGCTTCTTCTAATATTCTAGTGATGTTATCGATTACTGCTTGAGTTTGTGCTTTGATATCATATTCGAGAGGCGCTCCAGATGAATCATGAATCGGGCCACCTGGAATTGCATTAGTCCCTGGTTGCCTAGGACCTACGCCTGAAAGATAAATCAAATCACCAACTTTGCGTGCATGGGGATAAGCGCCTACTGGCTTTGGAGCAGAATCTGTATTAACTGAACCTTCTGCTTCGGTAG
Organism: Candidatus Poseidoniales archaeon; assembly: GCA_003602575.1. Lineage (GTDB taxonomy): Archaea > Thermoplasmatota > Poseidoniia > Poseidoniales > Poseidoniaceae > MGIIa-L1. Next base: position 70,405 of record QQRY01000040.1, read on the forward strand.
GATCCCAAAGTTCAGGGCCTTGATTCGTATTCTTCGAAGGTTGATTATGATCATTGGTTTCATCTGATTCTAAATGAGTGTCAAGGACGCCTCTCTCACCAGCGAACACTTCTACATCATCTTCATCATATTCTTTGTCGCCAACTCCAGAAGGTGTTGGATTTAGATGTACAACAGCCCCTCCTGCTCCGTTTAATGCTTCATATGCAAGAACTTCCCCTGTTAGATTATTACGATTTTCATTCATAGCCGAAAGCCACCACATTGGCTTGAATGTGACTACTTTTTGGACCCTGATTTGGCGATGTATAGTTCGAGATAACTGGCTGACATCCTCTAATCTTCCTTCATTTAGGAACTCGAGTATTTTTCGATTCCACTCATCATCTTTCAAAGAGTGGATTTTATCATCCTTAGGGTCGATATTTTCAGTAAACATTCTATTCGATAGCGACATTGCAGTAACCGCAACAGCTTTCCTTCCAGTGCTTTTTATGACATCTAGGCATGCTTTAGCAAGTACGGTTGTTTCACTCCTATTGGAATAAACATTGGAAGATACGATTACTGCAGGAATTTTATTATCTGGATTTAACAATGTTAATGCAACCACTGACCCAACGTCAATCGGGAATCCTTTGTACGCTACAGTACGGCTCTGTAAACCTCTTTCTTTATTCGATTTATTCCAAGCATGGGCAAAATCAGCATCGATATTAAATGAATAATTAATTGAACCAAGGTCGTGGAAATCATGGTCTACCATTACCCATTCAGGATTAGGGTCAGCCTGAATTTGATGCCCGATTATACTTGGCCATGTAGTTGAGTAAATGATCAATAAATCAGCACCACTTTCCTCAATACGTTTTGCGGCTAAGTCATATGCTTGTCTTAGTCTACCCCATCCCTCATTTTTTTCTGGTGCCAGAACAGTATGTGGATGTACGGGCACTACGAAGGAATCAATCAATTCACCTGAACTCATTTTTCTCCCTCCTTATGCTTGTATACTGGCCATTCGACTATAGCATTCCCAGTACCAATAATTGTACCATAGCCATGAAGAATAGCAGGATATGTTGGAATATCTAATGTCGATAAGAGCCATGTAAAACCTCCACCGTCACTTTCAGCGATAGCTTGTTCGGTAAATTCAGGCATTTCATCAATAATTCTTTGACTTTGGCCGGTGCGCATATATTCGATCATACGCATATCCCAAAGGTGCATAGCATGACTGGTGATGTGTTCTTTACTCATGTCTTCAGGAACTTCGGATTCAGTTGTGAAATGTCGATGTGAAAGAGAGTTACTAGCCAGTACGACCGCTTTCTTTCCGCTATCAAGAATAGCATCACGAGTGGCTTTTCCTAACTCCATCATCATTTCTTGCATTACATCGACTGAATAGTAGGCACTTGAGCGATTACTGGATATCACAACCATTGGCTTATCCCATTTAGGATTGAACATATGGCCAGTAGTAATAGTTCCATAATCAATTCTAAAGTCAGGATTATTCATCATTTTAACAGTTAATCCAGCATCTTTTGCTTTGTCACAAATCTGTTTAGATAAATCAACATCGATATTCAAATCATAGTTATAGCGAAACAGGTTTGGAAAGACAGGATCTACTGATAGATTTTTGAAATGAGGCAATCCAAGAAAATGTGTCCCAACGTATGTTTGCCAATGTGGAGACAGTACTACTATGACATCATAATCAATATCTGATAAAGAATCACGCAGCCTTTCATAGCCCCATCTCAATTGTTCCCATCCACCTTCAGCAGTTGGTTCATTTTGGGGTGGATTTTCTGCATAAACCAGATGTGGGGGGTGCGGTGCCAGACATCCAGCCACAATCTCACCTCTCGTCATGTTACAAGGCACAAGGTGTAGGGATATATCCTAATCGGCTTTATGTTAGCCCGAAGCCTCAAACATGTCCGCCCACTGCACATACTATGGAGGAGGGAAAAGTGGAAGAGGAAACACTACCGATTTCTGTTGAAAAGCCACAAATTAAGCCTTCAATCATCGACTTTGAGACTGGAATAAAACACATCATAGGTCCAGCAACCATTGGAATGATTCTAGGCATTCTAGCAGAAACCTTCCTTGCCCCTAACTATTCTTGGCCTTCTCCACCTCAAGCAGCTATTATAGGTTCCATTCTACTTTCTCCAGTCCTTTATTTTCTACTCATTGGTGACCAAAAATCCAGATGGTGGGAATATTCTCTAGGACTAATGATTCCTGGGTCATTTTTCATAATGATTTGGTTCTCAGGGTGGGGTGCATTATTTTGTGGAGTTTATCTGCCACTATTGATTTGGGTCTGGATAAGTACTTCTTGGGGGCAATATGAATTACCACCATTTCGCTACGGAGTTTGGCATTTATTTGGGATCACTATTGGCGGTTTTGCCGGAGCAATCCTGGCTTTTTCCCAAACTTCATGAGGTATAACTCTCATCATCACTCGGGAATTCACCAGAGCGAACATCATCACAATAATTTGTAATTGCACCATGAATATCATCGGCTAGGTTAAGATATCTTCTTAGGAACCTTGGGGAGAAATCCATGGTTATTCCAAGTAAATCGTGGAGCACTAAAACCTGACCATCACAATCAGGGCCTGCTCCAATTCCAATAGTAGGAATATTGACAGACTCACTCACTCTTTTAGCAAGGTCTCTAGGGATTTTCTCTAAAACTATTCCAAAGCATCCAGCCTCTTCGAGGATTTTTGCATCTTGAATTAATTTCTCTGCCTCCTCATCTTCTTTTGCTCTTACTGTATATGTTCCAAATTTGTAAATTGATTGTGGAGTTAGTCCCAAGTGGCCCATTACCGGAATACCTGCGGTGAGAATTCTTTGAATGGATTCGACAATTTCCGCTCCCCCTTCTAACTTGACAGCATGTCCTTCTGCCTCTTTCATTATCCTAATTGCAGATTCTAATGCAATTGCCGAGTTTCCTTGATAAGTTCCAAATGGCATGTCAACAACTATCAATGCACGGTCGACTGCTCGTTTGACACATTGTGCGTGGTAAATCATATGGTCGAGGGTCATTGGAACTGTGGTGACTTGACCAGCCATTACATTGGATGCCGAATCTCCAACTAATATGACATCGACACCGGCATTATCGACTAACTTAGCCAATGAAAAGTCATATGCGGTTAGCATAGTGATTTTTTCACCTGCACTCTTCATTTCTTGCAAAGTGTGGGTGGTAACCTTCCTTGCTTTTCCATGAACGGACATAGAACGTCCACATAGCGAAGTGATTTGAAACCCTCGGACAATATAATTCGATTGAATTAAACGATTTTCGTTAGATTAGTCATGATTTCATCATAAATTTCATCGCTGTTGGATTTACTTAGAATCTCATACTTTTGCTCTAATCCACTGATAGTCATGGCAGCGATTGAATAGAGGGTATCTTCATTTTTCTTAACTATCATTTCGATACGACTTTCGACCCATTCATCGAGTATGTCTTGGTCGATATTTATGTTGTTACCAATAGTTTTGATTACTGATTTCAGTGCAGATGTTAATTCCTCTAATTGTTCATCAGATATTTGATTTTCATTCTCTTGAAAATCAACTTCGGCAGCAAGATATAATTTCTGATATTCACTATCCTCAGGGATTTTTTCTAAGATTGTATCAAGGTCTGGGTAAATTCCAACTTCAGGCATTAATTCTGACATACTCTGGTCTGAAAATGGAGGTAATGCAGGTTCAATCACTTGTTTAATCTTGAATTTCCGAGTCCCAATTATTTCTACAAAGTGATTACTTCCCATGGTTTCATGATGAATTATTTCAGCTTCACATCCAAATTCCTTAGGACCATTCCAACCATTGATTTTTTCCTCATTATCATCACATACCAAACCAAAGGATTTACCATCGAGTAGACAGTCATCTAACATTTGTCGATATCTCGGTTCAAAAATACGTAATTGTTGTATTTCACCTGGTAAAAGAACCATTGGTAAAACAAATAATGGGAGAGTATCCTTACCAGTCATGTCATCCGATTATACGATTTACTTTTCAAGTTGTGTTCAATCTTGTTTTACACATATGTTGGTCATTTCAGAAAAGAATGAAAGAGACCACTGGCCTCCTTCTCTACCAACTCCTGAATTCTTAACGCCACCAAATGGTGTTCTCAAATCTCTATGAAGCCAAGTATTAACCCACATTATACCAGTTTCTATTTTTTCGGCAAAATTTCGCCCACGCTCTAGATCTGTGGTCCATACTGAACCAGCGAGTCCATATTCAGTGGAATTAGTCATTTCAATGGCTTGTTCTTGATTTTCGAAAGTATGTAATGTTATAACTGGACCAAAAATTTCCTCAGTCGCAGTTCTTGAATTTATATCCAATCCACCAATAACAGTAGGCTCAAGGAATGCTCCATCAGCATTTTGTTGACTTGTCAGAGATGCTCGTTTTCCACCTGTAAGGATAGAACCTCCTTCCTGTTTTGCCAGTTCAACATATGATTCTACTTTCTCTAGGTGCTGCATGGAGATGACAGAGCCCATTTCAGTTTCTTCATTTTGAGGGTCACCTAGTTTTATTGAATTAACTTCTTTGAGTAATAAATCAGTAAACTCTGCTGCTATGGATTGGTCTACTAATATTCTTGAACCACATAAGCAAACTTGCCCAGAATTAGTAAAACCAGCCTTTGCAGCCCCTTTAGCCGCTGTAGGTAAGTCCGCATCATCAAGTATGATGGTGGCATTCTTACCGCCTAACTCAAGTGATAATTTTTTGAATAATGGTGCAGCAGTTTTTGCTACAATTCGACCAGTTTCAGTCCCTCCTGTAAATGAAATTGCCTTGATTTCAGGGTGTTCCAATATAGGTTGGCCTGCACTTGGCCCTAATCCATGAACAATGTTGAATACGCCTTTAGGGAAATCAATTTCTTGCAGTATGCTAGCAAATAAGTTAGCAGTTAATGGAGTAAGTTCACTAGGTTTGGCAACTATTGTATTACCCATCACCAAGGCAGGAGCTATTTTCCAAGTAAGAAGATACAACGGTAAGTTCCATGGAGTGATAAGTCCTACAACGCCAATAGGTTTTCTATGGACATAATTTATCGCATCATCCATATCAAACTGCATATCATTTTGTTTAGCAGCAAATTCTGCAAAGAAGCGAAAGTTGGTGATTGAACGATTGGCATCAACTCTTCTTGCTAAAGAGATAGGTTTACCCGTGTCCATACTTTCGGTTTGAGCGATTAATTCTTTTTTCGATTCCAGGGCATCAGCAATTTTGTTAAGCCAAGCAATTCTTTCAACAATTTTCAAACTACTCCATGATTTCAATGCCCTATTTGCCGCATTGACAGCATTTTGAATATCTTGGCTATTTGAATTGGTAATCTTACCGATTAACTGTCCTGTTGCTGGATTTATGTTGTCGATAAATTGGCCGCTAGAAGATAATAAGAATTCACCATCAATGAAGTTCTCAATCTTATCCATATCTATGCCTCGATATCAAATGACCAGCGGTCCGTATCAGGGTCCCATTCATCCCAAGTGTCAATGGTTTGTAGTTTCTCTAGGTATTTCTCTGGAACGATTCCTGGTACGATAAATGCTTTTTGACGATTTAGAGGGTATGGATTTCGTAGTTTGATTCCTAGAACCCCAAGTACTGCTCTTGCAATATACCAAGTTGCTTGTGAGTTCCAACCATGAGCAATTTTGACAACAACTCCTAGGCCCTTTGGATAATCAGGATGTTCAATAGCCAATCCAAGAAGACCATCAGCTCCTTCCTTTGCGATTACTTTACCTTCACCGGCTTTCAATATAGTCGAGTCTAGACGATTAAATCCGCCTACAAGGTCAGGGTTTCTAATCATAGATTCCCAGATCCAATCATCATCTTTGTCGCGTACAAGGCCTGCATAAATTTGTGCGAGTTCTGCAACAGTGTTGGAAACTGTAGGCAGTCCACAACCATCTTTTGCAACTCGTAGTGGTGTCCAATCTTCTCCCAAATAGGTTCGTATTTGTGTCATATATGCCTTGAATACTTCATGGGTTGGCAGTGTATATCCTGCTCTATTCCAACCTTTTTGACGGCATCCATAGAGGATTGCAGCGTGTTCGCCTGAGCATGTATGATACCATCTTCTTGGTCTTCTTACCTGACGTCCAAACTGAATCAATGGTACATCCAAAGGTGTCAGCATCAATGGCCATTCAGGCTCTGAAAGTAATGACTGTGCTGCTGCCACGTGTTCGGTATCACCGTTATGTGAAGCAACAGAAATTGCTTTCTGTTCCCATGAGGTGTCTTCTAATTCCTTTGTGAAAGCCTTGAGCATAAATGGTTTCATCATCGAGCGTCCATAACACAATACATTTCCACCAAATGAATGGATGACTTCATCGCCATGTGACCAAGCCACAGCACCGTGGATTGTGGTTTCAGACACACCATTTCTACGATAATCAACCAATGGCTCCCAAGCAACTTCTCGACCAGTTGGTATACCTTCGATATTCTCTCCTAGAGAGGAATTTGGATACATAGAACTTCCTGGCTTGCCATCTACAACTGCAGAAGGAATCGTATTATCAGACATCATTGTTCCTCCAGTATCTTCTCGACTAATGGTGCAACTTTGTTCATGTAAGCACTCATATTCCGGCAAACTCTCTTAGAATCATGATTGAAGAAATCAAACCAAGCCATTATTCTATCTTCGGAATGGAATCTTTCTACCATTTGATTTGCTACTTCCTCGACATTTCCAATCAATGCGTTATTTGTTGCTCGAGCAACTTTTCCTGGGTCTATTGTGCCTTCCAAAGCATTCCAATATGCTTCCAAAGCATTAGATGCTTCAACTTTCGCTGCATCACTTTGTTGTGAGGGAGTCAATCCTTCTTCATCATTAATGAAAACGAAACTAGTTCTTGGCATATCTCTACGTTGCCATTCTCCACCGTCTTTGTGGAAGTTTTTGGACATCCTTAGGTGTGTATCATCGATTACCTCTGGTGAAGTTATCGACAGGTTAAACACTTTGACGGGTAAGAATTGATTGACAAACTCCTGTGTCTTAGGGTCATGTGTTCCAGCAACTAATTCTAATTGCTCTCGATTCCATTCTTTAGGCACTATTGATATGTCTTCGAAAACATATCGATTTGGAATAGTGATACTTTCAGGTACTTTCTCCAATTTTGTTTCTGCAAAGTATGCAACTTGCACTTTCAACCAATCTTCATCTGAGCGAAAGTTCTCACGAGTAAGAATTGTTTCACGAATATCATCGCTACTGATTGTATCTCCGCGAAGAAGTCTTAGGAAAATTTCACTCGCTTCCATGAATATTTGTCCTCTCAATGCTGGCCAAGCCATCTCTTCATAGAGATTTCTAGGAGTTATGCCATATGGTCTAGCCATAAATTCAAATCTTCCAGCACTAAATCCAATGTTGAGTTTTCTTTTCTCATCCATCATCGACAGAAACTGAACAGTATTTGCGATTCTCTCAGCCTGAGCTATTGGCCCTCCACTAGCTAAAATACTAATCACTGCAGAGCCTATATTGATATTATTTGTTTTACGAAAACTCTCCATTGCCAGTTGTGGGAAATCCGTACATAGGCCTACTTCACCTTGCCAGTGAGGGACTACTGGTTTAGAATTGGATTTTTGCGTTTCAGTTGAAAGATGGGCTTGAGCGATCCAACCTGTTCCAAACCCTAGTTTATCGGCATGTTGAAGTTGTTCAAAATAATTTGAGAACATTTCTGACTCACTTGGAATCTGTCCATTAGAGTCTGGTGTTTGACTTATGGAGAAGAAAATATCGTGTTCCATACTCTATCACCGTTCCTGCCAGTCGCTTTCATATCATAACTTTGTGGACTAAATTATTTTCATTTCTTTTTTTCGGGGGGCTGTTCAAGATTAGCAAGAGCCTCGATTCTGTCGCGAACCTGCGGTGGTGCAGGGATTCCTAGTGCGATGAAGGAATGAAGAGAATCAGAAAGTAGTAACATCGCAGTTTGATAATCTTCACTAATTTCTGCAATATCTGCTAAGCCCCATCTCGCAACCAATTGACCTGAAACATCTTCAAGTTCATTGGAGAGTTTTAGAGATTGGTTGTATAAGTCTTGAGCAGCATCGAAAGAACCGATAGTCGCTTGTGTATGTGCCAGGTCGCTCATTGCTTCCATCTGTCCTTCAAGGTCTCCAAGTTTCATTAGAATCTCTAATCTTCTGGTTCCATGTATTATCGCTTCATCATTCAAATTTTCCCTCTTGCAGCATGCTTCGAGAAGTGCCAATCCGTATACAATTCCTTCCTCATCCTCATTAGATTCTCTAATCCTTAAAGAGCGGTTAGTAAACAGTTTAGCTTCGCTAAAGTTGTCTAATGCTAGATACATCAATCCTAAGTGATGCATAATTGCAGCAGAAAGTGAACTACCATCGACTAGAGTTTCAATTTGAGATGACAACTTTGCAAATTCTTCAATCGGTGATTGATTAAGTTTCAAAATCTCAAAATTAGCCCAGCCCTTTTCGATTTCGTCTTGACTAACGTTTAATGCATGTTCCAATAATCTACCAACCAATTCCCCATCGTCGAGTTCTTCAGCAATCGGGACAAGTCGTAATGCAAGTGATGTATTGACGTTATCAAGAGCCTCTCCCTCAGTAAGCATATCAAGAATTTTACGAGCCTGTTCTGGGCTCACCTCTCCGGACATATCCGAGCCTAGAACCCGCGCGTCAATAACCTATGCATTGGTATAATTTTGAAACAAGATTGATAACAATGTAAATTCCCCGTAACTCTATGGCTTCTATGGAAGGTTACCTACAAGCATTGAGTTTGGTAGCCATTTTGATTTTGGCGCCGATGACAATCCATCTTCTTATCCACAAAGAAGAAAACACAGTTTTTGTTTTTGTCGAAACTGATAGTGATGAGCAACAAGATGATGATGAAAATGAAACCGAAGCGAGAGAAATACCTCAATTAAATCGCTCAGAAGTCGCACGAATTGCTACATTCAACATCAAAGTTTTTGGTGAAACAAAAATGAGTAAACCCGAGGTAGTTAGCGTGTTGGTCGATACTGTTCTTCAATATGATTTGGTGTCGGTTCAAGAAATCCGAGATATCGATCAAACAGTGCCTTATGATTTTCTTGAGCAAATAAATAATCGCTCCAATGATACTTGGGATATGTTACTAAGTGAAAGAAGTGGTCAGCAAGAAGATGATACTTATCAAGAGCAATATGCATATTATTACAACACAACGGTATTCTCTCCGATAAATGGCTCATTGTACAATGATTCTGAAAATGATTTATTTCAAAAAGAACCTTACTTGGGAAGTTTTGAATTATTGAATGCAAGTGGCAATTCCTCGGGATTTGATTTTACTCTAATTACAATTCACACCAAACCAGCATCCGCGATGGAAGAAATTAATGCTCTACATACAGTGGTTCAAGATTATCAAGCGGAAAATCCGCAAGAACCAGATATAGTGATTCTGGGTGATTATAATGCAGGATGTAGTTATGCATCCTCTGAAGAATTATGGTCATCTCCAATGAGAAATTCTAACTATACTTGGCTGGTTCCAGACTCAGCCGATACTACGGTTTCTTCAACAGATTGTGCTTATGACAGAATTGTGACAACTGGTGAACTAAGCGGACGTTTAGTTGGAACTTGGGGCGTTGACACTTCATCATTCAGCACATCGAATGTATCTGACCATTATCCGGTTTGGTTCGATATATATCGCTGATTAGATACCGCGTAGTCTTCCGCCATCAACCGCTAGTGAGACTCCTCTAATTCCTCCAGAGGCTGGAAGAGATAGGAAAAGAATTGCAGAGGCGGTTTCTAGTGGGTCGATCAATCGACCAATAGGAACTTGTTCAATCCACGATTTGTGAATCTCTTCTTGACTTTTACCAGTTCTCTGATTTATTGAATCTGCTAAACTACCTAATCTTTCGGTATCTGTAAAACCCGGTAAAACATTGTTGATAGTAATACAAGGGTCTAGTTCACGTGATAATGATTTAGCCCAAGAGGCCATAGCACCTCTCAAAGTATTGGAAAGACCAATGTTTGGAATTGGTTCTTTAACCGAGGTAGAAATAATTTGGATAATTCTGCCAAATTTCTCTTCTTTCATTTGCGGAGCCAATAATTGAACCAAGGTGTGAGATGCGTGAAGATGTCTTTTGAAAGGTGCTTCGAAATCTTCTATTTCATTATTGATTAGTGGCCCACCAGGAGGGCCTCCGGCATTATTGACCAGTATGTGGACAGGGCCGTTTCCGGCAATTATTGTTTGAACCTTTGAGTCCAGAGATTGAGTATCCTCAAGGTCAACCACGCATACTTGATGAGTTCCAGTTCCAAGTTTAGTTAGTTCAATTTTTAGTTCTTCTAGAACGCTTTGATTTCTCGAACAAATTGTAACATTCGCTCCAGCCTTAGCGAGCATTTTGGCTGTTGCCGCACCAATCCCTCGACTTGCTCCACAGACCATTGCATGTCTTCCAGCCAAGGAATTTTCTGAGTATGGGAAATCAGAGCCTAGTAGTTCCATGTCGTCATCCAAGAGGTCTTCGGTCATAGGTATTCGCATTAAAGCCAATCAAGTATTGTATTCAGTTGCACTAGCCAATCATCACTTGCTACATCGATAATTGAGAAATGGTCTCCAGGTAGCCATAACTTCTGGACATCTGCACCTTTTGCTTTCATCACTCTAGCATAAGTTTCAGATTGTTCATGTGGTACTTCATCATCTTGTTCACCATGAATGATCAATACGGGTGATATAGGTGGATTGTCAACCGGATTAAGTTGAGACCAAAGTTCTGGATTTTCTTCAGGAGTGCAACCAAGCCATCTTCGCACAGCGTCGCCATCATCAGATAATTTAGCATGGTCTGAACCAATCAAGTCAGTGATAGGTGCTTGAGCAATTGCTAACCATGGTTTTCTTTCGGCCTTTGAAGCAAGAATTAGTGCCAATTGTCCACCAGCAGAATGCCCCATGACCATGGAACGAGTAATGTCAATTCCAGGTAAAAGAGCTAGTTGGCCCCATGCTCTCATGACATCAGAAAGCGTATCCATCCAAACTCCATCTTCATCATCACTCCATCTTTTGAATTCAATATTCCATGCAGCAACACCTGCTTCAGCCAAATCTTCGGCGATAGGTTTCATCAATTCCGAATCGTATTTCTCTTTCCAAAATCCACCGTGTATAAGCATAATACACGGAATTCCTACGTCTTTTTGGTATGGCGATGGGTCATCAGGCATATACAAGTCAGCGTATTGCCAAGATTCGGCACCCCACTGCATACGGTCAACGGCCATATCAAATCCTAATGGTTGATGTCTATCACACTTACTCTACGGCTTGTAACTAACATATTGAAGAGTAGGATGTTCTCGGGCAATTATGGGCAATCCTTTAGATATTGAATTTGATATGATGAATAGACAAAAAACTACTCTACGAGATTTAGGGGAGTCAAATACCGAACATTGGTTGGTAGTAAATGTCGCAAGTGCATGTGGATTTACTCGTCAATATGAACAACTTCAAGAAAAATCAACACAGGATGGAATTACTGTAGTAGGTTTTCCCTGCAACCAATTTGGTGGCCAAGAACCGGGTACTCACCAAGAGATATGTGATTTCACATCCAAGCAGTACAACGTAGATTTTCCTTTGATGGCAAAACTTGAGGTAAAGGGCGAAAATCAACATCCATTATTTACTGAACTAAGTCAATCGGTGGGTTCCGACGGACATACTGGTGATATACGCTGGAATTTTGAAAAGTTTGTAATTTCAAAAGATGGAAGCGTTGCACGTTTCACTTCTAGAGATTCACCATTAGACATCGTATGAAGTAATCTAAGGGCTAACTCTCTTTCTGTCTCTAGGGAATAAAACAGTTTCACGTACATTCTTTGCCCCTGTGAGCTTCATCAAGATTCTCTCTACTCCAAGACCCCATCCTGCGTGAGGGGGAACACCGTGCCTAAATCCTGCGACGTAAAACTCGAATTCTACAGGATCAAGGTCCATATCTTTTAGGTTCTCGATGAGGACATCCATTCTATGTTCTCTTTGCCCACCAGATGTCAATTCATCTCTGCCAAAGTTCAAGTCAAAACCACGGCTGAGTTGCTTACCAGTTGAACCCATTTCACCCTCTACATGGTGTATGTAGAATGGTTTGAGGTCCATTGGCCATTGAGGCAAGAAATAGAATTGAGGTAAATCCTCTGCTAGTAAGTCTGAATTTTCAGCATCGATGTCATCGCCCCATTCGATTTCACCACCCTTTTTCTTGATAATGTCAATCGCATCGCAGTAAGACACTCTTGGGAATGGCAATTCAGGAACAATAACTTCTACAGGTTCCTCTCCTTGAGTCGCACGATATTGGTTGATTGTGTCAATGTGCTTTTGTGATTCTTCGTCTTTAGATACAGAATCCCACATGTGATGAATCATTCTTTCCAACACACCCATGACATCATCATCAGTTGCCCATGAACATTCGATATCAAAAGAAATAAATTCGTTTAGGTGGCGATATGTGTCGTGCTTTTCGGCTCTAAATGCAGGTCCAACCTCAAATACTCTCTCAAGACCTCCAGACATACATAATTGTTTGAATAGTTGAGGAGATTGATTTAGGTATGCAGGAATATCAAAATATTGCATTGGGAAGAGATCAGTTCCTCCTTCAGTAGCAGTAGCCACAATCTTTGGAGTGTGTGTTTCAAAGAAACCTTCATTGATTAAAGCCTCTCTTCCATATTGTAGAATCTTGCCTCTAAGTCTAAACATTGCAGCGACATGGGCTCTTCTCAAATCCAAGAATCTATTGTCAAGTCTTGTGTCTAATGCAACATGCACAGTGTCAGTTACACCTAATGGTAATGGGGCTTCAGCTTTGGCTACGACTGTTACAGAACTAGCTACAACTTCGTATGCAGGAGGAGGGACAGGTTCACCTTCCTTGGTTTTAGGTGGCCTTTTTTCAGAGACAGTACCTGTGAATTGCAATGTAGATTCTCTAGTCATTCGTTGAACCATATCAAGAGATTCTTCTCCTATATTATCGGCCTTGAGAAATATCTGAGTTTTTCCGGTTCCATCTCTTAGGTCAACAAAACATATGGCTCCCTTTCCACGATTTGCTTCCATGAATCCAGCAACTGTGACTTCTTTTCCAACAAGTTCAGCACCATTGGATTGAATTTCACCTAGAGTGTGTGTTCTGTATGCGGTTGCAACATAAGTGGCCATATTCGGGCGGAGGTGGTTTAGAACATCAAGCATTCGTTTCAAAATACTCTGATTTTGTAAGACGGAAGAGGAAACTTTGAGCCTTTTATGACTCTTAAGAATAATTTTATCATTAAAGATGCGATTTATTCATAAATGGTTGACAAAGCGGGCTAACCATGACGAATGTACTATTTTCATCAGAATCGGTTACCAGCGGACACCCTGACAAACTTTGCGATGCTATATCTGACGCTATTGTTGATGCTTGTCTAAGTGTTGATTCAAATGCTAGAGTGGCTGTAGAGACATGTGTAAAGGGTAAAGAAGAAAAAGGCTTGATAGTCCTTGCTGGAGAAGTATCTCTTAATGGCGCTGCACCTGATTATGAATCAGTTGCTCGTAAAGCTGGAGCTGCAATTGGTTATGTTTCCCATGCAATAGGCATGGATGCAACCAGTCCAGAGTTTTGTGATGTTCAAGTCCACATAACTACCCAATCAGCAAATATCGCTCAAGGTGTCAATAAAGATGGTTTAGACCAAGGTGCAGGAGACCAAGGAATGATGTTTGGTTATGCTTGTAACGAGACAGAAGGTTACGATGGACTAAAAGGCCGTTACTTCCCGTTAGCAGCAGCCCTTTCACAAAGACTAACTCGACGTTTAACCACAGTTAGAGAAGATGGGACGCTTCCTTGGACAAGGCCTGATGGTAAATCACAGGTAACTGTTGAATACAATTCGGATGGTTCAATCTCTAGGGTTCATACAGTTGTAATTGCAATTCAACATGACGATAAATTGAAAGATCAATTCAATGGTTCAGAAGAGAAAGAACTAGAATATGTTAGAGAACAGATTAGAGAACATGTAGTTGAACATTCGATACCTGCTGAACTACTAAACAATGATTACAAGTTAGTAGTTAACGGAACTGGTAGATTTGCAGACCCTGGAGGTCCTTATGCGGATGCAGGTTTGACAGGCCGTAAAATAATTGTTGACACCTATGGCGGAATGGGTCGACACGGTGGCGGAGCATTTTCCGGTAAAGACCCATCTAAAGTCGACCGTTCTGCTGCATATGCTTCAAGATGGGCTGCTAAGCACGTAGTTGCTGCAGGTCTTGCAGATAGATGTGAAATTCAATTAGCATATGTTATCGGTGTCGCTGAACCTGTAAGTGTAAGAGTTGAGACCTTTGGGACATCGACTGAATCAGAAATAGAAATTGCTCGTAGAGTGAATGATACATTTGATTTTAGACCAGGAGCCATTTCTCGTGATCTAAATCTTCAGAGGCCAATTTACTCGGTTACTGCTGCTGGTGGACACTTCGGTAGAAATGTGGGTGAATCAGGTGAATTCCCTTGGGAAAATCTAGACCAAGGTCGTATTTCATCTCTTAAGCAAGGATAATGAAAATCAATCAAAATTTTATGCTTATATCCGATTCACTCAAGAGGGATGTGCTACTGGCTTGACTGGGTCTTATGTCGAATAATGCAGGTCGAGCGCTAACTTTTGTCGCGATTTTACTTCTTGCAAGTATATCTCCGATGGTCCATATTGCTTCAGCACATCCGTCAATACTTCTTTCAGTTGATAATTCTCATATCGTCCTCCAAGATGGCTATTCTGATAATTTGACTTTAACCATCGATAATAATGGAACTTCCATTGAGTCATATGAAATTAGCTTGGATTTATCCAATCTCCCAAGTGTGTGGAATGTCACTTCAATCAATGAAACCGTAGATAATGTGTTGCCAACTTTTTCTGCTGATACGACACTAGTAATCAGATTAGATGCCGGCGCAACACCATCTGACAGCGGTTCTTTTGACATCATTGTAACCGAGCCTGATGCGGGAGTATCTTCTGAAATCACAGTTCATGCATCAGTCGAACCTTCATATGATACCTCGGTTTCTTTCTCTTCAATGAATGGCCCACTCCAGCAGATGGATGCAGGGACTTCGATGAATTACACCGTCGACATTTGGAATGATGGCAATGTAGAAGACACAATCCTACTAAATGTCGACTCCGAGCCAGACCTTGCTACTTTCTGGTCTAATTTTACCAATGGAACAGGAAACGGCACTGGTAATGGAACAGGGAACGGTACAGGGAACGGTACAGGTAATGGAACTGGCAATAGTACAGGGAACGGTACAGGCAATCAGTCTAACTCAAGTATTTCTTATCCCTCTAATATCTTGATGTATGGTAATAGTTACGTCAGCACACAAGGACTTGAAAATATTCTACACAATATGTTAAACGTGACTGGAGAGAGTAATAATTCCGAAGCACTAACTGGAGGAGGGATGAGGTTTATTGAACATTGGCCGAGAGTCAATGCCTCTGGTGATAGTTGGAATACAACTTTACGAGACGCTAATATTGATTGGGACTATGTTGTACTTCAAGACCAAAGTCAAACACCAGGATATGACCGTACATCTCCAAATTGGATTGCTAGTATGAATGGTGCAGTCAACATGGCTGGAGCGATTGAAGATGAAGGCTCTGAGGCTATGCTAATGATGACATGGGGTAGAAGAAGTGGTGACCTAAATAATCCTACAATTTATACTAACTTCACTATGATGCAGGACCGCCTTGAAAGTGGTTATATCGACTACAGAGATAATATGTCAACACCAACCAGAGATGTTTGGATTGCACCAGTTGGTCTTGCTTACAAGCATATTCACGATAAAATAAATTTGACGGGTATCGACCCAGTAATGTCTGGAAATACTTTCTTTGATCTTTACACAGCGGATGGAAGTCATCCATCGCTTTCTGGAAGTTATCTTGCTGCGTGTGTTCTTTATGCTTCGATGATTGGTGAAAGTCCAGTAGAATCTAATGATACAGTGGCATTATCAGCATCTTTGAAACTTGAGTTACAACAGGCAGCAGCAGCAACAGTATTCAATGAAACATCACATCTGACTTATCCTTGGCAAGAAACTTCTGGCACCTCTATTAATCCAACTAGTCAATCTACAAGGTCTATACCAGCAGGATGGAATCTTCTATTCGATGATTCTGAGCTAACTGATGTCCCCGCAGCATCACATCAACAGGTCACTTTGCAGGTTTCAGTTCCTAGCGATGCAACACCCGGTTTCTATGGATTCAATCTGTACTCTGCTTCCACTAAAGGAAATGTCTCCAGTTACTCGACAATGGTTATTGAAGTGGTAGCCGAAAACAATATCGATGCTGTATTCCTTGACCAAGATGCGGATTTCATACCAGGTCAAACAACCGATACGACTGTTCAAGTCACTAATTTAGGAAATGCTGAATTGGACATGGATTGGACTATTGAATTGATTAGTGGGCCTTGTAATATCTCTTTATTGACAGCCTCGTCCAATAATTTCGCACCCGATGATGTTGTTGACGTAGGAGTTCAAGTTATTGTGGATTCTACATCCACCAGTAGCGATGAATGTGTGGCTAGACTTGGAGGTTCTGCTTCATTTGGAGAGCAACAATATTCTCCACAAGATTTCGATTTCACTATTGGAATTGATGAGAAAGTCGAATTTGAATTAACAGTTCCAGAAGGTGGTATTAGCGTCACCCCTGGTTCTGCTTCAGCATATGAGATTCGATTGAATAATACAGGTAGTGAAGAAGTTGAATTCTTCCTTGATATTGGTTCTTCAAATGGTTTGTTGACAAGTTTAACCTCCTCAACTGGCGTAACAGTTAGTTCAGGTTCTGTTGGCATCTGGTCTCTAACTACCGATGCTGAAAGTGGTTTGGTTGGAAACTATAGTCAGTCTTTCAGTGTCACTTACAGCGGAGTTACTAGCGATGTTACAATGAATGTGAATGTCGCACCAGTGCCTTCAATTTCCTTGACAGGACCACTTGATGGGAGAGTCTCGGTTATGCCAGGACAAACTGTTTCAGTAGAACTTGAACTTTCCAATGATGGTACTAAAGAACTCAATTTAACCGCAAGCGTTGCAGGTTTACCTACTGGCGCTCAAGTTTCATTCAATCCGACAAGCACTGTTCTAGATTCTGGGCAGTCAATTACCATTAACATGACTTTGAGTATGATTTCAACCTCTGAATCGGGGTCCCACCCAATTACGGTTTCTTACACATCAACCGAAACCTCCGCTTCTCTTAGTTTGGAGTTACAAATTGCAGATAGTGTAGGTTTGACTGTTAATTCAGTCTCAAGCAATATTGCTGCAGGACCTCTAAGTAGCGTTGACTATACTTTTGAAATTACCAATTTAGGTTCAGCCCAAGATACTTATTTTATCACTTTGAGTTATGATGATTCTAATAACGCAACTACATGGTTCGATATTATTCTTTCAACAACTTCAGTCAATCTCGATCCATCGTCAACTCAAGCTATATCTATGTCTATTCGTGAAAGAGCTGTAGGCGCTCCTTCTAACGGTGTACCTGTGGACATCATCGTAACTTCAACCAATGATGATATGGTTTCAAGTTCAAGTTCATTTAACGTAATTCCAATACAGGCTAGTGCTCAAATTACAATACTTGAAGACGATAGTGGCGGTAAACCGGGAGAGTCAATTTCGGGCACCGTTGTGGTTACTAATACTGGTACTGGTATAGACCAATTCTTGCTATCAACTCCAGGTAATAGTTGTGGCCTATCCGAAATATTTACTCTCGATGCAGGTTCATCATCTCAAACTTATTCTTGGTCTTGCATAATTGATGAAGACTCAACATATGGTTATGAATCAATCACTTTTAGAGTTACTAGCGGTGCTAGAACTAATTATGTCCTTGAAGAAGTTGAAACTTATATTGTCGAAGCCAACTGGGGAAGTGATGGAATTGTCGAAATGAATTTTGGCGCTAATTCCCTTTCAATGTCATCGTCTGGTGGTTCATCAACAACTTTTACTGTCAAAAATTTGGCGAATGCCCCAATTACTGGTACGCTATTCCTACTTGGCACAGATGAATCATTATTTGATTCCAGCCTTACTCTAGTTTCAACTAATACTTCCTCAAATCAATTTACTTTGTCTAACGGAGAATCTGCTGTTTACGAACTATTACTCAATTCAAGAGTCACAGAAACTCAGTCGGCAAGTTTGATGATTTCTGCTAATGTCGAAATTGACGGTAGTACTTACACAGTAGAATCAGGGAACCTCACGGTTGATGTCGCCGGTCCTGAAATGCCTCCTGAAGGTGTAGATTTACTATTCGGTGTTAGTTTGGATAAGTCTCAAACACTCTATACTATGTTTGGCGGATGGATATTTTCCATACTACTTTTGATGTTGATGAACACTCTACGAAAGAGGAGAAAGGCGAAAGCGTCTAAAGTAGAAGAATTAGATGATGATGAAGTCTCAGAACAAAAGGATACAAAAAAGGAGAAGGCTAAGAAAGATAAGGAAGTAAAAGCTCATACTCTAGGTCATAACGAATGTCGTTTGATGCCTGATAACAAGGTCATCTGCCCCTCTTGTGATGCCAAGTTGGGAGTTCCTAGAGGAAGTGTTCCACCGTTCAAGTTCACTTGTCCTAAATGTGATACAAAGATTCGAGTTGTTGAAAGTCAAAAATTCTGAACTCAATCATTTTTAATCGCAATTAAGAGAAATGCAGTGTGTCCAAAAGGACCATTCACTGGCCGCATACCTCCACGTGATGCTCTTCCCCATGGACGCTCAATTAACTCGCCTGCCCATTCTACGGTTAGTCCGTTTTCTTCACAAGTTTGCCAAGCGTCCTCTACTTGACTAGTAACTGGACAATAGCAACAAATCCTGCCACCTAGTTCTAGTAGTTGAGCGACGGAATTAATCGCGCCCGAATGTTGAGGCAGATCTAGAATAATCGATTTGAAAGTTTCTTTAATCGATTTAATTTCATCAACAACATCCTCGATGTTACCTTCAACATGATGATGTGTTGGAAATTCAGGTAAGCATGATTTTGCCCTTCTTAAGTTTTCAAGCCCTACTTTAGCATGTTCTTCCCTCGGCTCGACAGTGACGTGAACTCCACTATTTCCTAGTACATGGGCGATATGCATGGATAATCCCCCACTACCCAAGCCCGCTTCTAGTACAGAATCGCCAGAGCCTATGCCCATTTTAGAAATCATCATTCCAGCATCTTTTGCACTAATGGTTTGGGCTCTCCTTACCATCGATTTACTTAATTCGGGTAGACCAATTGGTACTCTCTTGAATGATTTATGTCCAAGCTGTATAGATTCTCCAATTTCTACATTAGTCAAAGCATCTTTGGGATTTAATACTCCTATGCCCTTTATTTTGTGCATTTTATCAATTATTTCTACTAAAAAAATCCGACCATCTTCTTGTTCAAGCGCCATCCAATTTCGGTCTTCCATGACTATGGCCAAATATACATTTGATACAATCTTTATCCTTGATTAGTGTATTTTTCTAAAACACCAATTAAACCGGAAATAGAGGGTTTCATATACTGACTGATGCCTCCTAAAATCATGAAGATGTCTGCACGCGCATTGTCAGTGATTATTGTCGCTATTTTTATTGGAAGTATTATGACTTCTTTGACAACCGGTTTGAATCAAAAAGAACAACAAGAACTGGAGGACTTAGCGGTTGTTTCAGAAGCTCCTTCCCCTGGTCATAACGTATTTTTACAGTACATCTCTTCAGATAATTGTTATTATTGTTATACATCCGGTGGAGGTTCAGAATCCGCTCACAACTTAAAAATGTCAAATCCTGATGAATTTGTTTACATCACATACATGTCTGCAAGTTATGGTTCAACTAATGATGCTCGCTCAGGAAATGTGGCTCCAATTTATGCTATGAATCACCTTGGTGAATCTGGTGGGGCTCCTACTGCATACATGGGTGACTCAGACCCTGAAATTAGTGGAAGTGATGGACAAGGAACAAGATATAATTCAGCGTTCTCTTCCGGTGGTTCTATGGCTTCTTCAGTTAATGATTATCAAATCAACGTGATTCAAACGGTCAATCCTTCAAATAGTGCTAATGTAGATATTACTATGGAAGCATCATACATAGGTTCAGGAACTGCACCTTCATCTACGGTTCTTTACGCAGCGGTTACCGAAGAGAATTGCGCATATACCTACAGCGATGGCACCTATGGTCACAACTGCTGGAGAGCATGGTTGCTTAATGGAAATTCATATGCTACCACATCTGGAACAACCGGCAGTGGAAGCGGATTTGTTACAATGGATTTATCGAGAGGTATTCACTCAGAAACATGGACTGTTCCAGCTAGTTTGGCACGTTCTAAAGGTGGCCAATCTGGAATCAATAACATGCTGTCAATAGGTGCAATTTACAGTACATGGAGTACATCTTCACACAATGCAGATGTCTTTGCAGTATCTGATAGCAGCATGGGTCCAAAAATGGATCTTGCGATTTCAGATGTAACTCTTTCTAACCCAGCATCTGCAGATGGTTATGTTAATGGAGACCAAATCACAGTAACTGCTACTGCGAAAAATATTGGCGGCTTAGATTATACTGATGGAGGAACTCTAGAGATAGTTTACCTTGACGCAGGAAATCCTATTGTCGTTGACACCAAGTCATTGTCTAATTTAGTTTCACAAGCCACTATGTCTCACACCGCAACGGTAGACACCACTTCTTTGCCTACCAATGCATGGAATACAAAATTTGGTGCAAGACTTTCAGGCCTAACCGGTGATGGTTTGTCAAGCAATAATCTCAATGTCCAGACTATGGAGCATGATAGGCCACCATTGGCAAAGCAGGCTACTGTAAGCGGAAATAACGTCATAGAGAGAGGTTCAATTTTCCAAGTTATTGCCAAAGGTTCTGCAAATGATAATGTCGATACAATTGACAGTATGACTTTCGAACTAGAAGTTTCCCCTGCAGGTCAGAATTTGTGGGATGGTTCTGTGGACAGTGGTGGAGAAGTTATTGTCAATGCAGGTACTACAAACGAAGGTAGAGAATATGTTATCACTCCAACAATGGAGATGACTGCTGGTTGGTATGATCTGCGTTCTCGTACAATCGATGGTCGCAGTCAAACTAGCAACTGGAGAATCACCTCAAATGCATTTGAACTGGCTAATGGCATTCCAATGATTGTAGCAGAACCAGTTCCTCCAGTAGTATGTGACCAAGTAACTTCAGTTGACTTGACCGGTCATGTCAGCGATCCTGAGACAGTTCTTTCGGATTTGATTATTGATTCAGACCACCCATCTTTCATTAGTTGGAATCCGTCGACAACATCGATCGATGTTAAATTTGCATTTAGCGATGTACAAGGATGCCCACTTGGTCAGAAGAGTATGCTAATCACTGTAGATGATGGCGGAGATTATTCTTCACAAGGAGTATTACCTTCAGGTACGCTGAAATTCAATGTAATTGAAAACGGACAACCAAGATGGAGCGGTCTTCCGACTCAGATTGTTGATGAGCAAGGACCACAATCTGATGGAACTCTAAGATTACTGCCATTCATCTCTGATACTGATGTGAATGGACAATATTCAGACCCTTCCCTGCTTACATTCTCAGTAGTTGGGAACTCCAATCCTGAACTTATCGAAGCACAACTAATTGGAAATGTACTCGGTTTCGAAACTAAAACAGACGACTCCAACGGCCAATCAACTATTACTGTGAAAGCATGTGATACAGACCAAGAATGTTCGGAACAGACAGTGCTGGTACAAATTAACCCAATCAATGATGCTCCTAGAGTAGATATGACAGATATTGACATGCTTACACTAAAAGCTGGAACTCAAATGTCTATTGATTTACAGTCAAGAGTCTCAGACGTTGATGACACTATAGACCAAGTAACAACCTTGATTTCATCTTCTTTACCCGGAAGTGCTCAGTACATTCGTTCTTCAGGTATGCTCAATCTTCAATTCAGTGAGATTGGAATTCACACCGTTACTGTTGAAGTTAGAGATACTTATGACGTTAACATTTACACTATTACCGTAGATGTTTATGACTCAATTCCTTTCATCATTTCTAAGACTAACACAGGTACAAGTTCACTTATTGTGACTGTTACAGACCTCTATATTTCACAAACTCCTCATGTTATGATGGAATTGAGCGATAGTGCTCCTACTTTCACTTCCATGTCGGTAACTTGGACACTTTGTGGTGGTGGGGTTTGTGATGGTTACTGGGGCTATGATCTAGATGTTTCAAAGTCTGCATCCGGTTGGGAAACCGACTTGAATATTCCACTCTTAGGCGGTTCAGATGATGAAATGGCAAGACCTAATGGATACAATGAAAATGATTACTTTACATTAAGTATCGATGCTGTTGACTCACAGAATAATAATTACAAAACTCAAACACCGGTGAAGTGGGATGTTATTGAATCAATTCCTGCTCCATCTGAAATGGATGAAGAAACACTGATCAAGCGAATTTCGGTCCTTGAAGACAGAATAGAGTCTCTTGAACAAGAAATTTCCATAGCAACTGGAGATACCTCTGATTTGGAGGTCCAATTACTCAATTACCAAAGCGAGTATGATGATGCTTGCTTAGACGGAAGAGTCCAATGCACCACAGATTCTACAAGTTCCGGAGGCTCATCCGAAGATTCAACAAAATCCAGTAATAATCTAATGATTATTGGAATTGTGGCAGGAGTTATCATTGTAGCTCTTCTTGGCGGATTATTCGTTATGAGAGGCGGAAGGGTTGAAGAGAACATAAATGGATTCCAGTGGGCTGATACAACCTTACCTGCTAGAGACGCAGTAGCAAACTCAATGTATGGTGGTACACAACAAATGTTCCAACAACAAGTTAACTACCAACAACCGGTTCAAAGTGCGGCTTATGCAGCTGCTTACCACCAACCAGCACCGGTTCCAACTCAACCTACTGCACCAATTATTCCTTCTTCTGGACCTCCATTGCCTCCAAGTGGGCTACCAACAGGCTGGACAATGGAACAGTGGAATTATTATGGTCAACAGTATTTAGACCGAATGAATAACCAATGAGGTTGGATATTTACAATTATTTTTGTATTGTAAACCCATAAAGGGGAGTAGTGTGGAGGAATAGATGTGTCGGATGATTCAGTAGACCTGCTCGAGGCCGCCGAAGAGGAGGTGACCATATGGGCTCCAGAACCTACAGGCAATGATGATGTTTTGACTGAAAGTGTCAAAGATTGGATTGAATCTGTTAATTTTGAGACTACTGAGGATGTACCGATTCCAGAGAATTTAGTAGACCAAGTAATCGGTCAAGAAGCTGGCTCGGTTGTAATTCGTAAAGCAGCAGAGCAAAGAAGGCACATGCTGATGATAGGTGACCCAGGAACTGGTAAATCTATGCTTGCAAGGTCTATGACTGATCTCCTTCCTCGAGATGTTCTAGAAGATGTTTTAGTTTATCCTAATGAAGATGATGAGAATGAACCCCGTGTTCGTTGCGTACCTGCATCTCGCGGTGAGAGAATCGTTAAGATGCAAAAAGAAGCAATCAAGCAACAAAGGGAACGCTCTCAAAAGATGTTATTGATTGCATTTGCAGCAATAGGTTTCCTGTTAGTTATTGCGACTTTACAGAGCGGAGATATCATCACTCTGCTATTTGGAGGATTCTTGCTAATGTTTGGATACATGTTTATTCGAGGTAGACTAGGTGCTTCAGATGAAGGTAGGATTCCTAAGGTCTTGGTAAAACATGATCCTAATGAACTTCCTCCATTTGTTGATGCTACTGCTACTTTATCCGGTTCTCTTCTTGGTGACGTAAGACACGATCCTTTCCAGTCAGGTGGTATGGAAACACCTGCTCACGATAGAGTCGAGCCAGGAGCGATTCATCGTGCTCACAAGGGAGTTTTGTATATCGACGAAGTAAATCTTCTAAGGCTCGAAGAGCAACAGGCATTGCTTACTGCAATGCAAGAGAGGGCATTCCCAATTTCTGGTCGTTCTGAAAGATCGTCAGGAGCATTGACCAAGACAGAACCAGTACCATGCGACTTCATACTAATTGCTGCTGGAAATCTTGACGCTATTCAAGGAATGCATCCTGCTCTAAGAAGTAGAATTAGAGGATATGGCTATGAAGTATATGTCAACTCAGAGATGCCAGACACTTCGAAGAATCGTCGTAGATTAATCCGATTTATTGCTCAAGAAGTGGTTAGAGATATGGGCACTTCAAGGGAAATTCCACACTTCGATAAGAGTGCAGTTGCTATGATTCTTCGAGAGGCACAAAGAAGAGCAGGTCGACGAGGTAAGTTGTCTCTAAGGCTGCGTGAATTAGGCGGACTGGTTAGAATCGCTGGAGATTTAGCAGGTGAAGATGGCTCATCTTATACTACATCAGCTCACGTTTTAGGTGCTAGAAATATAGCAAAACCACTAGAGCAACAAGTCGCTGATAGAATGATTGAACGACGTCGTGACTACTCTTTAGTTGTCAATTCAGGAGAAAGAGTTGGCCGAGTAAATGGTCTCGCAGTATTAGGTGCAAATTCCGGATTATCTGACTTTAGTGGTATCATGCTACCAGTTGAAGCACTAGTTACTCCTTCACTTGGTGGTGGAGGTAAGATTCATGCTACTGGAGGACTGTCAGATTTGGCTAAAGAGAGCGTTACAAATGTCAGTGCGGTAATCAAGAAGCTGACTGGAAAAGATATTTCAGATTATGACATTCACATTCAATTTGTAGATACTCACGGAGTAGATGGTGATTCGGCATCAATTACAATTGCTACAGCAATAATTTCAGCACTCGAGGACATTCCAATTCGTCAAGATTTAGCCATGACAGGTTCTCTATCGGTTCGTGGTGAAGTTCTTCCTATTGGTGGAGTTACTGCCAAGATTGAAGCGGCAGCCAGTTCGGGTATCAAAACAGTAGTTGTACCTAGAGCAAATATGCAAGATGTCCTTTTGGATGATAAATACCAAGATATGGTTGAAGTCATTGCTGTTGATTCTTTAGATGAGGTAATGGAACAAGCGCTGATTAAGCATGAACACAAAGAGAGTTTGGTAGAAAGGCTAACATCGGTAATTGATATATTGACTCCAGAAGTCAGTAAAAAATCTTCATCCGCATAATCGTTTTCTGTTGTTGAACTCTAGCGCTGATTAAAGGGCAGTGTATCAAATTACAATAGGAGCGAGATAAATGTCAACAACTCAACGTGATGCTAGCAAGGGCGCCTTATTGGTGCTCTTTCTGGTAACGATGATTGACTTAATCGGCTTTGGTATAGTAATACCTTTTTTGACTTATCTAGTTGAAGACCTAGCAGATTCTCAAGGGATTCTCGAAGTGGGAATATGGGTCGGCATTTTGATGACTTCCTATTCAGCAGCACAATTTTTGTTTTCGCCAATTTGGGGTTCTATTTCAGATCGAATTGGTAGAAGACCAGTACTGATGATTGGATTGGTTGGAAATACGGTATTCTTCACCATGTTTGGTCTTGCCAATACTCTACTAATCGCTTTAGTGGCTCGATTTCTAGCAGGTGTGTTTAACGGTAACATTGCGGTTGCACGTGCATATATTGGAGATGTAAGTACGCCAAAGCAATTAGCAACAAGAATGGGTTTAATCGGGGCAGCCTTTGGACTTGGTTTCACAATTGGTCCTTTCATCGGCGGTGAATTATCTGACCCAGCATCGAAGTGGAGTACATTTGAGTCAACAATTTTTGAGACCTATCCGTATCTATTACCATGTATTGCTGCGAGCGTACTCTCATTTCTTTCCCTTATCGTAGCATATAAAAATCTACCAGAATCACTGCCCACTGAATTACGTACTAAAAAATCCAATTTAAATCTACTAACAAGGTTCAAATCCTCATCTAAAGATATTACTTCCACATTGTTTAGTGGCTCGATATCCGTTGTTATCTGGATGACGATGCTATTCGTATTTGGATTTACAATAATGCATGCAGTGTTTATTTTGTACACTGGGATGGACATTTCGAGTGGAGGACTTTCATTTAATGAGGCCCAGAATGGTAGAATATTTGCAGTGATTGGAATAGCTGGTATTTTGACTCAAGGTGTTCTAATCGGACCTTTATCTAGAAGATTCGGCTCGCGAGGATTATTACCTATTTCTTGCTTAATTACAGGTTTGGGATTGACGCTAATTCCTTACACTGAACCAGAATATGCTTTCATACAATTGGGTATGGTATCCATACTTATTGCTGTTGGTAATGGAATATTCCAGCCATCCTCGTCCACGTTACTAACCACACTTGCAAAGGATAACGGTATGGAGCTTGGAGTGGTAATGGGAGCTCAAGAATCTGTCAGTGCTTTTTCTAGAATTCTTGGTCCTTTGACTGGCGGATTTGTTTGGGTTTTGACCGTAAATAAATCAGCACCATTTGACTATCATACAGCATTCCACCTTTGTGGTTTGCTAATGGTATTTGCTGCAATTATCTCTTTGAAGATAGTTAAACCAGAAGATAACTCTAGTGAAGAATAATCAAAGAACTTCTGTAAGTATCTTTTCTAATTCAGTGTTTATCATCAAGATTAGGGTTCCAAATTCCGGAGGAATGTTAGGATCCTCGTATAATTCTTCTAGTTTAGACTGTGACATGGCGATTCTAACATCGAGTTTCTTAGCCTTATTCAAAAGCCATTGTTCGCATGCTTCCTTGGCTTGTCGACGAATATTTCGAGGGACCTTTGGGTCATCAATCTGGTTGATTACTGTAGCAACTTGCTGTAGTCGGGTTTCAATATCCATATAAACACCTCAATCCTCAATAATCCCACCTGTTGGGTGGCCGTCTTTAAGTTCATTGCCGGCTAGGGCGTCATATGCGACTAACCACAGAGTCTATTCTAGGTTGGACAAGGATTTCGGTTTTGATTTTGGCTATGGGATGGGCTGCTT
This sequence comes from Candidatus Poseidoniales archaeon, assembly GCA_003602575.1. Taxonomy (GTDB): domain Archaea; phylum Thermoplasmatota; class Poseidoniia; order Poseidoniales; family Poseidoniaceae; genus MGIIa-L1. The sequence goes on from QQRY01000040.1 coordinate 97,781, forward strand.
GGATGGACCATAAGAATCGTAGAGTCGGAAATGAACACTGGATTGTTTGGGTCAAGCCAGCATTATTCTTGTGGGCTTTAGATTTGATTGCCCAAGAAGCGGACTGGACAATTTTTCTAACAGCTTCCGCGGTAGTAGCCTATGCTTCCACATCGATAATTGGCAGGCCTACAATCAATGATATATTTTCAGGAAGTAAGATAGATTTAGTGGTAAGTTCGTGGTATGTTATCTCAATAGCAGGGATAATTGGAGGCTCACTGAAGTATGGTGATGTCAGTCCTTTGGAAGTTTTAGTCGGCGATGTAACTGGTTCAGCAGCACTTTGGTGGAGTACTCTAGCAGGATTGCTCACAATTCTAATCATCGATTTGGCCTGGAGGTTTAGATTAATTCACGGTGGCGCTGATGCTAAGGCTTTGATGTTGGTTGCTATACTTATTCCAAGTTGGGATACAATGCCTCTCATTTCAGAAAAAACCAGTGACTCAATAGTAGCATTGCCGCCGTCACTGGCTTTACTGATGTGGGGAGGTTTGACTTTTATCCTAATTCCACTGATTCTTCTTGTCAAGAATATAATTAATTCTAATATTTCCTCACTTTCTGATCTAAAACTTTCATGGCATGCGAGTAAAATGAAGTTGAAAGATGTAAAAGATAGTCATGTATGGTTGTTGACTTCAGTTATCCAACTGCCGGATGGGAGTTCAAAAGTATATCATAAATCCAGGGCTCCAAGAAGAACACCTACCGATGAAGAACTCGATAAGTCAATAAAAGAATTAGAAGACTTAGATGTGGAAGAAGTTTGGATAAGTTATAAATTACCGCTTTTGGTATTTTTATTCCCAGCAATTATTCCTTTAGCATTGCTAGGTGACCCAATATCACATATAATGCCCTTAATGGGGATTTGAAAGATAAAGGAAAATCAAATTCCCTTTCTCTCAACATTCTTTGGACGTAGGCCTTTGTAACCACACTTACGACATCGTGTAGCTCTCCATGCATTTCGAGCATTGCACTTCATGCAAATCTTCACTCGAAGCATCCTTTTTTCAGCCTCAGGAAAGCGTCCCATGGAGACTGCCACCAACTACCCCTATTTAATCACAACCAAATCAACAAATTATCTCACCTCTTGGTTTATACAAATTTTCAGTATTATTCAAGCACTAGTTCATCGAGCATCCACCATGCGCATAGTACGCCTGCCGGGGATTCACCACGATTCCAACGTAGTCGTTCTGATTGGTACTGCTGGAAATTTAATCATTGATTCAGGAACTTCTTGGTACCAAAGTCTTCAGATTGAGCGTATTTTAGGGGTTTTGGGAGAAGAAAAATTGGAAAGAATTTTGCTTTCAAATCGTAGATTTCCTTGTTCAGGAGGGGCAAAACATATCTCTGAACATTTTAGTAATTGCCCAGTACATATCCATAAAGATGGACAAGCATCACTCGAATCAGGAGATTTCTTCACTACTTGGGCAAATAGATTTGATTCAGACATGCCATCTGTTGAGACAATATCAATTGATGACGGAGAATTATTTATTCTAGGAAATGGTCAAGTTTCAGCAATTTCACTACCTGGTCATAGTTCTGATTCGATGGCTTTTCACATCTCAGACAAAAATATGTTGATTGCTGGAGCTCTAATTCCTAGGGCTGATAGGCCTACTAGGTGGGATCTTCCAACAGGTTGCCTTACAGATTTAGTTGATAGTTTGAGACGGGTCAAGTCAATGGAATTAGAATCAATAGTTCCATTACAGGGCCCAGCAATAAAGGGTAAAAAACATGTTAAAGAAGTATTGAATCGACATATTGATTTCTTCCAAATTTGTGTCGAAAATCAAGGCATTACTCCTAAGTCTTGGTCTAGACCTGCCCAAACCGCAATTTGGAATACTCCAAGCCCACCATGGCCGCTTGAGGAAAGAGAAGAAGCCTAAGCAATAAGGGGCATATCGAGCAATCTTGCTTCAGGAATTCGTCCCTTTTCATGTTGAACTTTGAGTAATCTTGCTCGTCTATTATCTCTCTTAGTTTGTTTTTTATTGAAGATTTTATTTTGATCATGATGCTCAATTTCTTTCCCTGTCCAATCAAAGATATATCTTGACCATCCGCTCTGAATTGTGATATTGCTATCATTACATCTTATGCTTGTTACAGCCCTTTCCAAGGAGAAAAGAAGGATTTGATTGCCTGGAACCTCATTACCAAGAGTCCAAATATCTCCACTGGAAGTTCCAACTAGAACTTTATCAGAGGTAGTGCTGACAGCGCAAATAGCACGTATACTTGATGAGTTCAAGCAATATTTGTCCAGTATTTCCAACATTGGTATGCTGATATGGACTATGTTTCCCTGAGTATCTCCGCACCAGACAGATTCACACTTACCACTTGGTCCACCTACTGCGAGTAAGGTTGTAACAGGGTATTGTAATCTAACATTTCTTCTGGAGCCTTCATTCGGCCTCCAGCTTATCATTCCGTCATCCATTGCTGCAATATAGCCTTCAGGAAGTACTAAACTTCTAATCACTACTCTGTTGTTCATGGACAAAATGTGTTGCCGTAGGTAGGAGTAGTTTTCTTACACCCGTATTCAAAAACTGAAAGTGAATCAATAGGTGTCATCAGATTTATTCTCTTTCTTCCACTTTCGGTAGCAACTCTTACAGACACGCACTCGACCTTTGGTTGCAGAGTAGTTTCCACTGCCCCACATTTCAATTGCATTATCAATTGATAGTGATCTTCCACCGAAACTTTTGTCAGCGAAGTTATCGCATCCTTTAATGGCACAAGGCATTTCACCTTGCTTTGATTTATCCTTGTCAGGATTATTTTTCTTATTGCCATCTGGGTTGTGTTTTCTAGCCTTAGCCTTGAATCCCATGGTTAACCGACCAAAAAGCGATTCTTCAAGTTTAGGGTATTATTGCTTGGAAACTTCGCCTAATTTCTCTAATAATCCTTCGAATATCTTCAACAATCCTCTAAGGGTAACTTCAGAAATATTTGCTACCGAGCAAACCTCTGCTTGAGTCCTTGAAGTTCCAGAATCAGATGCGGACTTGTAGATTAGCGCTGCTGCTACACCCATTGGCTTCTTACCTTGCCATATGTCTTCATGTGGTTGAATCTTTGACCATAAATGGTTGACTTGGGTATGGATATTTGGTGGAAGTTGTAAGTCTGAAATAAATTTATCAAAGTATTTATCAGGCGATGTAATCTTGTGAAGATTCAATTTTCTAGAGACTTGTCTTATGAGACGTGATAGTTCTTTCTCAGCAATCTCATAAGATTCAGCAATCTCTGGAATTTGTCGTGGTAAATCCTCTTCCCGTGCCACTAGGTATGTACAAGCTGCTGTAACCCCAGCAATTGAACGACCTGTTACAAATCCTTCACCACTTAGTTTTCGATACAGGCGAGCTGTTTCTTCTTGCAGTGATTTGGGTAAGTCAGAGCGATCTCTAATCATTTGATTTGCTTTCACCAAATTTCTTTCTCTACTCTTACGAGTTTTGGAACGTTCATCGATTACTCTTCTTCTTCTCCATTCTCTACGAGCTTGTGAGTTTAGACCGTGCCTTGCCGCAGAACCGGTATTCAAGTCCTTAACATCGATAGTGGTGTTTAGCCCCTTGTCGGCTAGAGTGTAAGTTGTGGGTTGACCAACCCTTGAACGATCCTGTGAGTTGTCTCTATTTGTCCATTCTGCTCCTGGGTCAATTACGTTTTCTTCAACGACCAACCCGCATGAATTACATACAATCTCTCCTCGAGATTGGTCTAACTGCCAGTCGACAGCCCCACATTCTTCGCATGGACGTGTGTGTCCATCTACAACTCTACGGTTAGGATCAATCAGGCCATAATCTCTAGGGACTGACGCTGATGAATTATCTGGGGATCTCTTTTGGCTTCTGCTTGACATCTACTCAACTCCTCGTTATGTAGTCAATAACGACCATATATAAACCCATGCATTTATAATTAAACAACTAAACACGTGCTGTTAGGTATAACTGATGATACTATGGTCTCCACGACAATACTACAGAAGATTGGATTAATATAAAAAAGATTGTTTATCTCACATCCGAAATGTGTGTATATTCGTTGCATATTGATATTTATTTCAATAACATAGTTCAAAGACGGTACGCGAATGGGTAGATTTGAGAGATATGCCGGCTACTGTAATTCTAGGTGCACAATGGGGCGATGAAGGGAAGGGAAAATTGGTCGATCGGCTTGCTGAACAAGCGACCTGGGTTGCTAGATTCCAAGGCGGAAACAATGCAGGACATACTGTCGTTCTTGGAGAGCAGGTACTCAAGTTCCATCTCTTACCTTCAGGAATCACCAGAAAAGAATGTAATCTAATTCTTGGTGATGGAATGGTTATCGACCCGTGGGTTTTGAACAAAGAACTAGTTGACTGGAAAGAATCTTCAGGCGAAGACCCACGTGGAGAGCGATTATTTATCAGTGAAAGAGCACATATTATCCTACCATATCATTGTTATATGGACAGTTTGGACAAGAAGATTGGAACCACTGGGAGAGGAATCGGACCAACATATGCCGATAAGATCAACAGAATTGGTCTTAGATTCGGCGATTTATCAGAAGTTAATGGGGATTCTGAATGGGCGTCATCTAGCAGTGAGAGAATGAATGCCTCTCTAGAAGCTGCAGGTTCATCAGAAAGAGTTTCAGCAGAATCCTTACTTGAAGATGTTAAGTGGATTTGTGATAATTTCTCAACCTCGATTGCTCACACAGGTTTGATGCTAGATAATGCTTTGAAATTGGGCGAACAAGTAATCCTTGAAGGTGCTCAAGGTTGCTTACTAGATATCGATCAAGGTACTTTCCCATATGTTACATCCTCTGTTACTTCAAGAGGAAATTCTACACATGGAGCAGGAATTCATCCTGGTCATGTCGAAGA
>QQRY01000040.1:102918-103457 GCA_003602575.1 Candidatus Poseidoniales archaeon
GCAGTTGTAATGAGACACGCTCATCGAATTAATGGTTTCACAGGTCTAGCTTTGACAAAATTAGATGTTCTAGGAGGGTTGGATGAAATCAATGTCTGTGTAGCATATGAATTAGATGGGCAAGAGATTAGAGAGATGCCATCGAGTGCATCGGCTTTGGCTCGCTGTAAACCAATTTACATCACAATGCCGGGATTCCCTTCTCATTCTTTGACTGAATGGTTGGGTATTGCAAAGAAAGCAAATGAAGATGGCATGGGATTCAAAGCATTACCTTCTGCTGCACAACATTACATAAAACAACTAGAAACGCTAGTTGGTGTCCCATGTTCAAGTGTTGGTGTTGGGCCTGACCGTGATGCAACAATTGACCGTGTAGATTGATTATTTCATTGATAAGTATCAAAAGGAGTGGACGCTCCCGTGGAAAATAGGGGCGTTTAGCTCAGTTGGAAGAGTGCTTGGTTTGCAACCAAGATGCCGGGGGTTCAAATCCCCCAACGTCCACCACCCTCAAGGTTTGAACTCTTGTGAGTTTA
>QQRY01000041.1 GCA_003602575.1 Candidatus Poseidoniales archaeon
CCTTTTGGGCTCCAGTCTCCACTCTTTTTTTATTTCATTAGCACTTTACTTTTTGCAGTAAGTGAGATTTTTAATTTATCCGATGTTAATTCTTTCTAATTTTTCAGATAACGTATTTCTAAATGTGAGCAAGGAAAGTCTGGGTGCATCGGTGTTGACTGTAATAGTAGCGCCTCTATTGAAATGTACTTCATCCCATCCATCTGGAACTACATAGCCTCTGTGCATGTCGGATGTAAGTATTGTCGATTCTGATGTCCAATCAATCCAAGACCAAGGGTCATCTATTCTTTGGTTATGAGGTATGTCTCTTGCCACAAAGAAATAGTGGTCACTCCAATCGCCTTCACTTATTCTTGATTGAAGTCTACTCATTGTCTTAGAGTCTATTGTATGATTTAGCCATGCTCCTTGACCTAACCAAGTAGAAAATAATAGACCGCTACTCTGTTGGCGGCATTTCTTATCACCTCTTCTAAGGTGGTATTTACTAGGAGCATATTGATGAGTATTAGCAATTAATAGGTCATTCATTGCAGGATCTGTGGTAAATCTATTACCTGATGTAGTATCGATTATTGCTTGTAATCTCGGGATATCATTAATTATCGCTTTACCATTTAGAGCTAATTGTATGTCTTGGGAAAAAGTCTCAATATCACTATCCATATAAAATCCATAACTACCTTCAGGGTCTTGGTTTATTGGATGTGAATTAACGCCCATCACTGGTGTATTTGCATCTATATTATGAGAAATACTGGTTAAAGTTCCGTCTCCGCCCAAGACAATTACTAGGTCTCTTCCTATGAAATCTGCCCGCCTCACTTGCTCTCTTGCACGTATTTCGACTCTAATACTCTTGGAATTTTCCAATTCTTTTAGGGTATTTTTTACCGTTTCAAGACTTTTGTCATGGACAGACTCAAAGTTTTTTTTGAAAACCACTAAGATGTCAGTCATAGACCCGCCTCATTAGATGCAGACACTCTTCCTTCTTGAAAACCTCCATTTATAATTAAACAAAAAATACGAGTGTTGAAGTGCTTTCGCCCTTGAGCATTATCCATGCAACCAGACCCTTGGAGTGGTGTTGAGCCAGAGCATAAATCTCTCGAACCTTCTTTAGAAGGTTCAGTGACAACAATGGAAGGAAATAATTTCAATGGTCAGATAATAATGCTCCAACAACCTTCGAATTCCGCCAAAGTAATTGGAATTTTACTCATAATTTATGGAGCATTTAATGCTCTTTCTCTTCTAATTAGTTTTGTAGGTTTTATGGATCCGACTTTTATGGATGAAATGGGTTATAGTTCTGTAGATGTGATTCTTCTAGTTATATCCGGTCTTGTTGCTGCATCGACTTCAATAATTGGAGGTTACTGGATGACCAACTTCAAAAGAAAAGGAGTTCACTTAGTACTTGTTGGTTTAGTTGTAGGTTTTTTGCTTCAAGTAGTTATGTCTTTTTCAGACAGTTCACAAGATATGTATAATCAACTAGGGCTTGAGGGTTCTACTGTTACTGCATTAGTCGTGGGTATTCAAGCGGCATGTGCGGCAGTTTGTGCACTGATTGTAGCAATACCTCTAATGGTTGCAAATAATGGTTTAGACGAATCTAAATTATTTTGAAGCCAACCTTTAATGATTAAACTCCACTGCATCCTCCATGATTAATGAGTTAAATCTTCATGGAGGGAGTTTTAAAGCCGTATTACCATATACTTTCTGGGGTTGGTTTGCTTGGGTTATAAGTGCATTAATAGCCATTGCAGGTCTATTTTTGGGCATTACAGGCGGGGAAGAAAACCGACCAGCAATTTTGATGGGTGCTATTGGTTTTATGTGTTTGGCACTTTGTACTCCGGGTTCACATGAAGGAGACCTGCACAAGGTTCGAATGCAAGCAATTGATCCAGCAGAACTAGAAGCAAAGGCAAAAGCAAGTGGCCTTTCAATTGATAATTGGTGGCTACAACAATCAACATATGTGCCAACAAATGACCCGAATGACTGGATTTTGCCAGCACCAGGTCCTGCTTCATGGAGCGAACAGGACCGCTATGGTCCTGATGGCGACGGTTCTGCTATCGCAGAACATCCATCAAAAGTTGGTACTCCAATACCAGCTTCCTTCAGTCTATTTGGCTTGTTTGGAGCGATTTCTGCTATCTTAACAATCGTTGGTTTGTGGAGTATAGTTTCTGGTTTAGAAGGTGAAAATGAAAATGTAGGGCTGTATGTAATTATTGGAGTGATAGTAATAGGTTTGATTTTACTTTTGGTCGGGTTTTTCAGGTCTAAAATGATTAATCAGATGATTGATACTCCAACTTCACTAATCCGTTCAGCATCAGTTGGCGTCAACGAATTAGTTGGTCAAGTAAGACCTTCACCTGAAGGAGTTTTAACAGTTGTAGTCGATGGAAATACCAACATGGTTATGACAAATATGACCGCTTTTAGATGGACTTATGAACAGTATCAATGTCGAACTGTGAAAACCAAAGAAGGAACAAGAGAAGAATGTAATTGGGTCACAGTCCGTTCAGATTCAGGCGGTTGTCCATTTATTCTTCACGATGGTACCGGGGGAATTAAGGTACACCCTAATTCTTTCAAAAGAAATGAATGGGGTCAATATCTCAAGCGATGGGATGGTGCTTTTGCACAAACATTCGGTAAGCAACTAATGTCACAGGCAGTTGCAGGTTTGCTTGGTGGCGCTAGAGTCAAGAAGCATAGATGGACACTTTATGGTTTGAAATTAGGTAATCCTGCATATTTGATAGGAAATGTAAAACCTAGAGATAGGGCAGATCTCGCTAAAGAAGGAATTGATGGTACTTTACAAAATAGTATCATAGAAGTATTTGGGGCCGAAGACCAACCAGGTACAAAGATGACAATTCAAAGAGGTTCAGAACTATCTAATCTCGGCAGATCTAGGTCTGGGCTCGAACTTGTTATGCTACCAATGATACTGATTATTGGTGGAATCTCAATGCTCGGACTTGCATGAAGTTCAATACCCTGTTTCTACTGGCTCAATCATGGAAGATGTTGTAATTGTTGGAGGGGCTCGAACGCCCTTTTGTGAATGGCAAGGTGGTAAGCGTGGAGATGGAAAGCCAGGGGGCCTTCTAAAAGATGTTAGTGCTCTTAAGTTAGGAGAAATAGCAATCAAGGGTGCACTTGAAAAAACCAATACTAGTCCTGAGGATGTCGACCATGTTGTCATGGGCTATGCCCTTCAAACATGTGATCAAGCAATATTTGGTGCTAGGCATGCAGGATTAGGTGCTGGAATTCCACAAGAAGTGCCAATGCTCACTTTATCGCGAATTTGTGGTAGTGGCGTACAATCAATTGTTACAGCAGCACAAATGATAATGCTTGATGAGGCTGAAACAGTAGTTGCTGGTGGAATGGAAAATCTATCTCAAGCACCTCATGTATTACGTGGGATGAGAGATACTTACAAGTTAGCTCGTCCTCCTAAAGAAGGGTCTGTATTGGAAAAAGATATGGAAGACTACCTATTTACAAATCTACTAGACGGTATGTGTGGATCTTTTATGGCTCAAACATCAGATGAAATTTGCAAGCGTAAAGGTGTCACTAGGGAGGAGACAGATGAATTTGCTGCATTATCTCATACAAGAACAAATAATTCTATTCAAAACGGAGTATGGCAACAAGAAATTGTTGATGTTGAAGGTGTTGGTTACAAAGATGAAGATCACGTTGTTCCAGGATGTACCAAAGAATCACTTTCTGAATTAAGAACAGCTTTTGGTCCTGAAAGTTTGGTCACCGCTGGTAATGCCTCCGGCGTTGTAGACGGAGCAGCTGCAGTTGTCGTTAAGTCTGCTAGTCGAGCAAAAAAAGACGGCAACACGCCTTTGGCTAAGATTATCTCTTGGGGGATTGTTGGTTTAGAGCCGGCAATAATGGCATATGGGCCAGTTCCTTCATCTAGGTTAGCACTTGAGAAAGCAGGATTAACAATACAAGATATTGACCGATGGGAGATTAATGAGGCATTTGCTGGGCAAGCCGTAGCATGTGTCAAAGATTTAGGACTTGATATTTCTAAGGTAAATGTCAATGGAGGCGCTGTTGGACTTGGACATCCTCTTGCTGCAACTGGGACGCGACTGGTTCTTACACTTGCGCACGAGTTAAAGAGGTCAGGTGGCAAGTACGGGGTTGCAACAGCCTGCATTGGCGGTGGCCAAGGTATTGCAATGGTAATCGAATCAATCTAGTTGCTTGAAGGAGTCGAGAAATTCGTGGGGCAGGTATTGTAGCCCATTATCTTGTAGAATGGACAGAATCCAAATGCTGAGGTTAGAACACCCCATGTTCCAAACAATAGAAGTACAACTTCCCAGTTAGCAGTTGCGAAATAATCGAATGTTACTAAACCTAAGCCTGAAACAAGTCTCAACACCCTATCATTCAAACCTAGATTCATTATTATCAAATTTAGTTTTTGATTATGCCATATATAGGTTGGTATTTTTCCATATGATGCAAAAGTCATACAAAAATATCAATCAAATATCTGAACCAGATAATTACTAATATGGTGATAAAAATCTGCAGTATGCGATTTTCAGGTATATTTTTAATACCAAATTTAGCACCAAACCTTGAACCAATAAAAGTGATAATTAACAATGAAGCGATAAAGAATAATTGTTCAAGTAATTGATTTGTCTGAAAATCGTTGAGAATAACTAGGTGTGAAATAACTGCAATAGGGACAACAATCATCATTATGTTCAGACTAGAACCGATAGAGATTCTTGCTTTTAAATTACCAAATGTTTGCAATGTTGGTACATAAATAGCTCCCGCTCCAATCGCTAGGACACTGGAAAGAAAACCACCAAAACCTGATCCTAATACAACAGCAGGTATATTTTCTTCCTTATGTTCTAAATCATCATCTCTAGATTTTTTCCCAGAAAATGTGTATTTAGCTAGAGCCATAGAAATCAAAATCAAACTAAGACCTTTGAAAATTATATCGAAATCTCCTTCAAATAATTGAATAATAAAAACTCCTAGAACAGCACCTGGGACAGCGCCCCATAATGAAATTCCTATCATATCGTCATCTACTAAATTCTCTTTTCGATGAGTTAGTCCACTTCCCCAACTTACAACCCCTGTTAGCATCAAAGAAACAGCTAGTAGTTTACCATCAATTGGCCATCCTGATACGTAATGAAGTAATGGAACAAATAGCATTCCACCGCCAAGACCGATCGGTGCAAAAATAAATGCGATCACCATTACTCCAAGGATTACGAGTAAGTTTTCTATCAACATTAATACACCAAATCCAAGAAATAGAACAAAAAATAGTCAGGCTCATCTAGTTCCTGTAAGATTACACATTTGTTTTTATCGTAGATTTATGATTGGTAACTATGATAAGGTAAAGCCCTCAGCATCGTCCATGGATAGTATACTAATAATTGGATTAATTGTTGGAGTTTTATTTCTTTTCTTCATTTTCTGGTTCTTCTCTACTTGGAATCGATTAGTTTCTCTTGAAGAAAATGTAAATCAATCTTGGGCTAATATAGATGTTCTACTAAAGCAAAGATACGATATGTTGCCAAATCTAGAAGAAATTGTAAAAGGTTATGCTAAGCACGAAAAGGATTTGTTCATGGAATTTGCTAAAGCAAGACAAGCAGCTGCTGGTGCTCTTCAGAATAAGGACGTTAAAGGTGTGAGTGCAGCAGAATCGATGATGAGTGGTATGATGCCTAGAATTACTGCGGTAGCAGAAGCATACCCTGAACTAAAAACCGATGGTAACTTTTTGAATATTCAAAATGAACTTGTATCACTAGAAAATCAAGTCGCAGACCGAAGAGAGATGTACAACCAAACCACTACAAGTTTCAATAAGCAAATTCAGATGATTCCAGTAACCTTCGTGGCTAGTATGAAAGGTTGCCAAAGAAGAGACTTATTCGAAGTTCATGGTGTACAGAGAGAAGCTGTTAAACTAAGTTTCACATGAATAATTAGAACCGTCAATTTCAAAACCCATTGACATATAATTTTAATGTGGGGATTAAATGTTCTTAGTATTTGGTTCTAATTTCTTGGCAGTAAGACTGTCTAAGTGGTGTGCTAAGAGGCATAAGTGCGTTCTAGTAGGTCTGGCATCAAGCCTACCAATTGAGGAATCTTTGGATGATTGTGAAATTATTGCTTTACCTTCTCCAGTCGAATTATCCTCAATTCCACTAATCGATCATATACCTACTGCCATATTATACTTGGATGATGATGCTCTAATTGACGAAAACTCACTTGATAAAATTAAGATGAAGTGGCCAGAAACCCCCATCTTGACTACAGTACCCTTGGAAGGCGATGGTATCGATTTGGTAAGTATTGATGATATTTCATTTGCTGCCATGAAGGATAGAATTCGTTCATGGGAGAGAAGGGCTAGTGCGTCAGTTGTTGAGAACTATCTAAATTCAATACCTAAGGGTAGTAAAGTAGCAATATTTTGTCATGATAATCCAGATCCAGACGCTTTGGCTTCAGGTTTGGCTATGCTGGAATTAGTGGAAAAAATGGGTCTAGAAGGGAGTATCCTTCATGGTGGTTTAATTGAACACCAACAGAATAGAGCAATGGTTCAATTATTGAACATACCAACTCGAAGATTAATTCTTGATTGGGAAGTGTCTGATGCAATCAAAGAATCAGAGATAATTATTACAGTTGATTTTCATCGTCCTGGGGCAAATAATATCTTGCCAGTAGATTGTATTCCTAACATCGTAATCGACCACCATACTGTAGAAGATACAGTTGCAGCAGATATAGTTCTTGTACGTTCAGAATTTTCTTCTACCTCTTCTTTAGTTACGAGTCTTTTGATGAGTTTAAATCATCAAATCAGTACTAAAACTGCGACAGCTCTAGCATTCGGGATTAAGACAGATACACTTGGTTTCACAAGAGATTTCAATGCCGTAGATTTGAGGGCTTTATCATGGCTAAATGCCTTTGTCGATAGAGAAATAGCGCGTTCTATAGAAATTCCTCCGCGTTCACAAGAAACTCTAGAATCCTTTTCTAATGCTCTAAATAATCGAATAAAGATTGGAAACAATCTCTTTGCTCCACTAATAGAGATGCCCAATAGGGACTCTTTGGCACAGATTGCAGATTTCCTTCTACCAACAGAAGGGATAGATACAGTTGTTGTTTTCGGTGTCCGTCGAGGTAGAATTATTATTTCTGCAAGAACAAAAAGAAGAGATGTTCACATCGGTAAGGTTCTATCTTCTCGTTGGAAGGACGGTTTAGCAGGTGGTCATAGAGAATTAGCTGGGGGACAAATTCCATTTGAAGTGATTTTAGATGAAGTGCCAATGGATTTAGAACAGGCTAGTATTGAAGCATTGGAACAAATTACAGAGGATCTAAAATTACTATTTACTGAAACTAAAGAGGATTGAAAATGTCTTTATCCCCCGTTGTAGATATTTCACCTAATCTAAGATTATTAGGTACTGCGCATGTCGCTAAGGCTAGTGTTGAAGCGGTAAAGAGTCAAATCGAGGAATTCAAGCCAGAAGTAGTAGCAGTGGAATTATGTCAATCTAGATATGATTCACTAATTAGCGATAGAAGATTAGACAAAGAAGGGCTATTGAAAGTTATCAAAGAAGGAAAAGCACCTCTTGTGCTACTACAATCAATGTTAGCCTCAGAGCAACGCAGGCTGGGAATGGACGAAGGTGAACAGCCAGGTGCGGAATTAATGGCAGCAGTAGAGGTTGCTAGAGAGAAGGATTTGGAAGTGGTACTGATAGACAGGGACATCCAAGTAACACTAAGAAGAGCTTGGAAGAAAATGAAGTTGAGAGAGAAATTTAAGATTCTTTATTCTCTATTAGGAGATGACCATGATGAAGAGAATCCAGATTTAGAGGAATTACTAGGTAATCAAGATTTATTATCTTCAATGATGGAAGAATTAAGAGAGTTTTCCCCTGGCGCTGGAACGGTATTGATCGATGAAAGAGATTCTTATCTTGCGGAGAAGATTTTATCTATCGATTCAGATAAAAAAGTTCTAGCAGTTGTAGGGGCAGGACATCTTTCAGGTTTAGAAAAAAATCTGGATGAAAAATTAGAATTTAATCAAAATAATCTAAAGGTATTAGAGGAAATACCGAAGAGGACTCTAATCTCAAAATCTATTCCTTGGTTGATTCCTGCATTAGTAATGGGTCTAATGGCTTACTTTTTGACAACGGGTGAGGGTGTTGATATTGTTGAACTATTCACTGTTTGGACATTGGCTAATGCTGTATTTGCAGCAATTGGATGTATTCTTGCAAGAGGACATATTTTAGCGATTTTAACCGCTGCTTTAGCCTCTCCAATCACTTCACTAAATCCAACCTTGGCAGCTGGATGGTTTGCAGGTTATGTTCAACTCAAAGTTGTCGAACCGACAACAGAAGATCTGCAGAACTTCCTTAAATTAGACAAATTCAGCCTTTTCTGGTCAAATAGAGCAGGGAGAGTATTACTAGTAACAGCCCTAACCAATTTAGGTAGTATGGCTGGTGCTTGGGTTGCAGCAGCGGGTTTGATTGGTGGGATTTGATTAATTTAATTCACTTAGAACTTTCATTAAGTCTACATTTTCATCTATATCATGAACTCTGATAATATCTATATCATTGTAGAAGGCAAAGGCCGACGTCGCTAAAGTTCCTGGTAATCTGTCTTCAGTTTTTTGTTTTCCAGTAATTTGTCCTATCATCGATTTTCTTGAGACTCCAAGTAATGTTGAGAAATTAGATTGGGTAAGCAAATGTATATTTTTCATTAGTTCTATATTGTGATTCAACAACTTTCCAAATCCAATTCCTGGGTCAATAACAATCAATTCTTTAGGATGGCCAGAATCTAGAAGTTGCTGTACTTTACTAAATAAAAATGAACTTACTTCATCGACACAATTCTCGTATTCTGGGTTCTCTTGCATTTTTTCTGGTTCACCTTGCATGTGCATTACACATACAGCACATCCAGTTTCAATGACGACATCAATCATTTCTGGGTCACTAAATCCTGATATGTCATTTATCATTTCAGCCCCTGCTTTAATCGCTTCTCTTGCTACTACCGCTCTTCTAGTATCGATCGAAATTAGACCTTCAGGTCTTATTTCTTTTAGGGATTTTATTGCTGGAATTACTCTTCTCAGTTCCTCATCAATATCAACAGGTTCTGCTCCAGGTCTAGTAGATTCTCCACCTATATCCAACCATGTTGCTCCATAATCCCATATTTCGATTCCTCTTTTTATGGAATCTTCTAATTGGAATCTTCTGCTTTCACTATGAAATGAATCAGGAGTTATATTTAGAATCCCCATAATTATGCAAGGATTATTTTTTTGTCTAGAAATATTTCTAAAAATATAATGACGGCGATTTTCTTGAGGTCCTAAGTTATCGCCCATTAACCGTGCTAAAGCGAGAGATTTGATAAGTTGTGGCTGTAAAGGTGTCGTTATGCCGGAGGAACCTCAGCAATCATTGATTCAAGAATCGAGTGATTTTGAATCTAATAATTCTGTTTCTGAATCTAGTCTTGAATTGGCAAATCGTCTGATTGTTAGGCTAAAACCAGAGGATAACTCTTCAATTTTTGGTATGATTGCCAATAAGTCGTATTATAGTGGCGGATTGATGACTATAATACTGGTATTTTGGTGGTTAGCAGTTGACTCAGCTAGCGATGATCTTGACTCTGGACTCTCAACATTTTTCGATTTGGATTTCTCACAAGTGGCATTAGCCGTCATTGGATTAGGTCTCATGTCCTCATTATTGAGTGATTTGAGTAGAGAATTAGGAAAATTACTACCTTCGCTGATATCAGGTGCAATGTTAATTATGTGCGGCTTATATGTCATTGAACCGATGGCAATTGGTTTACTCACAGATCAATATGAATTAACTGACGGAGTTTGGAGATGTCTTAGGCTTGGAATACTATGGGCTGGAGTTTCATGGTGTGCACATTTGCTAGTCGATGCTTCACTACTGGTTTGGTTGAAGAGATTCTGTGATTCAAATGGCATAGAAATTACACCTGATAGAGAATCAAACAAATCCGATGGAAAATCGATTGATGTATGATTTAGCATACCTTTCATCAATGATTGTCTTTTGGCAGTGTTATGTCTGGTGAGAGAGTCGATGTACTTAGACTTGGATATAGGCGAGGTAGAGATCCAAGAATTACGACTCATCTTGCACTAGTAGGACGTGCATTTGGCGCTGATAGGTTTCTTCTAGCGGGTGATGAGGATAAAGATATGTTTGAAAACCTAGAATCTGTTGAAAAGAGGTTTGGAAAAGGACTTGAATGTGAATATATCAAAAGTCCAATGGGTTGGTTAAGAAAATTTGTTGAAGAAGATGCAGGTGATGGTCTACCTGGTGTAGCAGTACACCTTACGATGTATGGCGAACCATTCAGAGAGGCAATTCCTAAGATTCGTAGAGATCGACCATTAGTAGTCATTGTAGGTGGTGCTAAAGTCCCACCAGAAGTATTCAAACTCAGCCAATACAATGTCGCAGTAGGCAATCAACCACATTCTGAAGTGGCTGCTTTGGGTTTATTCCTAGATTCATGGTATGGTGGAAATACTAGTGAGCGTAAGTTCGAAGATGCTCGGTTGATTATCGAGCCTTCGGCTAAAGGCAAGAAAGTAATTGATTTGGATAGATAAAATTAGTAAATATATACTTACTTAGAGAATGTAATGACATTATATCTGTTTTTCATTTAGTCTTCTAATCGGCATTATTTTATCCCTACAAACCCAATCATTATGGGAGTCCGTTTTTGACCATCTGCGATGTCAACTGCCCAGTTGCAAGACGGAAGTTTCTGTCCTGGTGCTGTTAATAGAAAATCAAGTGGCTATCCGACCTTCCAAGATGCTGCAGATGGGCTTTCTAGAGGTGATGATTTAGCAACTTCTGCGAGTGGAGCAGGTATTCTACTGACGGCAGATGGTGGCAGGTATGAAGGGGAACTATTTGGCGCTAGTAAAATCGGCGAAGGTGAACTTGTTTTCACCACCGGGATGATGGGTTATCAAGAGTCTTTGACCGACCCATCATTTGCAGGTCAGGTTTTGACTTTCACATATCCGCTGATTGGAAATTATGGCATTCATCACGGTTGTTCAGAGTCTGCATCTGTTTGGCCCCGAGGAGTTGTAGTACGTCATGCGATGTCTCAACCAGACCATAGAAACTCTATTGGTACGGTTAATGATTTACTCAGGCTCCATAATGTTCCCGGTATTCAAGGTATTGATACTAGGGCCATTACCAAGCGAGTTAGAGAATTGGGGACAGTTCTATGTGTTTTTGGACCTGTAGAGGATGAACAAGCCCTTGTTGAAAGATTAAACAACTTGACATCTCCGGATTTAGAAGATTTAGTAGATCAAGTTTCAATAGATGAACCGGTAATTCTAAACTCAGGTTCACTAGATGATTTCGGAGTTCCAAAGCCTCGTTTGGCTGCTATTGATTGTGGAATCAAATATAATATTCTTAGGAGTTTATGTAAATCGTTTGAAGTTATTTGGTGTCCTCCTGACGTTGACTTTTCATTACTTCAAGACCAGTATGGAATTGATGCTTTATTCTGTTCAAATGGTCCGGGAGATCCTGCTCATGCAGGAAAAGCATCAATCGCTCGTCACACTCTGGCATCTGCCGTGAAGTCTAAAATTCCAGTAATGGGTATTTGTTTGGGGCATCAGTTGATGGGATTAGCATCTGGACTTAGTACATACAAAATGCGATATGGACACAGAGGGGCTAATCAGCCTGTTGTTGATTTGAAAACAGGAAAGGTATTGATCACAAGTCAAAATCATGGTTTTGCCGTTGCAGACCCAGATTCAGGGATGTTAGCTGCTCACCCCTCAGGAGCAACTTCTCCTCCACAAGAAAACCTTCATGGTGCTGAAGTTGAAGTTAGATATATCAACGCTAACGATCGAACAGTTGAGGGTCTTGATGTTATTGGCAGTCCTTCATTCACAGTACAATTTCACCCTGAGGCTTGTCCTGGGCCTCATGATGCAGAAAATTTATTCTTAAGATTTAGAGAAGTTGTTGACCAATACTTAGGAGTGATTGACTAATGCCTCGTAGAGATGACTTAAAGACAATTCTAGTCTTAGGAAGTGGTCCAATAAAGATTGGCCAAGCGGCTGAGTTTGATTTCTCTGGAAGCCAAGCTGTCAGGGCGCTACGAGAAGATGGATATGAAGTGATTTTAGTAAATTCAAACCCTGCAACTATCCAGAACGACCCTGAAATGGCAGATAAGGTCTACATTGAGCCATTATTATCCTCCTCGGTAAAGAGAATTTTAGAGATAGAAAGACCGTGTGCAATATTGGCTGGAATGGGCGGGCAAACCGCATTAAACATTGCCAGTGAATTGGCTCATCAAGGTGTTTTGGATGAATTAGGTGTAGAACTAATTGGTTCTGATTTGGATGCTATCGATAAGGCAGAAGATAGAGATTTATTCAACAAAGTTTGTGAATCGATAAATCTACCAATTTCAGAAGCCATAGCTTGTAACTCAATGGAAGAGGTTATTTCAGCTGCAGAGAAAATTAACAGTTGGCCATTACTTATCAGGCCTGCGTTTACGCTTGGAGGTTTAGGTGGAGGAACTGCCTGGGATTTGGGCGAATTAGTTGAAATAGCTACTTTGGGCCTTAGAAACTCAAGAATAAGTCAAGTACTTATTGAGGAATCTATTCTTGGTTGGCAAGAATTAGAATATGAAGTAATGAGAGATGAAGCCGATAATGCCACAATTGTATGTACTATGGAGAATATCGACCCAATGGGGGTTCACACAGGAGAATCTACAGTTGTAGCACCTTTACAATCATTTTCAGATAGCGATCATCAGATACTTAGAGACCAAGCATTGAGTCTAATTCGTGCATTGAATATTAAGGGCGGGTGTAATGTACAATTTGCATTCAACCAATCTACTGGAGAGATTAGAGTTATCGAAGTGAATCCACGAGTCTCTCGTTCTTCTGCTTTAGCCAGTAAAGCAACCGGTTATCCTATTGCTAGGATGGCTGCTAAGATTGCTGTAGGCTACACTCTAGATGAACTTCCCAACCCTATTACAGGTGAAGGAACAACTGCTGCTTTCGAACCTACATTGGATTATTGTGTAGTTAAGATACCTAGGTGGCCTTTTGATAAGTTTAGAACTGCAGATAGAACACTTGGCACCTCTATGAAGTCAACAGGGGAAGTTATGGCTATAGGTCGAAATTTCGAAGAAGCCTTCTTGAAGGCATGGGCTTCTCTAGAGCAAGGTTGCCCCTATCCAAGACCTCTGACTAGAGCAGATGAGTCAGAAGGGGAAGGGATGAAAGAAAGAGCATATGAAGAACTTCCAGACTCAGTATTAGTGGATTGGTGTAAGGTCGCCACCGATAGAAGAATGGGTGCTTTAATCGAAGCATTTAGACGTGGCTGGAGTGTTGAGAGAGTTCATGAGATAACTAGGATAACTAGATGGTTTTTATATCGATTTGAAAATATTGCAAAGATGGAGAATGAAATAGTATCAATGGCTTGTAATCCCTCTGAAATAGATTCTGAATCATTACGTGAATGGAAATCCTTCGGATTTAGTGACTCACACATTGCTGATGCGCTTAATGGATTTCCTGCAACTGGATACAAATCTCTACCTAGAGGTCGTGATGAAAGAACTGTTATGTCTCGTAGACATTCATTGAAGTTACATCCAAAGTATCGAATGGTTGATTCTTGTGCTGCAGAATTTGCAGCAAAGACTCCTTACTATTATTCTACATATGAACCAAATGGTTCGAATGAAATAGATTACATTCCCGATTTAGAAAATAGAACTAAGCAACGTTATGTTGCTATAGGTAGTGGCCCGATAAGAATAGGTCAAGGTATAGAATTTGATTATGGATGTGTACATGCAGTCAAAGCGATTAGAGAAGCAGGAAAAGATGCAATATTGATCAATAATAATCCCGAAACAGTTTCTACTGATTTTGATACCTCGGATAGACTTTACTTCGAACCTCTAACTCTAGAATATGTCTCAGAAGTGCTTCTTAGAGAGAATGCTCACTCAATACTTCTACAATTTGGAGGCCAAACAGCAATCAATCTTTCACAGCCACTTGAGAAGAGGCTCCCCGATTTAAGAAAGATAGGATTGGAATTGGAAATAGCCGGGACTTCTTGTGACGCTATAGACGAAGCAAGCGATAGAGAAAGATTTGAGAAATTCGCCCAAGAAGCAGGATTGAAAATGCCTAGAGGGGCAACTGGTACTAGTTCTGATGATGTTAGAAAAGCGGTAAAAGAAATAGGATTCCCGGTACTTATTCGTCCATCATATGTATTGGGTGGTAGAGGTATGGAAATATTATCTAATCAAGAACAATTAGATGCTTATCTAAAAGAAGCATATCTTGCACCTGATAAACCACTATTGGTCGATGAATATCTCGGCCATGCTACTGAATTGGATGTGGATGCAGCATGTGATGGTAAAGAAGTGCTTGTAGGGGCTATCATGGAACATTTGGAAGAAGCAGGGATTCATTCAGGTGATTCGACATGTTTCATTCCAACACAAAATGTCCCCGAAGATATTCTAGAATTGGTTCGTAAACAAACAGAAGTTATAGGTTTAGGGCTTAATATCAAAGGCTGCTATAATATTCAATTTGCAATCCAAGGCGATGAACTATATGTTCTAGAAGTCAACCCAAGGTCCTCAAGAACAGTTCCTTTCGTTGCAAAGTCATCAGGCTTACCTCTGGCTAGAATAGCCGCTAACATAACCATAGGTATCCCTCTTTCTAAGCAAGAAATACCGATTAGAACTTCTGGACAAATCTGTGTAAAAGCACCAGTATTTCCATTCATTAAACTACGCGGACTTGATCCAGCACCTGGTCCTGAAATGAAATCTACCGGTGAAGTATTTGGTTCTGATTCATCAGCAGATATAGCATATCTAAAAGCTAGATTAGCTACTGAAGTTCCGGTTGCTAAGTCGGGAGGTGCTTACTTGACTGTTAGAGACCAAGACAAAAAGAAACTTTTGAATTCTGCATCAAAACTGGTGGAACTAGGATTCAATCTATATGCCACTCCAGGGACTGCAGATTACCTTAGAGAGAATTCAATACCAGTTGAAGTGGCTTATCGAATAAGAGAATCTAAGCACCCTGATGCACTAGATTTAATGAGACAAGGTAAGATTTCATTCATAGTTAATGTTCCAACTGTTTCTGGGGGTGCTGTACGCGATGGGAATATGATGAGAAGACTTGCAGTTGAACTAAACATCCCATTTGTAACTACAATCAGGGGTGCTGATATGGAAGTCGCTGCAATTAGAGCTCAACAAAAAGGAATAGTTGAACCTAGAAGGCTGAAGGTAAACTACTGATCAACATGCATCATATGCATCAATGATATACTTTGTAAGAGGGCTAGTCCATGCTAATTCGCTAATTCCAGATTCTCCGTCTTTTGAGTATATTCTTACGACATCTCTAACTCTAACATTTCCTTCTGAAGACCTTGCTAGAATAGTTGCAGCTTTTATTGACTTTCCAGTGCCATGAGGATCATAGATAGTATCTAATGCTTCTTTCAAGAACCAATCTGCTTTGCCACCCTTTTCACCATCATAGGTTTTCTTAGGTTTCTTTGCGCCAAACATGCCACCCGATTTCTTAGGGGTTGCTTTCTTCTTTTCAGGTTTCTTTTTAGCAGGAGTAGATTTTGTTTCTTTTTTACTAGAGTCATCTTTCTTAGCAACATTTGAAACAGTCTTATTCTGGAACTCTTCTTCAAGTTCAGCCCGAATTTCTTTTTCCAACTCTTTTCTGATACTCTTTTCTAATTTAGACCGTATTTTTTCTTCCATTGCTGAAGCATCGACCTTTTGTAACTTTGAGTAAGCATCATCACGCTCATCTTGTAATGCTTGCATTACATTGATGTAATGAGATGCAACCTGAATTAATGAAGTTTCCATGGATGCTTCAAGTTGCATTGAAACAACTTCGCTAGCAGAATCTCTCCACTTACGCCATTGTAACATTGTATTTGCATGTATATCTGACCCACATTTAGGACAAAAACTTCTCTTTGGTGGTTTTAGAACTGGAATTGCTCTCATAGCATCAGGGTCGATACCTTCATGCTCTCCACTAGCAACATCGTGAATGTGAGTAGATGCCTCCATCCCGGTATCCATAGCATCTCTAAAAAGGCCCTCGTTTAGGTCAAGCTTTCCTTCTTGGATAAGATCCCATGCATTTGTTCCTCTAACTACCGCTCTAACTGCTGCATTAGCTGCGGGGGAATTACCCCAATCCATGTTTATGACTTTTGTAGAACTAGAGGAACCAATTTCAGCAGATGAAAAAGCATCTCCAATATCGTATTCTTCACCTTCTGCAGGTGCTGCAATACCTAGTTGTATCGGATTGGCTCCTTCCTCGATTTTAGCAATCATATCAAATTTTTCTGCCATCGATAAATCGTCTCGTAGCCTAATGACATCTCTAAGTTGATTCAAATCATGGCCAGTAGATGTAATTGGTCCTTGAACTGTCATGTCATGTCCGCAGGAGAGACAAAACTTTGCGGCAGGCTCTACATCTGCCTCACAGGTTGGACAATAGACCCCCGCCATGGATGGAGATGATACGGTTTCACTTTTCAATAGTGCGGAATATATTTCCTAATATGTTTAACTTTCAACCTTGGGAGTTAATTACAGTCAAGCATTGTTCAAGTATTTTGATTATTTTTTCTCGTTCCATCTCAGCTAGAATTGGCGCAAGTCTGGGGCCTCTGGGACGACCCATCAGTGATTTATACGCTACAAAGTAAGCGATTCTGGGGGACAAGTCAATTGATTTAGCGGAATTAGGAATTACATTTCCTATGTCTTCTTTATTCCATTCACATGTCTTAAGTTCATCTATAAGCAATTTTAAGACTTTAACTTCCTCTTGACCAAAGTCAGTGAACATCTCAATCTCAGGGTTGTCGATAATGGAAATTCTCATCTCTTCAGGGAGGTGCTTAGAGTTGATCCAAAGTTTCATTTTGTTCAATCTATCGACCAAAGTTGAAGGTGGTTTATCAGTTTCACAATAGCCTAAACTACTCCAAACCATATCATCTGAAGTTTTGGTTTGAGCGAGTAAGCAAAGATGTCTAAATGATATATTGGATGATTCCAATGATGATTCTGGTGAAACTATGGACATTTTTAATGCACCGATAGAGTCCTCAATTTGGACTTTTCTGCGACGAGACAAATCTTCTACAGCAAGTTCTTCATCAAAATTACGTGATAATAATCTTTCATATTCATCAGCCAAATTTACTAAGCTCATACCAGTATCAAATTCAATGGCTTTGTTTGGTTTGGATTGAGCAATAAGCAAACGGAGAATTTCAGGAGGTACTAATTCTAATGCTTCAATAGGTCCGATAGTATTGCCAGTTGATGAAGACATTGCTCCTTGACCTTTCAGACTAATCCATTCATATGTTAATGGCTGAGGAGGGCTATGTCCAAAAAGTTGACAAATCTCTCTTCCTGTGGCATAAGAGCCTCCAGCAGCCCCATGATCTTTACCAAATGCTTCACAGGTGACTCCAATCCAAGACCACTTTGCAGGCCAATCAATGCGCCATGGAAGTTTTCCTTCTCCTTTGGTAATATCGGAACTTCCTTCAACGCCATGCGAGTCTTTCCAATGAACTAATGGATATTCATAACCGGTTACTTTGACACCTTCAAGTGAACCTTTGGAGTCTAGTGGGCTCCAAGGAAACCAATCCTCAGCCAATTCTCTAGTTGAGACACGTTCGATTATTTCTCTAATATCTTCAGCTTTGTCACAAGCAATTTTTGCCACTTCATCGAAAGCACCGGATTGATATGAATGTAAGTTTTTGATAATTCTTGGCACGACCCCAATCTTCCTCAATGCTTCTAGAAACGGGCTAAGAAAGTAATCTGCATAGCTCAATCCATCCTTACTAAATTTCTCAAAGTCTGGTTTACCATTTTCGTCTGGTGCGGGGATTGAACCAATTTGATGACCTATAAATTGTGAATAATCATCATGTAGAAATGGATATACTTTCCTTAGGGGGTCAGCATCATCAACAATGAAGATGAAATCAACTTCAAGTCCTGCATTTCTTGCAGCTCTTGAAATCATGTCGCCTGTCAGAATTTCCCTAAGGTGTCCAATATGAAATTCTCCACTAGGGGTAATCCCAGTAGAAATAATATGTTTCTTACCTTTGTGCGCTAAGGCCTGAGCGGTAACGTCAGTCCAGTGCATAACCTCACCTCAAACAGAAAAAGCGCGAATTACGCCTCTAAGTGGTACGCCTTCAATTTCATTACGCATCGTTTTGTTGACTAGAACGATTACTAGTCCAACTTCTCCACCTGCATTTCTTATCGAACTAATTGTCTTAGTCATAGTTTTACCAGTAGATAAAACATCATCAATAATTACAACTTTCTTGCCAGAAACTTGCCCATATTTACTCGATAGAGAACCAGAGCCATCTCCATCATCAGTTGTTCTATAGACGGTAAATTCACAATCTAGATTACTTGCAACTTCGTGAGCAAAAGAGATTCCATTGATGGAAATTCCAACTACTGTGTCGATTTCATCAAATCCTAATTCTTCATCAGCAACATCTGCCATTATTGTTCCAATAGCAGCGATTCGGTTTGGTTTTACTCCAATTGTCCTCCAACCAATTCTTACATCAGTAGGCCTCTCTTCATTTTGCTGATTTCCTGCTAGAAGCCAGGAAATTGTGTCCTGGGATAGTGAAAGTTCATCAGCAATTTGCTGACTATTCAATCCTTCTTTACGTAAATTACCGGCAGTGATTCTAAGCTCTTCTATGCTTGATACCATGTCTCTCAAAACTGTCGAGACTATTTCAACACATCAAACCTTTCATCAGATATAGCATTAATCGATGAAATTAATCCCAAAGGCTTCAAGAACGAATGATATAAGCGCTAACCATGGGAGACTTTGATTACGAGACACTTCTCGACCGTGCACGAGAAAATATTCCGGATAATATTTCTTCAAGGTCAAGATGGAGGCTACCGGAGCCACAAATTTTAATCGAAGGTTCCAATACGATATTTCGTAACTTCAATGATGTAGTTTCAATGATGGATAGGGATGAAGATCACGTTTATCAGTACATTCTAAATGACCTAGGGACATCTGGTTCTAGGGATGGGCCAAGGGCTAGATTCAAGGGTAGAATTCCACCTAAAAGAATAAAGAAAACCATTGCAAACTATGTTAATTCATACATCAAATGCGTTCAATGCAAGTCCCCAGATACAATGTTTGTTCGAGAGGACAGGACTACATTGCTAAAATGTCAAGCATGTGGTGCTACTAGGCCAGTAAAACTTTGATTAGGGCAGATAGAATCTGATCTCATCGATTGGCTTCTTTTCCTTCGTTGGGGTGTTTTCAGGAAATCCAGCCTTGATGAAACCAATTATCCTTTCACTTTCCTTTGGTATTGATAATGCTAAGTAAGTGTTTTTATTACGTGTAATTGAACCAGTACTCCACTGTGTTCCAATTCCTTGATCCCAAAATGATAACACCATATTATGCAAAGCACATACTGTAGCAGCATAATCTTCTTCTTCTCGAAAAGAATCTTCTTCGTTAATTAAGGTTGTAATTGCTATTAAAACCGGAGGCTTCAAAATTTTATTTCTTGCTCTATCCAATAATGCTTCCAGTTTTTGTTGATCCTCGCTATCAGCCTTTGCCTTTGCTAACGTTTCAACGATAGGAATCAACCTTTTCCTAGTTGCGCTACCCATTATATAGAATTTCCAAGGGTGCGTATTCTTATGGCAAGGGGCATGTCTTGCAGCCTCGATGGCAGTTTCAATACAATCTTTTGATACTAATTTATCGCTGAAACGAAAAATAGTTCTTCTAGTCAATATATTTTCTTGAACCTTTGACATTCCAACAACTCATTTGATTTGATTGATCTTAGCAGCTAAGTAGAAGTCTGATTCAGCTAAACCATCTATTTTATGAGTCCAAATGCTAATTTTAACTCTGCCCCAGCCCAATTCAAAATCAGCATGATGTGCTTGTTGTTCACAAATTTCACCTGCTGAATTTACAAAATCCAATGCTGTTTGAAAATCATTAAATTCGAACTTTCGCTCTAGATGGTGGTCATCAACAACAATCCAATCATTTCCTAGTTGTTCAATTAAAGGAGTGATCTGTGATTTATTCAAAGGTGGAATCCCACCCTTACATGGTATGCATTCTTTGTTGTGAAGTGACAAAAAATCAACCCCAAAGATGGGTATCGTCGGAGCCTTTGCTCTCTTTTTCGACCTTCTCATGTAGGTTTGAACGTCTCTTCATATCCTTTCTTTCAAAGGCCAGTAATTCTTTGTCATCTATGTATGCAGGTCTTGTATGCGCTACTAGGACTATTTTTACTATTACATCTCTTGCGATATAGTTATTCTTTCCTTCTTCACACAGAATCTCAATACTGGATTTTCCAGATGATAGTAGTCTTCCTCTAATCCAAGCATCCTTTCCTTCAATATCAACAAAGGCGCGAGCATCAAGTTGGACTTCGATAATGTCGTCTTTACGTAGTCCATGTCTCCTTTCTAGTAGGTCTCCACTATTAATTCTCTCAACATCTGATAAATTTGGAGAACCCATATCTTCCCAAAGAGGTACAGCCCATTTAGGTAGATTTACCCCACTCTTTTTCTTCGCCATGGTTTGACCATATGACGAGCCTACTTTAACCTCGCTCCTAATTTATCTGATTTTGATTATATCGAGTCAATATCTACCAAGTCTTCTTGAAGTGTAGTCATCTGGATTGATTTGGGGAACAGTATGAAAGTCTCATGGCGTACTCTTCCGACCGTACTTTTAGAGGATGAAATACTTGACAAGGCCTTTTCGCGAGCAAGAAAGGCAGCCGACAGAGTTGACGACTCGGATAGAATTTTTAGAGTTAGAAAACAAATGAATCGTATGGTTCAAACCGCTGCAGATATAATTTCAACCAATCTTCTTGATACGGTTAATACATGGCCATCACTTGACCAATCTCCACGATTTGATGTTTCAATGATAGATGCATGTGTCGGGTGTGATGATTATAGACACCACCTCTCGATGTTGCAATGGGGTTCTAAACAGGTGCTCAATATCTCTAGACAGAATTCACAAAAAATAATCCGTACTGGTCGAACCGAATTAATGCATGATGCGCGCAGAGAAGCCTATGGGCGCATCTCATCAATAATGAGGAGAGTCGGTCCATCTCTTGATTGGTTAAATCGCTCAAGAGAGGTATTGAAGCGTTTACCTACTATCGATCAATTACTGCCCTGTGTAGTTGTTTGCGGTGCGCCAAATGTTGGAAAATCTGCATTTATCTCTGCACTAAGTTCAGGTAATATGGAAGTAAATCACTACCCGTTTACTACTAAACAAATTCACGTTGGGCATTTCGTACATCGTAGATTACAGTATCAATTAGTAGATACTCCTGGTCTATTAGATAGGCCAATGGAAAAGCGTAATGACATTGAATTACAAGCTATTTCAGCTCTCGAAAACCTTGGTTCACTAGTTCTATTTTTGATCGATGAGAGTCAAAACTGTGGTACTTCAATCGAAGAACAATTGAATTTACTTGAAGACGTTAAAGTTCATCTTCCAGGGACAGAATTATTGGTTGTTTCATCAAAGGCTGATTTGATTGAACCAAGACCTGATAATTGGGATTTAGTTAAGCAATGCGAAATAGAATGGATTGATGAAGGTTCTGAGGGTGAACCAGAGTTACCTCTTCTGTATGACGAAAATAATAGGGTTACTATGTCAGCAATTGAAGGCGTTGGGATGGAAGCTATGAAACTCGAGATAGTACGTAGAGTGAAGGATTCTAATGTCTACGATCCTATGGAACTGCCAGATGGTTGGTATAGGTCGGACATCAAGTGATTACATTCTCTCAAGAGGGGTAATTCCCAGTCCTTCCATGCCAGTTTTCAAGAATTGAGAGGCTAATTGAGATACTTGTAAGTATAATTCATTTACATTTCCATCATCAAAAATCTTACAATCTCGATAGAATCCGTTGAAACTAGTTGCTAAGTTAAGAACTTGATTAGCAAATAAGTTCGGACGACACTGCATAACTGAACGTTCTAATGCATCATTTTGGATTGCCATGCAACGAAGTAGGTCAATCAATGAATCTGGTAATTCCGAATCGATAGAATCTAGGTCTAACTCTTTATTGGAGATTTCATCAACATCGATCCCATTATCAATGCACTTTTTAGCTATAGAAAGGGCCCTTGTGTGGCTATACATTATGAAAGGTGCAGAACCTGCTTCAAATGCTAACGCTTCTTCCCACCTAAAGGTAAAACCTTTATCAGGACTTACTTTTATTATATTGAATCTTATTGCTGAACGTCCTACTGATTCACCAATATGGGAAACTTCTTGCTCTGAATATTTAGTTCTCAGTTCTCGTACAATTTGTGAAGCATGCTCTTTTGCCTCTTCTAGTAAATCATCCATAAATACAACGTTTCCCTTCCGAGTCGACATTTTTCCTTCTGGTAATTTTATGAATGAATAGAATAGTACTTCAGGTACTTTATGTCCTAACTCTTGAAGAGTCATGCCTACTTGTTTTGATTGTAATTTGTGATCTTCTCCAAGAATATTAATCAAATCATCACATTGTTTCCATTTCCATATGTGATAGGCTATGTCTCTAGTTGCATACAGGGATGAACCATCTCCTCTCTTGAAGAAGAATTCAGTTTTACCTTTCATGCCTCTAGCTCCCAAGTCTAAATATTCTGCACCATTATCAGCAACTCCATGTATCTCAAGTTTAGAAAGGGTTTCAGTCAATTTAGCAACATCTCCATTTGTCACAAACATTGATTCATTGGTGAATTGATTGAATTCTATTCCTAATCTACTCAATGTCTCTAACATTCCATCTAATACCGGTTGGAATGAGTCATGGAACTTTTGTAAAACCGACTCGTCTCCATGCTCGCTAGCATGTACTAATTTAGCAATGTCTTGTTCGATTTTTTCACTTTTTGACTCATCTTTCCTAAGTTTTTGAGCCGCTTGGTACCATCTTACTCTTGTATGGTCTGCTTTATCAGACCATTTCGTCGATAAAGATTCTTTATCTTGAAGTATATCTTCTACATCTTGTTTCGATAAATTATCCAATGCCCATGCTAGTACTCCTACTTGTTTGCCCATGTCATCTACATAATACTCCGCCCTGACCTCGTTTCCAAGTAAGCGATGGAGCCTTACCAAAGTATCACCAAGTATCGCATTTCTTGCTCTACCTACGTGGAATGGCCCATTGGGATTAGCAGAAGTATGCTCAATCAAAATTTGTCGCCCTGTATGTGGTTTATTACCAAATGCATCTCCAACTCTTATCTTTCCTGATAGTAGTTGCTTAGCAAGCCATTTTGGTTCAGCCTTGAAATTAAGGTATCCCCCAATAGCATTTATCTTTCCAATAGCGACATTTGGGACAATTATATTGGATAATTCTTCGGCGATATCATTAGGACTTTTTCCTAATTGTTTGGCAAAAGGGAAGCATGGAAGGGATAAGTCTCCCTGAGAATGCTCCCTTGAAGGAGACAGCATTGATGTCCAATTAGAATCATTAACCCCTATAGAGTTTAATGCATCTTTGAGAATAGGTTCTACATGTCCTCTTAGAATGTTCATATTATCACATCATGGGGTATCTAAGAATTGCTGCGAGTCCGCCAAAGCCTTCGAGTAATTGCGAGCCTTCTTCTGTATCTGTAGAAATAAATGATATCATAGAATTACCTTTTGAGGCCATAATTGTCAATTCATCAATCAATGAAACATTTTCTAGTTCTATTATTTCATCACTTTTAGCATCACAAGAAGGGCAATCTGGTATTTCCTCAGTACGAGAAATAGATATTTTCCATTCATGTGAGCACTTTTTACACTGTAATTTCAAAGAGTTCTTTCTAAGCCCTTCTGAGATGAGTAGGGTGTCTACTGCCCCTTGATCAAGTGCTTGTTTTATCATCAACTCTCCATAAGTTGCTTTTGGATGGGCTTTGACTAATTCCTGCAAGAAGCGATTCATCATTTGCCTCTCTGCATCCAGTTCAATTTCGCCCATCAAACCTCCCGCATTATCGACCAGTTCTCTTACACCACTATCATTTGAGTATCCAACATCAAAAGTTGTTTTAGCAATTTTTTTAGCTATTTCATGATGGAAATATTCATTCTTTACAACAAAATCCTTTGTTGCCCCAGGGCCGCCGATAATTATTGCTTGGATATTTTCCAAGTTTGGTAGCCAATAACTACAAGCGTGCTCAGATGCCCTCTTGAAGAAATTATGTGCAGCCTCCTCGATAAGACGTTCGAAACGTTGGGCGGACTGGCCACCTTGTCGGTGCTTACCCATGATATTGGAAACTAGATGTTCTTGAACGTGAATCCTCTTTCCAGAAGCAATACCATATGCGGCTTCTGCTCTATCAATTACGAATAATCCATATGATTTTTTATCAACCAACATATCTTCTAACTGGGTCAATTCAAATTTAGAATCGCATCTGTAGCGGAATGAAATAAATGGTTGAGGTGGATTGTCAACTACGATATTGACCATTCTTGACTTATTATTTCCAATAATCACGGAACCGACAAAAAGCGCTATTCCATTTTCACCTGCATTTTTGAAACGATTAAGTGTAGAAATTGCCGATTCAATTGCTCCTTGTACGTTCTTCCTTGTCCCCTTCGACTTTATATTTGCGGCTTGTCCATGTTCATTTTGAAGCATTGTTCTAGCATCAAAAACCTGTCTGTCTGGAGGGATTATTATAGTGACTAATTCAGTTCCAAATCCTTTCATCTCTCGAAGTTCTTCAAGAGCCATTTTTAGACGAAGACGTCGAGTTGAAATCTCAGCATCATCACTCATACTTCTTCCTCCATACATGGGGCATTCGCTAAAGGTCTTCAACTCTCTCCCCATTTCAACTCAGTTTACTAACTTAAAATCGCCAAATCGAACTGTCATAGACAAATCTAGGGATATCCTCAAAGACTTGAGGTCTGACGAGAGAATGATGACAAGAACTCATATTGTTGCCCTGGGTGGAAGTCTTCTGAGGCCTGAAGAGGCTGAAAAACGGCAACAATGGCTAGGACAATTGAGGCAATTGATTGTTCATGTAGAAGGTAACGGAGGCAAACTAGGAATCGTTGTTGGAGGTGGACTACCCGCTAGAGAAGGCATTGAACTTGCTAAGAATATAATTTCTGATTCTGAAAAGTTAGATGAAGTTGGTATTGCAGCAACTAGACTTAATGCTACAATCTTGCA
This sequence comes from Candidatus Poseidoniales archaeon, assembly GCA_003602575.1. Taxonomy (GTDB): domain Archaea; phylum Thermoplasmatota; class Poseidoniia; order Poseidoniales; family Poseidoniaceae; genus MGIIa-L1. The sequence goes on from QQRY01000041.1 coordinate 25,707, forward strand.
ACAGATTTTCCTCGATATTGGATGTAACGTAGCACCGTCAATTCCTACAACTACAGGTGAAGCATCTAAACTGATAGATAGTTACTCTATTGTAGTGATGGGAGGGACAACTCCTGGGCACACTACAGACGCCGTAGCAATCGCACTAGCTCGTGATTGTGGTGCCAGAAATTGCGTTATTGCTACAAATGTTGATTATGTCTATGACAAAGATCCTAGAGAGCATGATGATGCAAATCCAATGTTTGATATTTCTATTGACCGGTTAGCCGAAATAACTGGTACTGAACCACTTTCACCGGGTCAGTCTGCAGTGGTCGACCCTGTGGCTGTAGGCTGGGCTAGAGACGCTTCTATAGACATAGCAGTGCTCGATGGTAGAGATATATCATTACTGGATAATGCCTTAGAAGGGAAAGAATTCAGCGGGACATTGATTAGGAGTGTGTGAAGATGGTAGATGCAAAAAAAGTTAAGGAAAAGATTTCAAAAGTTTCAGAAAAAGTGTTTTCAGGTTCCAAAAATCAAGCCCATAAGCATTGCAGGATATGTCATAAACCAATATCAATTAACGCAGAGCCTAGAGTGTGCAAGAATGTTGAATGCGTGAATAAAAACGATCGTGATGAGCGCAATCAAAAGCAGATGCGACTTTGGATGTTTATATTCTTCGGACTATTTGCCTTCAGTTTTGTCGGACCACTAATACTCAATTTGATCTAATCTTTGGATTGTTCTAAGTGTTCTTGCATCAACTTTTCAGCAGAAACACTGTTTTGTTCACTTACACCAGCAGCTCTAAGTCTGTCTCCTAGTTTGTATAGTTCTCTAACCGCCTCTTCTATAGACTTATTTTGTTTCAAAAATCGTATCGTTGGCCATCCACAGTCTATTATCTCTGGATCTACAGTATTCTCTTCTATCCAAGCTGAACATGCACTTCCATGACACAAAGCACTGAAATTTTCTAAATCTATCCAAAAAGTTCTCCTTGAACATACAGGACAGTCTTTACATTCCATTGTTGCTAAGACATTCATTGCCTCTTCGCCAACACGATCGATGTCCCAAACTACTACACTAGAACTAGTTAAGAGCATTTCTTCACTTCTTTTTAGAAATGTACGCAAGACTTCCCAGGCCACCTTTTCAGTACTAAAGCACCCTAGCCCGATTGTACCTCCGTCTTCTTCGGTGACAGATGGTACAAAAACACGCTGGATGTCTTCGACCATAATGTTCCGATTTAGTCATGAGGCTTGAATGCTCCCATCTATTTTGACCATTCGGCTTCAACTACAGCCAATCCACCTTTGTGCGGTAGAGGTGCTTCAGGTTTCTCGATTCGTATCGAGATTTTATTTATCAATTGATTAGATTTTAATTTATCAATCATCCTTTCTGCCATTGTTTCCATTAAACGAATTGGTTCAGTTTCTAGAAGAATTTCATCTATTGTTTTCTGCAAGTCTGCATAATTCACAGTCTTGCTTAAATCATCATGAATACTTCCTTTATTCAGAACTACCTTGATTGTTACAATAAACGGCTGCTCTTCGAGATGCTCAAAATCATAAGCCCCATGCTTTGCCATTACGCAGTAATTTTCTAAGGAAATAGTGAACATATTATCACTCAGTATCTCTCTCATGAACCCAAATCAAATGGTAACCAAATTGAGTTTTTATCGGGTTTGAGGTAGAAGCTAAGGGTAATTGCCAGACTGCTTCATCAAACTCTCTGACCATCATTCCTTTACGGAACCAACCTAAATCTCCGCCCTTCTGGCTTGATGGACATGTACTTTTCTTACGAGCCATTTTTTGAAAATCTTTCAACTTAGTGACTTTATCTTTAATCTGAATCGCTTCTGATTTTGAATTAACTAAGATGTGAGATGCCCATGCACTAGGAGCGACCATGATGATGGCCAGAAGATTCAGTTATTGAAACTCTCGCAATCAAACATTAGAGTCATAAGCGAGTAATCTCATGTATGTTCCATAAATTGTAGTCGATACTGCTAGCGATTCTTCATTGAATCTGTCCATAGTATCCAGATATGTATGATACTCCCAACTTCCACTGCCATAGCATACAACTGCACGACCATCTTTTCCTCCCAAATCATAGACAAATGGACAATGGTCTGAATTACATGGCATTTGGTTGGCATCTCCTTGACCACCGTCTAGAAGTTGGAATTGGATATCATATCTGTTTGCGATCTCGCTTCTTTCCTGTTTGTAGATTTCTGTAATTCTTTGCATGTGGCCGAAGTCATCTTCATTATTGGTGAATAATGTCAAAGAATTCCCCCTATTTTCAAAATCAGCATCAACATGGTTCATGTCAAAATTGATGTAAAGCCTAAGGTTTTCTCTAAGACTGCTCTGCATTTCTTCAACATATGCTCGACTGCCCCATAATCCTTCTTCTTCACCGCCCCATGTACAGAATTTGATAGTTCTCTCAGGTGTTCCAGTTTCATTGATTATTGCAGACATTTGTCTTGCCATTTCTAGTACGCTAGCAACTCCCGAACTATCATCAACAGCACCTTGTGCCTGATATACAGTATCATGGTGACCTCCAGCAATTATTACTTCAGATGATTTTCCCTGCATCGTTCCACAAGGTACGTAAATAGTTCTTTCTTCATCGTTTGTAACATCTATAATTAACTCTATAGAAGCAGGCTCTGAAGCGTTTATAACCGATGCTTCAAAGACATCTCCAGCATCTTTGGACATAGAGATGAATGGTATATCGGTAGGTATGCTCCCACCATTTGCTTCAACCAGTGAGTCATAGTTTGTTCCCTTGAAAATAGGTACACAGTCATTGCCTTCGATCTTTCCACAATTGTAGTTCTTATTGACAGTAATTAGTCCTGCAAGATCGTTCATTGCTGCATTACTGTATAATTCTGTATTGCCAATTTTTGAACTATCACCTCTAACGTACCCTATTGTTCCAGTAGCAGTTTGCCATAGAGATTCATCCGAACCATTTCCTAAGTCAGTAACTTGAATATCCTCATTAAACATATATTGAGACTGTCCTGAGAATCCTTGGATGACATAATCAGATCGGTGCTGGAATGAAGTCACTTGAGAATTTCCTGCTAATGGCCCGTCGCAAGGCGAAAATCCAAAACCTCCTTGAACACAAAGTCGGAAACTAGGTTCTGAATTTACATGATGCATAGGTACTTGAAACTCATTTATTTCAGATTGATAGCCCATTTCTTCTAACTTACTGCTGATATATTCTGCTGTGTTTGATTCTTCAGTAGTTCCACTCATTCTACCCTCCCAATCGGGGTGCCCTAAGTCTACAAGTTCTTGAGCAAAAATTCTTACTTGTTGTTGGTCAAAATCGATTAATTCATATTCATATTCATCTCCAAAACCTAGCCATGATGGTTGAATAATTAGTACGGTTGTCAGCATCAGTAGTGAAACTCCAATCGCGTATAATGCTCCAAGGTTTATTGGTCCATAAACAGGTGTACGCATGCGTTTGACAAAAGAATTCACTGTGGTTTGACTGTAATCATCACCTAGCAAATCATCATCTTCTAATGTGATGACATTTTCTTGTTTTAGATTTAGTTGCTTAAGCCTTTCAATTAATTCAGTTTTTGTTCCACTTACCGTTGCTCCTATATTTCTGAGTTCATTTCTCAGTTCAGAAACTTTCATAGATTCATAATCCATATCAAAACCTCGGATAACTAGCGCTGGAGGTTTTCATTCAATAAATGGGCGGTGATTTGCTCAATTTATTTCTTCACCAGTCCATCGTTTCCCGATGCTGTGTTCATATCCGATGTGATCTAGAATTCTTGCAATGACAAAGTCGACTAAGTCATCAATAGATTTAGGATGATTATAAAATCCTGGTGATGCAGGAATTACTATTGTATCCATTGATGAAAGTTTGGCCATATTTTCAAGATGAATCGTTGCATAGGGTGCTTCTCTAGGTACAATAATCAGTTTCCTTCTTTCTTTCATGGCAACAATTGCAGACCTTGTGACTAGATTATCACCAATTCCCGCTGCTAATTTACCAATAGTTGTACCTGAACATGGGCAGATAACAACAGCATCAATCTTTGAAGAGCCGGAAGCTGATTTACCACCAACATTGGACTGATCCTCTAGGGTTGAATTTGTCATTTCAGAAAGTTCTTCTTTTGTCATATTACATTCATGTTTGAGAGTTAACTCTCCAGACTCAGTAACCACCAATCTTGTGGCAATACTCATCTCGTTTAGAACTTCAAGAAGACGTTTTCCATATATCGCACCAGATGCTCCAGTTATCGCAATAACGACCTCGCCCATGTTAGGTGGTCGAGGAACTTACTTTTATTGACTTGTTTTTTGGCTAATTGCTAAATCAAGCGCTTTTTCTAAATTAATTATTGCCTTTTCAAACAATTTAGGCTCTATAGACCATGCCACTCTAATCCATTCATCTAAGTCAGGTTCAAACATGTTCCCCGGTACTAATAAAACTCCATAATTTTTACATTCTCGGTCGATGAAATCCATAGCATTTATTCCATAAGGTAGTTTAAATGCCCCAAATAATCCGTGAGATGGTTCATTCCAAATAATATCAAACCTTTCTAGAACTCTTCTTAGTAATGGTAAATTTTTCTCTCTATATTCCTGTACCTTGTCCAATGCAATATCCAAATGAGGAAATACACTTTCTGCAATTCTTAATGTTGGGCTACCCATCATCCCCCCTAATGTGATAAATGCCCTTCTTGCTTGTTCTGCTATCTTCGGAGAAGCAATTATCCAACCAAATCTTATTGTTCCAAGTGAGTACACTTTAGTTAACGAATTAATAGATATACAATGTTCACCTAACTTATAGAATGGTAAGTATTCTTCATGTCTTCTTTTAGTATCAAGGTATACTTCATCTGCGATTATTATTACATTATGTTCCTTACAAGTATTAACTATCCATTCTCTATCATCGCTGTGATAATCCCATCCGCTCGGATTTAGTATTGGAGTTATCATTAGAATCTCAGATTTTTGAATTGCTTGAAGCCATTTCTGTTTATCTATCCTCCAATGCCCGAAACTATCCTTGGGTTTGAGTCTTCTAACTTTGATGACTTCATGATTGAATAATTGTGGAGATTGAACAATTGGGGCATAACATGGGGACTCAACAGCTATTGTGACAGTCTTGTCGCTATTGTTAGCTAATGCTGCACAAATGGCAATGTGTAATCCCTGTGTCGCACCGTGGCAAATTACTACCCTTTCCACATCAACCCTTTCTCTGTTAGAAACATTAATTCTTGGATCTTTTAAATTTCCAATGTGATGATTTGCAATTTCATAAATCGAATCTTCCATTATCTCTTTGATGTCCCACTCATATTGCATACCATTTAACGATAGATTATGCGGTCTATTTTCTTCCAATCTTGGGACGTACCAATCCAGATAACCAATTTTCGGGATTCCTGATTCATAATTTTTTGAACCAAAAACGGGCCAATAACTCTCCGCCATGAACTCCGATTATGGATAAAGACCATCAATTATTTGCAATAATTTCTCTATCTAATACAAGAGGCATCGTTTGAATTAATTTCTCTTTTAGTTGTTCAATACTTACTTTATGTCCCATTCTACTTAGACAAGTGGTTGTATCGGTATCCAGTCCACATCCTGCAAGACCTTCCACTCTTGATTCCGGAGTATCATAGTTTATGGTAAATCCATGCCTTGATGTCCATCGGAGAAATGATAATCCAATACTTGAAATCTTCTTCCCCTTTACCCAAACACCTTGCATCCTATCATCGGTATTAGATTCTATTTGCAAAGATTTCAACGCTTCAATAATCCAATTTTCAAGTTTTGAAATTATTTGAGCTACAGATTTTTCATTATCTTTATTCCATTTGAATATTGGATATGCTACTAGTTGTCCTGGACCATGCCAAGTTAATCCCCCACCTCTGTCTACTGGGAATGAGGGATAGTCGCTGGGCGGCATGACTCCATCATTTCTTGCTCTAGGGCCAACAGTTACTACTTCTGGATGTTGTAAAAAAATGAGTGTATCACTTATCTTGTCGTCGATTCTCTTTTGTTGAAGTTCTTTCATTAGTAGAAATGCTTCTTCATATTGAGTCACTCCAAGATCCATAACACTAACGTATCGAATCTCGGCCATGAACCGGCGAGAAAGTTTCCCATCATCAAACCATCACTCAGTCAAAGTCTAAATCGATTTTACTACTATCTTTTCTACCTTCGCGGTATGCTTCAATGGCAGCTTTAGCAATTGCTACAGGGTCATTGAAAATCTGTTTGTCGATTTTATCTCCGTTGAATAGATTATCTCCTACCATTACAGAATCTTGGAGGGATAATGCTTTATCGCCCGAGTCCTTGTTATCCTCAACAATTTTTTCCATACTCTTAGTTATCTCTTGAATACTCTCCAACTCAACCTTCTTCTCATCCAATTCGACTTCCAAGCCTTTCACTTTATCTCTTGTTTCATCTAACTCTTTTCTCAAGAATGCTGCTTCAGCTTTTGCAGCTTCCATCTCTCGAGCCAATGCTTTGAGCACATCATCAGGTGTTGCAGGCTCTGATGATAATTTACTAACTCTTTCCTCTTCCACCTTTACTTGTTGATTTCTAACACTTGGAGGTAGAATCGAATCATCTTCACCTTCATATTCTGCAAATAAATATTTTGCTGCAATTTGACTTGAAATAGTATTTATCAGTGACATTGATATTAATAGGAAGGCTTGAACATCACCTTTGTTCTGTGTGAATCTACTATCTATTCGATGATTCTGGTTTGCCAATTCATTGAAATAACTCCCAATTGAAAGAAATGTCCAAATCAATACTAACGCTGAAACAGCATAGATCAGAATTATAGTTCTCTCTTCTTTTTTACTCGGTTTGGAAATTGGTACGGCAGTAGGTAATCTTATTCTTCCTTCAATGACTCCGTTTGGGTCCATTGTCAGTCTCCTAAGGATTGGGCGTAGATTTCTTTCCGACTCTTCCAGTTCTTTACCATGGTTACGTCTTCGATTTGATGCTCTATTGATTCCAATCATTATGAAGAAACAACTTGCAGCATACACGATCCAATACCATGGGCCATTAGGCGACATGCGTTGTGGTAATTCATCTCCAACCTCAAACCCCATATCAGCATCAGTAAACAAGAAATCATCTATTGCATAATCCCAACTCTGGCCACGTCTTGACTCATCCAATTCATCATTGACTGCGGAATTCCATTCACTCAATGCTATGAAGCAAATCAATAGCATAATACTAACGGAAAAAGTAAGTGCGAAAAGATTGAACTTACCAGGGGGTTCATTCAAATTATTAGAGTTGGATCTTGGGTTTGAGTAATATCTTTGGTGTACGATTCTAGTAGTTGTTACTTTACGAGTCTTTTTTGATCCTCCTGACCAAAAAATGAAAATCACGAAAATAATGAAAAGTACCACGAGGTATTGACCATTTATCCCTACCTGATTCATAACTATCCCCGTAATTATATATTTGTTGCAGTTTCTATTTAATACTCTTGCTCGTTTCAAAATTCCCCAGTAGAGCCAAAACCACCAGTTCCTCTTTCTGTTTCTCCTAAATCTTCATACTTAGTTTCTACTATAGTCACCTTTGGGACAGGTGCAAATAACAACTGTGCGACTCTTTCTCCCTTCTTAACAGTAAAATTTTCTTGTTCTCCAATCCATGTTGCCAACACCATTAGTTCTCCTCGATAATCAGAATCAATAGTTCCAATTCCATTAGGCATTATCATGCCTTTCTTGCCTAATGATGAACGACATCTTATCTGGCCTTCCCATCCTTCAGGTATTGCAACTGCCAAACCAGTTTTTATCATTGTACTTTTTCTTTTTTCCACTATTGTTTCCTCAAGAGCATAAAGATCCCATCCTGCTGCTTGTGGGGAGCCTTGTGTTGGAAGTTTGGCTTCATCAGAAAGTTTAGCGAATTCAACGGTCAAAGATGTTCTCATAATGACCGGTAAAGTTTCGAGGTTATTGACTATTATCTTAAGTATGAATTTACTTACTTGTACGCAGTGGAAATAAAGCAATAAAAAGTCATTCTCAATGTAACTTCGACACCTGTTATAAAAGGCTCTTTTCGGCTTTCATAGTTGCTTTTTCCAATCCTTGATAAACGTCCGAAAACCTGCATTTCCTAAGGAGCGAGTAGGGGTATCATTATACACCCTATCGAACGAGAAGAAACTCCGGCGCGAATGAACAAGTGAGGTGAACGAATATGGTAATAGAGCATAGTTTAAAAGGTCAAGAAGAAAATGAGATAGACCTATCAATGGAGCACATCGAACCGATGCTTCAGGAAAATATGAATCGTTTTGTTTTGTTCCCTATTGAACACGCCGAGATTTGGGAAATGTACAAACTTCACGCTGCTGCTTTTTGGACCGCAGAAGAGATAGATTTAGCTGAAGACGCTAAAGATTGGAAGAAACTCAATGACAACGAGAGACATTTCCTGAAACATGTATTAGCATTCTTTGCTGCAAGTGATGGTATTGTTAACGAGAACTTGGTTACAAATTTCGCCGATGAGGTTCAATGGGCTGAAGCACGCTGTTTCTATGGCTTCCAAATAATGATGGAAAATATTCATGCTGAAACTTATTCATTGTTAATAGATACATACATCACTGACCCGATAGAAAAAGATCATTTGTTCAATGCTCTAGAAACTGTTCCTTCTGTAAAGAAGAAAGGAACTTGGGCACTAAAGTGGCTATCTAGGAAGAAAGGAACGTTCGCACAAAGGCTTGTTGCTTTCGCCGCAGTAGAAGGCATCTTCTTCTCTGGTTCTTTCTGTGCTATCTTTTGGCTAAAGAAGCGAGGATTGATGCCAGGTTTGACATTTTCTAATGAATTAATTTCAAGAGATGAAGGGCTTCATTGTGATTTTGCTTGCTTGTTACACAATCAGTTGAATCGTGGAGCTGGAGAAAATATTATCCACAGAATTATTTCTGAAGCAGTAGAGATAGAAACAGAGTTCGTGACAAGCGCTCTTCCTGTTGAATTAATAGGCATGAATGCAGGTTTGATGAGACAATATATCGAGTTTGTAGCAGACCGTTTGTTGGTTTCTCTAGGTGCTTCAAAGTTATATGATGTAACCAATCCATTCCCATGGATGGAAATGATTTCAATGCAAGGAAAAACTAATTTCTTTGAGAAGAGAGTTGGCGAATATCAAAAGTCCGGTGTCAAGGATGGAGCAACTCTCGGAAGTGTCCAACAACGCTTCTCAGTAGACGAAGACTTTTGAACCGTACGCGATGGAAGGGGAATACTGCGCAATTTTAGAACACGACGGAGATGACAAAGATGACAATGCAAGTAGTAAACAGAAAAGGAGAGAGAGAAGACGTCCGATTCGATGCTATACTTGAGAAATTATCAAGTCTAACCGAGGGATTGGACCCTAATTGGATCGACCCAGCACATCTTACAAAATTGACAATCGAGGGTTTGTATGATGGCGTATCGACTCGTGAATTAGATCAGTTGGCCGCAGAAACTGCGGCATCTCTTGCATCTCACCATCCTGATTACAGTAGATTAGCTGCAAGGATTTGTGTCGATGATCTTCACCGGTCAACTAAAGATACATTTACAGATGTAGTAACAGACCTTAGAGAATATGTCGATCCAGAATCTAAGAAGCATGCACCTTTGATTTCAGAAGAAGTCTATGGAATTATAATGGAAAATGCAGAAGTGTTGAATAGCCATATTGATTATACTCGTGATTATAATTATGATTACTTTGGTTTCAAAACTCTAGAGCGCTCATATTTACTGAAATTAAATGGTGAAGTTGCTGAAAGACCACAACACATGTTGATGCGTGTCTCTGTTGGTATACATCATGGCGATATTGAGAAAGCCTTGAAGACTTATGATTTGATGAGCCAAGGATATTTTACCCACGCAACTCCTACATTATTTAATTCAGGAACTCCAACGCCACAAATGTCATCATGTTTCCTTTTGACAATGCAAGATGATTCTCTAGTTGGGATCTATGATACATTGAAGCAATGTGCTTTGATTTCCAAGTCTGCTGGAGGAATCGGATTATCCATTCACCACATTAGGTCGAAGGGATCTTACATCAAGGGCACTAATGGAGAGAGTAATGGAATTGTTCCAATGCTCCGTGTATTCAATGATACTGCAAGATATGTCGACCAAGGCGGTGGCAAGAGAAAAGGCTCTATCGCTATTTACTTGGAGCCATGGCACCCTGATATTTTGGCGTTCTTAGACTTAAGGAAAAATCATGGAAAAGAAGAACTTCGGGCAAGAGATTTATTCTATGCACTATGGACTCCAGACTTATTCATGGAAAGAGTCGAGCAAAATGCCGATTGGTCTTTCTTCTGTCCGAATGAATGTCCTGGTCTTCAAGACGCATATGGTGAAGAATTCAAGGAATTATTTGAATCATACGAAGCACAAGGGTTAGCAAGAGAAACAATTCCTGCAAGAACTGTATGGGATAAAATTGTTGAATCACAAATAGAAACCGGTACTCCTTACATGCTTTACAAAGATGCAGCTAATACAAAATCCAATCAGAAGAATTTAGGTACAATTCGTTCATCTAACCTTTGTACAGAAATTATGGAATATACTGCTAAAGATGAAGTTGCTGTGTGTAACTTGGCATCAATTGCACTTCCAAAGTTCGTCGATATCGAGAACGGTCAGTTTAACCATCAACTTCTCTATGACGTGACATATCACGCGACTGGAAACTTGAACAGAGTCATAGATGTCAACTATTATCCTGTCGAAGAAGCACGAAATTCGAATATGCGCCACAGACCGATTGGACTTGGAGTTCAAGGTTTAGCTGATACTTTTGCAATGCTTGGATTGTCATTCGAGAGTCCTGAAGCAAAGACTTTGAACAAAGAAATATTTGAGACGATTTACTTCGCGTCATGTACAGCATCAAAAGATGCAGCAATCAAAGAAGGTGCTTATTCCACATTCAAGGGTTCACCTGCGAGTGAAGGTATTCTTCAATTCGACCTATGGAATATGAATGAACACAGTGGTCGCTGGGATTGGGATTCCTTGAAATCTGAAATCGTTGCTAACGGAATGAGAAATTCTCTTCTATTGGCGCCTATGCCAACCGCTTCAACCTCTCAAATTTTAGGTAATAACGAATGTTTTGAAGCATTTACTTCCAATCTATATGTTAGAAGAACATTATCTGGTGAATTCATAGTGCCTAATAGACACCTGATTAATGATTTGATCAAGTTAGATATTTGGAGTTTAGAGATGAAAGATGAGATACTTCGTCACAAAGGCTCAATCCAAAATATCGAAGGAATTCCTGACCATATCAAAGAATTGTATAAAACCACATGGGAGATTAAGCAAAAGCATGTAATTGATATGGCTGCTGATAGAGGCGCTTACATTGACCAAAGTCAATCAATGAATATTCACATGATTGATGCAAATGCCGCCAAGGTGACATCTATGCATTTCTATGGATGGAAGAAAGGTCTCAAGACTGGAATGTACTATCTTAGAACAAAGGCAGCAGTAGACGCAATTCAGTTTACTGTTGAAGCTAAGAAGGCAGAAGATCAAACTGTTTCAGGACTCGCAGATAGAGCTGAAATAACCAGTCTTGAGGCTATTGCTTGTAGCCTTGATAGCCCAGACGACTGTCTAAGTTGTGGTTCATGATTAAACTCTAATTGAGTTTGAATCTAATTGAACTGTTCAAATTTTTGAAGAATAATGTTACTTCATATATTCATCATTGCTTGGCAATGTGGGCAACTAATTTTTCCAGAATAGTCTGATGGTACTTGTAAAGATTGATTACAAGATGAGCATTCAATTTTTCTTTTTCCGGACTTAGTGTCACCTTTAGCATTAATCAATCTCTCAATCGCTGGCGGCCATCCCTTTTTCAAGTCATCAAATGACATTAGAAGAGGAATTGCTACTAATCCCATTCCAAACGTTGTGCACATGATTGAGAACAATGACATTGAACCATCGGAAGCGAGAGAAATTGATAGCGGATTCCAATCGCCGCCAGCGAAGATAATACTCAATAAACCAGATACCAAGAAAGTAGCAAGAGAGAAGTACACTCCATTCAAATATTCATTAGCCATCAAAATCCCACCAAAAATAAACGCAAATGCTAGTAAGAATGCAATTGGAGCAACAACTGCTCCTAATTCTCCAATTCCAATTAGAGAAAATACGAATGCCATAAGCATTCTAAATGCTCCATAAATAATAACAATCCAGCCAATACCATTCACAGTACTATTATTATTACTTATGTAAACACGTTGAACATTTTGATTCAAATATGCTTGAGGGTTAATTTGCTGTTGAGGCATTGAAGCTACATATGATGTTTGCACATTATTTTGTCCTGCCCAAACACTTTGTTGACTTTGTTCATCACTTTCCATCAATCTTATGATGACTTCATCTTTTTTTCCAGATACCTTCAATCCTCTTTCTTTACACAATTTCTTGAGGTCTAGTAGAGTCAAAGAGTCATAATCCATGAACTTCACATGAATTACTTATTCTTATAGTTATAGCCGTTTATTCATTCATGAGGAATGAATTGCATGTCCTAGAGTTGCTAATACTGCTTCATGAGTCATCTCTGTCATTGTCGGATGTGCGTGAATTGTCCCAGCAATATCCTCAAGTAAAGCACCCATTTCTAATGCTAGAGTCCATTCTCCAACCAACTCACTGATGTGAGTTCCAACCGCTTGAATTCCAAGAATGCGATGGTCATCTTCTCTAGCACACACTCTAACAAAACCAGCAGATTTTTCTGCTTCTTGAGTTAATGCTCGGCCGTTAGCCCCTAGTGGGAATTTACCAATAATTACTGGATGTCCGGCTTCCTTCGCCTGCTCAGGTGAAAGTCCGACACTAACGATTTCAGGTTCGGTGAAAACAATTGCAGGTACAGCAACAGGATCGTAAACTCTCTTCTTTCCTGAAATGATTTCAGCAACCATTTCTCCTTGGAAAGATGCTACATGGGCAAGCATCTCTCCTGAATCACACACATCACCAATTGCATAAACACCTTTCATATTTGTTTCACAACGTTGGTTTACCTTGACAAAACCACGTTCATCAAGAGCAACACCTGTTGGGGATAATGATTGACTGTTCGGCTTTCTTCCTACGGTTACCAGTACTTTATCTGCAATGATTTCTTCAAACTTAGCATCATCTTTGGCATTTTTATCTACATAGAAAAGTTTTACTTTTCCATCCTTCAAGTCTTCAGTTCCTTTAGCGAAAACACCAGTGTGAACTTTAATTTTATTTTTCTTAATGAACAATTCGAGTGGTCTTCTGAGTTCCTTGTCAAAAATCGGCAATATAGAATCCATTGCTTCAACGATTGTAACATCTGACCCTAGCATCTTGTAGGTTATTCCCAATTCAAGTCCAATATATCCTCCACCAACAACTACTACATGCTCAGGAAGTTCTTGTAAGTTTAATGCTTCACGAGAAGAAATAACATTCTCTGAGAATGGCATAAATGGTAATTCAATTGGGACAGAACCATTTGCTAGTATCACATTTTCTGCTTGAACAATTATGGCATCTTTACCCTTGCCAATTTTCACTGTTTTAGCATCTTGGAATTCAGCCCAGCCATTGATTAGTTCAGCACCTGCGGCTTTGAGTAAGTGTTCGACCCCTCCATTCAATTTATTGACGATTCCTTCTTTCCATGAAATCATATTCGCCATATTAAGTTCAGCAGGACCAGGAATTGAAATCCCCATATGTCCTGCATCTTTCGAATGTTTTGCTAGGTCATGAAATCTGTGCGCAGCATGAATTAGGGCTTTTGAAGGAATACAACCTCTAATTAGACAGGTTCCTCCAGCCTTTTCTCCTTCTACAATGATTGTTGAAAGGCCTAACTGTCCAGAACGAATAGCAGCAACATATCCACCTGGCCCAGCACCAATTACCAAAACTTGACATTTCTTTGTTTCCATAAAATCACCTTCACATGAAAATTGTTGCAGGATTTTCTAAATATGTCTTGACTCTTTGAACAAGTGTCGCTCCATCATGACCGTCAACAACTCTATGATCCCATGAAGAAGACAAATTCATCATTCTTCTAATTACGACTTGTCCATTTCTAACAACAGCTCTTTCCTTAGCATTGTGGACTCCAAGAATTCCAACTTCCGGTTTGTTAATGATCGGAGTAGCACCTAGTCCACCCAATCTTCCAAGGCTTGTAACTGTGAAAGTGGAACCAGATAGTTCATCAGCACTTGCTTTACCATCTCTTGTAGCAGATGTGACTCTAACCATTTCGGCAGCAGATTGCCAAATATCCATTGCTTCAACATGCTTTACAACAGGCACATAGAGCCCTCTATCTGTTTGAGTTGCAATTCCAAGATTGATAGCTTCATGTCTTGTAACAATGTTTGCCTCATCATCATATAGTGCATTACACTCTGGACTTTGCTTTAGTGCTTTGACCAATGCCTGCATAATGAAAGGCAAGTAGGTCAATTTTGGTGCACCTTCCGGTCTTGTAGCATTCAGGTGTTGCCTCAAATCTTCTAGAGCAGTGATATCGACTTCTTCAAAATAAGAGAAATGAGCAATTGAACTGTATGAAGCCATCATACTATCAGCAATTTTTCTTCTTAGGCCAATAACTTTGATTTCCTCAGTTCCGTTAAGTTCAGTTTTCGCTGACGCTCCAACAGGTGACCAAGAACTCGCGCCGCTTGCTCCACCTGAAATATGCTTGTCCAAATCGGCATGACTAACTCTTCCTGCCGGTCCTGAACCTGCTACATGCTCAAGATTGATATTTGCTTCACGTGCTCTTTGCCTAACAGCTGGACTTGCTAGCGCTTTGGTTCCTGCCGCTCTGGCTACAGGTTGAGTGGCTTGCTTAGGTTCAACAGCGGGTGCTGGAGCAGGAGATGGTTTTTTAGCGACTTCTTTTTTCGCTTCAGGTGCTTTTTCCTCAACCTTTTCCTTTGCAGGTTCGCTAGATGAAGAAGCATTTCCATCGCCATCAACTTCAAATTCAATACATACTACTCCTACTGGAAGAATATCTCCAGCATCTCCAATGACTTTGGTGACTTTTCCATCAACCGGAGAAGGTATTTCTACGGTTGCCTTATCTGTCATCACTGACAAAATAGGGTCGTCTTCCTTGACAGTGTCGCCTACAGCGACCATCCATTCTACGACCTCTCCTTCTACGACTCCTTCTCCTATGTCTGGTAATTTAAACGCAAATGTTCCCATAATTATTCCTCTTGTGTTTTCTTTATCGCTTCTGCAATTCTTTCGGGACTTGGCAGATAATCCCATTCTGTGGTGTGAGGGAATGGAGTATCCCATCCAGTCACACGTATGATTGGTGCTTCTAGATTATAGAAACATCTCTCTTGAATCGATGCACTCATTTCAGCGCCAAATCCACTTGTTTTAGGTGCTTCATGTACAATAACACAACGCCCCGTTTTCTTTACTGAATTAACCACTGTATCTCTATCCCAAGGTACAAGTGTCTGTAAGTCAATTAGTTCGCAGTCAATTCCTGAATCCTTGATAGCCTGTTCACTTACGTGCACCATTGCACCCCATGCAATAACCGTACAGGCTGAACCTTCTTTTACGATACGCGCTTGTTCTAGCGGAATTGAATAGTAATCATCGGGAACTTCACCATCCGGATGGTCATTCCATGTTGGAACATTGTGCGGATCTCCATAAAATGGTCCGCGATAACATCTCTTAGGTTCAAAGAATATTACTGGGTCATTACATTCTATTGCTGATGTTAGTAATCCCTTTGCATTGTATGGATTTGAACAATATACAACCTTAAGTCCAGGCGTGTGTGTAAATTGTGCTTCAGGTGATTGTGAATGGTGATGGCCACCTTTGATACCACCGCCGGCAGGCGTCCTAAATGTTAGAGGAGCCGTGAACTCTCCACCAGAACGATGACGAAGTTTAGCGATTTCATTGACTATTTGGTCATATGCAGGGAAAATATAGTCTGCGAATTGAATTTCAGCAACAGGCCTTAGCCCATTTAGTCCCATACCCATTGCAATAGCAGCAATTCCTCCTTCTGCTAGAGGTGAATCAAAGACTCTGTGGGCTCCAAATTTATCTTGAAGTTTAGCAGTTACTCGAAATACTCCTCCAAAGTATCCTACATCTTCTCCAAAGATTACAACATTTTCATCTCTCTCTAACTGATGTTCAAGAGCTGAGTTTAGTGCGGCTATCATATTCATTTTCGTCATAATATCACCTCACTTTCCAAGTTCCTCTCGTTGTTCTTGGACGTGCCAAGGAACTGTTTCATAGACTTCAGTAAAAATGGTAGATGCTGGAGGGTAAGGTCCACTTGCTAGGTCTCCAAACTCGCATGCTTCTTTGTAAGCAGTCATTACTTCGTCATCAATTTTCTTTTCAAGAGCAGCATGTTTCTTCTCATCCCAAAGTTTTGCTTCAATTAAATGTAATTTGAGTCTTTCAACAGGATCTCCACCAGGCCAACATTCGAATTCATTGTCAGGCCTGTAAGCCGAAGGGTCGTCTGATGAAGAGTGAGCTCCGGCTCTGTAAGTATAAACTTCAATGTGAGTAGGTCCAAGTCCAGCGCCAGCACGTTCTCTTGCCCACTTGGTTACGCTGTAGAGAGCCAAGAAGTCATTTCCATCTACTCTAAGCGATGGTATATCGTAGGCTAATCCACGTTCAGCGAATGTTCTTCCGCCGGTTGCTAGGTTTTTGTGAGTAGAAATAGCCCATTGATTGTTAACGACATTCAGGATTACAGGAGGCTTAAATGTGGATGCAAAGTTCAGTGCATAATGGTAATCTCCTTGAGCAGAAGTACCATCGCCAAGCCATGAGATGCAAACTTCATCATCTCCTTTGTAAGCACTAGCCATAGCGACTCCCACCGCTTGTGAGAACTGTGTTCCTACAGGAGATGATATTGATATGAAACGCCCTTCTTTCCAAGTATAATGTACTGGCATTTGCCTTCCTTTGACATTATCTTCAGTATTTCCAATACAGTGACAAATCATGCTGACCATGTCTCTTCCTCGGACAAATTGAGCACCAGGTTGCCTGTAAGACGGGAAAATCCAGTCTTGAGTTTCAAGTGCCATAGTTTGCGCAATTGCAATTGCTTCTTCACCAAACGAACGCATATAGAATGACAACTTACCAGTCCTTTGCATTTTCAACATTCTATCGTCAAATATTCTAAGCCTCATCATGTATTCCAAGCCTTGAATCATATCCTCAGTACTTAATTTAGGATTCCATTCTCCCTTTGCTTTGTTATCATCATCCATTACTCGAATTAGTCCGGACGCATGATTGACAGTATCTTGTGAGTCACATTTTAGCGGGTCCGGACGATTCAAATCTTCTGGTTTTTCAGTGAATGAACCTCCAAAACTCGACTCATCTCCCGGCCTAAAGGGGGCAACTCCGATGGTGTAAGGAGTTGTTGCAATGGTCTTACGTTCCGTCATTGTTTCACCTCAGTTAGTCGAGACCTTAAGTGATGCCGGTCAAAGTTTAAATTATCAGAAATCAAAACATGTGCCCCAGGCATACTTTCTTTATTTTCTGGGTCAATTAATTTTCGAAGTAAAAGTCCAGCCTTGAATGAAGAGCGAACAAAAGGTCCACTGGCAACGCCTAAGAATCCCAACTCAATTGCGATTTCAGCCCAATAGTCGTATAGTTCAGGCTCAGGAAATCGGTCGATAGCAAGGTGTTTACTGGATGGCGCAAGGTATTGTCCTATAGTTAACAAATCTACATTGGCTGTTCTAAGTAACTTCATTGCTTCTACGATCTCTTCATCTGTCTCTCCAACTCCAACCATTAGAGAGGATTTAGTGATCATGTCAGGTCTAATCCTCTTTGCTTCCTCAAGAATCTTCAGTGATTGTGAAAAAGAAGCCCTCCTGTCTCTAACTTTTCTATCAAGTCTAGGCACACATTCAACATTATGAGCAAAAACAGATAGTGGACTTCCATCTAGTAGGCTTTCAAGGTCACCAATATCTCCTGCTAAGTCTGAACAAAGAAGTTCTAGGGTTAGATTTGGTTGACGTTCATGTACTGCTTGGATACACTTCTTGTAGTGAGATGAGCCACTGTCTTTCAGGTCATCTCTATTGACAACAGTAATCACTACGTGCTTGAGATTCATAGATTCTACTGCGTCTGCTAGGTTTTCAGGCTCATCTTCATCTAACGGAGGTGGCGTTTTTATTGAACCAACAGCACAGAATCTGCACCCACGGGTGCACTCTTGCCCTGCTACCATAAATGTAGCATCACCGCTTGACCAGCAATCATGTATGTTAGGGCAGCGGGCTTCTTGACAAACAGTGTGAAGTTTATTGTCCTTGACAGCGGCTTTAGTGTCATTGAATATGGCTTGTTGAGTTCCACTTGGCAATGTGGTTTTAAACCAAGAGGGTAGACGTTTTCTCTTCTTTGTTTCAACATTATTTCCAGCCATTGGAAGTTGTTTACCACTCATAACCCGTCCTCCCTGTTCAATCCTATGAGTTGCCTATCAAAAAGATGTGCTAGTGTCCAATTTTGGAAATACAACCGAAAACATGGTTTACTACATGAATCAATACGAGAATTATTGAATCAATTACAATTGGAAAGTATATGCCGAAACCGGTAGTACTCATTACAGGTGCAGGAAAAAGAATCGGCGCAGAAGTATCTAAGCAACTTATGGAAATGGGATGGTATGTTCTAATTCATGTTAACTCTTCTTTGGATAGTGCTAAGCAAATTCTGTTGGATTATTCCTCTAAATTTGGCACGGATGCGCCGGGAGATGTCCTGCAAGCAAATCTACTAGTTGACTCAGAAGTTAATGATTTGATTTCTCAAGTTTTAGCTCATTCAGCAGTCAAGGAATCAGGTGGTCTCTCTGGGCTAATTCACAATGCTTCAATCTATAGTTCGATAGATGTCGAGGAAGTTTCTATTGATGATTTGCAGAAAAATATGAAATTGCACGTAGAGGTTCCTTTCAAAATGACTCTCGGCCTATTAGATTGTTTAAAGGTCAAAAATGGTTGCGTTATAGGCATGGTTGATACTTCACTAGGGCGTGCTTGGAAGGGTCTCTCTCATTACACGGCCAGTAAAGCTGGATTGAGACAATTGATGATCAATTTTGCAGGAGACTTCCATCCCGATGTCAGAGTTAATTGTATTGCTCCAGGTGCAATAATTTCTGCAGATTGGGAAGTAGAGCACTTTGCTAAGATAATTGAAGAAATCCCACTTGGTCGTTCTGGGCACCCCTCTGATATTGCTAAAGCAGTGTTATTTTTACTCAATTCACCTCATATTTCTGGACAAGTCCTAAACGTTGATGGCGGTTGGAGTCTAAATCAATAATCTATGCGTTTAATTCAAATGATGTCGCTTCGACGCCGTGTTGCAGGGGTGGCTGAGGTGGTCAAAGGCGCCGGGCTTAAGAT
>QQRY01000042.1:0-17532 GCA_003602575.1 Candidatus Poseidoniales archaeon
TCATCATCATCGTCGTAAATCGGTTCACCATATTCATCGAAACTATCCTCATACCAATCGAGCATTTCAGAAATATCATCATGATCTACATCATAATATCTATCCGCAAGGACATTTGATGCAATTGTAGCGATATAGTCAGGTACGAAATCCCAATAGCGATCTGTATCACAATGACTCAAAATGGAGCCAGCTATAGATTCGATATCATCCCAGCGATCGTCTTCACCATCTGAACCATCGTTGCCACCACCGGGTGGGTTTCCTCTAGCACCTGGTAAGCGGTGCTGTACATGTGTAGTCTCAAGTTTTTGGCAATTCGTAAAGGTGCTCCAAGCGGTCTCCATGTTAACTTCCGAGGCCAGGAGTCTATATTATTCTTGCCCTTTTTTGGCAGGTTTCATGTTTTTTCTTATTTTATTTCCTTTCTTGGCAGATTTCATATACTAGGCCTTGTTGGTAAATACATGGACCAAGAGGATAAGAATCTGTTAAATCAGCTTTCAGCGATCATGCAACAGATTGAGCAAAAAGGCCTTCTAAAAGAAATTGATGTAGAACCATCCGAACACTTCCCCTCTGCAAATATAACTAGGTCAGAAAAGAATCAAAACAGTGATGGAAAAATATTGAAGGTTTGGAAAGGTCTTTACAAAGTTGGAACGCAAATCGATACAAAATTCAAACTTAAACGTAATGGGGGGACTGCGTATCTTGAAGTATCACGGACTAAAAAAAATATGCATTTTTTTAGATATTTAAATTTAAAAAATGTGGAACATAAAAAATCCTCAGAGAGAGTCATAGAAACAGTAGTATTGATAAAAGCCGAATTTCTAAATGCCGTACAAAGAGCGTGGAAAGTTGACAAGTATAATGACAACCCCTTCACACATTATCGCCTCGGACGTGCCTTCAGACCGAATATATTACCAGATGAAATTAGTCGGAAAATATTGCCGAATACAAATCCCACTACTCAAGAAAACTATGTAATGTGCCGACTTTGTTTGAGGGAAGGGAAAGGTGGCTACCTTAGATTGTATTTTTCAAAAGTTTGGTCAGAGATGATCTCCAATACCGCTACAGGGAAAAATTTCATCGACCAAGAATTTGATACTCCGCAAGTATGGACAATTAAGCACGGAGGGAGAACCAAAGTTGCCTATCCGTGTAAGGCATATTACCGATGGGAATCGAATGGTGAACTATTGATACATGCCCCACCATGGGTGCGAATGTTTGGGGGAAAATATCAAAATCTCAACTTCAACCTATTGGTTAGCCATTCTTTTGATGTAGGGGGGGAAGTTTCAATGGGTCACCTTTTCAAGAAGAAATCTGCATCTCACTTTAGATGTAGTAAAAAGAAGCCATGGGGTTTCTATAAATCTATGAAAGATGCAACGGATTCTAATGCAATACCACCGACAGGCATTGTAGAATTCATGGTTGCCTTTAGCCCAAATGCGATCTTTTCAGAATCTTTAATCGATTCGTGAAATCTCAAGAATTGAGTAAATTCTACCGTTTCTTAAGCATTGATACAAACAACGGACATATCATTTCCATGAAATCGCGAGGGTTCTCTCATACCCCTCAAGACATTATGGAGAAGTACAATGGGTGTTCAGTCCCCCAGTACACTGCCTACCGTTGTGCACCTAGACAGGTAGCGGGAAGTATTGTA
Organism: Candidatus Poseidoniales archaeon; assembly: GCA_003602575.1. Lineage (GTDB taxonomy): Archaea > Thermoplasmatota > Poseidoniia > Poseidoniales > Poseidoniaceae > MGIIa-L1. The sequence goes on from QQRY01000042.1 coordinate 1,691, forward strand.
TTTCGGGTAAAACTTCCCTACTTTAGCGGGTAAAACTTCCCTACTTTTTCAATTTGGACACTATTTCTAACTTTTTCGCTTTATATGCATCTCTATTTCCACCACGTACGCGTGAGTGCTATGAATAGAAAAAACGATGAAAACAATATTGATGCAAGTGTAAAAACTAACCAAATAGACAACGATGGAATTATACATCTAAACAACGGAGTAAAATTAGAATTATCTCAAAGTAAATTAATTCCTCCTGAAAGTAATGATTATGTTAATGTTGTAATGATATTTTCTTTGGAAAATATGTATAACCCAATAACAAAATGTCCAAATTGTGAATCTACAATTCCTTGGGATAGGCCAATCTTGTTAATGGAGAATATGCAGTTTGTTTATCCATGTTTGGATTGTGAATGGGTGTGGGAACGTCAATCATTCAACATGAGAAAATTTGGAAAAGAAAATAGATAAAAGTGGGAAAATGAGTTTAGATTGAGTTATGGTGCCGGGGGCAGGATTCGAACCTGCGAAGCTTTACGCAGAGGATCTTGAGTCCACCCCCTTTGACCGCTCGGGAACCCCGGCTTGTAGTCTGCCGTGGTGCATTTCATTCTTGACTATTCCTCTTCATTAGAAATATCTAATCCTGATGGACGTGGCGGTGCAGAGCGCCTTTTACGAACTATATTTTCGATGTGTAGTTTAGTGTATTGCTCCAATTCTTTCGACCTTCTATGATAAGCAAATCCAAAACCACCAACTACTAAGAAAATCAATAACCCAATTAGACCAATTAGGCCATTAAGTTCTCTATTAGAAGAATTAAATTCATCTATATCTTCTATCTCTACTTGTTTTGATTGTGAATAATTTGTTAGGTTTACAAAGAAAGTAATATCTCCCGTAGTCCACGCTTCAAAATACCATGAGGTTTCAATCCAATCTCCTGCTTCTATAGTGATAAATTTGGTTTCAAGAACTAACCCCTCTAAATCAATTAAGTCAACTTGTACTGTGCCATTAAGTTGACCAGTGTTTACAATTCTAGTGATTATCTCAAGGTTTTGGCCAAAGGTAGGATCTTTGGTTTCAATCCTAACAGTATCCAATTGAGGTTCAAAATCAATCCAATTAAAACGAGGCTTCAGCGGATCATCAAAAGTACCAAAACCAGTCAATTCAAGACCAGAATTATCAGATGCAGAAAACCAAATAACGATCTCACTATCTTTAGATAATAATGATTCATCATCCGGTGTAATATCGATTAATGCATCAAAATATGTATTATATTGGGTTATTTGGCTGTAATTAATTATTTGACTTCCACTTGTATCTTGTATTATGGAATTATTTTCTAAAAAGTACCAATTTACCTTTAATTCAGGATTGTTAAGAGGTAAATCATCACTAATTGTAGCTAATATCGGTATTTCAGATAATCTATTTGAGTCAACTTTTAGTAAATTTTGTAAATTTAGAGAAAAGATTGGAGGAGAATCGTCCAGATATAACTGGAGGATTTGAGAAGCCAATGGATTAAATTGAGGGGAAAATAACGTCAAATCTAATGAAAAGTTTGTTGATTGTGAATAGGATGGTTTGGCTATAAATTCTACATAGATGAGCCCTTGGTCGTAGATGGTATAATTCTCTAATAGGTTAGTATTTTGATTATCAATTACCCCTGTTACTGAAAAATTTTCATTTAAGTATTGGACAGGAATACTTAGATTGATGAATTCTAGATGTAATTTCATACCAATTATATCATTACTTTGTAACCAAACTTCTTGATTTGAATTAGAACCAATCGGCCCAGACTGTTCAATAATCTCAACTTGTGAAAATTCAATGTCCTGATTGAAAGTCCACTCAAACATAGTTAGTAATGATAATCCAAGATACAAATCTTGGCCTTCGTCGAATATTTTAAGTGAAGGAATCCAATCTTGTTGAGGCAGAGATTCTACAATTTGCCAAGACACTCGGAATTTAATTTCTATATCCCAAACTAAGAACCCTTCCTGCTGAGTTATCACTACTTCAGGCTTGACTGCGAAACAATCGATATCATATTCGGTGTTTGAAAATCGTGGTTCATGATGGATGAAACATTGTTGTTCTGTATCCCTGCCAAGAATAGATAATCGTATTTCATCCAATGAATCGATTCCATTTGCATCTGTCAAACTAAACTGTAATTTATGCTCGAAACCTGGAAGTATCTGTTGTTCAATTAAGTCTAAATCTAAAGTATCAAAATCAAGGAAAGTAGTATATTGATTTTGAACTACTAAAGTTGCTAAATCTTGATCTTGGCCGAAACTTCCACCGCCTGATAATTGATTGCCTGCTAAATCCTGAGACTCAATAAAAATACTCAGCCTACCGCTTTCTTGAGAGCCTCTGACATCAAACCATGAAAAGATAGGTAAGTCAACAATAGCAGACTTTGAACCAGAATTGACAGTAGCTGTATTTGATACATATTCTTCCAAATCCATAATTCCATCTCCATCTACGTCATCCTTACTTTCCGACCAAGACCACACAGTTATCGATGGACTAAGTCCTTCTAAATCAGAAATGGTTAATCTCAAAGGAATATCTTGACCTGAAATCCATACATGTTCATCAGCTGGCACTTGACCCCCGGGGTCTAACACATCGAGAGATATGATTTCAGGAGACTGGATATCAAATAGTATCCGAGTTTTTTGATAAGCCGCAGTCATATCATTAGAAGTGTCAGACTGCTGACCAATCGGTCCTGTCCTAACTATGTGTGTAGAAATCTCCAAAGAAGTATTAGATGGAATAATAAGCGAATTTGGAGTATTTATTACGGTAGAAAAATAACCATTGGCACCTGCTTCAACGAACCAAGAATCACTCCAGATTATTGGAACTCCTGGCCAAGTGTCTTGACCCCCAGAAATATTCTTTGGAGGGACTGCTTGTAATTTAACCTCAATCCGTGCCTGTTCTGGCAGAATAAAGGTATTAGATACTCCTTGAAATCTAACTTGGCCATTTACTGTAATCGATTCATTGGATTGTATGTGAAATGGCCAATCTGCATCGGTCCAATCGTGTAATGCATTTTGTTCACCAAATGCCTCGAATTGGATAATCTCTAAGTCGTTTTCCACTTCATTAAATGCAGTCTGACGTATTAGTAAATCGGGCCCAGTCTCTAATCCTGTAGTATCTTGTGAAACTACCATCCAATTAATGTCATCAATATCATCCAATTGCCATGTACTAGAAATTGACCACTGAATTTGACAAAAGCCGGAAATACAATCTATCGATGTGCTTGCATCTTCTAATTGAATCAAGTTACTACCTTTACTGATTAATACATCTTTACTTGAGTAAAGATTTGAGGCCTCGATTTCGATTATAGAATTTTCATTATTTGGATCTGGCGATAAAATTAATGTTACTTTGTCAAACTGATAGTTTTGTTCGCTCATTGTTACTGGATCGAATCTTACATGCGATGTATTGATGGTAATTGTCTGTTCAGGTAACCATTTTTCTTTGCTTATACTATTGATGGAATCTATCTGATGCAGATATGAAATAGTGGTCATATTGACATTTATGGAGCCTGATAAGGTTTCTACATTCATTGGAATATCCAATACATCTCTGTCATTTCCTTGGTATGAAATATTTTTTATTTCATTCAATAATGAATGTTCTATATCCAATTGGATTTTTTGAACCGGAGAAATGGCTTGAAGATTTGAGAATCGTGCGGTCATATTTCCATTAATTGAGAGGTTAATTCTACATGAAGCGATACCATAGTCATCGGTTATCAAACCATCAGGGAAGGTGAAATTTGGACAAACATTTGCACTGACTACCCTAGTGTCAACCACAGGAGTTTCATTTGTAGAAGCAATCATTACATTATTTGTCGTCGAGTCATATAGAGACGATTCTTCATTCTGTGAATTTAAATTTACCAAAAAGGATGTACGCATTTGAGTATTTTGATTGCCAGTAACTTGATGGCCATTTACAGAAAGAAGCATTTTGTAGTCGACTTGGACCTGTTGTCCGTCTATTAGTTCTAGTTCAACTGCTCCATTGGCATTAGAATAATTAGTAATTCCATTACTTGTAATTGAATAAAAATCACTAGTCATTCCGAACTCTTCTCCTGAATTAGTAACTTGCCATGAAAATATACTTTGGTTCTGTTTGCCAAGTTCTATTTCAGGATTTAATGGGGACTTAGCACATATAGGGTGATAAGAAAATTTACTAAATCTCTGTCCTGTAAGTAAAGTCAATTGAATGGAGTCTGTAAGACTGGAAGAAATCTGTTGATTATTGCTAAAGTTCAATACTCGTAAATTAGAAATATCTTGATCAAAATATGTAGAATCTAAACCAAATTGAGATGAATAAAGCGAGATGTTATCTCCAACCGATGACATTTGTGCGCCAATTTGAGGACAAAAACTCGTAGTTTGTATTTTCAAATATGAAACCTGATTGGCGATTATTATCTCATTATCATGTAAGGATAAATGGGAATAAGAGCCAGAATATCTTGAATCATTAACCATATTTTTGTAGTGATATGCATCAAAATATGTCGAAAATCCAATCGTCAAAAACTCAATAGATGGAGAAACTAATTCATTAGAAGTCGAAAGATTAACTCTAATTCTCAAATTAGGATAGAGTTCGGGATCTAGTTGAATATCAATTGGTAAGGCTTTATTTGTGTAACCAGAAATAGTATTGTTGTTTATATCCAAAATATCAAAACTTACTGAAGTATTGTCCGGTTGTTGAACAAATCCATCTAAATGGCCCCATCCAAACATTGGATTTGGTGAAAGGATGGGAGATGTCCAAGTTCCTTGTAATTCGAACATATCTATTTCAATACCAGCATCGTCTATGTACCAACCATCGAATTCTAGTAATTGATCTGAGAAGAAAGAATATCTGAATCTAATATTTTCTCCAGAAAGATTGGTTGTTTCAAAGACCTTATCGTCGAAAGGGCGCATTGAATTTTGGCAACCTCCTAAGACTGTTGAGCCATCGAGTATTCCTTCGCCATAGAACGGAGAATTAGGATTAATTGTCGAAATTTGGTCATGGAAGGTACCGATTGCCGGCGGTATATACCACCAATTCAAACCCCCATCGGTAGAGATTGATACTGCTCCTCCATCCCAATTTGCTTCAGTACAAACCCAACTTTTGAATGATAATCTTGAGGAAGCTCCTGCAGGAAGGACATATTCAGGCGAGTATAGATGAGTCAACATCTCATTTCTATATTCACCACCAAGGTCTATTCCTGCACCTTGTTGTCCTGATGGCCATGCATTTGGGCCAAAGGTAGTACCATTAGGGATAGAGCCAACCTGCCATTGTTTTTGGTCAATAGAAATTAGAGACCACCCTGCTGGTAACATATCTCCTTTGTCAAATGAAAAATTGGTAGCCTCCATGGAATCAACTCCCAACATATCTGTCCACTGCCATTGGTTTTGTTGGGGGCCATAAGATATCAACCAGCCATCCTGTGAACCAAGAGACAAGTTTGGTGAAGTAGAAAAATTACTATGAAATACAGACGAAGGATTTGGACCATTCCTACCACTGTGAAGAATGATATTGTCAATTGCGAATCCTTCCCAATCACTGGAAACTTTACCGCCATAATTTACTGATGAATCTGTAATTACCGATATCCGTATTAGGGTGTTATTCAATGCTGGAGAGCTTGAAAAATTATAATTGAAGTTCATGAAAATTGGTACCCAACCATTAGATTCGCCATAATGCAAAATACCATTATGCCAAATTCCTGTTCCAGGAACTCCATAATTTCCTGAGATATAATTCCAAGATGAACCATTGTCTATCGAGTATTCAACTGTCAAGTAATCGTATAGGTAACCTTGAACATCCCAACTCATGCTTATTTCTATTTCATCAACGGTTGGAATGGAAGAGAAGTTCATCGGAATGATATACTTTGAATTAGAGTTAGGAAGATAATCTCCCGTTAAATTTCCATGGAATAAGGCGCCTCGTTGTTCTCCTTCATTAAAGATTGAAAGTTGATCGATAAACCAGCCTCCGCGTAGTTTTGACAAATTACTAGTTTCATAGCATAGTTGTAGGTTCAAAAAGTTCTGATTCGCTGAAACATGGGGGTCCAACATTATTTCAACACGGCTCCATGAATTAGATTCACCGCTCCAAACCATATTTGGAGCATACTGTAGACTCGATGATGAAATAACACCATTACTCGGAGTTAGAGCAACCCAATTTCCATTCATATCTAGTAGTTCAACCCATGCAGCATCAGTGGAATCTAGGGCCAGCCATTGGTCGAATGAAATTGAAAAATTATGAATCATTCTGGGCATATCCAAACTCGGTGAACGTATACATGAATGCATTGATGAATTCAAGTCTCCACTGTCTGATGTTGAAAGAAAAGCACTTCCATTATATCCTTCATCTGGAAGTGACATTCCCGATTGACTAATTATTGCATTGGGAGATGGTGAAATAATTGTCCAAGTATTGGAATCCTTACCATTACTATACCACCCTTCCGATGGAACGATAGTAGTAGTTTCAAAATCTGTAATTTCACCAATTGAACTATTTCTTTCAAGTCGTAGATAACCATCGCGTGAAGATTGAGTTGTTTGCTGATGTGAACCATTCCAGAAAGTATCGCTTGTATCAAAAACAGTACCATCACTATTCGCCTCTTGCCAAATTGGAGAGATATCTACTAATCCAGAGGTTAGAGTATGATTTGCGGGAACTTCAATCATCGAAGAAACTGTAGTGTTAACATAAGATTGATTAGAGGGTGGTAAAAAGTCAATATTGCTATTCCATTGAATTGGGTCTTCTAAATCCCATGATGAAGAATTTTGGGCTGGTACATTGATTAATGTACTAGTCATTAGTATTGTAACCATTAACAACACTCTAAAATCCGGTAGATTAACTTCCCCGAATTTTTGCTGTTTGGTTGACATTTCAGTTCACCTCGCTTCGCGAGGTGAGGTCATCAATAATTAACCAGTTGTCTTGATGTTTAGCCAGTAATACATCAATGTTCAAAACCCGTCAACTCTACCAACCCATGATGACGGAGGACCGATACCTCGATAGCGCACAAGCGCGAGAGATCGAAGAAGAGCTATTCGCTACTCGTCGACAACAGTCATCAAGGCACGTTCCCGTTGCTTTACCTCGCCCTGATTTCTGGCAAACTGTAGGTAAATTACTTTCAGATATTGACCTAGATATTCAGCATATGATGATGAACGGGATGACTGGAATTAGATTGCAAAATCTTCAGAAAAGACAAGCCAATGTTAGAAGAATTGCTTCAGAGTTAGCAAGAAAAAGACTTGTTGCTATGATGCAGCATGTTGCATCTCAGTCGCTTAGAATCGCCTCACAACCCGGAATGTCTCAAGACTTGCCACCACTTGACTGGCAGAGACATGACCCGGCAGAGAAAGCCTTCTATCATGGACTTCAGATTCAAATGGATAGATTCAAGAAAGATATCGACTGGAATTCTATGCAAAATGGTGAATTATCTGGAAGCCTGATTGAAAAAATGGTTCATTCTCCAGGCACTATGCAGTTGGACTCATTTGTCAATGATGATAAGGGGCTAACAGGAAGTCCGCCCCCTGATTTGGTATTTGCCGACGATGAACCTCCAAGTGAGATTCCACAAGAAATGGATGAAGAAGACCGATTTTTAGAAGACCAATGGCCTGATATCGATGAATTTGTTCAACATGATCTTAACGAAAATAAATCTGTTGAGCAGAATGAAAAGAAACCTGTAAATCAATCTAACAAACATTCTGCGGCAATGGAATTGGCTCCATCAAAAGATTCAACCAATAAGATAGAACTTAGCGACTTAGATATTGATGAAAAGAAGCAGGAAGAAAAACCTTCAGATAATGAAATGATTCGAATAAGAGTCATCGAGTCATTCCCTGAACCAATCTCTGTAGGAGATGGTGAAGAAATTCTTCTTGAAAAAGAAGATGTTCATTATTTAGACCAAGAAACTGCTAACTGGCTGATAGAATCAGGTGTAGCTGAAGTTGAATCTCTTTGAAGAGATCAGTTTCAGTTAACAACACGCATTGAAAGTTCAATACTTACTGTATCTGGAATCTCGATTCTGGTAACTTGTCTCAAAGCAGACTCGTCCTTACCGGTATTGATATCCATCTCAAGCAAACGCTTGTGCACTCTTAACTCCCAGTGATCGTATGTTTCGCTTCCTTCACCATCTGGTGCTTTACGAACTGGTACGACCAATCGGCGTGTAGGCAGAGGGATAGGTCCTCTAAGAGAGATTCCTCCGGTATCACAGATAGTCTTGATTTGACTAGCAACTTTATCGATATCACTGTGGTTTTCACCAGTTAATTTGATTATTGTTACTGCTGCCAAAATTAATCCTCCAACCAATTACTTGCCAATTATCAGAATCACTTCTTTTCAATCTTTAAACAGACACCAGCAGCAACTGTCTTACCCATGTCACGGATAGCGAAACGGGATAATTCAGGGAAGGTATCCATTTGCTCAATTGCAAGTGGCTTTGTTGGTTGGAAACGGATCAAACAAGCGTCACCAGTCTTTAGGAAAGATGGATTTGCTTCTTTACCGGCCTTGTTAGTCTTCTCAAGTAGTTCTTGGAATCTCACAGCAACTTGTGCGGTGTGAGAGTGGAAAACAGGTGTGTAACCAATTGATACAGCCTTTGGAATATCCATAAGTTGGATTTGTCCAACGAATGTTTCGTCGTGACGAACAAAGGTAGGTTCACTGTCTGAGTATCCAGCAACGTCACCACGGCGGATATCAACTGCAGCTAGACCACGAACGTTGAAACCAACGTTGTCTCCAGGCTCTGCCTTTGGTACCATTGTGTGGTGCATTTCAATTGACTTGACTTCAGCAGACTTTTGAGATGGGTTAAAGACAACTGTCTTACCAACATTCAGAGTTCCTGTTTCGATCTTACCAACAGGTACAGTTCCAATACCGGAAATCTTGTACACATCTTGGATAGGTAGCCTTAGAGGCTTGTCGATTGGCTTGTTAGGCATTGCAGCAGCGTCGATAGCTTCGAAAAGTGTAGGTCCATTATACCATGGAGTGTTTGCACTCTTTTCGTAAACGTTGTCGCCCTTCAAAGAAGAAGCAGGAATCATTGGTATGTTATCAAGTTGAGAACCGAATCCAGCCATCTTTAGCAGGTTTGTAACTTCAGTACAAGCGGACTTGTACTTGTCTTCTGACCAGTCAACACCAGAAATATCCATCTTGTTAACGTGGACAATCAGTTCCTTAACACCAAGAACCTTTGCTAGGAAAGCGTGTTCCTTGGTTTGAGCGTTGACACCATCGTTAGCAGCACATAGAAGAACTGCTGTATCTGCTTGAGATGCACCAGTAATCATGTTCTTTACGAAATCACGGTGACCTGGAGCATCGATAATTGTCCAGTAGTACTTAGGAGTGAAGAATTCTTTGTGAGCAACGTCGATGGTAATTCCACGCTCTCTCTCTTCCTTCAATCCGTCCATAACATAAGCAAGTCCGAAACCGGCTTTACCAGCTTCTGCAGCTAACTTTTCGTTCTTTTCGATAACGTGTTCTTCGATGTGGCCTGAGTCCAACAGAAGACGACCTACAGTGGTCGACTTTCCGTGATCTACGTGACCTACGAATACGATATTACGGTGTGGCTTACTCTTATCTTCCCATTGAGACGGCATATTAATTACTCCTTAGCAGCCATCCGACAATAATCCCCTATTTGAAAGCGACGCATAGAATCTACTGTGTCAAAATATGAAAAATGCCACTGTATAAGCCGATTATTAATTCTCGAAGAGTTATTTTATCTACTCTGCACCTTGAATCGAACCATCATCTGCAATACGGTATAATCGAGTGGTACTAGTAGCACCTCGTATCGCTAAGGGACTGCCAGAAATAGCAACCACTCTTTGGCCAACTACAACCTCTCCACGATCACATAGAATCTTTAATCCCTCTTGCATTGTTTGAGAACCTCGCTCGAATTCTTTCACTATCAGGCTATCAACTCCCGGTAAAAGTTGAACTCTTCTTGCTGCACGAACCCTGTCAGTAACTGCAGTAATAGGAATTCCTGGTTGATGCGCTGAAACCAATCGAGGGGCATTGCCGTGTTCGGTTGCAACCATAATTCTAACTGCCCCTGACATCTTAGCTAATTCAACTCCAGCATGAGCAACGGCTCTAGTTGCTTTGTAAGTAGCTTGAGCCCCAGGGCGTACCTCACTAGATGCTAAGCCTTGTTCGGTGGCAGTTGCTATTTTGGCCATTGTCTCAACCGCTTGTAAGGGATAATCGCCTGATGCGGTTTCTCCTGAGAGCATTACTGCTGTGGCACCGTGACGAATTGCCGTAGATACATCGCTAACCTCGGCACGGGTTGGTCGTGGATTGAAAGTCATAGTCTCCAGCATTTGGGTTGCTACAATAACGACCATTCCTCTCTTTATCGCTCCGTCAACTATTCTTTGTTGAGCTTGTGGCACCTGTTCTAATGGAATTTCAACACCCAAATCGCCTCTAGCAACCATTACAGCATCTGCCAAATCAAGAATATCGTTTAGGTGTTCAAGGGCAACAGGATGTTCGATTTTTGCTATAATTGGTACATGTTGACCTGCAGCAGCAATGGCTTCTTTAGCAGGCCTTAGGTCTTCAGGAGTCCTAACATAACTAACTGCGACGTAGTCTGCTCCTGCCTTCAATGCGTGCGCTAATGCAGCCTTATCCTTAGGACCGATGGCTGGTAAATCAACAAGAGTTCCTGGTACATTTATTCCCTTACGAGCGCTTACTGGCCCTCCGTCTTCAACAGTACAAACTACAATTCCTCCGGCTTTACCGGATGATGAATCTACTTTCAGTCGAATTAGACCGTCAGCAATTAGAACTGGGTCTTCAGGCTTTAATTCAGCGGACAAACCTTCGTATTGTACTGGTAATTTTGATTGTGAAGCATCGTCCATTTGATGAACTCCACAGTGGAGTTCAACTTTCTCACCTCTTTCAAGTAGTAGGGCGCCAGGAAATTCACCGAGTCTGAGTTTAGGCCCGGGAAGGTCTGCAAGAATGCATGTAGGTCTACCAATTTCCTGTTCCATCGAACGAATTCGCTCATAGATCGGAGTTTTATCTTCAGGTTCACCATGTGAATAATTTAGACGGCATACGTCTACTCCGGCTTTCAATAACGTTTTCAATGTTGATTCGTCTTGAGATGCTGGACCAATCGTAGCAACGATTCTGGTTCTTCGCATATACTGTCCTCGAGGCTACCTATCAAAGGGCTTTCTAAATAGAATACGGTCATAATCTATTCATTTATAGTGTAAAATGATGACCATAGATTCGATTTGGACATCGTTCCAACGGTTATTTCTAATCTGCATTAACCATTCTCCATCACCGTATGTTGATTCTGTATCAGTGAACATGTAAGAACTGAGAAGTAGCATTACACAATAATTCTCATCGTCATCACAGTCTCCAGCATCGCGATTTTCATTAGCGGTTTCTGAGGTATTTGATGCCTCTTCATCCTCTTCATTAAAAGCGTATAAATTCAAGGTATTACCACATTGATTCTCACCAAGTACGCAATCATCATCGACCTGAGGATAGGTTAGAATTGTCTCTACTTTCCTTATTGTATTGCCTTGGTCTCTATCATAGACTACAGGCATATCAAATTCAACTACTTTGGGAGAGCCAGAATTATTTCCATCGATTTGGAAATCTTTCCATTCGCCATAATATGAAACATAGACTTTGATTTTATCTCCGTCCATCGCACCTGCACTATTGGTGACAGAGAGATTGACTTCATACTCACCAGGTGCTACATCCTTCCATTCAACCTGTTCTCCGGTCAAATCAGCATCATTCTCTAAATTACCATCGCCGTCGGAATCATATTCAAGATTAAGATCCCAATTCCAAGTTGTGATATACTCACTGTCCCCGCCAGACTCTGAATCTGAGCCGTCTAGTTGAACGATTGTTGTTTCAGTGACTTCGCGGTCTGAATCCGATTTATCCATTGCGCAAATCCATACCAAGATGTTTTTTGTTTCATCTATATCATCAAATTCACAATCTTCCTCATCTGCGTATTGGGTGATCTCTGCTTTAGGCGCACCCACAGGCGCCTCAGTAACTGTTATTTCTTTGGTTTGTGAATTACTTATTCCACCAGATGCCACAGTCAATGTGACGCTGTATGTGCCTTCGACTTCCCATGAACAATCGGTCCTTTGACCGGTTTCATCAGCAGCACCATCGCCATCACAATCCCAGCTATAGGTTAGAGAGCCATCTTGAGGTAATGAGGCTGATGCGTCTAATTCAACACTGTCGCCAGTTCTAATATTACTTGTCGGTGAATATGAAAAGACTGCAGTTACAGGGACGTCGCCGTCTCCTGAATCGCTAGTAATACAACCAGCAAGGCTTACTGACACCATAATCAAGACCACTAAAATTGGCTTAAGATGCGACTTCATGATAGCGGGTGTACATAGCATATATCAAAAATACTCCCGTCGAATGAGTCAATTTAGAAGGAAAATAACGAAGTTTGCTTATTCCCAGCAATCAATTCTTTCGCATTCCAGCCAAAAGCCTCAGTAATTCTTCCAAGTGCTGCTGCTAATCTTTCAGCATAAAAGCGACCATCATATTCTGTTATACCACCATTTTCTTCGCTTTCAAGCCATGGTTTGACCGTCATCGGACTTACTGAAGCATCAGTCACGACGTAGGATACTTTCATTCCTGAAGTAAACCCAAGACCTAGTGCAATTCTAGCCTTTGCAACCCTTACCTGCGCCATACTGTCGGGTTTAGCATAATTTTTACTAAAATCTACTGTACCATCTTTGTTGACTCGGCCTTTACAGGATTTAGCAAGAATTAATTCTGTTGCATCAACTTGATTGTCTTTGAGTGCTTTGACTCTATCGAGCGCACACTTGACTAATTCCTCTCCTTCATCAGCCAGAGCAAAGGTGAATAATTGTTTCATTGTTTTAGTCAAATAAGAGAATGAGTCGGTTCTTTGTGTCTCATATCCACGAATAAGCATCTCTTCATTTGGCCACACAACTTGACCAACATAACGCTTCTTGGCACCATGGCTAAAGAATACTGAGAGGCCTTTTTCATATTCTAATACTGCTGAATCTTTACTATATCGCTCGGCAAGTTCAAGTCCAAAATCAAGCATACTTTGTTTTGCTTTATTCCAAGCATCTACTTGCTTTTGGGCCTCTTTATCGCCTTGCTCGGCTGCTACTTTGTCTTCCTGTTTTATTGTTGAAGGAGAACCTTCAGGGACCGGTGAGCGGACGAAAATAGAATCTGTATCAGAGTAAACAACATGGTTGCCTTCTTGTTCTAATTGAGATATGATGTCCTTGATGTTGAATCTAGCCCAAGCTGTGATCGAAGAGCCGAGGTCACGATGAGTAAAACGGTAAAAACCACTTGCAAATACTCCATAAAAGGTATTCATTAGAATTTTTACCGCATATTGCATTGAGTCGTGGAACATTATTCCTGCTGAATCACTTTGCTCCTTAGCCAATTTTAGTGATGCTTTGTGAACATCTCTTTGAGACATTAAATTTTCAAGAAGGGTTGGAACGAGGCCTTTGCGAACGCTTTGATGGCGGAAACGAGCGCCTGTTGGCGCTGTATAAACCGGTTCATCTTCGGCTGGTTGGTCGGATTGAACCGGGTCTATTCTTGTGGTATAACAGATATTATTGCCAATCATAATTGACGGATACATACTCTTGAAATCTAAAACTGCAATCCAAGGATGAAGGCCTGCATCTACATCGTGAACATATCCGCCTGTGATCTGTCCTTCTTTAGCTTCAGCAGAACCAGTCAATGGTACAGCAACCATCTCTCTATCTGCCAATCTAATTATTAGAGAGTCAACAAGTTGGCTACTACTTCCATTTGCTGCAGTATCAAAAGACACCTTAGCAACTGCTGCTACCGCTTCTTTACGTCTTACGACCTGCAATTGATTTAGAATATCGAGAGGTAATGCTGCATCTCTAATACAATACTCCATTACAACATCGGGCCTATCTGCCCATTCTTGGTCCATCTTTGAAGCATCAACGTCCATTTTATGTCTATCGTCATCATCTGGAAATAGTAACTTGGAGACATAAGAAAGGGTTTCCCTTTGTGGCCTAAGAGTCATTCTTACTTGCCACCAAGCATCTACAATACTGCGGCCTGCAACATTCCATGCACGATTACTTTGTCTACGCGGGATTAAACCTGTTCGCAGTCTTTTGTTTTCTGCTTCTGTTTGCTCTACCCTACCCCAACCAAATAATGCTGCTCGTTTGCGCCAATCTGACCTTTTTGCTTGAACATCCATCCTATCATTGAGTTTGGGTAAATCAAAATTATCAATATTATATCCTGTGATGACATCTGGGTCTTGCCCTCTAACTACGAGAGTCAGTTGTTCCATGATGTAAGTCTCTTCACCTTCAAACGAGAATTCTTGCCGAGTTCCATTTGACATATCTTCAATCCATGCGGCTGCACACAGGACTTTTTCATGTTCAATACTGGTTTCAAGGTCAAAAGAGAATACTTTGAATGGTACTTGGAATGGTTCACAATCTGATAAATCACTAACATCACAAGATACTGTGATGTCAACAGAATATCTTCCCGCTCCACCAGCCTTGAGTACTTTCAATCTCTGCTCTTCACCATTTTCAATTATATCTCTTGAATCGATAATTTCGCCTTTTGCATGGATGTGCATGCTTAGATCATTGTCGAGGAAAAGACGATTCAAAAATGGTATATCTCCGGCAAATATCTGCCATGATTGCTTTACAAGCGATTTTCTAAGACTTGGGACAACAAATGGCTGACGGGCAGTTACTTGCCAGATTGGCCGCATGCCAAGGTCTGTAAGTTTCATCTCAGGGCCGCTAATTGAGCAAATATCTTCATTAGCCTCAAGGCGCTTTAATTTATCAAGAAATAATTGTGGGAGTTCTTGACCTTCTTTCCAAGCACTTAGAGGGGTTATCTCAAAGGTTGGCGACATACCTGAAACGAGTAAACAGGCCGAGCGCCCATCTTCGCAACGTGCGAATACTTCGAGGATGGTTTTGTGGTCAGTACCCCCTTTGGAGGCATCAACAGAGTGGTAACGTCCACTGATTATACCCAGTTTGCCGTCGAACTTCATGGCTCTGCCCAATACAAGCAGATTGGCGAAGTACTATTGCCCTTCGTATTGTTTTACAAAACAAATCATTGGACAATTATTGTTCCTGTCATCGATGGATGAGGTGTACAATGATAACCATAGGTTCCAATACTAAGGCCGGTCAAAGTAAAAGTTTGACTATTGCTAATTAATCCAGAATCAAATGTTGTGCCATCATCGGATGTTACCGAGTGGCCCATGTTATCGAGGTTGGTCCAAATAATGATATCTCCAGCAGTAATAGTTATTGAAGATGGTGAATATGCCATGTTTTGAATATCTATATTATGGATTGTAAAAACTGTGGTCGATGCTGAATCAACAGAGGCAGAATTATCCGTACCATCGTTAGCAATTGCAGAACAGTGTACAATATCATTAGAACTCATACCTGTTGTATCTAGGTTTTGTCCAGTGCTATGAG
>QQRY01000042.1:17548-47701 GCA_003602575.1 Candidatus Poseidoniales archaeon
CCAAGTATAAGCAAAAGTTAACGCGTCATTATCATTGTCAGTACCTGAAGCAGTACAAGTTAGAACATCACCAGCAAAGGTTCCTGAAGTATGCTGCTGAGTTGAATATCCGATAACTACTGAAGAAATACTTGGGGAACTATTTTGAACAACTGAATTCGCATTTATTGGAGTTATTACGGTTTGCCCATCCACTGTGCCATCATTAGGAGTAACTTCACACTGTAAATTTTGGCCAACTGATATTAGTGATGAAGTGAGAGTAATTGTAGGCCCTGTGCCGATCAGTACACCATCTGCATACCATCGAACTATCGTGGTTACTGCATCTCCATCAGCATCAGAAACGCTGAATAAACAGTTATGTGTTGTATGTGTGAAAATTCCTGAGGATGTCGAGTCGAAAGTTAATCCAGTAACCACAGGAAGACTATTGGATACTGTGATTGGAGAACTATTGACTATAGTATAATCGCCATCATCATCCTCCGCTCTCACACTACATATCAACACATCACCGGCATCGAAGTTGCTTGATGGCAATGGATTAACCAAATAATTGGCTCCTGTTTGACCATTGACAGTCCAAGAAGTTGTGATACTCGCTATCCCCCCATCTGAATCACTAGCAGAATACAGACAGTCTGCATCATCAGTACCATAAATCGGGTTAGGCTGAATCGCTACGTAACTTATTTCGGGCGGAAGATTACTTTGTGTCCCTTGGCAAACTCCGTTGGTATAAACATCACCTGTAGTATTTGGATCGCCATCATCACATGGCGTCCCATCTGCTGGCACATTTGCGCCATCACTGTCTAACGCTGCAAAGGCATATGATGTTGAGAAAATTTCTATAACTCCTGAACTCAATGAGAAAGATTCCGAATTACTATTTGCTCCATAACCTACTGCCCCCCACGTAACTACTGAACCATCAGATTTCAGGGCAGCAAAGGCCCTGTCAGTTGAAAATATTTCTGTAACCCCTGAACTTATCTGAGAACTTACTGAACTACTATCTCCGCCATAACCTGAAACCCCCCACGTAACTACTGAACCATCAGATTTCAAGGCAGCAAATGCACTGTCGCTTGGAAATATTTCTGTAACCCCTGAACTTATCTGAGAACTTACTGAACTACTATCTCCATTACTGTAGTGCCCCCATGTTACTACTGAGCCATCAGATTTCAGGGCAGCAAATGCACTGTCGCTTGAAAATATTTCTGTAACCCCTGAACTTATCTGAGAACTTACTGAACTACTATCTCCGCCCCATGTTGATTCACCCCAAGTTACAACAGAACCGTCTGATTTTAAGGCAGCAAATGCGGAAACACTAGAAAATATTTCTGTAACTCCTGAACTTAACTGAGAACTTACTGAACTACTATCTGCTCCATAACCTGAAGTCCCCCATGTAACTACTGAACCATCAGATTTCAAAGCGGCAAATGCAAAATTTGTTGAAAATATCTCTGTAACTCCTGAACTTATTTGAGAACTTACTGAACTACTATCACCGCCTTGATTGAATGATGCAGATCCTCCCCATGTTACTACAGACCCGTCAGATTTCAAAGCGGCAAATGCAAAATTTGTTGAAAATATTTCTGTTACTCCTGAACTTAACTGAGAACTTACCGAACTACTATCTGCTCCATAACCTGAAGTCCCCCACGTAACTACTGAACCATCGGATTTCAGTGCAGCAAATGCACCACCATTACCGTTATTCGTAGAAAATATTTCTGTTACTCCTGAACTCAATGAAGAAGATACTGAACTACTATCGCCACCAAAAGAAGCTCTTCCCCATGTCACTACTGAACCATCGGATTTTAATGCAGCAAAGGCCCTGTCAGTTGAAAATATTTCTGTTACTCCTGAACTCAATGAAGAAGATACTGAACTACTATCACCGCCATTGTTGGAATCCCCCCAGGTGACTACTGAACCATCAGATTTTAACGCAGCAAATGCGAGATAACTTGGAAATATTTCTGTTACACCTGAACTTAATTGAGCACTTACTGAACTACTATCGCCTCCATAAGGTGAAGACCCCCAGGTTACTACTCCATAGCCTTGTGAAATACATTCGCCATTTCCATCACATAAAGTACCTGATGGACAATCTTGGTCAGAGATACAATCAACACACACCTCATTAGCACAAATTCCAGAGGCGCAATCTGCAGCAGTTTGGCATTCTACACAAAGTTGATTTGAGTTACATGTTTCTCCATTCGGACAAGTTCCACAACTGCCGCCGCAACCATCATCACCGCATTCACAACCTGCGCAATCTGGAGCGCATTGATCACACGAATGCGATCCATCTACATTGATACAGGTATCTTGGCCACAACCTCCATTATTCACTGCACATTCATCAATATCAACGCAATTACCATTGACTAATTCATATCCTTGAACAGCCCCCCCAAATATTTGGTAACATGCATCGCAAGCATTCCCGACGCCATTGCCATCTACATCTGCTTGGTCAGCATTAGCATTGGCTGGACAGTTATCTTGATTATCTGAAATACCGTCCATATCTTGGTCATCATAAACACAGACGCCATTCAGACAATATCCGCCAGCCAAACAATCTGAATCCTCACTGCACGCATTAGGGTCGCCGCCGCCACCACCGCTACCGCCACCGCCAGTTCCATCATCTGGTGAAACACATTCGAAAACCGGCTTCATTGTTGGGAAATAACCTGAATTACCTGCATTGTAGAAAATAATTGATTCTCTTTCTGGCAATTCTTGAACTGAAACGGTATCTGGCCACCACTTCTGACAATATTGTAACATGTCGATGTTTGCGCCTGAAGAACCATCAGGGTCTGTAGCCCAAGCACCATTTTCAAAATGCTGGTTCACTTTACCCCACCAATATGAGATTCTATTGACGTCATCTGCTGTTGCTGAAGTACCAAAATAATAACTAAAACTATAAAGTTCGAAAGTTATTGTATTAGCGCCTATGTTTAATTGCCCCGTGAATTCTTCCCAATCTCCATTATCATCTGATTTAGTATAGATGACAGGGGTTATCGGCATTGAGTCTGTGACTCTAAGTGTTACAGTTACTGGTTGAGAAAAAGTTGTTCCGTGTGGAGTCAACTTTAGGAAAGTGGTTGGAATTGAATAACCATCTATATCTTCATCACCTAATGCGAATAAATCTGATGCAGTTAGTGCCTCGAATGTAAGTTCGGTATCAACAGAAAGTGCACCTTGAGGAATGGAAATAACTGCTCCTTGAATTTGGATTACTGCGCCATCAGGACCGACTGTTACTGTTTCGCTACGAGGCAGAGCAACTGCCGCACCTCCTTGTTCTGTTTCTGTAGTAGTTGAGCCAAGTACATTTCCAGAACGAGAATTGGTGATGGTTATCTTCAATTCACATATATCTGCATTACATAGATCTAATCCATTTTCTTTAATCGTGATATCTTCACCAACAGACCACAGGCCACCGTCAGTTGTTTCTGCTTCTAATACAATACAATCACCTGCACTTTGACCTGGCAAAGCACAATTAAACGAAGCACCGCCATCAACTGAGACTCTAATTGTGAGCGATGCCCATCCTATTGGGTCTCCTTGAGACATAGTGACTATTGCTAAATTATCATCAGTGGCTAGTGAAGGTGAACCTGCGGAATCTCTACTCGTAAACGAATATAGTTCTAGAGTATCGCCAGTATTTGATTCGGCTAAATTTGCGGCCCAAACATATAATGTTCCGGCTAGTACTACTGTAATTGCGACCATAAGAATTGTCGCAATGACTGGGCTTACAGCATCCTCTTCTCGAATATGTCTAATTTTTCTAATTTCCTTAGCGGTCATGTACCGGCTAAATAATTAAATCTTAATAATTTAACTCGTGTTCAAAGAGGAATAAAATGCTGCTGTGCTTCAACATATTCTGGGTCTGGGGCTTCTTTTGCCAACTCTCTTTCCTCTAATTTTTGAACATCGATTCGCTGTAAGAAAATGCTCAACACAAAAATTGGTACCATCAACACAAAGGTCTTTACTTCTACTGGTTCGAATGTAGAAAGAGGATTTCCAGTCAACAGTAAGGTGGCTATTAAACAGCCAAAGGCAGCAAATATTGCTGATACTATCATAGGTAGCAACCGATTTATTCCCATGGTTAGGAAAAATGCAGCTAATGCTGCAATTCCACTCCAAAGATTACTCCTTTCAACATCAAAACCATAATTGCTAAGAGTTTGGATACCGGTTGAAAATGTTACGAAAATAAATGCAGAAGTAAGCATTCTTGTCGACATACGAACAAGTGCTGAGAGGACCATTCCAATGAAAAAGCAGAGAATACCTGTGATCTGTGTAGCGGATAATGATATACCAAATTCTTCGGCTAATGGCGTGATTTCTGGAGATAGATAATATCCTATTGACGCCCCTATAATGAAGGATACCAAAGGTAATCTTCTATGTCCTTGAAGAAATAATAAGATTGAGAGGGCCAATATCGCGCCTCCAAGCGGTGCGCCCATATCTTCCATTTTTGTCGCCAAAGATGAGGTCATTTCACCAATAGAGGGTTGGCTCATGAACTAATTGGAAGGCTGATAGATATTGAATTTTTACTTAGATAATCAACTTCTTAGGGTACTTTATCGACAGTAATGATTGAAAGCCCAATTTCTATGGCCAGTATGTTGGGGTTAGTATGAGCGACGAAATTGACTGGGATAGTTTGACTTTTTCTCTTACCCCTACCGATACTATGTACATCGCTGAAACCGGTATTGATGACCCTTGGACACCAGGAGATTTGATGCCATATGGCGATATGAAAATATCTCCGGCTGCCGGTGTTTTGAATTATGGCCAAGGTCTGTTTGAAGGAATGAAAGCATACCGAACCTCAAAAGATAGAGTGGTTTTCTTTAGACCAGAAGAAAATGCTAGGAGAATGCAAAGAGGAGCTGACCGTTTGAAGATGCCTCCAGTGCCAGAATCAATTTTTATCGATGCAGTTGAACAATGCGTTCAACAAAATCTTCGATGGTTACCACCAACTGGTCGAGGCGCAATGTATGTCCGTCCACTATTGATGGGCTCTGGCGCTATACTTGGAGTTGCACCAGCACCATCATACCGATTTTTAGTATATGTTACTCCGGTCGGGCCATATTTCAAAGGTGGAGTGACTGCAATAAATCTAGTAATTTCTGAAGAGCACCATAGAGCAGCCCCCGGCGGTTCTGGTGGAGTTAAGGCGATTGGAAACTACGCGCCAGGAATGATGCCAAGTAAAAAGGCGAAGGCTGAAGGATATGCTGAAGTAATTTATCTCGATGCTGAAACTCATACATGTATCGAAGAGGTTGGCGCTGCCAATTTCTTCTGTGTCAAAGATGGCGTACTTTACACTCCTGAATTGACTGGAACTATTCTTCCTGGAATCACTAGGGATAGTTTGATCAAATTAGCAAGGCATAACGGTATTGAGGTTCATGAAACCAAAGTAACTGCAGAATTTGCAATGAATGCTGATGAAGCATTTTGCTGTGGAACCGCAGCGGTTATTTCTCCGATTGGTTCTATCACAAAGGGTGATACTAAAGCCGAGTATGGAAATGGCGAACCTGGAGAATTGACTACTAAGTTATACAATCAATTGGTCGGAATTCAAAATGAAACCGAAGAAGACATCTTTGGCTGGTTACACGAAGTTCCTTTGTGATTAACGCTTTTTGAAACCACGCTTCTTGAAACTACTCTTTTGATTTGGTTGACTTTGTGAGCGGGATTTCCTTTGCGAGCGAGCGCGACGGTCTCCTGTTTGAGGCCCTGCTGCAACTCTCTTTGCATCTGCGTCTTTGAGAGACCGCTGGATTTGACGCCACTCTCCGCCAATCAATTGGAGTAATTCCTCTTTGCTATTTGCACCGATCGATTGTTTGGCACCTGCTCTACTAACCCATAATCTACCTTCTTTACCGTGGGGGCGCTTTGGATGACTGGAATCTTCTTCTCGTTTGATTTTCTTTAGACCGACTTTTCTAGCCGCCATGAATAAACCTTCGAGGTCAGGTTTGATCACTGATGAGTCTTTTGGAACCCTACGTCCATTACGTCTTGAAACACGGATATCAAAATATCCGGGCCAAATCGATAATCGGTCAGGATTGTGGTCCACTTATCTCACCAATAATAGGGAAATGTGTTGAACTGATAAACGCATTCATTCAACAAGAATGCCATTTATGACTCCATCCTTACCAGGACGGGATGTGATTTTTACACGACCTTTGTCGGTTTCGATGATTGCTCCCTTGACCAAAACATTTCTACGAACATAGTTAGGGTCTGATTCATTCTCAACAACATTTTCAATTGTGCCAAGAGATGTTTTACCAGTTTTTGGGTCATTGATTGAAACTTTGTCAGCTGCAAGAACACGAACCAAAGTATTTCCACCGGTTCTACGGTAGATTTTAGTTTTAGATTCTCCAATCAAAGCCAATTGCTTCTCTGTTGAAATTTCGGTTGAACGCTTACCGCGAGCCTGTACTTTTCTACCACCGCTAGGTTTGCGTCTCGAGATTCCGTGCCATTGAGCCATAGTTAAGTCTCCTTGCAGGACACACCGAGAATCGAGCCATATATGAAATCAACCCTCACACACAAACCGACTCAATAGTGGAAATTACTTCTCCATCAATGGTTTGTAGAGTGGCTTTGAGTTTGTCTCCGGGAAATAATTGTGCAACTCCAGAAGGAGTTCCCGTGAATAAATAATCGCCTGCTTGAACAGGCGCCCATTCCATTAAACTATCATATTGCTCTGAAGGAGTTATGCTCATCGAAGATAGAGGTGCACTTTGCCTTAACTCCTCGTTTACTTCTAGTTGTATCTGCAAACTGCTTGATGCTTCGCTCAGTGAATTAAAAGTACCATTCCATTGAACAAAATTTCCTAAAACTGCGCTAGCACGGAAGCATTTACCCTTAGACCAAGGTAATTGTTGCTCTCTAAGTTCAGATTGAGTATCTCTATCGGTCAAATCCAAACCAACAGCAATTGCATCAATCTGTAAATCTTCATTCAATCGAATTACACATTCGACCTCATGATGCACGCTTCCTTGATGAGAACTAACTTGAATATCGCCTTCAGTTTGTATACAATTATTTGGTTTAACAAAAAATACCGGTTCGGCTGGTTGTTGATTGCCTAGTTCGGTTGCATGCTTAGCAAAAGTTCGAATTGAACACCATAGGGCCATGTTGATTCCAGATATATTAGGCCCATCAAACTCGCGATGGTAAAAACTGTCAAAGACCATGAAGGGAAGGCCTTAGCATGGGCAAAGACTGGACGATACGAAAGCGAAGGCCTGTCAGAAGGAAGAATATTGCTCCACTTCTAAAGGAACTGGAAGAATCTTTACAGATCGATTTATCGGTTGATGGGGCGTTTTTAGAGATGGCAGAATATGGTTCTTGGCAAATGGTTTTTGTTGACAAAGTTGCAAAAACCGTCGAACTGAAGGATGATGAAAATAAGAGGTTTACATTCCTAACATTACGCGGTTTTCTCGACTATCCTGAAGCAGGAAAATGGGTCGAAGTAGACCATGGAGCAATTCCATTTTTGATGAATGGGGCTGATTGTATGGTCGCCGGAGTACAAGCTGCTGATGAAAATATAGTCAAAGGTGAATTGGTCTGGATTAGAGATATGACTCACAAGAAACCACTTGCGATAGGTTGGTCTGTCATGGATGGTAATGAAATGGCATCAGCGACCAAAGGTAAAGGCATCAAAACTCTGCATTGGGTTGGTGATGAACTTTGGGAAATGGAATCTTGATTATTTCTTGATGTGTTCAACCAAACGTTCGATGAACCTGCGTTGCTCTATATCCCACGATTGAATAGTAACTGTGCAAGAACCTCTTCGAACTGGTAATTTTCCATCGATAAAACCGGTTTGCATCAAATCGCTATTGACTAGAGGCAGGCTCCTCCCCTTGAAATATATTTTACAACCATTTTCAACTCTTTGAGCATAACCAAACTCAAATTCAATCCGTTGTTTCTTTTCCTCGAATTTAACGCCGCCTGCTTTGAGAAAACGCTTGACTGCTGAGTAAATACTACTCGGGTCTTCCTCATCATTAGATAGTCCGCCATAGGCTGAAAGGAATGAAAGTTCAGTATCGTTTTGTTCCATAAGATGGTCTAAATCACGACTCTTCGACTTCTTTGTCATCTTACCACCATGCCTTACCAAGTTGGATTGACTTTTTGAGATACCGCATGATTTATGAAAAATATTAGTTCTCTAGAGTAAACCTCAATCAATGGGAAGTAATGGAATGGCCATGACGCAGACTTGGGTAGTGGATTCGAACTGTTTTATTCATCTTGGGTCGATGGCTCCAGATTCATTTGTAAGAGATTTAGGTAAAATACTTCCAAGTGAAGGTATGTATGTCACACCAGGAGTTCATGACGAAGTTAGAAATGTTAGATTTCAAAGATGGAAGAAACAGCCTAATCTACTTTCTTCGCTAAAATCCCTACTTACTACAATCAGTATTGATGATTCACAAATTCGTGGTCTTGCATCTCAAATTGGAGAAAGAGCCTCACCGCAAGATGTCGATCTTTCTTTGATGGTTCTAGCTTCAAAACTTTCCAAAGAAGGGAAACAAGTGACTTTGGTAACAGATGATTTCAAAATGACAACCACTAGTCAGAAAGTCAATCTTGGATTTTCTACTTGTCCACCTTCTACCTTCATACAAAAGCTGGCAGAGATCGGTCCAAAACAGGTACGTTCAGGATTAAACAGCCTTTCTAGAAGAGTTCGGGCCGCTGAAATGAGATACGCTATTAGTCGTGCGGGAGAATATGACATTCAGGCAAAATTGACTTGGATGGTCGACTCACTTTTAGATACAAAAGGAGATACTAAAGCCGTTGTAGCGAATACTTCTGAACAAACCTCAAATCAAAAATTAATCCGGGCATTAAGGAAACATCTATTGGGTGGAGATGTAAAAAAATCCCATGTTAAATCACTTGGGGTCTTGACGACGGTTTGTGAACCAATAAGAGAATTTGATATTTTCTTAGCCTCGATTTCAGAGAAACACAGTATTTCAGATGTTGTCGACATTTATAATTCGGGAATCGAAGAGATGAGTCAGGTGCTTGAAAGTATAGGACTTGGGCTAGCACCATTGGACGAATCTTCGGCAGAAATTGCACATAGAGCGATGGCCGGACACACATATCGAATGGAATCCGCCCTAGGTATGTTAGCAAAAATGTCAGGTAATTTGAATTTAGCAAAACTACATCTTGCAAGAGCATTACAAAGTGCAACTCTAATCGATGATAGAGGCGCTGAGATGAGAGCAATGTATCAACTTGGTTTACTAGCATTGGTTGCTCAAAAGTGGGAAAGGGCTGCTAGTCTTTTTGAAACTGCAGACCGGCAAGCTCAGGCTATCAAAGAAGATCGATTACCATTTGTGGTTTGTGCAGGAATAATGAATCACTTGGCTGAGAATGACAAAAAAGCTAATTCTCATATCGACATTGCTCATCAAATTGTTAAGCAAGATAAGAAAAAGTCGGCTTTGGCTCTTTACAATCTTGGTAATAACCTTCTGGCTATAGATGAAGCAGGACTTGCAATTGAGGTACTTGATGAAGCCATGGAATGTGCAATTGAGGTTGAAGACATGGAATCTATGCAAAAATTAGCAGAGGCAATGGTTCTAGCAAATTCTGCTTTAACTGTCAAAGAAAGTCAGCAGAATGAAAGTCTGCGGCTTTACATTGATGGATTGAATAACTTAGATAAATCAAGTTCAGAGGCTTTTGAAAAGCAAATCTTGGACATTGAAAAGCAGGCTGAAGAACTAGCTAAACCTTTGGATGGTACTTGGGATGATTGGCAGCCAGCATCGAAACTATTGCCTGATAAATCCCCTTTAACGGTCGTAAGAATCGAGATTGATGATGAAGGGCATAGCCTTGTAGTATCCAATCATTTGGAATTAGGAGTAATCGGTTTTTGGCTACCTGAAGGTGAGTATAGCATATCGCCAGGACATCAATTATCGATTGGAAATAGTCGTGTCAAGGTTGCTACTGCTCCCGAATACTTGCGTAAAGAGCATAGTATTCGTGCTTTGGTGGCTGTAGAAAAACCAGAAGAAATTACATTTACCGCCCAATTAGATATATAAAATTAGAAACAACTGTTTAAATCCAGATTGGCCTAATTAGAAAGTATTGGATGTACAATAAACCAATAGTCCTAATATGGAATTAATCGGAGGAAGTAGAATGCGTGTTATTGCTCTTGTCACTATTTTGATGATGGCAAGTCTAGCCCCAATGGGGGTTAATGGCGAGGCAGGTGTCAATTATTCGCAAACTATCGGTGCTCCTCTCTCAGAAAATTGGGAAGATGCTCCAATCACCTACGGTTTTTCTCCATCGGTAAGAACTGCTTTTGCAAGAGTTAGTGATCTGTCTCAGTACTCTGATGCCCAATTGGAAGATACAAGTCAATGGGTTGTTGTTAGTTCCAGTCCTGTGGGTGAAGCAGCGAAAGATCTTGAAAATGTGTGGATTGTCGATATTGAGTCAGACATAGCCGTTGAAATGTTTGCTGAATGGCAAAGAGATGGATTCATCGAAACTGCATACCCTTTGATAGAGAAGGTCATGAATCCAAAATGGACTCCAGATGACTCTCTATTTGGAGACCAGTGGCATCTTCAAAACACGGGTCAAACAAATGGCGGAGTTAGTGGCGAGGATGTCAACATTACCGGCGCGTGGAACAATTACCGTGGCAGTGGAGTTGTCATTGGAATTGTCGATGATGGACTTGATTGGAATCACGCAGATCTCGACAACTATTATGCTGATACCTTGGATTATGATTTTTGTAACAATGACGGGGACCCTACACCAGCTTCTAATGATGGTCATGGAACTTCAGCCGCTGGCGTGGCAGCTGCTGCTGGAAATAATACGATTGGAGTGTCTGGTGCTGCACCTCTAGCAAGTCTAGCCGGATTACAACTGATCTCCTGTAGTACAACAGATACAAGAGAAGGTAATGCTCTAAGTCATGAGCGTCAGTCAATAGATATCTATTCAAATTCTTGGGGACCAAGCGACAATGGTAGAACCGTCGAAGCCCCTGGTCCTCTAATGATGGCGGCATTTGAAAATGATGTCAGTCAAGGCAGAGGAGGTTTAGGTAACGTAATTACTTGGGCCGCAGGTAATGGACTTGATGATGATGATAATTCCAATTATGATGGCTATGCAAATAGTCGTCACACAATTGCTGTTACCGCTGTGACTCACAAAGGTGAACAGTCTTGGTATGCTGAACCTGGAGCAAATATCCTTGTTGCTGCCCCTTCTGATGGAGATGGTGAAGGAATTACTACTACCGATATCGAGGGAAGCGGGGGCTATGAAAATGGAGACTATACTGATGGTTTTGGTGGAACTTCTTCCGCCACACCTCTAGCCTCAGGAGTAATTGCACTAATGATGGACGCTAATCCAAACTTAGCATATAGAGACATTCAACACATCCTTGTTCAAACCTGTAGGAAGAATGATGCCAGTGATTCTTCATGGTCAAGTAATGGAGCAGGTCATGTAGTTAGTCACAAGTATGGATTTGGAGTCGTCGATGCTAGTGCAGCGGTCAATCTGGCGGTGAATTGGAATAATGTCGATGAAGAGATCTCATACTTTTCTGGAAACATTGACATGAACGACATCAATATTCCTGATAATTCCAATGCTGTAACCGACTCTATTTCGGTCTCTGAATCGATTAAAGTTGAGCATGTTGAACTGATTGTAGACATTTCACATGACTATAGAGGCGATTTGGAAATAATCCTCACAAGTCCACAAGGGACACAAAGTATAATGTCAGAAAAGCATGGCGATAGCGGAAATAACTGGAATAATTGGATGTTTACCTCTGTTCATAATTGGGATGAAGATTCTACAGGAACTTGGACTATAAGCGTCCAAGACCAAGGCAATGATGACGATGGGACTTTCCATGATTGGGAATTAAATATCTATGGCACCGAACTAAATCAGGATAGAGATGGTGATAATCTAACAAACTCTGATGAAACTAATGTTCATGGAACTGACCCTGATGATATCGATTCAGATGACGACCAAGTGAATGATGGTCTTGAGATACAAGTTTACGGAACCGACCCGTTGGATATGGATACTGATGGTGATGGTCTTGATGATGGAAGAGAAATTTTCGTCAATGGAACCAATCCTTTGATCGGTGATACTGATGGTGATGGATTAAGCGATGGTCAGGAAGTAATTATCTTTGGTACTGACCCTCTAGTTCCAGACCTAGATTCTGATGCAGATTCGTTCTATTGGTTCCAAGATTGTAATGATTCTGACCCGAATATCTATCCAGGTGCAACCGAACTACTCAATGGAATAGATGAGAACTGCGATGGTCAATGGGATGAAGGCTTCAACTCAACCGACACTGATTTTGATGGTTTGACCGACTTTGGAGAATATCATTTCTTCAATACTGACCTCAATCTTCAAGATACTGATGGGGACATGTTAAGTGATGGAGATGAAGTGTTAATCTACCTAAGTAATCCTCTAGTATACGATAATGACACTGACTTAGATGGATATTACTGGTTCCAAGATTGTAATGATACCAATGATCAAATAAATCCTGATATCGTTGAATTGTTAGATGGTATTGACAATAATTGTAGTGGAACTATTGATGAGGACTTTATTGGTCTTGACCGTGATCAAGATGGGCTTCCTGATCTTGAAGAATTCAATATTATTTACACCGATCCGCTAAATAATGATACTGATGGTGATGGATTGAGCGATGGAGATGAAATTTTCAATACCTCGACTAATCCCCTAATTCCAGACCTCGATGAAGATGGTGATGGTTTTAGATGGTTTGAAGAATGTAATGATGAAGATGTCAATATTTATCCTGGAGCAACCGAACTATGGAATGGAATTGACGATAACTGTGATGAAGAAATCGATAATGGAATCAATAGATATCAATATCTAAACGCCCCAAATAGTTCTGACCTCATGATTAATGCAACATCTGAGCCACTGCAGTTATCGATAGAACTTAATCTTACTAATTCAATTAAAGATAAAATCGAATTAGAATATGTTTGGAAAAGAAATGGAGCTACGATTTCACAACAAGAAAATCTTGAACAAGAAGTGATAGACTGTTCCAATAATAACACTGGTTTTAGCGCGGTATTATGCGCCCAAAATGGTACTGTTGGACCTTACCCCATTATTGTCATCATATCAGATAACAACGGTGGACAGATTAGTTATTCTTGGAATGTAACATACACTGTTTGGCACCCTCCTGAACCTGAAATTAAAGATGATGACTCAATTGATTCTGAAAGCGAATCTAAAGCCGAAAGTAATCTTGAAATGGGCACTATTGCAAGTGTTATTGCTGGTTCTGTGGTCATTGTCTTACTAGTTATTTTACTAGTATTAAGACAGGGAAGTTCAGGAATTAAACCTCCTAAGCAACCTCCAACTGGTGGATTCCATCCTCCTCAACAATCACAATTTAGCGATGTTCGCTCTGCACCTATATTGCCGGATTTAAACAATAAATGGAAATGATCAGGTATTCTTGACAAAGTTCCAGCCAACAATTCTACCATCGCTTGCATCAGCAACTAAGTTGAATCTGTTTTCCCAACCACCTGAATCCCATTCTCTAGAAATATCCACGGTTGTAGCACCATCTGTTGCATCCCCAATATTAGTCAAAATCGAATTGATGCCACTTCCTGGCACCACCACAAGATATCCTACTCTGGTCTCGGGATGATAATCGCCTGAAGAAGTGAATATTCCATTTGTCCCAGATAAGTCTGTAAAGCGACTAGAATCTGATAATCGTGATTCTATATTGCTAATATTGAGAACTTTAGGGATAAATTCTCTATTATGGGATATAGATTCATCATACACACCTTTGGAATCAAAATAACAATTTTCTGAACTAGGAGTTCCAGTGACATTGAATTTCACCCAACCTGCAGTTTCGTCAGTTGCAATCCAAGAAACATTCCATTGTGTTGTTGTACCTAGATTTGAATCGATTGCTCGCCAAACATAGCCCCCATCATCCAGTGCAGCTGTGGCTCCAGCCGCAGAACTTTGGAAGTAGTCAAAACACTGTATTGAAGTCTCTAAATTATGTGCCCTCATAGAAGAATCATCAGGCATATGAATACCGTTAGCCCCCCATTCCTTCAAGTCATCTTCATCAGGAGATAATTCGTTTGCAAGTGGTCTAGCATCATAAGACAAACCATATTCTAAAGCCTTACTACCTAGTTTCAAAGAAGACTTTTGGAATGTATGGCTCATCGTTAATTCCCCTTCAGGAAGAACATAATCTCCAAGTAATTTAGTTGTTGTAGAACATCCTTGTCGGTTACTATCACTGCCAGAAATGACCACATCAACTGTTTGCCTCGTCGCCCAAGGATTGCCTTCTTCAACCCAAAGAGTCATACTTGCTGAACCTAAACAATAATCCTGAATATCTTTGTTGGTTGCAACAATTTTCCACATCTCTGTCGAACCCAGTTCTTCTGTACCTAGGACTCTCCAGTCCCATCCAAGTCGAGAACCTGTAGCACCATCGTCAATGTAATCATTGGCCAATAATTCTTGTAACTCAACTGGTTGTACAAGTAATGAAAAACCCGGAGAGAGAACTTCTAAATCTCCAAAGAAGCCTCCAACACCATACGTCATAAGAGTGCCTTGATATGAATCTTCGATATTCAGATTCCAATCAACTTTGGTCCCTAAGCTCGCTCTTTCTCTCAACTCAGTCCATTTTGTAGAGGTGATATCGGCAGTTCCACTAACACTTGCTGGAAAATCTGAACAACCATTTGAACCCGGTATTGAAGATTGTAAATGGCGTTGTATAGTGAAACTATCTAATTCATAAGATGATACTGACTCAACCGATAGCCAACTCATTCCTTGACCGCCTCGTACACTTACTGCACCAAGTCGGTCATTTGAGGTTTGAGAAAATAATTGATCTGTCCCCCCATCAGTAATTGATACATCCCCAGAGCCATCAAACATCATTCTCAATTTGCAAATATCATCATCGGTTTCAATCTGATCTAATACTAAGTCGAGAAAACCTTCTGTAGCCATGAAATCACCATCTGAAATAGTGTAAGTCATCTCATCTCCATAGCGTAATTGATCTGCAGTGAATGGCTCTAATTGGGCGCTGAAATAATACCATCCACCTGCTCCAAGTATTATCAAAACCATCAAACCTGCTGCGACCTGAGGCTTCTTAACCATCTCGACCAATGTAGTTGGTTTTTGTTGGGCAGATAATTTTGATTCAACGGGCTTTATTTTTGGTTTAGGCTTTTCTATTTCTTCACTGACCATGACGAGGTCTGCATCCAATATCTCTGCTTCCATTACCTCACTTACTGGAGGTTGTTCTTTCGATTCAAGAACCTCAGGTTCAGTCTCAGGAGAGATTGTTTCTTCATCTTCAAGAGAAAAAATTACTTCATCTTCAATCGTTTCATCACTACTAATCTCTTCGCTAATAACTGACAGACCTAATTCCTCTCGACCCAAGCCTGAATCTAATAATCGTTGGACTAAATCTGCTTTATTGCCAGATGTTGCAAGGTCATTGATAACACACAACGCCTTCAATTTGGCGGCCGTTAGTGTGGATGTTAAATCGTCGGCCATGCCCCTTCCCACATGGGCGTCAGTAATGCTCCCTTTCAAGGATAGCGTTCGATGTATCTTAATCGTGCTATTTCCTAGAAGAAATGATTTATTCATTCTTCATATGGAGTGTAAGTACCATCTTCTGATTGAACATAGATTATCTGCTCATAAGTTCCATCAGCCATCTTTCGGTAAAAATAGCCATTTCCTGCAGGTTCAAAGACTGAATCATCAGTTTGAGAAGTGGTCTCTTCTGCTGGCTCTACTTTGACTTCAGAATTAGCAGGAGGTGGTCCACTACGCTTCGAAGAATCTGTTGCAGCGGTTATTGAACTCTTAGGGGGCCCACTTCGCTTTTGTTGCTTAGGAGGGCCGGACGGGCCAGCAGCAGACTTAGGCGGGCCTGAAGGACCTGCTGCGGATTTTGGAGGAGCGCCCCCTGGCCCCTGTGAGATCCTTTCGGCAGTTGCAGCCTCTGCTGCTAACCTTTCTTGTTCAATTCTCTCTTCCTCAAGAATTTCATTTAGTCTAGACCTCTTACTCAACATACCTAATATAGCGTATATTGAAACACTTAAGAAAATAAATCCTGGAATCCCAGCAATTACTTGATTAGGCCATAATTTACCTTTGGCTTTCAATTCAGTATTCTCCTTCAGAACGTTACCTTGATCATTGACAAATTGTACTTTAACACAATGTTGCCCCATGTCTAAATTAAATTCAAAGGTATAACTTTCTCCTTCCAAAGGCGCCTTCTTAGATAAATACTGATAGTCATGGCTATCTCCTTGTTTGGCTACTTGTTGATAGTCACTAACCTCTATAGCTTGACAATTATCTAATTTCAAGACATATGCTTCGAGTGTTACGTTAGAAGAGACCGATGGCGCTCTGACAACTTCAACTTCTAACTCAAAGGGAACGTCCATCAAGTCTTCGCCAGAGGCAGATGGCCCCCAAACAAAACCAATATCTTTCTCAGCAGCACCCCATAATCCATCATATGGTACATCGGTAGACATTGGAAAAAGAGCAAAACCAAACATCGCAATAGTTAATCCAACAAAAAGAAAAACGCTCCACTTAGAGCGCTTTAACTCTGCTTCTAACTTTCCTAAAGGTTCTTCAGGTTGCTCTTCTGAGACTTCTTCCACTTCCTCTGAAGGGAGAGTTTCCTCAGCCATGTCGTTCTCTTCTTGGTCGGACATATCCCGTGCGATTTCAATCCAGCACTTGAAAGGCGCGATAATAGATTTTTCAAGAATAATAGGCGATGATATCAAAAAGAAAGAGTTTTAGCCGTGCGCATGGACATCAGACTTGCTGTTTTATCGCGTGGTCCGCGATTGTACAGTACTAGGCGTCTTGTTGAAGAAGCAAAAAAACGAGGTATCGACGTTTTTGTTGCAGACCCAATGAAATTTTCTCTTTATGTTGCTGACGGTTCAATAGATATTCAATACATGGGCAAACCTTTCCTGGCAGACGCGGTCATTCCACGAATTGGCCATTCAATAACAAAACATGGAGTGGCTCTGCTAAGACATCTAGAACAATTAGGAATTTGGACTGCAAACACAGGTCAAGGTATTATTCAAAGCAGGGATAAACTGCATGCATCACAAATTTTAGCCAGAAATAAAATTCCTGTACCTCGCACGACCTATGTTAGAGACATAATTGATGTTGAATCTGCTATTGATTTTGTCGGAGGATTTCCGGTTGTAATTAAGGTCACACAGGGGACACAAGGGCAGGGAGTATTCCTTAGACATACACTTCATGAGGCTTGTAGTCTAGTACAGGGGCTATTATTGACTGGGAAATCGGTCTTGGTTCAGGAATATATTGCTGAATCCCATGGTAAAGATATTCGCGCTTTGGTTGTTGGCGATCGAGTTGTTGCAAGTATGAGGCGTCGGGCACGTGGGCGAGAATTTAGAAGTAATTATCACCTAAATGGAACGGTTGAAAAGGTCGACTTGCCTCCTGAATTTGAAGAACAGGCATGTCGTGCTGCCCGTGTTTTAGGACTACATGTTGCTGGAGTTGATTTACTGGAAGCAGAGCACGGGCCTCTAGTTCTTGAAGTCAATTCGTCGCCTGGATTAGAAGGAATTGAAAAGGCGAGTGGAGCAAATGTAGCCGGAGAAATCGTTGATTTTGTAGCCAGCCAAACAGCCTTCTCGGAAGTAGATTTAGACCAATTACTTCGAACTGTTCCAGGTTCTGGAGTGCTCTCACTTCAATTAAGAAATCATCCAAATCTTGTTGGACAGAAAATTTCACAGATTTTCAATAAAGGCTCGGACATTCCAGTATTCGCTCTATCTCGAGACAATAAGCTGATTTGGAATCCTACAGACGATCTTTTGTTGAGATATGATGATGTGATTGTCTGCTATGGTGACTTGAATGAACTTAGAGCATCGATTAAGAATGCGATTATTGGAGTTTCAAAAACTAATTTTGAAATTAATGAAAAAGAAGAGTCTAATGCATAATTAATCAATTATCATTCTTGACAAACTTCAATAAAGTATGAACTGAACTTATATCCATGGGAGAGAGATGTTCTACAGCCGCAGTCTTAACTGTTGTTCTTTTCCTATCGATTCAATTACCCATTTCTAACCAATCTCTAGAAGAAAATCAACTATTTTCAACTGGTCAAGATGAAATAACTTCAACTGAAGTTCGCATCCATAATCTTGGAGGTTCTTGGGATGATAATCAGGTGTTAGAGTGGTCACCAAATCATCTTGAATTCAATCGAACTATTCAATTTTCTATTCTAATAGAAGGAGTTAATTCAACTGATAAAATTGAATCTATGACACTTAATATGACTTGGATTTACAATGTCAGCACTGGAGACCCATTATTGAGTGAAAACTTGAGCATCTCCAGTCTTAAGCCTCATGAAAATGGATTATTTATGTACTTTAATTATACATATCCGTTGGATATTTTTCATGATGAATACGAAATTAGCCTAGATACACTAGATAGCGATGGATTATTACATACTTTTAATCATAAAGGTATCAATGTAATCGCTTATGATATGCATCTAAATCCAGTTGGAGTGGGTTTTGATAGCAAAATATTATTCGCCAATAACCAGATTACTTCACTGGAACTATTCATTCAAAATACAGGTTCTGTTTACACCGATATTGAATTTCAAATTATATTTCTGACCCAATTACCTAGCAACTGGAATCAACCCAATCTTTTCGTCCTAGATGCAAACCTCAGTGGTGGGGAAAATTCTACTGCACTATTCGAGTTTCAAGCTCCTAGTGATGCCTATCCTTCAAAAGACTCAATGCCATCTATTGAATTTCAGCTTATTGCTGAATTTGAAGATTTCACCGGACAAATGGTGGAATTTTACAATGTCAATTATTCATTAGAAAGTGAACTTGTTCCCTTTGATTCATTGGCGAACATATCGGCTTACAGAACAAATTTTAGTACCGATCTTATAAAAAATAATTTTATAGAGTTAGATAGCAATGTAGATATTCTCGAATATTCATTGATTTCTTTTGAAAATAGAAGTATTGAGTTTTTCTTCGAATTCGAAAATTTCGGTTTCAGTCAAACTACTTTTGAATTAGAGGTCGTATCTCAAAATTCGATCGATTTTGAAGTCTATTCTTCTACTGATGACCAGAGAAGTCTAGAAGGTCAACAAAGTACAATTACCAATTTACAACCTCTAGATTCGGTTTATTTTAGATGTCAAATCAACTTCATCAGTGAAAATCAAATAACTAAAGATCCGATTGCTATAATCATTAGAAACGCTAATTCGGGTACTACTTTTGACTTGGAAATACCAATTTTCATGCTCGAATTTGATGATTTGATATATTCTACTTTAGATTTGGACTCTTTTGAATTAGTTAGTAACCTCTCTTCACCACAAAATGATAGTTTCACGCTTTTTTTATCAATACCATGGAATAACGTCTTTGATGTATCTTATTTTGAAAATAATTGGAGGTTCTTTGTAACTATTTCCGGCCCTGATTCGCTTGCTGTTCCTCAAATTAGTTTTGAATTACAACAAAATAATTCCTCGATAACAAATCCTTATGAATTTACAATTGATGAAGATCAATTCTTCAGTATTCTATTTGATATCGGCAAAGATACAGATATTGGTAATTATTCAATAGACATAAATATTGGACAAATTACTGATGATACAATTAATGCTTTGAACTTTGAAACTCAATTAGAATTAACTATTTTAGAAAATTCTTCGCTGTTTGAACCTGGACAAAATGATTCAGATGATGATGATTTAATCGATGATTCAAATAATACCTCAAATAATAATTCGACAGATATCGGACAAGATAATTTGACCAATAGTTCGTCCAATGATTTAGTAAATAATACCGATGAACAAATTAACAATTCTACAAATAATACTCAACAAAATAATACTGATTTAACACAAAATCAAGATGGGGATTCTGACTCTAATGATTCGACTAAATCACAAGATAAGGATACTAAATCTTGGATTTATATCATTTTGGCCCTGATAGTAATTTCTTTGACCTCTATATTCTTCATTAGGAAAAAAATTAGCCGTGAAAATCCAAATTTAGAAGATAAAACGATTGTCGAGATAAATACTCCAGTAATTTCTAACATACAACCAGAGATAAATAGTGATGAAGGCTTGACTGTTCTGCATCAATGGACTGATAATAACGGTTATACTTGGAAACAAATGTCTGATAGAAGTATGCTTTGGTGGAACGGAACAGAATGGGTTCCGGTAAATTATAACTGATGAATTTTGGTTTCCTTGAAATTATTTCATCCCGATGGTTTGATATGTATCACCTCCATCCACTTACCGTTCTTCGGGACAACGGGATGCACACTCGCTTCGGCGAGAGGCGGTTAACGCCAATTAATAGTGGAGGGATACGATGAGAGAAAGAAAGGCTCTGAGACCAAGTCAACTAAGACTTGGTCAAGAAGAAGACATAGGTCTTCCTGCACGTCTTAGACATCTACAACACTTACCCTGGACTGGTTGTTATCAAAAGCAACTGAAGTCAGAAAATAAATCTGCTAATACTCAGAAATCATATGCTAGTGGACTACGTTCATTAGTAGAGACGGCTCTACCAAGTGAATCAATACTAAGTGAAAAGGAATATCAAAACATGACAATAATAGAACTAGCAGAAAGAATGGAGCCTCTAAATGGCCGAATCGATTTGTGGACACATAGTTTGTCAGACTTAAAACCAACAACCTACAATGCTAGGCTCGCTGCTGCAAGGCATCTACTAAAATGGCTAGGCCATAGATGGCCAGAACATTTGACTAGGGCTAGAACAGGTAAAAGACTACCAAGAACTCTAACTCGAAGGGAATTATCTATGGTTCTTGAAGCAGCCTCTAACAGCGAAAATCCTGTCGCATCCATTGTTGTTACTTTGATGCTTGATACCGGCTTACGTGTAAGTGAGGTCTGTAATTTAAACTTCAGTGATATCGACTTAGAAGATCGTTCAGCTAGAGTTTTAGGTGGTAAAGGCGACAAAGACCGCTTAGTTTTATTCACTCAACGAACATTGGATAGAATTCAAGCATGGCTTCCAGTTAGAGAATCTAGAATTAAAAATGATGAAACCGCTTTACTACTTAATTCAGCTAAGCGTAGATTACAACCAAGAGGCGTTCAAAGATTGATGGATTCATTAGCAATGGATGCGGGACTACCAAAAGGCAAACTAACTCCTCACGTACTTCGACATAACTTTGCGACTGGGCTATTAGAACGAGGGGCAGACCTCGTTTCAATTCAAAAATTACTTGGCCATAGCACAATTGCTACTACTAGGGTTTATCTCGAGATATCTGATCAAACTCTAAGAGAAGTATACCATAGGGCGCAAGCAACTCGAGAACATCTTGAACAAAACGGACAACAGCAGCAACAAGAACTTGTGGAAAACTCACCATCCACGAGTATTGCAGGGATTGAAGAAAATTAATTTTTCTTAGCCTTACGCTTGGAAATTTTATCTGGCCCTATCCAATCTCTTTGTGGTTTAACTTCTTGACCCTGATGACCTATTATTGGACAATATTTGCCTGAGCGACATCGAGAACAATTCTCTTTTGGTGGCAGTTCAACCGTCTTTCTAAGTCGGCCGTACTTCCTTCGAGGCATGAATGCCACTAATGTAAGCGGTCTTTGAACAATTCGTAAAATTATTTCTTCAAATTCTTAAACCAAGACATTTTTGAAAGTGGGGTTTTGCTTGAAGGGCCAATCTTTTTGCGTTCAGATGGTTTTGATTGGGCGGATTTAGGCTTGGAACTTTTTGCTAAATTCTTGACAGTTTCTTTTGCTTTAGTAGCCGTTGCCTTGGCTTTTGCAGGTGCTTTCTTAGCGGCTGCCTTGGCCTTGGTGGCGGTCGCCTTAGCTTTTGCAGGTGCTTTCTTAGCGGCTGCCTTAGCCTTGGTAGCGGTCGCCTTAGCGGCAGATTTTGCCTTGTCTGCATTCTTTGCAGCCGTAGCGATTTTTTTGGCTACTGCAGCTTTAATACCTGCTTTAATCAGTTTTGTTGCGCCCGCTGAAGCAACTTTGGATACTGTATCTAATTTAGCATCTACTAATTTCTTAGCAGTGGCTGCCCCTACTCCTGGTAGTGCAGTCAATTTTTCTATCTTGGAAGCCTTTGTCTGTGAAGCCATACTATCCACCTATTACATGCAAGAAGGCTTCCTTTCTTGAACTCTTCCACTATATCTTTATCTCAAGTAGGTGGATTGATGAAGATTGAATGACACCCCGAATCATGGCGGCAGAAGACACGAGTCAAATCTCAATTCTTGTATGCCAAGTTAGAAGTGCTAAAGCTGAACACAAAATGGATGAAACAAATTTCCTTCTCCGTAGCAAAAACTTTCCTTCAGCGAGTAAAGTTGTTTATCTAGGAAATGTGACTAGTACTCTTATTTCGCTTTTAGAAAATCCAGAAACTCCCACATTCACCACGCCCCCGTCTTATAATGAACAGAAATGGTCCTTGGAGACTATTAGTGGCCAACTAAAAATTAAGATTACATCAGACTCTTATTGGGGTCTTGGCCTCTTTAATTCGGGATATCTAAACACAATCACTCTGGAAGGCCCGATAAACCTCAGGAGTAGAATAATCTATGATTTAACCTCATCACTACCATATAAGCCATGGGAATTTAAGCATCTTAACTCCGCACGTAAATGGATAAAAAGAAAATATCCGGATTTAGATGAGAAGAAAAATCAAAACTCTTGGCTAGAACTAATAGATTACTCGAACCAAAGATTCAAAGAGATAATTCAGGTCATGAAAGAAGCGACTGAAAAGGTATCTAAAAAAGTAAAAAACAATCGATCAACCGAATTTTGGAATAAAGAAAAAGCAGGAGTTTCTCTTGCTGCTGCTGAGTTTGATTTAGAGTTGGCCAAAAGTGCACTAGCCGATAAAAATGCTCCATCTGTAGAGAGGGCAATCGCTAGAATCGAAGCCTCTTTGATAGAAGCGAACCCTGAAACTGGTGTTAATGAAGATAACCAAATTGAAGATACAAGGAAAGAAAGAATTGTTATTTCTGAAATAACTATTGATAACCAAGAATTTTCAGAAGTCGATATTGAAAACATCAACCAAATCGACTCAGTACAATTAAATGAAGAGATTCCTTTAATCGATTTAACCTTTGATTATGAGCAAGAATAAATGGTTATGACATTATTCTAACCCGCGTCGCGTTGATAAAGGGGGGGCTTCTCGGGAGGAATGGTCCAAATGGCATCTAAGAAGAAATCCGACGGAAGTGGTATCCAGCAAGCTGCTGGTTTGATTAGATATTTCGATGAGGAATCAGAGGATGCATGGAAGATAACTCCTTTCCAAGTATATGCTGCTTGTATCTTGATTGGAACCTTCTTTTACCTTGTCAACCAAGGTGTTGTAAGTGCAATTTGGAATCTATTTTGATTAAATCAAAGTGGTTTAATCATAATAATTTTATTTTCTTTTGTAGCCATGCGTTGAGCTACTTGCATTGCTGTTTTGAGATCTTTAGTTGCTCCAAGGGTCTTTTCTCCTTCAGAGTCATGGACAATTAATCTATGAGTGAGATTTTTCAAAACACCATCTTCGATTCGCTCAAAGACCCAATGTTCATTTTCAATTCTAATCATCGCTGGAACATCAACTAATGGCCCCATTTGGTTACCAGTAACAGTTGTTCTTGCTTTCAATCCTCTCAAATCTTTGATTGGATTCCAAGTTCTAATGCGAACTGGGG
The DNA here is from genome assembly GCA_003602575.1 of Candidatus Poseidoniales archaeon. Classification (GTDB taxonomy): domain Archaea; phylum Thermoplasmatota; class Poseidoniia; order Poseidoniales; family Poseidoniaceae; genus MGIIa-L1. Next base: position 41,786 of record QQRY01000042.1, read on the forward strand.
CTCTTATTTTTCTTTTATTTTCTACTCCATCTCTAAATGCTCTAGTCATTAGGGTCCCATCCCTTGAAGTCATTGACTTCATACACAGGTTTCCCTGTTCACTAATAAGAAGCGCGACGGTTTAGGTGGTCAAAGTGATGATTTCATGCAATCTGCCCTGATTTCAGTTGTTTGATATGAAACTCGATACTCTTACTTGAAAATAAAACCAATAACCACCCTGTAATCAAGAAACTCATAATTGGCCAATCTGTTGAAATTGAGAATATGAAAGTGCCAATAATCAACCCTATTAACGGAAATAATGTTGTAAAAATTGATGGGGATTTAACGTCTTTTTCTAGATACCATGGCTGTATTATGCTAATCGCCAATAATATCCAACTTGCTGGTAATAAAAATACTGCAAATGGCGTGATAGCGAAAATTATACTTGGGGCAAAAATAAGCGACATTCTAAGCCACCATAATTCTGGCCTAGCGGCTCCATCAAAACCAAAATTTGGCAACATTAAGGTAATCGCCATACAGATTACCATCCCGATGACCAACCAGGTCGTCTGTAAAAGGTAGCCATTACCTTGATTGAATGGCTCAACACTTCTAAGGTAATATGCTGTTATAATGAATAATAAAATACAGTTGATTAACAACTGGAATGTCAATGACTTACTTCTACCCTCTCCATGTTGAAGATTAGCTTCAATAGATTTAGCAGGAACTGAAATAAAGACTAATCCTATTGAATGTGATAAGAAAAATAAGACCATAGCAAATGAACCATCTTGTGAAATATTTATCCACCAAGAATTGGTTGATTGTATTGAATTAGAGAGTAAATATATCATTACTGGTAAAATAAAATACATTTTTAATTTAGTCCTTTTTGACAAGGTCAGCAATCCCTTATCTGTTTGGGGTATTGTAGTCACGGCGAATAATTCACTGCTAACTAAAATCATGGCACCAGTCATTATGACAAAAATCCAAGAATACTCTCCATTTGGAGAGTTTACAGTTTCTAGAGGCAAGGATTCCGGTGAGTAATAAGATGATTCGGGAAATAATATCCAGTATGAAACCAATGTACAAAAAGAAATATATGACATTATTCGAAATTGGACGAGTCTTCTTAACTCTGAACTCGATGCTTGAATACTGGGTAATTTATGACTCAGTAAAGCGAAAGAAATCAAACCAAGTAATACAATTTCAGAAGAGCCATCTCCGGTAATCAATAATCTCAAATCAGAAAATTCAAACTCCCCAGGTCCGAGCTTTTGAGCGATTTCAAGATAAGAGATATCTCTCTGTAAGATGGTTTTTATACGATTCAATAGCATTACTGCAACCACTGCTAAAGGTCCGAATCTATATGTCTTCACAATTGCTTTACCAACCGACTCAGAGAATTTTTGGCTATATGATTCTATTTTTGAGGGTAAAAGCCACCCGATAAGAAATAATAGCAAGATTGGGAAAAGCAATGGTGCGGCATCCCCCAGCATATTCTGTTCTAGAGGGCGAAAGCCCTTGAGCATGGCGGAAGCAAGATAGAGAAGATAGCAGACCGACAGTCATGGCCAATGCCGGTTGGGAGGAAGAAGACCTCGATGAAATCTCGAGAGATTCATGCTTAACGAAATTGGCATTGGAACTTGGATTAGAACTTGAACCATGGATAAGTACGACTACTTCCCCACTTCCTGAAACTCTTAGAGTCACAACATCTCGTAAAGATAGAGATTGGACAATTTCAGAATTGAAAAAGATGGGGGCTAAGCCGATTGCTTGGATGCCCAACAATAGTGCTTGGCAAATGCCGTTTACCAGAGGAAAAGTTCCAGAAGGCTACAGTAAGAGAATTCTGACAATATTACATGATTCAGGAAGAATTACTCGTCAGGAAGCTGCGAGTATGTTGCCTGTAGAATTGCTCAACCCCAAAGATGGTGAAATGATTCTTGACCTTTGTGCTGCTCCTGGTTCAAAGACTACTCAACTGGCAGAAAAAATATTCCCAGAAGGTTTCGTGATCGCCAATGAGCCAGTTTCGGGAAGAGCAAATATGCTTATTTCAAATCGAGCAAGACTCGCATTACCAAACATTCTGATAAATCAGCAAGATGGCCGACATATCGGCCGTGTACCACCACCTGGATTTGATGCCGTTCTTACTGATGTACCATGTACTGGAACCGCTACTACCCGAAAGAATCGTAAAATTTGGAAGAAATGGACGCCTAAGTCTAGCCGAGGATTATTTGAATTACAAGTATCAATCGTTACTAGAGGTGCTAAATTATTGAAGCCTGAAGGGAAACTAGTATATTCGACATGTAGCATCGATCCGTGTGAAAATGAAGCAGTAGTTGCTGAAATTCTCCGCCAATGTCCATGGCTTGAATTGATAAAAATAGATGAATCTCTAGTTTCTGGATTAGTGATGCAACCCGGACTTAGAAAGTGGAATGTTTTGGATGAACAGGGCTCTAGAGTAGATTTGGGTGAAGAATTACCAAGACTTCCAAACTTGAAGGTTAAACATTTATGCTTTGATGATAGAGCTAAATTCGATTCTGAATTCGATAAAGAATTAGAGGAAAATATATCTCAAGACCTAGTTAAATGTCGAAGATTATACCATATTGACAACGACACAGGAGGATTCTTTGTAGCTATATTTAGACATAAACCCGAATCGACTCCTGAAGGAATTGCTAAAGCTTACATTCCAAAAAGAAAACCAATTGAGGGTTCAACTTGGGAGCCAAAACTAATGAAGCGCCCCAAACCTAACCGACATTCTGTATTCTTAGCAGATGACGAAACTGTAAAAGAAATCTCAAAAGGATACCAAATCGATGCTGAAAAGTGGTCTTGGTGGAGTCGTGGAAAGAGATTAAACATTGCACCAAAATCTGTAGTGGATAGATTATATAATCGTGTATGTCCAAATAAAAGAGGCGATTTATGGCCGGAAGGAACTTTCCATCCACTGAAATTGATTCACGTGGGAATGCCTACTTTCGTCAAGAATAAAGGAACCTGGAGAACTAGACAGGAAGCGATTCCTGCACTTGAATACGACTTAGGAAAAACCTGTGTTGAAATCGAAAAAGAAATTGCAATTGCGATGTTAGAAGGCTGGGTGCCAACTGTTGAAGAATTTCAAGAAAAATTAAATTTAGAGGAATTGAACGAGGGGCCGTTACTACTAACTTGTGAACTTGAAGGTTCTAAGTCTCTTATTTCTGCATGGTCTGGAGTCAGGGTTAGTTTAATGATTAATACACTAGAGAGAGATATACTTAGGGCGAAACTCGGTATTGAGTTTGAAAGTGAAAGGGGGGACTAATATGAAAAAATTAATGATTTTGCTAGTTATTTTAGTATTGGTTATTCCTTCGATAAGTGCTGAAGGTGAGAATTATACTGCCCACGTAAGAATTGATATCCCAAGTGCTGAGCCAGCATCAAAAATTTTACACGAATGTTTTGTTGAAATGGACACAAGTGATAATAATTGTAATCAAGACAAGGATGTAATCTCTCTCTCATGGTGGTCATGGAGTGACCAAACAAACTCAAATTGGCCTGATGATGATTCGAAGTCTCGTGCCAGTACATATGGCCTAGAATTAAATGAAACATTTGAATCAATTTCATACTTTAATCAACACTTATTCGAAAGCGATGCTACGAATAATTCATCTAAAATTACTGATTCGATGCCAGTTATAGACTTAGAAGGAGAATTAATTATCGCAGAAGGTGAAACAGACATATGGTATATTCGAATGCCTGTTGAAATGACACCTTTAGTTAATTTAACCGACGATACCTTGCTCTATATTTTCTTGAGTCAAAAAAATGCAGTGGACCATCACGGAAGAGTTGTTAGTAACTTGATATATGATATGAAACCTGAAGTTGGATTTGGAATTGATGCCGATAATACCACTAAAGTTGAATGGATAATTAGTTCTGAACACCTTGAGGCAGCAGGCGTTGAACTAAACCAAGACCCATATGGTTGGCAATTAACAATGGCATTCTTTGGAGCCATTGAAAGTGATAATACTACTGAACAATTACTCTCATTACACCATTTTGATATTCCTGCAAAATCACAAAATGTAGATTCATCATCGTTTTATATCCCTGCATTAATCGGTGTATTACTAATCATTATTTGCTATGCACTTATATCACAGTCCTTTAGAACTGAAAAAGGCATGCCTAAAATTTCTTCGGCTTGGAAGAATGACACTACTATGATAGTTGAAATTCAATCTTTTTCACAACGTGTAGAAATTAAATCTATCAATGTTGACGCTCCTTGGAAAATGAAAAATAATCCAAAAAGTCGATTTATCGAACCGGAGCAAACCGTCAATCTTGAAATTCGGTTTAAACAGAATGAACCAGTTGGGTGTCAAGTTGGAATCCGATTAGAGGTTGAAGAACTTGGTGCGTGGACTCAATATCTAATGATGGACAGTTCTAGCACAAAAGAAGAATAGTCGAAGTGTTGAAGAATTAGAAGACTTAGCGAATAGTGGTGCTGATATGGAACTTGATGATACCGACCGTGCAATTCTTCAAGCGCTTCTAAAAGATTCTAGAGCTAGTCAGAGAGAACTATCTAGAATTGTTGGAGTTGCTCAAGGCACCATTACTAACCGCCTCAAGCGCTTGGAAAATAATGGAGTGATCGATGGATATAGCGTGGTTCTCAATCCTGAAAGTGTAGGTTGGACTATGACAATTATGGCGGGTTTATGTATCGCTAAAGGTAAAATGATCGATGTTCAACAAAAAATAGCTGCTGACTCTAGGGTTTTCTCAGTGTATGACGTTACTGGGGACTGGGACTCGATGGTACTGGCTAGAGTAAGAGATAGAGCAGACCTTGACGATCTCACAAAAACTGTTTTCACTTTAGAAGGAGTCACACGTTCTTTTACTCATGTTGTATTAAACACAGTCAAAGAAGATGGCTTTGCTAAGCCTGCTCCTGATAAAAACACCAAATAATAACACATTTGAAGGAGTGGTTCTACCGCTATACATGTCTTCCAGATTGAATATGGCATTTTTCGCTGCCTTAGCGATTCAAATGTTGATGATTGGCGCCACAGCAGCGCCTCTTGCCGATGGATTAAATCCTATGGGCGATTATGAAAAGATGGATAAATCACTTCGTGATTCTTTGAGTAGCTCTTCTGAAGATGAAGTAATTCCTGTTATATTCCAACTTAATAGCGAAGTTTCGACTGAAGATTTGGAAACACTAGAACTACTCGGTGCTAGAATTCTAGGAGAAGCCCCGCTAGTAGATGGTGGTCTTTTTGAAGCTACAATTAGAGATGTTAGAATGATTTCTACTTGGGATAGAATAGAATATCTCGAGTTAGACAGAGTTCTTGATTTCTTTTACCTACCTTCTGAGTGGGGAGGAGAACCAATCACTGAGCCGGGAATCATGATGCATGAAACCACTCATGTGGTCAAGGCAACAGATACTTGGGATAGAGTCATAATTTCTCCTTCTGGAGATATTGAGTATGATTCTAATCAAGCATTCAGTGAATGGGATGGGGATGGAACTGCGATAGTTGACCTAGATACTGGAGTTGATGCAGGACACCCTGATTTCGATTATCTAGAGCCATGGACTGGTGATAAGGTCATCTATTCTGCAAAGTGGGATGGAATTTGGACTGAAACCCGAAACTCCGACACCTCTTCAGGGCACGGAACCCACGTTGGTGGAACCATTGCCGGAAATGGTGATGCTTCCGCTGGTAGAAGAGCAGGTGTAGCAAAAGGTGCACAGATGGTAGCTCTTGGAACCGGAGATGGAGCTTCTATTTTTGCAGCGGAACAAGGTCTTGAATGGACATATGCCAA
>QQRY01000043.1 GCA_003602575.1 Candidatus Poseidoniales archaeon
CCGTCCGGTCCGCCTTCTGGCCCTCCATCAGATTCTTCTTCTAAACCAAAGAAACCACCGGGTGGGCCGCCAAAATCAAGCAAGCCGCCTAGGCCTCCAATGTGAAAGTAGGTGAAAATGTGAGCGATGGTTTTGTAATGGAACTTTGCGGTAATCGTGCTGCATGGCAAATTGAACTTGATGGCGTTGAAAGTATTGATTTAGAGGTGGTTGGAAATCGAATTGAATCTGCTGGTTATGAAGTAGGGATTCGTAACCGATTGTGTTGGACTTTTACTGGGCCTTGTGACCTAACGCTTTATCCGAGTGGTAAATTATTAGTGAAAACTGAAGATAAAGATCTAGCCGCAGAGGTTGCTAAGAAGCACGTAACTGAATGGGCTTGTTAATGAAAGTGAGAACATGGTTGAAATCTCAGATGAACTATGCCAACTTCTCAATGAAGGCGGAGTTGTCGCATATCCAACATCTACTTTGCCAGGACTTGGCTGCCTACCAACCAAAAAGGGACTTGATAATCTCTTTAGGATAAAAAATAGAAGTTATGACCAACCTGTTAGTCTTGGTGTTGCTTCATTATCACAAGCATCTGAATTGGTTGATGTACCTAAATTTGCAATATCACTATTGGATGATTTCCCGTTGGGAAGTATCACTCTGATTTTAGATGCAAATGACACTTTAGATTCTCGCTTGGGAGGTGCCAGGGTGGCAGTGCGGGTTTTCGCAGACCCTGTTGCAAAGAAGCTAGCAGAGGTTGTTGGACCAATTACGGCGACTAGTGCAAATCCAAGTGGCGTCCAACCAAATAATAATGTCTCATTGGCTGCACAAACATTGAACCTTAGAAAAATATCGATATTAGAAGGAGATTGTCCTGGAGGCAAGGGTAGCACTATTCTATCTCTCGAAAAAAATAGTCTTGAGAAGGGTGGTTTTTCGGTAACCATTATGAGAGAGGGCGTTGTACCTCGAGCAGACGTGATGTCATGGATGATGAAAGTTCGCTGAAATACTGGCGTGATGCGGGCCATGTTGCCCGTAGAACATTGGAAGCGATGAAGGAAAAAATTGTTCCTGGGGCAACACTTCATGAAACCATAGAAGCTGCTGAGAGGTTTATCCATAGACATGGTGGAAAACCGGCATTTCCCGGGACTATTGCGGTAAATGATTTAGCTGCTCATTTCACAACTGATCACAATGTTTCTCCTGTCCAAGAATGGGACGGAGATATGACTCTAAGTAAAGGAGACTGTGTCAAAATAGACTATGGAGTACATATTAAAGGCCACATAGGGGATAATGCATTAACTATTGAAGTAGGCAATACCAATAATCATACCGACCAAATTAAGGCTGCTAAAGAAGCCAGAGATGCTGCGGTTGAGATGATGCACCCTGGTACGCCTTGGTACAAAGTTGGTGCAGCAGCAGCCCAACCTTCTATCGATGCTGGGTTCCAACCAATTAGAAATCTTTGTGGCCATCAACTAAAACCATGGCAATTACATGCTGGAGTCTCTGTTCCTTCATATGCTTGTGGACCTGATAATCGAGGTTTCAAAGGAGTTGTAGAAGAAGGTTCGGTTTATGCTATTGAACCATTTAATACAACAGGAAAATCTGGAATGATAAAAAATCTAGGAGAATCAAATTCTTCAAATATCTACAGACTCACTGGTTTGACTACTTCTCGTAAAGCTAGGGCTAAGGGGCAATTAAAGCCTCTAGGGGCACAACTTGCAAGAAATCTTGAAGAAAGATATTCTACATTGCCATTCGCTGAAAGATGGGCTTTTCCAATGTTAGAAAAGCCATTCCCTGAAGCTGATGAGGCCAGTCGACAAAGTAAGTGGAATGCTTTGATAAAGAAATTGATCAGCATAAGGTTCCTAGAAACATATCACGTGCTTGCATGCGCTGATGGTGGCAACATATGCCAATTCGAACATACGGTATATGTTACAGATGGCGGCCCTGAGATTCTGACTGTTGAGTGAAAAAATAACATTTCACGACTGTGGAAAAATTTCTATTTTACACTTTTAATCATTATTTTCGGCGATTTAAGCGTGATAACCAATATAAACTGTCAACCATTGGTTTGCTGTGAACGGGGCTGTAGAAGTTCTGTTGAGTGCATCCCATCCCCTCTGCGTTACTCTCACCCTGTTCACTTTTACTCACATTTAGCCGCGAGGCTGAATTTTTCTCTGGAAAGATGTTATTTTTTGGACTTACAAATAGTATGCTCTACTCCGGCGGCGAAAATATAACATTCACTATAAGCGCGCAGTATCGCGGTTTTTAGCCGAATTTTAGACATTCATCGGCATCAAGATTATATATGACGCCATCGGTGGGAGAAGTACCCCCGGCAACGGGATTGGAGGACAAAAATATGAAAAACGAAACAAGAAATGATGAAGCAGTAAGCCCAGTCATTGCAACTATCTTGATGGTTGCAATTACTGTTGTATTGGCCGGTGTACTATACGTATGGGCCGCTAACCTAGCAGAAAGTAACACTAAGGGAGATCTATCTCTCTACTCCTTTACTGGAGATGACGCACCAACAGACAGTGGCGTCATAGTTACAATGACCAAGGGTGAAGCAATAAACTTCGCTGGAATACAGATTAAGGTATCTGTTGATGGCGGACAAGGTGCTAACTGTGCTGAAGGTTGCTACACTGAAGCAGGAACAGCAGACCAAGCTTGGACAACAGGCGAAGATCTGGTAATTTCTGCTGACTGTGGAACAGACGATAACGGCGACGCAGTCGACACATGTACCGTAACAGTAACTGTTTACGACACACGTAACGACAACACGCAAATCGGAAACGCAGTTTCAGTTGCAATGGACGAAACTAACTGAAGTTAGTAATTCAACCCAATATCATTAATGTATTCTGCGGAATGCAACCGCCCCTTCGAAGACTTCGGTCTTCGGAGGGGCTTTTTTTAATTTAATTTTTCTTGGAAATTATCTCTCTTGTATCAGAGTGCTGCTGCCACATGTGTGATGTTCTACCCCTAAAGGAATTATATTGAGCAATCAGTAAGTATTCCAAACCTGTCAGAATCGTGCCTATCTTGCCCAACAAAGGCAAACGGAGCCCTTGCCTAACACAGAGCCATGAAGTAAGACAGAACAACTCTATGACGCCTAAAGAGGCATGAATCGCAGCATCCACGCCTGTAGGCATACCAGTAACACTAACCATTACCCACCTAGAGAGGGCTGAAATTCCTACTCCAAGTGCAAGTATCGGCGAATAGACATGCATGTAATGTTGAATAGAGAAGATTTTCTTGAAACGACCACTACTACGTATCTTAGGGTTTTTCTTTTGGTCTTTGAGCAATCTCTGTAAGCCTTGAGCTCTCCTTATTTTCTGCCTACGCTGACCGTCTACTGTAGGTGGCGCAATATCTGTGAAAGATGCTTTTTCGTCAAATATACTATGTAGGCCAGCCATTCGAACCGCTGTGGCAATTTGTGCATCATCGGCATTAGAGTTCAGATTTAGTAATGATAAATCAAGGCTACTTAGTCTCCACATCATGCAAGAGCCTTCTAAAAACGGCGTACTATCTTTGTTTGATTCACCCTGACGAATCATTTCAAACATGCTTCGGTATTGTGATTCTTCTCCTGTACTTTGACTTCGAATGGCACGAGCACCTACCGCCCCTATTTCTTGATCTGAAAACCAACCATACATTCTATCGATTGTACCTTTGGAAATCGTTGCATCAGCGTCTGTCATCAATACTAATCCATCAAAATTAGAACTCTTTAGATGCGCTAATGCCTTGTGAACCGCTGTTGTTTTTCCCAATCTTGATTCCATTTCAATCAATTCAATCGATTCAAATTTGGAATCGTTTTCTTTAATCCAATCCTTCACTAAAGTTACAGAATCATCTGTAGAGGCTGAATCGATGACCAGTAAAGAACATGTTATTTCTGTGTTCGTCGAGAGACTGTCTAACTTTTGCTTGATGATTTTGGCCTCATTCCAAATTGGTAAAAGAATCATCAGAGGTTGTTTTGGGGGGTTTTCGGGGTATTGAATCGGTTTTTTCAACCATCTTGATATCGAGATTCGATGTTTTAAGAATGGGAAAAATGCTAGAGTTCCAAGTGCCGCTTCAGCGAT
>QQRY01000044.1:0-27080 GCA_003602575.1 Candidatus Poseidoniales archaeon
TGTTGAAGACTTAATAAGGGGTAGGGGCTTTGCAGATATATGACCATCGGAGAACCCCGAACACTAGAGCCAACCAATGAGGAATCGACACATTCGATTGAACTTAAGATTCCACACAATGTATGGATTCAAATTCCAGAACGATTCCGAGTTTCGAAGGAAGATTTGATTGATTACCTCCAGAATGCCACCCAAATAGGTATTCTCGCGATGGCCAACGCCTCTTTGTCTTTGGACACCAGTGAACTTGAGCGCATGGTGGAACACACCGCTGAGCAAACTCTCTCACAACAACAAGAAATAAACGAAAATCTCGAGTCCTTTGTTGAGTCCAACCTGACGGGTAACGATTCTCTCCTCGCACGTCGTTTACAGGAAACTCTTGGCCCCAAAGGACTTCTTGAGCGTTTGTTGACATCACTTTCAGACAACCTAACCGACCCTAACCACACTAATTCCATACCTGCAAAGACCGGTCAGGTCCTATTGGAGCAGGCCACACAGGTAATGACTACACTCAACGAAGCCACAGACATCACGGACGAAAAGACCAACCTCGGTAAGTTTGTTCGAGAACAACGGGAACGTGTCGGTGAAATTCAGACCATGGTGGCTCAGTCGATGACCGAAATGGGTGAACAACTTGATGCTCGAATGAAGCGCATCGAAGATGCATTTAATGTCGATGAAAAGTTACAAGCCAAGGAACAGGAAATTGAGGAACTCCACGAGAAGAGCACCAGCAAGGGTATCCATTTTGAAAACGACAGCGTTGATGCCCTCCAAGATATCGCCGGTTTATTTGGTGATCGAGTGGAACACACTGGTGGTGAAGGTGAAGGTGCATCACGGTCCAAAGTGGGTGACATTGTTCTAGTCATCAATCACACTGGACTTCCTCCGCTACGGGTGGCCATCGAAGCCAAAGCCGGTAAAATTGCCCGAAAGGAACTGCTCAGGCAGATTCGCGCAGCCGTCAAGAATCGCTCTGCCCTGTGTGGCATAGGCCTCATGGAGCGTAAGCACATGGGTGCTCGCTCTTTCGTAGTTGAAAAAGAGGATGAGAATTACTTAGTTGGCGTGGACTGGAAGAATGACGACTTCCTTGCTCTCGAGGTTGTCTATAGGACCTTGCGTATACAACTAATCAATGAGCAACTTCAAGCTCAGGGAGAGATTGATGTGGATGTTGATGCTCTAAAGAAGCATCTTGCTCAAATCAAAACAGATCTTGGAGACTTCCAAGCTATGAAGGGCAACGCCAGTAATGCAATTAGCGTGATTGAGAGTCTTAAAGGCCAAATTGAGACTTTGGAGCGGAAGTTGAAAAGTGAACTCAAGGATGCTGAGTCTCTTCTTGAATGATGCTCATGAAGATTTAGATAATAATCTAAATTAATCGTGTCGGCACTATAATCAAGTAACAGATGGCTCTAGGCCTGTCATGCGAAGTATATTGGTAGTGTTTTTTTTACTTTCAATTAGTTTCGCAACTCCTCTAATTGAAAATTCATCAGGACAAAGCGTGGCTGCTGCAGTAACCTTGGAATGTAACCCACCTGGTGGGGGTTCAATAAATATCGAAGTAAACCCCGGAGCGACTTTGAGTGGTTATACAATTTGTACAGTTAGCAATCCTACTGTACATGTTGAGAAAATTTCGATTACTGTACAAAGTAGTGGGATGGCAGTTGCAGCGCCAGGTTCAATTACTGTTGCAGCAGGTGGAGAGGAAGATTTCCAAGTCAGCGTTAGAGCAGATTCAAGAACTCCTGCTCAAGCACGTACATTGAACGTAGAGGTATTTGTCCAAGAGATTAGTGGAGTCCCCCCTCCTAATTCTGCAAGTGCAAGTTCCTCTAATATCGTAAATATAATGCAATTTGCAGAGTTCAATGTTCAAATGGCGACTCCAATTATAGAATTAGAAGTCGGAGGTGATTACGAACTTGACTATTTTTTGCAAAATACTGGAAACGGATTTGATAACTTCAAATTGGATTTAGAATATGGTCAATCTGAAGAGGGTTCATATTCTTTAACATCAACAAAAGTTCAGGCTGAATGGGGGTCATTTTCATGGTTTAGAGTATTAGTTAATGCTCCGAATGATGGTTCGGATTGGAATATTGATTCTGCTGGAAGGCATACTTTTGAAACTGATATCGAAGTAATTGTTGAAAGTGAGTTGGGCTGTCAAAATGGAGACTGTTTGACAACATCAATGACTCAGAAAATAATTTTCTATCAAAACCAAACTATGGAAGATGACTCTGGTTCTGATTTGTTATCCAGTTCAATTAATAATCAAGTGTTAATTTTTGGTGGAGGAGGAACAGTAGCAATTCTTCTAATCATACTACTCGTCATAATGCTAAGAAGAAAGAATACCTAACCCAGATTAATATTTTTCTCTAAACATAGTTATACTTATTGTTGAATCAAGGATGAGTATAGTTAAATCAATATATCAAGGAACTATTAGTTAGTGCATGACAGTGTTAAGTCTGCAACAAAAAGTATTGATTTCAACAGTTGCTGTATGGTGTTTTATACCTCTTGTTATTATGGAGTGGTCTAAGTTTGATGATTTTTGGCCATATTGGGGAATTTGTGTTTTATTCGCTTTGAGTATGACATGTCTTTCAATTTATCGCGATAACAAACTTGCCAATTTAGATACCAAACAACTAGCGATGAAAGAACCAATGGGTTATCAAATTAGAGGATTACTTTTATTCTTAGTATCTTTAGTTCTAATAATTGAAATAATAAACGCAATAATTGATACTCCATATTATTATTATCAGTCATTGTTTATTCCTGATGCATTCATTCCAGATGGCGGTGTATTTGCAATTGACCCTGATGGTGATAGTGATAGTGGCGGGAAAGGTGTAAGGGCATTGTTCGTATGGCTATATACAACACTATGTTACGGCTCAAGTATATCATTTTACTATGAGAATAGGTCTAGTAAAATGTTAGTTGGTGTGAGAAATGAATTGATGTTTGGTGATAGTGGTGATATATCATCTGGATTGAATAGTAACATAGCAATTACAAATTTGTTGGCAAAACATAGAGACGAAAAGCCAGAACCTCTTGATCGACCATCAACATATAATGATATTATGGCAGCTATGGAATCAAATTTACAAAAGGCAATGGAAGTCGCTGAATTACTACAGGAAGAATTGACCCAAACCAAATCCAGAGTTGTCGATTTAGAGGTTGAAGTAAAAAAGCGCGAAGAAGAAATCATTCAAATCCAACAATACAAAGTTGAAATGAATAACTTCATCGAAAGTAATAATGAAAACGATGGTAACGGAAAAACTCTATCTCTTACTGACTCAGTGATGGTTGGTGATTCAATAATGGGTGGAGTAAAAATCGATAAACAGATCAATAATGATCCAGAAGCCATTGCTAGAGCCGTTATCGAAGCGTATCGTTCTGGGTTGAATGATTGATTTCAATCCTTGTGAGTTAGTAGTTTCTAGAAATTATCCGAATAAAAATTCAAAAAATGATGCATTGCTACCTCCTAGAACCGCGAGGCCCCATAAGAACAAAAAGAAAATAAGGATTGGTATAGAAATGAAAAAAATCCCAAATAGCGCAGTTACAATAAGTGCTACAATGGAACTACCCACAAATAAAGAAGTTGCTGCATTGGAAGGTGGTACATTTGTTACAATTGTTACATTACTTTGATCGAGTGAATAATCAGAAGGTAACTTTTTCACAACTTTTACATTACTTTGGTTAAGAGGAAGATTGCGTGATTCTGAATTTATTGGCACCCAACTTTTACCATCTTCACTTAATTGTAGACCTCTTGTAGCTGCTTGAGCGATAACTGATTGACGTTCCTGAATTGAATTTTGCCTCTTCAAAACAAAGAACCTCCATTCCATTCCACTATATTGACCTCTACCCACTCAAGTTCAATGGAATAGCCTATTGTCACATTTGGGTCTTGTCTATCACATTGAAATGTAGAATCTCCTGATTCGACATTACCTGTAAATTCAAAATTATATTCTCCAATAATTTCATCTCCTGCTTCATACATTTCCTCAATCTCTTTCACAGTGTGGCCTGTGATGAATGGATATGTGTCAAATTCGGGTTCATCAAGTAACATAAAATATATCGAAGTAGTACTTTCAATTTCAATTATTTCAGATTCGTCATTTGGTACACTAATACTTGCAGAAACGGAATCAAATGCGTCTTCACCAGGGTCTATAGCACACCCGGGCCCTGTAGTTTCTTCATTATCGTCCGAATTATCAGAGACACTAATCATAATTACTAGGCTTACGATATTAACTTCTTTAGCCTCTTCAGGAAAGTCTTCATTCGTTAATAATAATGTAAATACTTCATCATCATTCAATTGCAAATCAGTTTGCAATTCCCATGAAATATATCCATAATCTGCGTAATCAACGAAATATTGTAATTCTCTTTGGTATTCATCCTCAGCAATATTAGATTTTGAAAACATAGAATATGCTGGAATAGAAATTAGTATCAGGGCAATTAAGATTGAAGTTATTTGAATAGTCCTATTTGTTTTGAATTTAGAAACAGATTCCTGGAAAAAAGTTTTTTCCAATATAGCATCTTCACTTTCCTGCATACATGGAGTATATTATTCAAGATGATAAATTATTTCCCGTCATAAATACTCGACAAATAAGAATTTTTAATCACGAATAAGATAAAAAACTGAAGACAAAACACGCAAATATGGGTTTTATTCAACAGTGGTTTGGGTTTAATGGATGGAAATCACTTTCTACAAAAGGAAGTATATTTGCAACAATATTTTATCGTATCTTATTTGTTCTTGGTCTAGCAGTATCTATAATCACTTATTCATATGCTTCTGGAGGAGATGACCCCTCCTTGATATGGATTACAATAGTTGGATTAACTTGGTTTCTAATCTTTCAATTTTTAATCAATTTAATCTTCATAAATGGTTCGAGATGAGTAATTATATTCTTCAACCATATTTTTGCCACTCAGTTCCGGTCCACCATAATGTGCTGCCATCACTCATCGAACGCCATGTGTATCCGTTTTCGTCAGTCCATTGCTTGATGACTGTTGGTTCAGCAACAACTGCAGGTTGCTCAATTACTTCAACTGTTTGAACAGGCTGAATTGTCTGTGCTTGTTGCGCTGGTTGAACTTGCGGAGAAGTATATTGTGAAGCATCTACTGGTTGTAGTTGATTTAGAAGACCGCCAAGGGCGAAATCTTTGGAATCAGAAACTCCAGAGTTTCGGTTTCTTAGGAAGAGAACAGTGCCTGCTCCCCCGCCAAGAACTACAATTATTCCTACAATGATCCAAATTAAAATTCCTGAATCATCATCAGATGAACTCTCAGAATCATCAGTAGAGTCTTCAACCATATCTTCTGGAGGCATCAAAACTTTATCGATGACATGAATTACTCCATTGCTAGTATTCACATCAGCTAAGGTGACATTAGCACCACCAATCATAACACCAGAGGTTGTTGAGAATGTCGCATTATCACCGTTAACCATAGTTATCTCCAGTCCATCAGTTATTGCAGATGATTGGACACTAGAACCTAAAACATGATACAATAATATGTCTGAAAGTTGACTTTGGTTTAATGTTGAAAGATCAATCCCTGCATCGGTAAATGCTTGGTCTGTTGGAGCGAAGACTGTGAATGGTCCTTCACCTTGTAGAGTTTCTAGAAGACCTGCCTGGATTACTGCTGTAACCAAAGTATTGTGAATACCTGTGCATTGAGCAGTTCGTGGAATGTCGTTTGGAGTTGCGGTTGGCAATAGTACCTTATCGATTACATGGATTACACCGTTACTGGTGTTAACATCCGCTAGAGTTACGTTAGCATCATTAACCATAACTCCGCCATCAACTGTGAATGAAAGTGGGTTTCCATTGACAGTATCTGCTGACATACATTCAGTGACAGCAGTTGAAGGAACTGCTCCTGAAACAACGTGATAAGTTAGAATGTCTGCTAGGTCGGATTGACTAACTGCTGCAAGGTCAATTCCTGCATCTGCAAAGGCTTGGTCGGTTGGAGCGAAAACTGTGAATGGTCCTTCGCCTTGTAGAGTCTCTAGCAGTCCACCTTGAATTACAGCAGTCACCAAGGTGTCGTGAATGCCTGTGCATTGAGCAGTTCGTGGAATGTCATTTGGTGTGTCTGAAGGATTTAGTACTTTATCGATAACATGTATGACTCCATTACTGGTATTTACATCAGCCAAGGTCACAGTTGCATCATTAACCATAACTCCACCATCGACAGTAAATGACAATGGTTGCCCGTTTACAGCATCAGCTGACAAACATTCAGTAACTGCAGAAGAAGGGACAACTCCAGGTACAACGTGGTAAAGCAAAATATCAGAAAGTGCAGCTTTACCCTCAGTAGTATCTAGAGCAGCCAAATCGATTCCTGCATCAGTAAATGCTTGGTCAGTTGGAGCAAACAAAGTAAAAGGTCCTTCTCCTTGAAGTGTGGTAAGTAACTCTGCTTGAATGACTGCAGAGACTAGAGAATTATGAATTCCAGTACATTGAGCAGTTCGTGGAATGTCGTTTGGAGTTGCGGTTGGCAAGAGTACCTTGTCAATAACATGGATTACTCCATTGCTGGTATTCACATCAGCCAGTGTAACGTTAGCATCGTTCACCATTACGCCAGAACCTACAGTGAATGATAGCGGGTTTCCGTTAACTGTATCTGCAGACATACATTCAGTGACGGCAGTTGAAGGAACTGCTCCTGAAACAACGTGGTAGAGTAAAATGTCAGCAAGATCGGATTGACTGACGGCGGCAAGGTCAATTCCTGCATCTGCAAAGGCTTGGTCGGTTGGAGCGAAAACTGTGAATGGTCCTTCACCTTGTAGAGTCTCTAGTAGTCCACCTTGAATTACAGCAGTCACCAAGGTATCGTGAATGCCTGTGCATTGAGCAGTTCGAGGAATATCATTTGGTGTATCTGAAGGGGTGAGGACTTTGTCTATAACATGAATAATACCATTGCTGCTGACTACATCTGCAATCGTGACATTTGCATCGTTAACCATTACTCCATTACCAACAGTAAATGATAACGGTTGACCATTTGCTGCATCTGCAGACATACAATCAGTAACCGCAGAAGATGGTACTTCTGATGAGACAACGTGATATAACAAGATGTCTGATAGTATGGCTTTTCCTTCAGGATTGTTCAGGTCTGCTAGGTTTATTCCAGCATTGGAAAATGCTTGGTCAGTTGGAGCAAATACTGTGAATGGACCAGGTCCTTGTAATGTGGTGAGTAAATCTGCTTGAATTACCGCTGCTACAAGTGAATCATGAATAGTGGTTGATTGGGCCGTGGCAGGAATATCGACTGGAGGAATCAATACGTCATCAATAACATGAATAATTCCATTTGATGCTTGTACATCTGCCCCGGTAACAGTTGCGCCATCTAAGGTCACAACTCCATTAGAAACTTCAAACTTAATTTTATCACCGTTAACCATTGTAGCAAGCATACCATCTGTGACTGCAGATGATGGAACTTCTCCTGATACAACATGGTATAGTAAAATATCAGTCAATGTATCGATTTCACCTTGAGTGTTAAAGTTCGCTGGGTCAATTCCTGCGTTAGCAAATGCGGTATCAGTTGGAGCAAATACAGTAAATGGGCCGGTTCCTTGTAAGGTTGTAACCAAATCCGCTTTTGTAAGCAGTTCTACTAATGTATCATGTACGCCTGTACCTTGAGCGTTTGTAGGTATATCATCACTAGGTCCTGCACTGGTGTTAATCGGTAGGCTGGAAGCCAGTAGTAGGGTCATCATCAAGCAAACAAGGTATCTTCTCATAATTCTAATATAATCTTGTTGAGGTTATAATAGAATGTTTTTCACTACACTTACTTAAACCCAAGCAAAAGTCTACGTAATAATAACTCTTAAACTAACTATGAAGCTTTCTAAGATGTAACTGGGTTTTATTAGTAATTATCAAAACGTGAATTTAGGGCGAACAGATGACATTTACTTCAGAGTATGAACCATTTTTCCAACCACCAGGATGGATTGTTGGTCCGATATGGGTTGTATTGTATACGACTCTTGCGATCAGTTTTACCATGGTCTATGAGAAAAGGTCAGAGTTTTCAAGACCGTATTTAATCTTTGGATTGTTTTTTACTCAACTTGCGCTTAATCTTTCATGGGTCGATGTTTTTAATTCAGAAAAATATCTAACATCATTATTGATGCTGGTTTTCATGATTATTTTCACTATTCTCTATGCCTACATGACTTACAGTAAAGTTAAGAAAGCATCTCAATTAGTTTGGCCATATATTGCTTGGATTTCGTTTGCAGCACTTATCAATACCGCATATTATCTTGAAGCATCATAGTGATTTATTCTAATTTATCAAAAAGATTTGTTAGTGAATAACTATATCATTTAATTGATAAGTACTTGCCATTTAGACTTGCTCAGTGAGAGTATGCGTATACAAGTTTTGATGATTGTACTGATAGTTATGATGCCAGGGTGTATTACAGAGGAAGAACTGAATTCTATAATTGATATTTTGGATGATACCTACAGTTCAGACTTGGAATCCAGTAATGTCACATTCAATATTTACCATGGAGAAAGTTTAGCCAATGCGACTGCGAACTATTCTATAACTATCATGCTTAATCACACGGCTGCGCCAGCCCATTCTGATAATTTAAGGGGGCATGTACTTGCTGGAAATTACAACATGACACATTTCCATCGGATTATTGATGATTTCATGATACAGGGCGGGGACTTTGAAAATCATGATGGTTCAGGCGGTTATGCATCTGCATGGTTTGGAGTTTGTGATGGAGATATTAGTGTCAATCAGAGTGATTGTCCAAATCAAGAATCTTGGAATGTTCCCGATGAAGCATATAATGGATTGACCCATTTACCTTGTACAATTTCAATGGCTAAGACTTCAGCACCTCACACTGGAGGTTCACAATTTTTCCTCATGCCAGATGACATCTACAGGCATTCATGGTTGGATGGTGTTCACACTGTATTTGGTGTGATTACCGATGGTTGTGAACACGTGACTGAGATTTCTGAAGTTGCAACTGGACAGTATGATTTTCCTATCATGCCAGTAATAATTTACAATGCTACGGCTATGGATTGAACTTATTGAATGATTTAGATGTCTAAATATCAAGACTTGCTGGCGAATCCTGTAGTTCGCTCACTTTTGATTTTTTCAGCCTTCAGGGCTGTATATGGTGCCGGAATACTGGTTGTAACATGGTTCTTGGCAACCAGTGATGAGACACCATTTTGGGTCTCAATAGTATTCTTGATGTTTTCAATGGTATTTTCAAGAGTCCTGTTCAAATTTCTCAAGAAAAGGTGGAGTAAAGAGGAATCTGGTTCACCTGTATCACCGGATGGGATCACAGGTTGAAGCCTTCAACAGAATCCTTAATGCAGGATTCAAGGCTTTCCCACTGAATGCCTAGAACTTTTGTCGCTTTATCAGATGAAAGATTAGAATCGCCTTTGAATAATCCTTTAGCACGCTTTCTAGTCATCATTCTTTTGCCACTTTTCATACCACTAATCCAGTCGAATAAAACAGCCAGAAACATTAGAGAACGCGGGATTGCAATTCTTGTTGCCTTGCTATTTGGATATAATTTTCTTGTTGTCTTGCAAACATCAGCGAATGTTAAATTCTTGTGCGGTGCAACAATAAATCTACCTTCAGCATCATCGACTTCATATGCTCTTCTGTGAGCTTTAGCCACATCTTTGACATGTACTATCGGAATAGGAATTTTAGGAGCCATTGGGATTTTTCCTGAAATTATATTTGGGAAAAATTCTACGCTAGGGGTAGGACTGACAAAACTGCCTCCAAGTACTGCACCAGGATTGATTACTCGCAAATCTAATTTGAGTGATTCTGCTAGTTCCCATGCACGTTTCTCTGAATCTGTTTTGGCAACAGTATAAGGTGAATCACGTTCGGTTTGCCAGTCTGCTTCGGTCTTTTCTCGGCCTTTGGGAGTATTTCCTACGGCAGCGATGCTCGATGTGTAAATCACACGTTTGATTCCAGCATTTTTAGCAGCGTTTAGAAGGTGAACAGTTCCTTTGATAGCAGTGTCAATAATCAATTGTCCATCATCTGTGTTCGAATAAATAGTAGCAGTGTGGAATAAAGAATCGCAGCCTGAAATCATTTCACTCCAACCATCAGCATCAAGGATATCACCTTCAACTAATTCTAACTTATCTTGGCAATTTAGATCGATTGCATGCTGTCTAACATGGTCAACTTTTTTGGGGTCTTCAAGTGACCTAACTGAACCCTTTACCGAATATCCGTTTTCCAAAAGGTCACGAACAATATTATTGCCAATATGTCCATTCACTCCGGTTACGAAGATTTTTTTGACATCAGTACTGGTTTGTGCCATGTAATGTCCAAAAGTTCCTTACTCTTAAGTCTCAACATTTACCTTATCGATTTGATTTGATGATTTTTTGATAGTCGGCTCCACTTTGTTTCAGAGTTCTTTTTTGAGTCTTGTAATCAACATGGTATAATCCAAATCTAAGTTTATATCCTTCTGCCCATTCGAAATTATCCATCAAGGACCAATGGTAGTAAGATCGTATGTCATGACCTTCAGAAATTAATTTAGATAATTGCCAGATATGTCTTTTCAAGTGGATTGGACGAAGACTATCGTCACTATCTGCAACACCATTCTCGGTTATTTCTATTGGCACATTCAGTTTAGAAACCATTTTTACTGCACGTTCTAATCCTTCGGCATACATCGTATATCCAAAATCAGTCATTACCTCATGCTTTCTTTTAGGTAAATCGATTTCAGTCGTCTGCGGTAGAAACGGACTGGTTAGGGCATGCGTGTAATAATTAAGACCTATGAAGTCAAAAGAACCCTTTGCAGAATCAATTTTGGAGCCAAACATTCTTCCATTTTTTAATCCTGAAATAACTGCTCCATTCCAAATGTAGTTGAGAATAATCGCTGTGATCCAATGTAATAAATTCCACCTTCTTAATGGGTCAAATAATGTTACATTTTTAGCCAGTCCAATCCTTGCATCGGGATTTATTTTTTTCAAGGCCGAGTATGCTGATGAGTGTGCATAAATCATATTTTTCATTACTCTAATTGTTTTGAAAACAGAACCCTTTCCTGGTGGAAACATCTTCATGTGGTATCCCATAATCGAGAACACCTCTGGTTCATTGACAGTACACCAGTCTGTTACTTTGGCATTTAATAACTCAAAAATTCGTTGACAATAATCTACCCACAACTGAACATTCTCCCGTTGATAAAAACCGCCTAAATCTTCGAACCATATGGGGTGTGAGAAATGGTGTAAGGTAATCATTGGTTTGATATTTCGATTGATTAAATCATCAATCATTTCGCTATACTGGTCGACAGCATCTTGGTTCCATTCACCTTGTTTTGGTTGGATTCGACTCCATTCGATAGATAATCGGTATGAATCAACTCCTAAATTTTCTATTAAATCAAAATCTTCTTTCCACCTTAACCAATGTTCGCATGCCTTGGCACTTTTCTCAAGACCTTTTTGATTCTCAAAAGCAGACCAATTATTTGTGTTGTCTCCTTCAATTTGATGTGAAGCAGTGGCAACTCCCCAAGTGAAGTTATCAGGGAATGATTGATTTGAACATTCGATTTCTTCCCAATTAAGATAATTCTCTGGGAACCTGAGTGATAGAATGGTAATAACCAGCAGATAGACTAGCATGAATGCACTCAAGTACATCCACCAGTCCATGTTTTGCGATATCCTAGTTGATGATATTCCTTGCGGTATTGTTGAAACATTAAATTTGATATTTTATCAGCGAATGATTCAATACTATACCACATTTGGTGTTACTATGGTTAGTTCACCCGATGGCCTTGTTGAAGAAATGCTTGGTGGTATAGGTGATGCTTTGGAAGAGCGGGTTAAACACAAGTGGTGGTCAAAATACATATACCCAGTATTTGTATTGGCAGTACTTTCAATACCGCTGGTTTACTATTTTTGGTAATCACTCTTTTCTAAATGAAATAGCAGCTAGTCCTATTGCACTTACTGAAATTAACATTCCAAAACCGGGGGTATTCTCATCATCGATACAACCATCTCCGTCTGAGTCAACGCCTCCAAAAGTTCCGTCATTATTCCAGCATGAAGACCATGTTTTGTACCAGTCTCCGGTTGGGAAATTGGTAGTATTTCCATCTTCATAAATCGCTTTGACTCTCCAGTTGACATATGTGTGATCACTAGGTGGGGTTACAGAAATAGTATGTTGGGCACCGTTTACTTCAGCATCCATTATTACAGGAGGGTCGCAAACTCCATCATTTAGGCATATTTGGGTCATAATTTCAAAAGTAGTATTATTTTGAAATTCATCATCATCCATCGTGATAGTAAGCGACCATAATTCTGAATCAACCGATGGACTGTCACGTGAATTAATAGTGAAAGGAACTTCACTTTCATCAGGATTTACATCTTCACCACCCTTGACATCTGCTGCTGAAGCGAGAGGTGAAAGTAGCATAACAGAGAGAACGAGAGCGAGGATAATCCTTTTTTCCATACAGCGGCTAAGGGTGTTGATTATTTAGAATTAGGCATTAGCGGTTTTAATTTCCTCATGGCTAAAATTGGATATTTTTGCTTTGGTTGGGTAAACCTTCTTGTGTATAGAGCTTTTCAACATATTCTATCGAACTGTATTGATATACATTCCATGGGGACTAAAAAATGAAGACTACTTACAGATTAATGGGCATTGCAGATTTCATTACTTTGGCCAATGGTTTACTGGGAACTGCAGCAATAATGTTCATTATTCTAGCAGTTGAAACATTACAAAATCCAATGTTTGATGATGGCGTCAAATCAAATTATATATGGTGGGCTATGGGATGTATTATTCTTTCAGTAATTGGGGATATAATTGATGGACCAATCGCAAGAAAATATTCCAAGCGAAAGATTCTGGGAGGAACTTTAGATGTTATGTCTGATTGTGTTTCATTTTGTGTGGCTCCAGCACTTTTGATGTTTGTAATGTTTGGTCGTTGGGGTGAAGCATCACCTATGTGGACAATTTCACTTGCAATTGCCGCCGGTTGGGTAATTGTGACAGGTATGCTAAGATTGGCTAGGTTCCAATATGAGGAAGGTTCGAATAAGAACTATTTCCATGGACTAGCATCTCCCGGAAATGCCATGGTGTTAATCACATTTGCAGCATTAATTTGGCTACAACCTTCATCGGGAATAGGACCAAATGTTACAACAGAATGTATATTCTGTTTTGAATCTAACAGTTCAGCTCATCAAAAACCATACTTTGATTTCCTTATTCTACCAATAATGTTCATATCAGGTGGGCTAATGATTTCAGATCGAAAATTATCTAAAACCAAGAAAGGAATGCCTATGCGTATTTCTGGTCTCCAACTCTTATCAATTACTGTTGCTACAATTCTTTCAATAATACATTCAACAGAAGTTGGAATTGAACTTGGTAAAACTACGCCACAATTCCTACTATACCTATTGTCTGGCGCCCTGATAATATTCTACATTGCATCTGGACCGACATTGGCAAGACTCGAAAATCAAGATGATGAATCAGAGTGATTGGGACACTTCTGGTTTTTTACGATTTGTCAAGTAATTGTATAGCAATATATGTGCCATAAATCCTAGTAAGCCCAATGCGAAGATTATGTCCCAAGAGATTTTGAAAATTAGTCTTGGAAGATTAGGAGAAACTGACAACTGTAGGCTAATTAATGAAATTCTTGTTACTAGTAACAATGCAACATAATGCACTGGCCACCCCATCTTATTGAATAGTCCCCACCACATCATTGACATGGCCACAGTAGCACCTGCGCCCATGAATCCTACCCATGCATTACTAGGTGAGAATCGGTCCCCAATATATCCTCCATTCAAGAAGATATTTCCAGGGTCAACATCTCTTGGATGGCCAAATCCATCTATCTGGCCTAGTGCGGCCCACCATGTGAACCAAACAACTAGAGGGAATAAAGCAATGATTACATTTCTTGCAATTTCCTTGTGCAGTAGTTGACATTTTTCTGTCAAGAATTTTAGTTCATTTCCTAGGAATGATTCGATACTCGCATACATAATCATTGTTGCAGCACATGCCCAACCGCCCCAAGTCATTGTTAGCCAAAACAGGGTGCAGTATAGGAAAATATCATGCGCATTATCCTTTTTCCTCAGAGTTAGATAACTTGCGTATAATACACTAATTATCAAGCCACTCAATAATATCCAGTCAATAAAATTACTTTCTAGAGAAATTAGTGTGGGTATTGCTGTAAACATAATTGCGATTGTTGCTTTGTGTGAAGTCTGATTGATCTTTTGATTGCGCGACATGAATAATAGAATAGAAATTAAAATCAATGCACTTCCAAATAGTACCGCTGGAATACTCTGTTCGAATGTGAAGTAAATCATTATTCTCGGTAGAGAAAAACCAATTGCTCGATAATGTGAAAGGAATATTATCGGTATCATTGCTACGATGTAGAATATTTTCAGAACATTAGTCGATTTATCCTTGACATCAACACTTCTGAAGATTGGCATTCCAATCATTAATAGCAGTAGTAGTCCAAGAGCAGAGAATCTTGTTTCTACATATGATAACATGAATGCTATGGATGCAAATAATAAACATACACATGTATTGATTGTTTTTTGATTGTCCGACTTTGTTGATATTAGGAATAATGATAATCCTGCTACAGAGTATGGAGCTATATTGCCGAGTGGATAAAATAATGCAACTAGAGTTTGTCTATTTGCGGCGAAAAAAGAAACTATTGAGAAGATCAAAGCTAACGCTGCACCGCTCCTAAATGTAATTTTATTACTAAATCCATTTTTACTCATCAAGAACATTACTGAACCACAAATGAGAATAAAGAATAATCCTGAAAGTAATAAATCCACATTTCGAATCCCCATTTCTTCGGGAGAAATTTCTTCCCATTGAATTGTTTCTGATGTCAACCCCTCAACATATGGGTGTCCATTTTCTTCCATCCAGTTGTTTCGTTGCACAGTTGCATCCCAGTTCCATTGCTCTAAAATTTGAATATTATCTTGTGAAACATTTAACATATCTAAGGGAAATATACCATGGTTTGCATGAGGTAGAGGTAGCGATAGTAATAGCGATGGCAAAGTGGCTAAATCTCTCTGGTCAATCTGTTTTTCAACAACATATCCTTCTTTGATATTTGGCCCCCATACCCAAGCGCCCACTTCTCTAATTATTTCATCTGGTGAACCGTGTTGTCCAGTATCGGTTAGTCCATGGTCAGAAGTAACTACGACAGTCCAATTTTTAGGGACTTTCTCGAAGATGATAGCGAAATTATCATCTAACCACTTCAGTTTATCCATATATTCAGGAGATTCTTTGGAGCCATATCTGTGCCCAGTACTATCAAGTCCAGATAAGTGTGCTACAATGACATTAGGTGTTTTATCAAATACAATATCTACTTTGGTATTACTCTTTGGGATTTCACCATCAAGCCATTTATTGATAGTTTCAAAAGATTCTTCATCACCTTTCATATAATCACTATGTCCATAGCGATGTTTCATGAAATTAATTTTATCATTATCCGCATAGAGGTCACCCCATACATAGTCGCCGACAATAGCAAATTCATTGTCTGCTTTTCCATCATTATCTCCATCATATGAACTTGCTAATGACCATCCATCTGGTGTACCTGGATGTTCAGGATGGAAATTACTCAATCCCTCATTAGGTCTAGAAGGAATCCCAGTTGCCATCTCTTTGACACATGAAGCAGTCATCGTTAGAGGGTTTGTGAATACGTCAATATATGTTCCATTATTTGAGGTCCTTGAATTTAGTGTTGGCATTAGATTAGGATCTTTCATCATATCTCTTCTGCCACCATCTATAACGATGAAAAATAACCCTTCGCTGAGTTTTTCAAGCCCTTCAGGAGGCATTTCAACGCCTTCTTTTGGGGCTGGTGCGTCTGCAATAATGTAAGATCCAGTGTGAATTAGCGAAGGAAGGGCAAGAATAGCAATAGCGGCGATTATCTGGAAAATTAACCCCTTGGACAGTCTTTCACCTAGCACTGACTCACCGATAAAATAAATCTTTACTGACATATACTTAACTTTCATCATAAACTTATTAGCAATATACACTTTTGATGATACTCCAAGTCATTCGGGAGTCGTGATTAATGCAGAGATAAATACAATCAACGATACGAATTCAAGTGAATTATTCCAACTTCAAGTCTATCGTGTGTTGGATGAACTTCGACCAATTGTACAGGTACTTCTAATATATTGGCAATCTCTTCAGCAATAGATAAAGGCAATTCTATGCGTTGATTTTGACCATCAAAACGTATCCAGCCATCGTCAATGTCAAGTTCTTTTTTTAGCTCTTCAATATCTTCTTGAGCATCCTCAAGACTGGTCGGAATCGCTCCAAAAATAATCGTATCATCGTCACTCAATACTTCATAAGGTCGAAGATTTGCTTGACCTCTTCGCTTAAATCGTGCCCTAAGTTGCCCTGCATCCTTGAATTTGGCGGTACAGAATTTCAAATGAAAGTCGAGTTCTCTAGAGGCTTCTTTAATCTTCATACCTAATTCAAAAGAACCTTCAGCAGCAGCGGTTATTCCCCCACTTAGGTTGAATCCCCTAACGTCCATGTTATCTTGATTACCAACAGTGATCTCTAATTCATTTAGATTCAGAAAATCAACAGGTGATGTATGTAGTTGCTTGATAAGAGAGAATAGTTGCTCTTCTTTATCTGGTTCACATGGTAATTCAACGCCGACAGAAATGCCAGAATCTTTGCATGCTTGCATTACTTTCAGATATTTGTCGACGGTGCCATCGAGTAAATGGAATCTTATCTCATCAAGTCCAGCCTTACCAAAATCGGTAGCACGATTGTGGTCAAAAGGTATAGATGTATACAAGTGAATATGGTGCTTTGGGCCAAACGCAGATTTCAGTTGTTTTACTGCCTCTAAGGATTTCTCTAAATCAAGCATTGGGTCTCCACCTGTGATTCCAGTTCCTGTTGCATTCATAGCGTGACCTTCTTCAATCACCTCTTCCCAAGAATTGCATCTTCGTTCATTGGCAAACATATCTGGACTTTCTCTACGGTTATCAGAAAGTGGGCAATAATCGCACCCCCAGTGGCACTTTCCAGTGACAAATAAGACTAATTTACTACCCTTTTGACACTGTATACACCCTTCTGCTTCGCCTTGTTCGGCGGAAGGGATTTCAGTTGCCATCATAAGAGACCTAGACATGTCAAACAATACTCCGTGATGACTCATTGGTTTGAAACTCTCGCAAGAATTTAGGAAAAATTATTCTTTGCATTAGCAATTAGCCATCTGTGGAATCGACGGTCTAGTGTTAATTCGGGATGAAAAGTTAGTGCTAGTTTCATGCCATCCAATATACCTACGGCCTCATCATCTAGTTTCGCCACTACAGAGCATCCGATAGACTCGTTTAGAAATCGGGGTGCTCGTATAAATACTCCCGGATAAGAGTCTTGATCACCAACTGCAGCTTCATGAGAGATTTTTAGTGGTTTGTGATTGAAATTATCACGTCGTAATTCCAGTTCATCGGTGGGACTTGAGTCTGGCGTATCCAATTCAATATGCAGCTGTGCCTCGAATGATTGTCTTTGCCGCCCCCAAGCATTACGTGATATTTGTGCTGAAATATATGGTTCTCTTTGTTCGCTAGGATTTGATAGAAGAATCGCACCAGCACAAGTTCCTAGAACTGGGCGATTTGGAAATTTGTCCATCCAATCAAAAATACCATCAAGCAATGACTCACTTTGACTTGCCTTACGCATTGTTGTGGATTCTCCTCCTGGGAGAATAAGAGCACTAATCTCCGAATCGATTTGTGAGCCTTTACGCAATTCTATAATTTCTATTTCTACTCCGATCTCTTTTGAAGCATGCATTAGTGCCTCGATGTGTTCATGTCGCGCACCTTGTAACATCGCTAAACCGATTCGCAACATGTATTGCCGTACGGCTCGTCCTCTATCAGCCCAACGCTTCTTGAACAGTTATACAAGGTGTTGAAGAACTGCCTTCTACTGCGGTAACATAATGGCATCTTATGATGGAGACTGCTTCCTTGTTCCTGGACCAGTTAGAATGAATCAAGCATGTCTGGATGCGATGGCAACTCCAACTATAACTGCCCGAGGTTCAGAGTTTAGAGATGTGATGGCAGAACTAAATTCTGGCTTGAGATATGCATTCAATATTTCTCCTTCTAAACCAGAAAAAAAGAATCACTCATGGGCTGGAGAAGATGATTACAAAGTTGTTGTAGTTTCAGGTAGTGGAACTGCAGCCATGGAAATGGTAATTGCTAATCGATTCCGTTCTAATGACCTTGTGTTGGTACCGACAAATGGTAAATTTGGTGAACGTGTTGCCGAGATTTGTGCAAGATTTTGTAATGTTAAACATATCAAATATGAATGGGGTCGTGCCTTTGATTTATTCGAACTCGAACAACAATTAGAACGTAAGTGTTACGAGGCATTACTCATTTGTCACAATGAAACTAGTTCGGGAATTACTCAAGATGCTCCAGCAATTGCTGAGATGTGCCAACGACACAACACTCCATTTATTCTCGATGGAATTACTTCGATTGGGGGGTTACCTGTTCATCTTGAGCAATGGGGCGCTGAGGCAGCAGTAGTCGGTGCGCAAAAGTGTACAGCAGGACCTTCTGGTATTGCTGCAATTGCAATTAATTCACATTTTATCGAAAGAAGTAAAGCGATTAGAGAGCAAGGAGAATGTAGTCCGACTTATTATCTTGATTTGATTTCAGCACTAAAGAAAGGAGATGATGACCAAACTCCATGGACTCCAGCGATCAACTTGGCAATGGGCTGGGGTAAAGCGCTTAATACTCTAAAAGAAGAGACACTTGAAGCTCGGTGGAATCGATGTGAGATGCTTTCAAATGGTGTTCAAAATCTATTTTCACATATGGGATTTGAACTACTAGCCGATCCTTTTCAGCGCAGTAGTACAGTGACAGCAATAATGTATCCAGAAGGTGTAGATGATACTTGGCGAAGTGATCTTAAATCTAAGTATGATACCCAAGTTATAGGTGCACAAGACCATCTCAAAGGTAAGATGTTTAGAGTAGGTTCAATGGGTGAAACTACAGTTGAAGAGATGGTTGAGGGATGTAAAAGAATGATATCGTGTTTCAAAGACCATGGCGTAGAATTACCTGATGTCGATGTTGAATCCTTTTTTTGAGGCCTTAAAATGAACTATATTGTTTTAGGACGCTTTCAGCCCTTGCACAATGGACATGTATTACTTATCGAAAAAGCATTGGAAATGGCATCTGAAGATGATAAGGTCACTGTAGCAATAGGTTCTGCTTCATGCCAAATGGAGCCTCGCAATCCATGGACTGGTGATGAGAGAAAGGAAATGGTCAAGTCTTGGTCAAGCGCAGTTGATGTTGTTTTAATCGATGACATCAATGACCCACCCAATTGGGTAGAACATGCGACAAAATTCCATGGTGAAGGTACTTTGGTTACTTCTGATAAAGAAACAGCAGAACTCTATCGCTCATCTAGTTGGAAAGTTATTGAAATCGAACTAGAAAATCGAGAAAATTTTGAGGGGTGGAGGATTAGACAGACTATCAAAATGCTTTCGACAGTTGATGATTTTGATGCAGTTCGAGAAGTTCTATCTGCGACCCTTCCGACTGAGGTTATCGATTGGTTGATAGAGAAAGATGCTCTTTATCGACTTTCAACATTCCAAACTGGGGTATATGCTGGATAATTATTCAGAGGCTACTACAACTCTAGCAGCGATTAGAACTCTTTGTTTGTACATGTATCCAGCCTCTAAAACATCCACTACAGAGCCACTTGCGAAGTTTTCTGATGCAGGAATAGTCGTTATGGCTTCCATTTTTGCAGGATCGAATTGTTTACCTTTGGCTTCAATAGCAGTAACGCCTTCTCCTGATAACTCATGCCACATTTTGTTTCTAAGAAGCCTAATTCCTTGAGCTACAGGTGATTGGTCATCATCATCGATAGTAGATAAGGCTCTATCGACATCTGATAGAATAGTGAGCATTTTTCTGGCTAGACCCATGCCTCCATACTGAATTAATTCTGATTTTTCAGCCATCATTCTTTTGCGGACATTTTGAGTTTCTGCTTCTTTGTAAGCGATTTCTTTTTCTGCTTTTTCGGCTCTTGCAAGCGCTTCTTCAAGCGGGTCTAATTCTTCTTCAACCCCGACTTCCATAGTTTCGCCATTCTCATCAATAATCGGGATTTCATCATCGTTTTTCTCGATAATCTCATCGCCATCTTCAGGTGACTTGTCGTCAGACATTGATTGCCGGTCACATAACTATTGTTTGAACCCGTCGAAACTATGAATTCAAAATATCACGGATATTGAACTCTCCATGTCCCCATTTATTTGCGTCCATATGTTCCCTGCCAACAATACCGGTTAGGCCAGTTTCTCTTTTCCAGCGCGAGATGGTGTGAACCAATAATCGTGAAGTTCTATCATGGGCCTCATAAGTGGGGATAATCTTAGGGTCCTTTGCCTCGTCAAGAGTTTCTCCAAGTTCTTTTCTTCTATCCATCCAATCAAGGCATACTTTTTCAGAGAATTCTTCTTCAGGCATTCCGCCTAGTGATTCTATCATTTGCTGCCATGTCGTGTGAGAATAAAGATCATCTCTATTTGCAATTTCTCGGTCTAATGCTACATCTAGGTAAAGATAGGTTCTTGCTTCCCATGATGTCCATTGGCCAGGACTTGCCCACTCCATGAGTTTTAGAAGACCTTCTGCTCCATTTTTGATTTTCTTGAGAGATGATTTAACATTCATTTCTTTTTCACTTTCAACAGAATCCATCCAATCAAGAATTTCTGCTTCACAATCGATATCGAATAGCCGATTCAATCTATCATCGGCATTAGGACGAGATTTCCTGAATTTTCCCTTTTCCATACCGGTGTATAATTCCCCCCATGTTAGGGATAGAAGGTCGTCCAAGCAGGATTGTTCCAATAATAGAACAACTGTTTCGATTCCCATGATTTAATCCAAATGGCCGAGTGCTTTGAGTTAATCGCACGAAAGAATTTACTATTTTTTGGTTTTCTTAGCGGGAGCATTGAAGAATGTTCATGATTTGGCCGCAGTTAGAGGGTTTTTTGTGGCGACAATCAAGGAGCAAATCGATTTGATTCGCGCCGAGATCGATAAGACTCAAAAAAACAAGGCTACTAATGCACACATCGGTAAACTGAAAGCCAAAATCGCCCAACTAAAAATCAAGGAAGAAAAAGCCCATGCTCACTCAAAAGCCAGTGGCGGAGGCAAGGGTTTTGAAGTCAAGAAATCAGGTGATGCGACAGTTGCTCTCGTAGGTTTTCCTTCGGTTGGTAAGTCAACTCTAATCTCAAAAGTAACCGATGCACACTCTGAGGCCGCTGGATATGCATTTACTACGCTTACATGTATTCCTGGAGTAATGGAACATCGAGGTGCTAAGATTCAGATTCTGGATTTACCCGGTTTAATCAAAGGTGCAGCCGAAGGAAAAGGACGTGGTCGAGAAATTCTCAATGTAATTAGAAGTGCAGACATGGTGTTGTATATTGTTGACCCATTCCAAGATGCTCACTTCAATGTACTACATCGTGAATTACATAATGCTGGACTGCGATTGAATGAAACAAAACCGCCAGTTTTCATCAAACGTACAGATCGTGGAGGAATCGATGTTAGAACAACGGTTGAACAAACTCATTTGACCGATGAAGAAATCGGTTCAATTATTCGTTCATTCGGGTTTACCTCAGCAATTGTTACATTACGAAATGACACAACAGCTGAACAGATTGTTGATTGTTTAGCGGAGAATAGAATTTATGAAAAAGCGGTAATTGCAATAAATAAGATAGATATTGCGACAGAAGATGAACTGGTTCGAGCAACTAAAGCACTGCCAGAGGATTGGCCCATTATGCGTATTTCTGCTTTCAAAGATATTGGGCTTGATGAATTAAAAGATTTCATTTATGACAACTTAGGTTTCATGAGAGTATATCTAAAACCGCAAGGTCAAGAGGCAGATATGGAAGAACCATTGATTGTCAAAGATGATTCAACAGTTGGTAATATCTGTAATAAATTACATCGAGACTTTTATCGAAAATTCCGTTATGCTAGAGTTAAAGGCCCTAGTGCTAAATTTGATTGGCAAAGAGTGGGTCTTGAGCACACTCTAAAAGATGGCGATATACTTACAATTGTTGTGAAGCGTTAATCCCAGATGCCCATATCCATCTTAGCATCTTCATTAGCGTGAATTTTCGGGTCCCATCTTGGAGTCCAAACCAAATTTACATGAACGCTATCGATACCTTCAGTTTTCAAAGCCGCTCTGTGTGTTGCTGCCATAATCTCTGCTGCTGCTGGACATCCTGGACTGGTGAGAGTCATATCGATCTCTGCGTGATTCCCTTCCTCTTTGGTTTCAATTCGAACATCATATACGAGCCCTAATTCAACTATAGAAAGTTCTAGTTCAGGGTCTTCTACATCATCTAATTTCTCAAGAACTGCCTCTTTATCGACCATTACAACACCTACATTTTATTTTGAATCTCATTCATTACTTTATCGAACATATTTCTAAATCCATTTGACCGACTCGGCGAAAGCGAGTTTAAAACTCCCATTTCACCAGCAAAATCAGGAGTTAATTCCAGTGCTTTGGAAGGACTTATCCCTCTCAATGCAATCGTTAAAATCCCCATTAATCCTTGAACCAACTTTGAATCAGCACCTGCTTTTAATTTTACAACCTCATTTTCTATCGACACCAATACATGAGCTTCGGATTGACACCCTCTAACTCTTGTCAAATCATTCCAAAATTCTACTTCTAGGAGATCTACTTCTTCAGATAGTTCAAAAACCATCTCTAGTCGTTCCATTTTGTCATCTACATCTTGGAATTCTTCGATTAATTCTTCAAGAGTAATTACATCACTCAAGCGAATCTCTCCAAAATTTCTGAAAGTTGTTTGACAAAGTTTTCTACTTCTTCCTTTGAATTATAAAAATACAGTGATGCCCTTACTGTACCAGTTATGTTCAATCTTTCAAGTAAAGGCTGAGCGCAGTGGTGACCAGTTCTAACAGCAAAGCCTCTTGCGTCTAATAGATGAGCTAAATCTTCAGTATTCATAGTTGGATGTAAGAACGAAACAACAGCAGCGTCATCATCATCATGACGGCCATAAACAGTCATGCCCATTTCCCGTAATTGTTGTGAAAGCCACCTTGCTAATTCCAATAATCTTGAATGTTCAGAATCTAAATCAATTTGTTCCATCCATTTTAGAGCAGCGTTCCAACCTATTGCTTCCGCAATCTTTGGAGTTCCAGCCTCGAATTTATGCTCATTTGTCTGAAAAGTCGAGCCCCTAATCGATACAGTTTCAATCATGTCTCCGCCGCCCATGAAAGGTTCCATCTGTTGAAATGCATCCTCTGATACAAGCAATGCTCCAATTCCTGTTGGTCCACACATTTTATGAGCAGAAAACGCCATGAAATCTGCTCCCATCTTTTGGAAGTCAATTGATTGATGTGGTACGCTTTGAGCGGCGTCCAGAAGTACCTTAGCTCCTTTTTGTTTGGATAATGAAATTATTTTATCGACTGGATTACAAACTCCCAGTACATTTGAAATATGTACTACACAAACTAGTTTTGCGCCATCAAGTGATGCTTCAAAAATTTCCATATCTAGGGTCAAATCTTGCTGAACTGGGACATAACGCAATTCAATATCCATTTCTTTTGCAAGCATTTGCCATGGGACAATATCTGAGTGATGTTCCATTTCAGTTAACACAACAGCGTCCCCAGGTGATAGATTTGCCTTTCCCCAAGCGTGGGCTACTAAATTTATCGCTTCTGTAGTTCCGCCAGTTATGATTACTTTTGGAGCATTGAATCTAGTTTTCAATGTAGTTCTACAAGCCTCATATCCATCTGTGGCCTCTCCTGCCAAAGTATGTACAGCGCGGTGAACATTAGCGTTAGAGTTTGTATAATAATCATTCATAGCATCAATAACTACTTGCGGTTTTTGAGTGGTTGCTGCATTATCGAAATATACCAAAGGGTGACCATTTACTTCACGTTGAAGAATTGGAAATTGCTCTCTCATAAAATCACCCAATAATTCCACATTCAAGGTGGATTTTCAATCGTGTTTTCAAATCATCAGAAATCATTTTATTTTTTAATGCGGAAAAAGTATTGACTAGGAAACCTTCGACTATGAGTGCTTCAGCATGATTAGGTGAGAACCCTCGAGATAGAAGATAATGAAACTGTTCTTTATCGATCGGAGCAGTTGCCGCACCATGGGCTGCGCTGACTTCGTCGGATAGAACTTCAAGTTCTGGAATCGCATCTGCTCTAGCATCGGGAGATAGCAGTAAATTATGGAATACTTGACCTGCATTTGAACCACTTGCATCTTCAGCAATGAATAACTGCCCAGTTCCGATTGAATGGCTTCTACCGCCACATGCAGCGTTCATTGTCAAAGACGACTCAGTGTGTTTTACTAGGTGACGTATTTCCATATGGTGGTCATCATGTCTTGAATCAATTCCATAAACTGCCACAGTTTGATTTAATGAAGAGTTTGAATCACAAAGATTCGTCCTAATATCGGTCTTATTTCTAAATCCTCCAATAGAAAGTTCTCCATACTCTAGCGATGAATCCCTATGTACATCCCAGTCTTCACATCGAAGTAATTTGGAGTTAGACTCGAGTTCATTGACAAAGGCATATCCGATAGAAGAATTCTTGTCAATCGTTCCCGTGATATGTAAGCCGGTCCAAGCACTAGAACCTGAAAGATGAATTATTACCGTTGCTTCTCCTTTACACCTAATATCTAGGTGTCCTACAGTAGTTTCACCATTGGCAATTAAATTAATATTCACTAATTGCCCCTTGCCATCGATTTCAATTACATTCATCCTATTGTTACATTCGCTTAGAAAGACTCGAGAAATCTCTGTTGAATCTTTTACCGAACGGACTTCATCTTTGACCTCAAAATCACCATCATGTAATAATGTGATTTCATCCGATGAGGGGATTACTTCAACCTTAGAAGGGTGTATACGCTTCCAAGGAGTGTATCGCCATAGATGAGAGGATCTTGAAGGGATTTCCATATCTGAATATGTCATCCGATAGAACCCTCCATTTCTAGTTCCAACAACTTGTTTAGTTCCACTGCGTATTCCATCGGAAGTTCTCTTGTGAATGGTTCAAAGAATCCATTGACAATCATACCCATTGCTTCCTCTTCGCTAAAACCTCTACTCATTAGATAGAATAGTTGATCTCCAGAAATCTTTGAAACACTTGCCTCATGCTCCAAGTCTGCAGTAGAATTCCCAACTTCCATAGTTGGGTAAGTATCTGAACGAGATTGGTCATCTAACATTAGAGCATCACAAACAATTTTCGAACGGCAACCTTCAGCTCTTGGAGTGACTTGAAGCATTCCCCTGTACGAGGAGCGACCACCATTCTTAGAAATTGATTTTGATAGAATATTAGAAGTAGTTCTAGGGGCTAAATGGTGAACTTTAGCGCCAGCATCTTGATGTTGACCTTCGCCAGCATAAGCGACTGATATTACTTCAGCGTGTGCTCCTTCACCCTTTAGAATGACAGCAGGATATTTCATTGTTAACTTCGAACCGATATTTCCATCAACCCATTCAATTACAGAATTTGAGTGGGCAATGCCTCTTTTGGTCACTAAATTATACACATTTGCTGACCAGTTTTGAACAGTTGAATATCGAATTTTGGCATTATCCATTGCAATTAGTTCCACTACGGCAGAATGCAGAGAATCAGTTGAGTAAGTTGGCGCAGTACATCCTTCAACATAGTGGATACTGCTTCCCTCATCAGCAATAATTAGTGTTCTTTCAAATTGACCCATATTCTTGGCATTGATTCTAAAATAGGCTTGGACAGGCATCTCAACATGAACATTTTTCGGCACATAAATGAATGAACCACCAGACCAAACAGCGGTATTAAGGGCAGCAAATTTATTGTCGCTATATGGTACAACACTACAGAAATATTTCTTAACAATTTCCGGGTGTTCCTTTAACCCAGTATCCATGTCAAAGAAGAGAACTCCTTGTTGTTCTAAATCCTCACGAATGGAATGGTATACTGCTTCGGATTCATATTGAGCAGTAACTCCACCGAGCCATTTTTGCTCAGCTTCCGGGATACCTAGTCTTTCAAATGTATTTTTGATGTCTTCTGGAACATCATCCCAGTCTTTTTCAGTTTGGTCAGAAGAGCGCAAGAAATATGTGACATTTTCAAAGTTGATGCCGTCTAACATACTACAATTGCCCCATTCAGGCATCGGTCGTTCTACAAAGTGGTGATATGCTTTGACACGTATTTCAGTCATCCATTCGGGTTCATTTTTCAACTCTGAAATATCCCTCACAACTTGCTCTGATAGTCCTTTGTCAAATCTAATGGTAGATTGTTCAGGGTCATGGAAACCGTATCGATAATCTCCAACTGCTTCGTGTGCTTGTTCACTCATGATTATGCCTCCAACCAATCATATCCATTCTCTTCGAGTTTGATCGCTAACTCAGGTCCGCCGGACTCTACTATTTT
>QQRY01000044.1:27165-71979 GCA_003602575.1 Candidatus Poseidoniales archaeon
TGAGCTATTTGATTAATGCCTTTGGAAACAACCCTTAGTGCGTCGATATCTAGGCCAGAATCGGTCTCATCAAGTAAGGCTAATTGCGGCTTAAGAAGTAACATTTGAAGAGTTTCTAAACGCTTTTTTTCTCCTCCACTAAATCCATCATTTACATATCTAGACAAAAAGGATTTATCCATTTCGAGTTGTTCCATCGCTCCATTGAGTTCCTTTCTGAATTCTCTAGCCTTTAATTGCTGATCTCTGACCGATGCAACTGACTTCTTCAAAAAGTTACCAACTTGAACTCCTGGTATCGAGGGAGGATATTGGAATGAAAGAAACATTCCAGCACGTGCTCTTTGATGAACTTCATAATCTTCGAGAGGCTTACCTAGGAAAGATACCTCTCCGGAAGTAATTTCATATGCGGGGTGGCCCATGACAACATTAGCTAAAGTTGACTTTCCTGCTCCGTTGCGACCCATAATTGCATGAATTTCACCTTTTTTAATGGTCAATGAAATTCCATTAATTATAGGAGTCCCCTCTACAGATACATGCAAGTCGGTAATTTTCAACACCTCCATTTTCGGCTCCCCCTGTATCTCAACGTCTAATCCCTCCTTTATCAAGTGGTGTAAAGAAATGTCTCGCAGTATTGCGATTTTAGGTTGACCTAAACTGTAATAATGTGGCAATAAAAGAGTTCAAATTGATTGGACGAGAGCAGGAGTCATGTCGGATGATGATTTGGTGTCCAAATATGCGGCTGAAGCATTGGCATCAATGAAACTAGAGGCAAAGAAACGAATCGAAGATTCTACTGATAAAGAAGAAGAAGATAGACTTAGAAAATTATCTCTGGTAGAAATAATCGATTCAAAAGAAATCATTCCTGCCTTATTATCTAGATTGAACGAAGTTAGAGCAGCACTTGATGGTCATGGGGGTGGCATAGAATTGACATCTTACGAAATATTAGATTCTGATTCTAAGTGTCTGAATATTGTTTTAGATTTGACTGGAGCATGTCTTTCTTGCGGTGCTGCACCAGGTACTTTAGAAGGTGTAAAGTCGGACTTGGAATCGGATGATGAAATATCTTCGGTGAAATTTTCCAGCGCTTTATTGGACTCATTTGATGAACTGGGTAGAGAATTCATATTGGCACACGGTAAAGTAGAGTTTGTAGATTAATGCTAATTTTACTCGCTTTTGATGGATGGTTTGAAGGAGGTCGTGCACCGGCCAGTAACTATGGCAGCATGGCGTGAAGGGACCCGAGATGATCCCGAGCCATGCAGAGAGCAAGATAAAGGTAAATTTGAGGTCGTTGTCAGAGATGGACGTGCTCGAATTGGACGGTTACATACAGAACACGGAATCCTTGAAACACCTGCTCTCTTGCCAGTAATTAACCCCAATATACGAACAATTGAGCCTAGAGAGATGTGGGACAGGTATGGTATAGGGGCTTTGATTACTAATTCATATATTATCTGGAAACATGATGAATTAAAGACCAAAGCTCAAAATGATGGTGTTCACGAATTGATAGATTATCCCGGAATAATAATGACTGATTCAGGAACATTCCAATCTTATGTTTACGGTGATGTCGAGGTAGGTGTCGAAGAAATAGTCGAATTTCAGCGCTCCATAGGCGTTGATATAGCGACTATGCTTGATGTATTCTCTCGTCCAGATATGGTTGAATCGGAAGTAGCAAATTGTGTTGATGAAACTTTGGCTAGGGCTCAGAAAAGTATTGATGCAGCCCAAAAAACAATGTTGAATGGCCCAATTCAGGGTGGTCTTTTCAGAGAGTTGAGAGAAAAGTCAGCATCAGAAATGGGCAAATTTGACTTTTCTGTTCACCCAATCGGTGGAATTGTTCCTGTAATGGAGCAACACAGATACAAAGAATATGCAAAAATTATGTTATCGAGTTTGCCTAAATTGCCTTCAAATCGCCCAGTGCATATGTTTGGTTGTGGCCACCCAATGCTATTTCCGATGTCAATAGCACTTGGGGCTGATTTATTTG
The DNA here is from genome assembly GCA_003602575.1 of Candidatus Poseidoniales archaeon. Lineage (GTDB taxonomy): Archaea > Thermoplasmatota > Poseidoniia > Poseidoniales > Poseidoniaceae > MGIIa-L1. The sequence continues at coordinate 29,198 of QQRY01000044.1, forward strand.
ATTCTGCAGCATACGCACTCTTTGCTAGAGATGGTCGTCTTTTGACTCCTTGGGGTACAGAGAAAATTGCAAATTTGGTCGACTGGCCAGTTACCACTCCAAGTATTGCCTCTCTTACTCCTGAAGAAGTACGACAGATGGATGGTAAAGAGCGAACTAAAATCCTTTCGAAGTACAATCTTGAGGTCACTCTAGCGGAATTAGCAAGATGTAAGCAAGCAGTTCGTGATGGTACTATCTGGCGTATGGCTGAACGACGAAGTCATCAGCATCCTGCACTACGTGAAGCCTTTTTGTGGTTAATAACAAATCCCTCGCTCGGGCAAATATCGAATTTTTCCAAGGATGAAATGATTTTAGATGAGAAATTAGCATCCCAAGAAACAGGTTCTGAAAAAGGAGCGTGGGAGACTAGTTGGGATTGGATTGTGAAGTCTCAAACAACTCCTCGCAAGGGTGGGGAATCATGGGGTGGTAAGGATACTTTAGCAAGACCTCATATTATCGCAGCAAGACACATGATGTTCACTAGGTGGCATTCTCAGAATCCTTTAGGCGTAGGCTCAACAGATGTATTGATTCTACATGGTCGCTCAGGGCCTTGGAGGGAACGATGTGATAATCTTGTGACTAGGCTAATTCATCATGCTCCAGGTCTTGAAGTGATGATACTAACTCCAATTGGATTAATGCCTTATTCATTAGAAGATGTAAATCCATTTACTCACATCGTGGGTCCTGATTGGATTTGGAGAAGCCGTCCAGACCTTTCGCTAATCAGAAATGAATTGGACAAATTCTCCATGAGTGATAGAAGAATAATTACACTTGACCTCAATGGAGATAATTTAGTTGAGAGGGCATTATCGAAATTGGTTGAGCTGGAAATTTTAGATGAATCAATCAAGAGCAAGTCGATCGAGGCAAGCGATTTCGAAGCCTCACAATTACAGTTGCGTAGAAGGAAAGCAGCGGATAAATTTGCATTATTCTTCAATGTTCAAAGTGAACTTTCACATGAACTCACTAGTAAGTCAAACTTTGTAATAAATCGCCAAGGTAGAATAAAGAATGTACTTAGTTCATCAAATAAACACTTGGCTAGTTTTAGGCTTGGGGATGGTGGATTGTCTCTCAATAACGATGGTGCAATTGAATTGTATAGTCATCGTAGAAGACAGTTGCCTACGGCTTTTTCTGACCCTGAAATATTTGGCTACAGTGGAGAGGGGTTAGCAATAGTTGTGGTAGATGATGATGCAGAACCGTTCATAAGACAAGGAAGAAATGTATTCCATGGTTTTGTAATCGCTTGTGATCCTTGGATTAGGCCTAATGAAGCATGCTTGATTGTTAACCAAAGAGGAGAATTACTTGGCCATGGTACTTCCCAGTGTACCTCCAGTGAACTTGCATCATTCAAGAAAGGAATTGCGATAAAGACTCGTGATGGTATTAAAAATGAATAATTCCATAACTCATGTAGTGGTATACTTGAAGAGGCGTCTTCAATCTCATAGAGATAAGGGAGTGGCAACATGGTTGATGATTATATCATAAACACGACCAATTTATGCAAATCCTATGGCCCCCATATGGCACTAGAAGACCTAAATTTGAAGGTTGAGAAGGGCGCAACAGGGCTTCTAGGTCCTAATGGTGCAGGTAAATCTACATTTTTGAAAACTATTCTTGGCCTTATTCAAGCAACATCTGGAGAAGGGACCGTACTTGGTCACGATATTAGGACTGAAGGGGCAGCGATTCGTTCACGGATAGGATATATGCCAGAATATGAAGCATTGAATCCGGATATGGATGCAATCTATCAGGTTAGGTACTCAGGTGAACTATTGGGCATGAATCCTGTTGTAGCTATGTCTAGGGCTCATGAAGCCTTGCAATATGTCGGCCTTGGTGAGCAAAGGTATCGTAACATTGGAAGTTTTTCTACCGGTATGAAACAGGCAACAAAACTAGCTTGTGCAATAATCCATGACCCTGAATTAATCATTGCTGATGAGCCTTCAAATGGTCTTGATGCAGTTGCTAGAGAATTTATGATTACAACACTTCAAAATACTGTTAAAACAGGGAATAGGTCAGTCTTAATGGCATCTCACCTGATGGATGATGTTGAAAGAGTCTGTGAAAATATTGTACTTTTGCACAAGGGGAAATTAGCAGCACAAGGCCGTATTGAAGACTTGAAAGATATCGATAGAGAGATTGAGATACATGTTTGGGGTGGTGCAACTAAACTTGAAGAAGCTATGGCTAAAGTCGGTTTGACTGTCAGAAGAGAAGGCAGAATAATGAGAATCCAACATATTGGCGAAGACACAACTACGCTGATTTTGAAATGTGCAGCAGAGACGGGTGCACAAATACGTAGAATGCACGAATATGAAGCCTCTCTGGAAGATTTATTTTTGGTAATTATGGAAAACCTTGGCTATGAAGTTAAGACCAGTGAAGATTTACTTAGAAGTCCTGTTCAAGCAAGACAAGTAGATGCTCCAAAGAGTATGGGTGGTGGCTCGTGATGGATGGCGAAGACGAAATCCAAGCACCAGCGCCAATCCCGATTGAACTGGGAGAACAAGAAATCTCCTATGATGCTGAAGCTCCTGTCAAAGGTAAGGGTAGAATGGATGCCGCTTGGGGTTCTTCCCAAGGTGATGAAGTTAATACTGCTCAAGTTGCCCCATCCAAAGATACAACTGGATTTATTTTTGAGCAAGTGTATCAACCGTGGAATGGTACTTTGAATCCTCGATGGATGAGGAATTGGGCGATTTTAAGACATCATGTTGCGGGTATTTTTCGTAAAGGACATAGGCCTTGGAGTATCCCTACCAGACTTTTCCTAGTAGTGGTTTTTATCGCTTCTTTAGCCGATGTTGGATTAACTTTACTTTCAGCCCTAATCGGTAGCGCAGAACTACATTCTATGTGGGGTGTAAACCGTGATAATTTATACGCCCATGTACTTGGATTCTTCCCTAGAAATGTCCTCTATTTCCCGATAGTTGCAGCACTACTTGTTGGTGGTGTGATCTCTGAAGATAGATTACATGGTACATCTGCTCTTTATTTCTCTAGGCCGATAAATCGATTTGACTATGTCATGATGAAATATATTTCAGTTGCTTTAATTCAAGCAATGATTGTTTTGTTAACTCTATGCTTGTACTACTTTTCAGAAATAATTAGCATGGGTCGTGGGTGGGCTTGGATTATTGACACGTTTCCATTATTTTTAGCAGCATTTGTTGGGGGTACTTTACTGATCATTACATACACAAGTATTGGCCTAGGTCTCTCCAGTGTCTCAAAAGGTAAGTTCTTCCCAGGAATTGGTTTGATTGCAATTGTTCTTGGCAGTAAAACATTGGCGATTATAGTGTCTCAATTATTCGATCGTGAAATTCTCTATCTGCTCTCTCCATACGACTGTTTAGCCCATGTTGGGCAGGCGATAATTGGAACTGAGCCAACTTACAATCAGTATTCTTGGACTTGGTCATTGGCTTCTTTAGTGGCGATGAATGCACTTTCACTCTATGTTCTAAGTTCTAGAGTCTCTTCTATGGAGGTGACACGAGAATGATGCCAGATTTTGACCAAAGCGGGCTACCTGAAACCAAAGAGTGGGTGCCAGAGCAAGCAGCACCGGTAATTCTTCTAGAAAATGTCTCAAAAACTTATGGCAGAATTCACGCACTAACTGGAATAACTCTCTCATTAAGTGGAGGGGTGACTGGAATTCTTGGAATGAATGGCGCAGGAAAGTCTACATTATTCAAGATCCTAATGGGTAAAATAAAACCTAGTTCAGGTCAAGTTAGGTTATTTGGAACAAATCCATGGAAAAACCCAGCGCCATATGCTAGAGTTGGATTTGTCCCGGAACATGAAAAGATGTATGACTGGATGACTGCGCACGATTTCATTTCAACATTCGCCAGATTGAATGGTTTGACACGTGATGAAGCTAAGATTGAGGCAGACCGTGTCTTAGATTTTGTAGGGCTTCTAGATGTCGCTCACAAACAGATTGGCCGCTTTTCCAAGGGAATGAGGCAAAGAACAAAAATTGCTCATGCTCTTGTCAATGACCCAGATCTAATTATTTTGGATGAACCTCTACAAGGCTGTGACCCTTTGGCTAGAACAACAATCATGAATGTTATTAGAGAACTTGGCCGAATGGGTCGAACAGTGATTGTAAGCAGCCATATTCTGCACGAAATCGAGAGAATAACCGAACAAATTGTAATTTTACATTATGGCAGATTATTGGCACTTGGTAATCTACACGCAATAAGGGAAAGATTGGATAAAATACCTCATAGAATTGATATTGGAACTGAAAATCCAAAAGAATTAGCTAAGAGTATAATTGAAATTGATTCTGTTCATGGAATATTTTTCCCTCAAGGAAAAAATTTGTCTATTCAAACTCATAATTTAGGTTCTTTCCATTCAGATTTACCAAAAGCGATTGTAAAAAGTGGTCAAAAGGTCGAATCAATAGATAATCCGGATGATGATTTGGAATCTATTTTGGGGTATCTAACCGGTGGAGGGCGAATGTGATGGCGACTAAACCTGATACAATTTTCCGAGCACTTGACCGTAAGGCTGCTGCAGTGACAGAGTTTACCATGCGTCAGTACAGAACAAAAATATCGACTTGGGTTGTTTTGATTGTTGGATTTATGGTAATCAGTCTTCTGCTTCTATTCTATGTAGATGGTATGCAAAAGGATTACGAGTCAATCGATAATGATGGGGACTCAGAAGATTGGGATGGAGATGGTTACCCTACAGGGCAAGAGAGATTGTACGGTACAGATCCAAGTTCATCCGATTCCCACCCTGGGCTCTTAGTTCCGCCAGTGGAGCCTGACCCGCCAGAAAAATGGATAGATGAAGATGATTTCGATTGGGATTCAACACCAGGATCAGGACAAACTATCTCAGTCGGTTATGATGATGACGGAGATTGTGACCGAGATGATAGGACCGATTCGCAGAAAGATTCCAATGATAATAACGTCCCTTGCGACATCATTCTTGAAGGTCCTCAAGAGGGATTAAACGATGATTTTACAGTTGAAGCAGATAATTTTGTTGATGAAGACCCAGATGATGCTGCTTATGCAAAAGAAGCAATTCACAGAGCCTCCGTACTAGCTATCGGTAAACTTGGTTTTGTATTCATCATCGGAATTTTTGTTCCATTGTTCTTGGCAACTGGTCTAATCAGAGATGAAATGTCTTCAGGAACTATGCATTACATGTTATCCAAGCCGATAGCTAGAACCGAAGTATTCCTTTACCGGATATTAGGCTATTTAGGAATAGTATGGCCATACTTGGCAATTCTTGTATTTATTTCTGCAATGGTAACAGGATTAGCAGGGCCTAGTGATTCCTTTTTTAGATTCTCAGAATTTGGAATTTGGTTATCGGTATTATTTGCTGCAATGTTAGCGACATTGGTTTATGGAATGTTATTCTGTTTCTTTGGCGTTTTATGGCGCTATGGGATTATTCTCGCTATTCCTTTTGCTGCTTGGGAACTTGGCATGGCTCTCCTCTCAATGGGGGTGCCTGAAGCATCGATTCTTAAATTCTCAGTAATTGGTTGGGCTTTGACTATTGTCGATTCAGCGGCGATGCTTGTTTGGCCTGACTTAGATTTGTTCATCCAAATGGGATGGTGGGGTGGTGGAGGTGACGGTACTGGATTATTTGGTAGTTCAATCGAAGGTACAGCACCATTAACTTATTTCAGTTCAAAACCTAGTTTAGGCAGTATTGGTCCCTTTGTTTCTATGCTCATAGCTACATCTGTACTCCTAGTTCAAGCAGCGGTTTTGTGGCTGATTGGTGGAATACTATTCAAAGGAAAGGAAATCGAATGAATTCAGATATGGAGTCATTTACTGGTGATCTTTCACGTATGTGGAAATTACAAGAGAGGCCACCTCTAAATCATCTAACTTGGGATTGGTGGTGGTGGCTTTTGATGCTTGATGATGAAGATGGTAATCCAAGTGGAAAACAATTGATGGTTCTATGGTCGACTAAAGACAACTCGAAAGTTATTGTTAGCGATACTGTTTGGGAGCCTAAAGGTAGACCTGGATTTGATGATGAGAGTGGTATCGCTTTAGATGGAATGGTTTGTGCTTGGTGGTATGATGGAAAAAGAATGCATGAACCTTTAATCAAGCGTAAATGTAGGATTATTACGATGGATGATACCCATTCAAAGTGGCCTGAAGTTTCAGAGGATTCCGGTCGTGGAGGTGGTGCTGTAGTCCCTCTTCTTGACGATGACTTGTCTATGGGTCTGAAAAGTGACCTATCCGAATTTTGGCTAAATTTGACCAGTGATAAACAACCAATTCCTGGAATGGTTCCACAATCTATGAAATTTCAGATCACGCCTTGGAATGATGCGATGTCTACTGCAAGACACGCTACGGCAACCTATGCGATGAATATGGGTTATGACATCTTAAGATTACATGGGTGCAAAGTGGAAGGTAGTTTGGATAATCAGCATGTAAAGGGTACAGCATATTTCCAAAAAGTGTGTGTTCAAGCTCCATCAGTGCCATGGTATTGGGGTGTTTTACATCTTGCCGATGGTTCATACATAGATTGGTTCTTACCACACTTAAGTTTTACAATAACAGCACGTGATAATAGGCCTTGGAAGAAGCGAGACTTGAGTCATATTAGTTTATCACAAGGCGGACTTTTTCATGATGCTAAGAATAATCGTTCTGAAAAGTTTACCAATGTCCAAATTGAAAAAGAAATTTCTAATCGCTCGGAGGGCAAACATGGACATCATCCAGACGCTCCTTTGCCGTGTTTCATAATCAAGATGTGGAATGAAAATACTACCATATCGATCCGTGTCGATGCTGTAGATAGAGCACATTGGACATTTGAACAACCAACAAGGGGTGGTCTAACTTCACATTTCACTTACAATGAGTACCCTCTTGAAACTAAATATTTGAAAATCGAGGATGAAACGGGAGTCAGGACTCACAAAGATTACTCATGGATTAGAGGTAATGCTGAACATTCTTGGGGCCTTCTTCATTGATTTTTCCAGTTTTGAAGGGGGAAGGTTCATGGTGGATAAGTCATTAAAGCCATATTAGGAGGCTTACTATGAGTGATGAAGTTGCCGAAGAAAAGACTACCAATGAAGAGTCAGAAGCAAAAAATGCCGAAAAATTAGCTAAAACGTTCCGTTTGATAGATGGAGAAGAAATTTTACTTACTAAAAAACCGAGTATATTTGCCTTTTTAGGATTATATGTGCTGGGAGGCATCGTACTTGCACTACACTTTATTTTTGGTCATGTTGAATCTCTTGGCAATGATGCTGAAGGATTTATGGGGCTTGTTTGGTCATTTATCGACTTGACTACTAGCGATCAAATGTCATTTAGTTTTGTTTTCGTGATGCTTTTTATCACATGGCTCAATAGGCTAATGAACACCTCAACATCCGGTAGATGGGTCACTATGTGGCTGTTTTTGGTTGCAGTGACTCCAGTCATCATTCAATTCGATGACTTCCTAGGTTTCATCTCAGACTTGTTTGGTATGGAAAACGATATGGATTTCATTCCGTTTTCATACAGTTTCACAATATTTGGACTTGTTTACAGTGGTCTATTTTGGGTTTTAACATTCTATTATCAAAACAGTTTCCACTACGCAATCACTTCAGATGCTGTGATTTTCGAGCACAGTTTCCTTCTATCTAGGGCACATCGAAGAATTTTATTCGACAGAATTTCTGAAGTTATTGTAGACCGTTCTCCAGTAGGAACAGTTTGTGGTTTTGCTACAGTTTCAATTTTGACCGATTCAGGAGTTGGAATTGTTGACGAAACCCTAGGAGCTGGCGGAGCAGTTTCCATGCCTGGTTCAACCGAAAAAGCAGATGACACTGTAGCAGAGAAAGCGCGTAAGTCGCTTCTTCGTTCTTTCTTTGCTTTGATGACCTATCAAAGAACAATCAAAACCGTTAGGCCTGACCCTAAGCACTGTTTCTATTCAATCAGGCATTGGGAAAAGTGTAAGATGCTACTAAATGAGATGCATAAAAAGCACAGCCAATCTAATCTTTTGAGCGATTTGAAAGACTCAATTACAGGTGCAAAATCTGAAGAAGATTGAAATTTTTTCGAGCGAGTCTTTCAAGAACTGAAACCTCCCCCCCTTGATTATTGAGGACTTGATATGAGTGAAGAGATATTAGAATCAGCGATTGAATTGTTTAGAAGTGGAGACTTAGCAGGAGCAGTTGCTGAATTGGAAGCCAAAGCAAAATCACATTCAGATGTTGCCATAGTGCATCACACTTTTGCAGAATTTGCTAATATGCTAAATACCGAAGAGCAGGATGACGTTATCCCTGGCGGTAAAATAATGATGTCATACAAAAAAGCAATGCAACTCGATGAAGAAAATGTAGAATTCATTGCTGATTTTGCTTCATTTGCATTGGAATGCCGTCGTGTTCCAGTCGCAGTTAAAGAATTCCAGAGATACGCAAAGAAATTGGAAATTGAAGATATTCCAGTAGATGATATTCTATATCAAGCCAGTAGAAATCTTGTAGATGCGATTGAAGTAATGGACCCTTCACGTAAAGCATCAACAGTTCAGCCATGGCTTAAGCAAGCACTTCTTTGGGCTGTAGGTGGATTAGGTTTCACCGTTGAAGAAGCAATAGAAGTTCTTGGCAGTGAAGACTGAGGTGTGAGTTTGACGGACGGTTTAGTTCGTCTGGCTTTTCGCATAGGTTATCTTGGCGATAGTTTTCACGGTAGCCAAATTCAACCGGATGTAAAAACAGTTCAAGGTGAACTGATTAAGGCATTCAATCAACTAAAATGGCTAGAACAAAGTCAAGAAGGCCATAATTTGGTGTTATCAAGTCGAACAGATGCTGGAGTAAATGTTAGATTGAATGGTGGCGTTGTGACAATTAAACGCAGTTTATGGAATGCTCTAACACCTAGAAAAATGATTAGAGCAGTTGACGACCATCTTTCTGATGAAATTGCTTTCCTAGATGTCCATGAGGTTGATGAGGAATGGAATCCTCGTATTGCCAAGTATAGAGTCTACAGATATCGATTAGAAGGAATAGAATCTTGGCGAGATCCTGGAGAAGTTTTTAGCGAATGGTTGGAACTATTTGTCGGGAACTATGATGCCAGAAATTTTGCTAGAATGGAAGAGGGGAAAAATCCGATGAGAAAAATATTCTCTTGCACTCCCTGGGTTGTTCAAGGTCGCACTGTTGGATTTGAAATAATAGGCGAAGCATTTCTTTGGAATCAAGTTAGGCGTACTGCAATGGCATTATTCAAGTTAAGTACAGGTGAATTAAAAGTAGAAGATATCAAGAATGCTATTGCTAATCCAGAGGTTTCAGTGGACTTTGGTGTGGCTCCACCTGATTGGTTAGTTCTTTGGGGAGTGTCATGGGAGAAATTCCCAATTCCAGTGGAAGAAAACACGGAATTTACATTTACAGAAGTTCCAGAAGATTTAGCATTGGAGAGAACTATGCGTAGTCGATGGGAAAACGGAGCACGCTTAGAAATGAAAAGTATGCTATATCATGAGTGGGCATATCTAGGGCGATTACCGATAGTAAAACATAATTGATTAAACTAAATCAATTCTATATCTACTGTATCCCCATCTTTAAGATCTAAATACTCTCTTAAGAAAGTCGGAGATATGATTTCAACAACATCAAAATGCCTTGTTAAGTCAGGAATTAAAACAGCACAATCTACGGTTTTTTCATTTGCCGTAAAGTTAGCCTTGAATGCTGTTGCACCACCAAATGAGATGCCATCTCTAAGGAATCCTCTAATTCGTAAACTTTCGATATTTTCTAGCGAAATTTGCTTTGCATCATCAATATCTTGTTTTTCAGCGTCTAGGGTATCAATACCGGATTTAATTCTCAATGAGATATAGTTTACTAGATTGACACCCGAAACGCTTAGATTAAGAGTTCCAGGCCAGACACTTTTGCCCATGACATCAACGAATTGGTCTTGATAGTGCTTTTGAGCCATGAACACATGTGCTCTACCAAGTCCACTACTGACGATTCCACTTATCCGCACAAACCTCCCAAGTGCCCGCCCTTTTTGAGTTTCTTGGATTTTAAGTTCAAAGAAATGATACAAAAGCACTTCAAGTATCGACTACTGCATTGGATAGGTGAGACTATGCCCGGTGATATGTCATGGATGAAAGAAAGGTATGAACAACTATCTTCACAATCATTACTTTGGGAACCTCCAACTCTTGAAAGTTCAAATGAGCCAAGATGTACTATTGAAGGTAAACCTACAATAATGCTTTCAGCAAATAATTATCTCAACCTTACCACGCATCCAAAAGTTGTCGAAGCCATGATTTCAGCAACTAGAAGATACGGCTCAGGTAGTGGCAGTGTTAGGGCAATCGCCGGAACTATGGACATTCATTTGGAGGCAGAAAAGAAAGTAGCAGAATTCAAAAAAGTAGAATCATCTCTAATTTATTCTGCAGGATATACAGTTAATGTAGGTTTAATTCCAACTCTAGTATCAGGGCCCCAAGATGTAATTATTAGTGATGAATTAAATCATGGTTCGATTATAGATGGCGTTCGATTGACAAAAGCAAGTCGTGGTGTTTATGCACACAATGACATGGGTGAATTAGAAGCAGTATTGAAACAGCACCAAGATAGTGAAAGGAAATTGATAATTACTGATGGTGTGTTTTCAATGGATGGTGACATCGCCCCACTTGATGAAATTCATAAATTAGCTGAACAGTATGATGCTATGATATATGTTGATGATTGCCACGGAGAGGGTGTTCTTGGCGATGGAGGAGCAGGCATAGTTGATCATTTCAAATTACAAGGTAAAGTAGATTTTGAAGTAGGTTCCTTTTCTAAGGCACTCGGTGTACAAGGAGGAATTCTTGCAGGCAGCGAAATGACTCGAAATCATGCTTTGAATCATTCTCGTTCTTGGTTGCTATCTGGATCACAACCACCCGGTGTTGCAGCAGCACAAAAAGCGGCTGTAGAAGTATTGATGGAAGAGCCTGAACATCATCAAAAATTATGGGAGAACACAAATTATTTCAGGAAAGAATTACAAAATTTAGGGTTTAATACTGGTGTTTCCACTACTCCGATAATTCCAGTCATGTGTGGGGAGTCTAGTGTTGCAAAGTCTATGACAAACTCCCTTGCAAAGCATGGTGTTATGGCTGGGGCAATCGTATTTCCTATGGTTGCACGTGACAAGGCACGAATTCGAACTCAGATGTCTGCAGGTCTTACTCGAGATGACCTAAATGAAGTTCTATCTATATTCGAAAAAGTCGGACCAGAAGTTGGACTAATCTAATCATTCGGATTCAAAATCATCGACTACTGACATCATCTCGGCATCCTCTGATTCAATATCTTCGGAAAAGGATTCATATTCTTTTTCTTCGTCCTCCATTGCTTCAAATGGGTTTCTTCCATCTTCAATCATGCATAGTAGCCTCCATCTTGGTGCCCAAGATAGATGGACATACATCGGCCCAGGAAGTAGCATTAGGAGCCATGAAACAATTGCAGGAATCTCCAAAATATCAGTTCTATCAATAGTTAGTAGGGCCAATCCGATAAACGGCATTGGATAAAGGATTGAGCGGGGTGGCGCAGTGGGGAATCTTCCGGTAATACTGATTATTATTGTAGAGCATAGTCCAAGGAAGAAACAAGCTACTAGCAACAAACAACAGTGAAGTCCCCAATCAGCTAACCAGCCAGTGTGGTCATCACTTGCAAAGCGGTAGGGTAGCAAGAGTGCGACTGCCACAAGTAATCCATAGAATCCTCCGATGTTAGCAGGGTGTGATAGCCAGAGTGGTAGTTTTGTGAACAATTTGGAAAGGGAGGTCCCTAATAGCGTGTCACGCTCATTGGAACCAAGAGACTCAAGTCTCGATTGCCATTTTGATAACCTATTCACAACCTTTCGAAAACGATTAAGCCTTTGAATATGCAGGGCAAAAAAGAGTTTTTTCATTCACTTCGGCCAATTATTTTAGAAATCGGCCCGGAAATGTCCATTTCTTCTTCATCCATCCATTCTCTATCGAGTAATCCGCTTTCTTCAGACTCCCTATCTCGTGCATCTTCGATATCATCTTGGACATCATTAACAGCATCTCGAAGAGAAAGTGCTTGATTGATCAAAGTTACTTGCATGTTTATTGTTTTATAATTCCTTGAATTACTAAAATGACCTAAACTAGTATAATTTTCATTATCTTCGACAATATTGTATCCGCCAATTAATTCATCGCGTGCCAACTTCAATCTATCATTTCCAGGTTTTATCCATGTCCCGTCAGATAGGCCAATGTAAACTTCCGCTTTACCGAACGGTTGGTCTTCAAAGAAAGGGTGATTGAGATTTACTCCTAAAGGTGTATTGAGAATAGCCAATTGGTTTGGTAAGAAAAGAGATGAGATAAATCCAGTTATAATTATTATAACAATCACAGACCATGCCGGCAATTCTAAAGAAATCCATGCTAATAATGTAAAAATGGTTAATGTCATTATCGTTAAAATCATCAAAAGTAATTGATTACGTTGTGGCTTGGAGACTGGCAATTGATGGAATGGAAGAATGCCTTTGGGTAGCCCCCCTTGCTCTGCCATGATACAGGGTAATAATTCGACCAATTAGACTTTACAATCACATGATGGTAATTTTCAATGAGTGTCAAAAACCAACATTTCACAGTAATTCATCCGCACCTTTCAAGAACATATAGCGAAGGCTTGACTCGTAGGGGTCTATCTAATGGTCGAATTACCTCAGGGGGTTGTCATAGAAGTTCGCCGTGGTGGACACGACGCTTTGAAGCAACTAGCAGGTGATATGTCGAGACTCAATGTTTCTGGTCATATTCGTATTGAGCGTAAACCAAAAGAATTGATGCCACGTATTAGTCAAGTGATTATTCAAGATGGAATGCCAAAAATTGCAATTCATGAGTCTGATGCGATTAAAATGGGTCTTGAGGCATTGTTAGAGATTGAGAGTGATGCAACAGCAATAGATGCTTTAATTTCATTACATGAACTTTCAGAAGAGGAATTAGATAAAGTCATAAGATTATATCCTGATGCAAATATTTACTCTCAAGAACAAAATGAATCAAGCGATGATGGGCAATGGTGGAATCAAGTAAAATTACAATCGAGAAGATGGGCAAGAGACAACCGCCTACCTGAAATGGAAGCAACGGTCGATGCTCCTGAATTTATAAGACAGAAAACCCAAGCACAACTAAGGAAACTTGAAGGCAATACAAGGCAATTGAATCTAGGAGATGTAATACTATTTGATGCGGATGATTCTAGTCTTTTAGTTGAACTATCGGGTGCTTTAGCAGGGCATGGAAGGCCGATTCAAATAATCACTAGAACTCATCCTACAATTTTGAATAGAGCACATGACATACCAGTTAGTTCTTGCCTCTGGCTCAGTACAAGTGACGAAGAAGGGGCAATTTCATCAGACTTAGAAAATTTAAGAAGAAAAATTTTGAACTTCTTATGGGCTAATAAACAAGCAATAGTAGCTATCGATGGCTTAGAATACTTGTCTAGCAGAAATGATGATTCAGCCTTGATGGACTTCATTCGTAGCATAGCCGATGAGGTTCGAATGGAAGACCACGCATTATTATTATCTTGCGATCTTTCATCATTTGAATCCAAAACAAGACACAGTATTACAAGAGAAGTAGAAGAGTTGTCGACAAACATTGTTGATTTATGGTTAATGGAAGATGAATCATTGTTCGAGCATCCAATTTGTAGAGATGTTAGTGAAGAAGAGTCTATGTGGATTCAGCAGCAACTAAACCTTCATGCATCAAGAACTGGTGATTTAATTCATTCTTCCAGTGTTGAACTTGTTGGAGGAAGTCCAATTATCGAACAAGAAGATGTTATTTCTGCTGGTGAAAATTTAGCCCAAGTTGTTGATCAATGGAGCGAGGAATCACGACAAGTGCCTCAAATCTCTCCGATTCAGGAAGTATTTGAGGAAGCGAGTAAGGAATTTATTGTGAAATCATATCAAGATGAGAAATATGGAGATAATAGTTTAGATGATGTTCTTGATGACAATGACTCATCAGTTATTCTAGAGCATAGTAACCAATCATTATCTGAAATAGAACTTATAGATGAGCCGGCGCCTAAAGTTTCTATCAAAATAAAATCACCAGTGCCTCGTAGCCCGATTAGGATGAAGAGGAGAAAAGTTCGAAAATCAAAAAAGCATAATGATTCGGTGCATATTTCGAAAAGTAGAATCTCAGCAGCAGTAAAAAATAATGCTGAGTTAACTGATATTGGCAATTTAGAATCTTATAAGGCAAGAAAATTAGGTATTTCTGATAACCTGGCAGAATACTCTCAACGTCAAGATAATGCCTTCAATAAAACATTCAAAGAAAATGACCAATCTTCTGATAAATCTCTAATTCAAGCAAGTATGCAGAAAGCTGCTAAGAAGAATCCTTCGATTAAGTCAATGAAATCGGAAAGGAAACACCAGCAATTGGCGGTAATACTTGATAAAAATCAAGATACATCGTTGAATCCATTGATGGCAAGAGGGGTAAAAGTTGATACAAAAGTATCAAAGTTTTCTAGAGAATCTGCAACCCGAAAACAAACTATTACCACCGTTGATGAGCATTACCAAGAATGGACTAAAGGTGAAAATACAGCCAAGTCCTCGGGAAAATTATTTGATGAAAAGGGTAAAGAATTGAAGAAAGTAACAGGTGATAGACAATGATGAATCGTAGGCAAAGGCTTCACTCAGCATTGGATAATGCCAAGCGACATTTACAATCTTTAGACGGTGAATCTAGTGAAACTGATAACTCAGAGCCTTCAAAAGATTTTACCCCCTCTAAATCTAAACTTAATCATTTACTTGGGAGAAAGTCAGTTCAAGATGCACGCACTACGAAGTTACTTCAGAGGGTTGGTGTATCAAATAGGCCAACATTTGATTTGATTGCAGACCATGTTCTAGGAAGAGATAGTCGTAAATTCAAACCTTCTTTAGACCTAGCCAATGATGGCGATGATGTTTCAGATGTTGTAGCAAAAAGATTAGCCAATTTAAGGCAAAGAACGTTTGAATCTTTAGAAGATATTAGTGAATCTAACTTTGGAGATGACAATAATTATGTTGGATTTGACGACGAAGGTACTCCAATTTGGAAGAGTGTAATGCAAGGTCAAAGGAGGAGTGATAAACTAACAAATCTTGAACTCGAGCAAGAAATATCCCTTGCAGCACATCATCATTCTGTATATATCCCAAAAGATTTTGATTGGCCCAAAAAACTTGGTTTTGAAACACATAATACATTCAAACATTGGGTCACAGTTGTCGAAAATCGCCGAGCAACTCAATTGGCTGAAGGAGTTATTGATTCGCCTGGAAATGCACTAAATCCATTGTTGATTATCGGAGATAGAGAGACCGGTCGCTCACATTTGATTCATGCAATTTCACAGTCGATATTGCAAAGACATGAAGGGCATGTCTTCCTTCTATCAGGGGTTGAAATCGAGCAACTAGAAGCACTCCCTGAGGGGTGGCAGGAGTCTTTAATCGGATGTCGACTATTGGCATTTGATGATATTGATATGATTGTAGAAAACAAACTCTTGGCAAATTTAATTGGTAAAATGATAGATTATGCATTGAATTTGAATGTTCATGTTGTTCTTACTTCATCATGTTCACCTAGCGATTGGCCTGCCTCAAGACTTTGGGATTTGTGCCGAGGAAGTGTTCAAACTACAATGAAACAGCCTAGTGCAGGAAGTCTGATGTTATTTGCCAGAAGAAAATCAATCTCGATGAATATTGTTCTAGATGATAGCCAGTTGGCAACCCTTGTCACACATGATGCGTTGAGTTGGCGATCTACAAATTCAAACTTGGAAAAGTTAGCAGCATCAATTAGGAGTGGAGAACAGATTGTTGATGCACACGATGTATCTTCAATACTTTCTGATATGCCTCTTGAATCACAAATGGAACATGATGATATTGTACGTGAACGTGTTGAAGATATTGCTCAAAGACTTATTTCCAACGCTGTAGATGTTGTTTATAGCGACCATGAACTAGGTGGTATAGAATTAACCAGTGAACTACCTGAACTCACCGAAGAGTATGAACCTCCTAATTGGGACAGTGAAGAACTATCAAGTTCGCAAGCAGACTTATTGGAAAGGCATGTTAAAACAACTCTAGAAGATTTAACTCCTGAAGCCCCATCTGTCCTAGATTTACATGACCGTGATAAGCACTTAGTAGCTGAAAGAACACGAATAAAGAATGAAGATTTTGGCAAAGCAGCAGATATTTTAACAGATATTGAAATGAATCTTGATGACCAGTTCCACTCAGCAGAACTCGAGTTAAATGAAAATTCCATAATTCTAGAAGGTCTTGAAAAGTCTATGATAGATTTAGCCCAGAGGGCTAGTGATGCATCACTTGAAGATTTAATTCTAATTGCAGATGACTTGAGGGAATTGGAAGAGAAATTAGTAGAGATAGACCCTGAAAAACCTCCATTGCCAGAATTTGTCGAGGCAAAATTAATTCGTAAGCCCGCTAATAGAAGAAAGAAGAAGCAGCGTACTGCAAAGGCAAGTATTCTGAAAGTATCATCAAATATTTCATCGATTCTAGATAGTCATGAGCCTGAAGGTGAATGGAATATCAATGATAGTGAAGTGTCTGCAGATGACCTTTTATCATCAGATAATTTAGCGATTAATTCACTTAAAGAAATCAAGCAAACATTAGTTCCTCATCCTGACGGAAATCAAAAAACAGCTACCTTGACTGTAAAATCCGTACTTGTTTCGGGTGAAGAAGAATGAAAGCACCTTGGTGGATGAAGGGAGTTCCCTTCTCATGTCAGCCTGAATGTGGTAAGTGTTGTGATGAACCCGGCGGAATAGTGTTTCTCAGTACCAATGATGCCAAAAGAATCGCAGATCATTTTGAGATGGAAGTTTCAGATTGGTTGGAGAGAGATTGTCGAAAGACATTGGACGGAAGATATATTCTAAACAGTCGCAAAAGTGATGATGTATGTATTTATTTGGATGGTTCAAAACAATGTGACATCTATCAAGTTAGGCCTCAACAATGTGCAGCATTTCCTTGGTGGTCCGAAAATCTATCTTCTGAAAGAGCATGGAAAGACGTTAAAAAATCATGCCCAGGATTAACCTCAGATGATGCTATAGTAATCGATGGTAACACAATAAGGATTCAAATTTTTTCTGATAGGCAAGCGACAAAAGGTTTTCGTAGTTGGCCAAATAAAAATAAATAACATTCAAATTGTTTTGTTTTTGTAGAGGCCGACTTTATACACAAGTGGTTTCTCGGGATGTTAAGGGGGATTAATTTGACTGATGAAGATGTGTTACTGGAACTGACAGATAAGCATTTGAACATCGGACTTAGAGGAGTTCCAGTCGGTACATGTCGCACCTCATTTGTCACTCCAACTGAAGGTGTACACTATTGTGGATACCCAATAAGGGAATTAGCAAGTTTTGAGCCTGAAGATATTGTTTATCTTCTTATGAATAAAGAATTGCCAAATGCCTCCCAATCTCAAGAAATTCGAATGGATTTAGCTAGTCGTGCTGAGATTCCTGGTGATTTAGAATCCGTCTTACGTACTCTTCCTAAATTTGGTCATCCAATGGACTGGCTGTCTGTAGGAATACACACTCTAGGAATGTTTGAAACTACAGATGATTGGAAAGAAGACGCATTGAATCTTATCGCCCGAATGCCTAGATTGATGGGTCTTATCTTTAGAATCAGAGAGGGTAGAGATTCTGATATTCCTGATGACGATGTGTCACTTTCTTTGGTAGATCGATTCATCAATACATTGGGTCTTGAAAATGTAGACCGAAAGATTATGAATAGAGTAATTTCAACCTATTTGGTATTACATATGGACCACGGGGGAGGTAATCTTTCTACATTTACAGGCAAGGCAGTAGCATCGGGTAAGGCCACAGTTTACTCTTCTATTGCTGGTGCAATGAATGCACTATCAGGGCCATTGCATGGTCGTGCCAATCAATCTTGTTTGGAATTTGTTCTAAAGATTGGAACCAGTGATACCAATGAAGTCGAGGCATTTGTTCGTGCAGAATTAGATGCAGGTAGGCCAATTTTTGGTTTTGGACATGCAGTTTTGAGGGTTGAAGATCCTCGTGCAACCGTTCAGTTTGAACTTGGAGAAGAGATATGTCCAGATGATGAAAACTTCAAGATAATAAGAACACTTAGAGAAGTAGCCCCAAGAGTTTTACGGGAAAATCCAAAAATAAGTAACCCAAACGCAAATGTCGATATCGCTAGTGGTGCATTATTGCATCATGTTGGTTTGACAGACCCAACTTACTATACTACTTTCTTTGGATGGGCAAGAGTCGCTGGTATAGGTGCTCAGATAGTTGATGAGAGGTCAGTTTTCCGTGGTGGAAAGGGCGTTCCAATTTATCGACCTAAGTATTATGCTGAACAACAAACATTGCGACATATAGAGTAATCACTTGATTACAGGTCTAGATGTTTTTCCCGAACCCCGATGTCCAATTAATCTAACACTTTCCCATGGCGGAGAGTCTGTGCTTTTTGCTATTGTATCATCTATATCAATTTGCCAATTCCATTTTTTACGCCAATACTTAATCAGTTCAATTTTCCTTTGTTTATCACATTCATTCCATGTTGGGGTTTCTAATTTTAATTGCTTAATTATCGAAAGATGCTGGTCTTTAGTTGCATTGTCCAATATGAAATTTTGACTTTCATCCAGAGGCATTGTCGCAGGATTAAACCATCTTGCTTTATCACTTGGCAACCAAGTTAAATTTGGGTCTAGGTGATCGCTTAGTGCAGTTAATCCAGCACTCAATACTTTGTGTTCTAATTCGGGTTTAGTTGGCCATACATAAGTCGGAGTTCCCTTTTGACATCTCGATAGATATTCTCTACGCTTTCCTTGTAGGCCAACCATTCTTCCAAATAGTGCACGTGAATAAATCGGTGAGAAATATTCCATTGCACATGGAACCATCGAAGAACCTGAATTTCTATGTTTCTTGACTAGACGGGAAAATGGGGTTATGAAATATTGTGGGTATGCATACATCCTCTTCATTGTACGTGTTCCAATAGTTGGTACAGATGGCATTAATTCAGCCCAATTACGTGTAATAGATTCTTTTTCAATTATTTTATTCATACCTTTGTAGAATGAATAGAAGACCGAGTTTTGATTTGGAATTTCTTCTTGTTTTAATTTTAATTCTGCTATTTTCATAGCGGCACTCAAATTACTTATCTGCCTTGACTTAGAAAATATCCCCCTACCACTAGGGGATAGTAGATGAGGCCTTTTGAATTCAAGACAAACCATCTTACCCTTTTCAATCCACTGTTTTCTTATTATGGAATCATTCAATATGTCATCTAGAGAGCAGAACCCCTCATTCTTTAGTTCATCTAAACTCCAATTTTCTACCCACTTACTGCGGTCATCTAAGTTCTCTTTTGGAATAGATACAACAGAATCATGGTGGACGATAAGTTCATTATCACTGGTCAGGCGAATATCGAGTTCTATACCATCAGCCTGAACAATCCCATGTCGGAGACTTTCCAAGGTATTTTCCGGCGCTTGTTCCCACTTTCCCGGCATAGATATTCCATGATGTGATTATTTGTAAAGGTACATACTGGATATTATTTTTTCATTGACTAATCAATCATTATTTGTTTTTGTAGTCAAAAAGGATATATCATCATAAGGGGCGACAAAGGCATGAGCCCATATAGAGTTATGATGTACATGATTCTATTTTTGACGCCAATTATTTGTTGGGCATTCACATTGAAAATGAAAGGTCGTAGAATTCCCATAAGAGATTGGATAAAAGAATTCCATGAAAAGCGATACTATCTACACGCTATCGGATATATCATTATTATCAGATGGAAATCAATTACTGATTCTCTTAATGAACCGATCAAGATGAATGTTGGACATTGGACCAGCTGGCTTTACTCAATTGAAGGTGAATTCACTAAAGGAATTCAGGATTTTTTTTACAATGATACTCTAACGGCAATTTTGAATTTCCATTATCTGTTCATCTATCTTTTCTTAATCTATGTCACGACTGTATATTTTGCATATAGCGGAGATAGAGATATGACTGATAAAGTTACTATGAATTACCTCTTAATTTACGCACTTGCAGTTCCTTATTATTTATTCTTCAATGTAGAGGTGACATCTTCGTGGATACCAGGCATGGATGCTTTACTTTACCAAGATGGGGCATACACTTCTTTCTATGCATTACACGACCCGTTAGATAACGCAGTACCTTCTTTACATGTAGCAATACCATTTGGAATATTGGTTTTGAATTATCTCCATGTCAAAGAAAAGGGCGGAAAGATGTCTGATTGGGACCATTGGCCATATCATTTATTTATTCTAATCAATACGATTATTTTCTGTTTTTCAATTTTATATCTCGGGATTCATTGGTTCACTGACATCCCATTAGGAATGATAATTGGTGGAATAGGTGCACTTTTCATTCATCATTTACAACCAAGACTTAGAAATGATCACGGTTCTTTCTTCAAAGGAATTACCCGTTCTAAAGTCAAAAATCATTCGATAATTGAAGGAATTGGGACCTTATTTATGCTAACAATTATTCTTATGGCGGTAAACTTCCAAATTGACCAGTCGGATGAAAGAGTCTCTTACAAATTAGGGCCACAAGACTCAACCTTCGAAATAATTCAAGAAATAAGTTATGGGGATGTAGTAGATTCTCAAATAACTAATTTGGATGATAGCCTTACTCTCGAGGTAGTATATTTACAAGTTGAAGAGAGTGTCTCAGCCATGGATGGTGGGAATATAGATTGGGATGAACTGAAAACTTTAGGTGAAAATTATTCGATTCCTGCCGGAGGGACATTAGAAATTAAAACAACTCAGCATAATGTATTTCATTTCATTATATTACACAATTCTGCGGAATCTTCAGATTCAGTTTTAGATGTTAGAGTAGAGAATGATTATCATGAAGATAAAATGGCTAATGCTATTATACTATCATTGCCCTCACTGTGGATGACAATGTTTGTCTTCAATCGATTGAGAAGATTAAGACTGAATAAGCGTTCATTAATCGATTCTTCACCATCACACATTTGGGATGAAGAAGAATAGTTATCGTTTGAGTTATGTGTTTGCACCTTTTGGGATAATCATGGCCGAGAAGGAATCACTCACTCAGACAGTTGCTGAGTTGGTAGAATCGCCTGGAGGTCAAATTTTAATCGATGTAAAAGAGTTCTTGATTTCAAAAATAAAATATATTGTTGGAATTTTTATTCTTGGCGTGATTATCGGTTTCCCTTTGACGAAATCTGTTATTTCATGGCTAATAGATCCTTCAAGATTACCAGATGATGTGAATATAATTGTAATAACGCCAGTTGAATATATTCTGCTTCAATTCCATATTGCTACTAGTTTAGGGGCGTTCATGGTAATGTTATACCTATTTTTCGTGGCCGTATGGAGAGGTCTTGGTAATGATTCAGTAAAGCAAAGGATTGCAGAGTTAAATCTACGCCTTCCTTCAGTTGGACCGACTGTCATTCTCACATTGTTGTCCATATTGGGATTAGCGATTGGTGGTTTAATTTATTCATGGGAATTACTGACTCCAATGATTCTTCAGTACTTGACTGATGACGCTCAAAATGCAGGATTATCGACAGAGTGGCGCTTATCTGGGTACGTAGGTTTCATAGTGAGCCTTGCTCTTGCATCAGTTATAGGTTTCCAATCTCCCGTGGCGACATTGCTTGTTCTTAGAATGGGCGTTTTAGAAAGGAAACAGATACGTGGATATCGCAGACACATATGGTTCACAGCATTCTTACTTGGAGCCTTACTTTCTCCACCAGACCCACTTTCACTATTCTTGGTTGCATTACCAGTTGTAGTTTTATTTGAGTTTGCACTGATTCTTGATTCAATTACTCGAAGAGGGTAAATCAATATTCAAATCTTTGAATGGCACCACTGCATAACCGGGTCTATGACCATGGTTATTACCATGGAAATCAGATCCACACGTGATAGACATTCCTTTTTCATCAGCTATTTTCCAAAGTTCAAAGCGATATGAATCGGGGTGACTGCCATGGAATGCTTCGATAGAATCTACCCCCTTGTCATGACAATATTGAATTAATTTTTCAGGCTTAACACCATAGTATAACGGATGGGCTAAAGAAACAAAACCGCCAACGGAATGAACAATTTCAGTTGCCTCTTCTATACTCGGCTTAGGCTGAACATAATGGCCAGGCATCCCATCACCGATCCAAATTTCAAAGGCTTCATTCTTAGTTTGAACATACCCCTCTTCAACCATTACTTCGGCCAAATGGGGCCTTCCTACAGACCCTCCTGCTTTTTGGAGGACCTTTTCTAGAGATATTGGCATCCCTAATTTTTCGAGTTTTTCAACCATCTTAACCATACGAGGGAGACGGCTCTCTTGAAGTGGTTTCAACCATTTTTCAAATTTCTCGATTCCCTTGTTAGAATCTTTATACTTTGGAAAATAAGCAAGAAGATGCCATGATTTCGACGCACCTTGACGTTCGAGTCTGTTCAATTCATCTTCGTCAGCTTCCAATCCAGGGGAGCATGTGATCTCTACGCCTGGAATAAAATGTATACCTCTTTTATGTGCAGCATTTCTTGCCTCCTCCCAACCACTGATAGTATCATGGTCTGTTAATGACCAATATTTGACATTTGAATCTTTCATCATTTGTGCAACTTCTTCAACTTCATGTATACCATCGCTATGTGTCGAATGGCTATGAAGGTCAAAATCCTGTGTCCACACAATACTATCGATGTGCCCAACATGTATTGAACTTGTGATTTAGAATAAGTTGTCAATATCGGGTAATTCAGGAGTTGGTTGAAGATTCTTTTTCGACTTGACATCTAGATTTTCTAATTCGGGCAATTCAGGCGTTTCATCCTGAACTCCTTGATTTGGCAACTCGATAAGTCCTAATTCTTCCAGTGTTATTTCCTTTGTTTCTGCCTCTTTGTTCATCTCAGGTAGAGGTATTTCTTTTACCGCAACCTCAGTAGTGAATGTTGCGTCAGACTCCATCCACGATAAATCCGGAACAGATGATACAGACTTATTTGGTAGAGGTATATTATCGATTTTTGTTCTTTTTTCGTGTGCCTCATTTTTATCGACTAGAACCGTATCTAATACTTGCGTGGCGTTTTTATGAGGTGCTGGATTTGAGGAGGCCTCGGCCGCTGAATAAATTCCGATTTCACCTTTTGATAATGAATCAATCGCCGCATTAACTTCGCCAGCATTCGGTTCATTTTGAGTTCCAATAACAGATTGGATAATGCTTTGAGTTTGATTATTGACAGTTTCTAAGCCAAATTGGTCCGTGCTTGTCGAAACAGAACGGACAACAGTCGGTGTAGATTCTAGGTCTGCAAACTGCTGCTCAACACTAGGATTTTCATTTAATTCAGGGATTTTTCTTTCTCGGGATGCCCAGAAACTTATCACTAAACTAACAATCGAAATTCCGATCAATGCGTATATCAGAATATTTCTTTTATCTGTTGATAAAATATCCGTTGGAATCATTTTCCATGAAATAATACTGATCAAAAGAAGTAGGCCGCAAATGACGCGTCCTGCAACTGCTAATCTTGGAGCATTTGATTCCATTCAATCAAGACTATTGGCTCTTGGATATGAGTGTTATCGTAACTTAAATCAATTTATTTTCAGCAGACCTTACAGTATTTTCCATAAGCATGGCTACGGTCATCGGCCCAACTCCACCAGGTACTGGTGAAAGCCATGATGCCACATCATTAACCTCTGGAGCAACATCTCCAGCAAGTCTCCATCCCCGTTCACGAGATGAATCATCTACTCGATTGACTCCAACATCGACAACTATTGCACCTTGCTTAACCCAATCTGGTTTAACCATCTCGGGCCTTCCTACAGCAGCAACAATAATATCTGCGGATTTGCAAATTTCAGGAATATTTTCGGTCTTAGAATGAGCGATTGTAACTGTGGCATCAGCACCTCTAGCTGTTAGAAGAAGCGCCTGAGGCATGCCGACATTTTGAGAGCGTCCAATTACCACTGCGCTTTTCCCTCGGGTTTCAATTCCTGCCCAATCAAGTAAGCGCATTACCCCGCTCGGCGTACATGGCAGCATTCCATCACTGCGACCTTGTACTAGGCGGCCAAGGTTAGTAGGGTGGAATCCATCAACATCTTTACTTGGTTCAATCAAGTCAGTCAATTCTTCTTCATCTAAGTGTTTAGGTAATGGTGATTGAATTAAAATTCCATGGACTAATTCATCTGTATTTAGTTCCTGGACTATTTCCTTTAGTTTATCTTGAGTGGTTTGTTCTGGTAATTCGATATGTGTGCTTTTTAGATTCAATCTTTCGCAAGCCTTTATTTTAGCACCGACATATACATGGCTTGCTGGGTCATCACCGACGATAATAACTGCAATATGAGGGGTGACTCCCCTGTCAATACAGGTCTGAATCCGCTTGGTTAGGTCTGCTTCGACTTCCTGAGAACAAGCTCTACCATCCAAGCATTGTGCCACCATGAGCAGTCCACATACTATTGGCCCTTGAGTATTTCTTAATCTAGAACCCCTCCGCCGATCTCATTTTCTCCACCTTTCGACGTCGCAAATAGATTCTTATCATCACGGAATGACTTGAACTCCAATGCATTTCCGGATGGGTCATCGATGAACATTGTTGCCTGTTCTCCTACTTTACCAGGATAGCGTATGTGTGGCTTTATCCTAAATGAAATATTTTTTTGAATCAAAACATCTCTAAAATGATTCCAGTCGTCCCATTCCATTACTAACCCAAAATGGAATGGTGGAACTTTTTTACCATCAACTTGGCCATCAGCAGAACTTCCTCTAATTGATTCTACTAAATGTGCAACAATTTGGTGACCATGGAAATTAAAATTTATCGAATTAGGTGTCCTTCTTCCAATACTACATCCGATTACTTTGACATAGAACTCTTCAGCATCATCCAAGTCCAGTACTGGGAAGGCCAAATGGAAGGGTCGCACAATTGTTCTTGTGGCACTTAGTTAACTGTTTTTTTGGAGCCAACGGAGGGACTCGAACCCCCGACCGTCGGATTACAAATCCGAAGCACTACCAGCTATGCTACGTTGGCGACAACCCACCCAATCAGCAATCATTGATGAATGAAACGGATGAATTGATTGAAATTAATATCAATTTTATGAAGTTTGATTTATTCACCAAGAGTTAACTCAAAGAGGAGATGCATGATGGATAATCCATGAGCGAAGGGGCAGGGGCAGGTTTTCTCAATGCTTTTTCCCAAACCAAAGTTGGAAATGATACTATTTTTTCTTGGTGGGCGAGATATCAAGAAGCGGTTAGTGAAGGTCATGATGCAGTAAATGGCACCATCGGCGCTTTGCTAGAGGATGATGGTGAACTGGCCATAAACACAGTTGTTGACAAAGTTGTTAGAGAATCTCCACCTATCGAAATTGCTGCTTATGCTCCTTTGAAGGGATTACCGGCATTCTTAGATTTTTCAATTACTTTAGCACTTGGTGATATGCGTGAAGAGTTAGAGAGCATTGGCATGAATATGACTGCAACTGCTTCACCAGGAGGTTCAGGGGCATTATTTTTAGCAGCAGCAAATTTTGCCGATAGAGGCGACAAAGTTCTACTGCGGGACCGTCATTGGGGTCCTTATGATGGATTTTTAGCAGGCTGTGATTTAGGTATAGCAACTTATCCATTACTCCCCAAAAACACTGAACAGAATTCGTTTTTAGACTTGGAATCCTTAGAAAAAGAATTGTCAAAACTTTGTGATGAACAAAATAAAGTTATGTCATGGTTAAACGATCCAGCCCATAACCCCACTGGCTTATCAATTACAAAACAGGATAGATATGATTTGATGAAGTGCTTTATCGATAGTGCTTTGAAGAATGAAGAAGTTTCACATACTTTGTTAATTGATGCAGCATATCATCTATACGCCAAACAGCCTCATGGTTGGGCTGATACGATTTGTCAATTATTGCATGATGGAATTTCTTGGCCCAATAATTTACTCGTAACATTTGCTTTATCTTTATCTAAATCTCATACAATTTATGGTCTTCGAACCGGAGCATTGGTCTCAATTCATCCAGATAAGGAAGTTACAGATAGAATCGCTACAGTGATGGGTGTTACAGGAAGGCAGACATGGTCGGCGACATCTAGGCTTGCTCAATATGCTGTTAGCCATATTCATAACGATGAAAATCTAGGTTCTAAGTGGGATGATGAAAGAGAAAGATTACAGCATATCTTGGAGAACAGAAGAGAATTATTTATCGAGGAATGTCAAAAACTTAATGTTCCTATAAATCCAACACATGATGGCTTTTTTGCTTGGATGGAATGTGACGACCCTGTTCATATTGCTAATGAATGTGCAAAATCACACGTATACTTAGTTCCGTTAACTGGTGGGGTTAGGATAGGTCTCTGTGCAATACCAACAGAAAAGATTGTAAATGTGGCCTACGCACTCTCACAAGCCCTTTCATGAGGTGTCTAGATGTCCCGCAATCCTCGTGAAAACTTCATTCTAGGTGGATTCATATGTATCGCTTTTGGGGCATTTTTCACTGTTGGTGGAGTTTACTCAATGGGAGCAACAGTTGGTGTTTGTGGATTGATAATTTTCATTATTGGGATGAGTTTAAAATCTGAGATTGGATTATCTGAAGAGGCAATACATGATTGGAAACCAAGTTCTGGAATGCTCCCAGATGCTGGAAGAGTGATGTATAGGGTTGATGTTACTCTCGATGAACCAATTCGAAGTACAATCGTGTGTGGACCTTGTGGTAATGTTGTTGTTCAAGATGGCCCTAGGCCAGCGACTTTTACTTGCCCAAAATGTTCGATACTTCTTTGGGAATTGGAAGAAGAATAATACCTCCATAATCGGAATTTTATCCAATACTCAAGCATAGATTTGAAAGATAGATTCTTTCTCGAAGGTTCATGGACGCCTCCAAATTACTCAATCCGGAGCGTCGAATGTTGAAATTGATGCAATCAGACTCATCAAAAAAATGGTCTCTAGAAGAGGTTTTATCTTCTTGTAATTGGAGTGACCAAGCAGTAGCAGTAGGTGCTGGATTAGGACTGAGTGATGCTGGATTTGTCGAGATTGAAGAAAGTGTAGAAACCGTGATCAGACTTTCTTCACAAGGAGCTTCTGCGATTGAAAACGGCCTATTGGAATCAAGGTTATGGTCTTGGATATCTAATTCTGATTCAGCAGATATGGCTTCATTGCAACAATCCTTTGAGAGGCATGAGGCTGGTCCCGGTGTGGGGCTACTCAAGAGAATTGGTGTTCAATTAGATGGGGGTAAATTTGTTGCTAGTGACCCTGGTGAAGTAGAAAAAGAAATCTCTCAAAGAACAAATTTCCTATCTAGCCTTCCAGATTTAGTTGAGAACTTAGATTCGGAAATGGTCGAACACTTCAGGGGTCGAAAAGGATTTATTGAAAATCAAGAATCCACCACACGTTCGTGGAAAATCAATCAAAATGGTCTATCGGTAAGTTCAGATTTACTAGTTGAAAAAGAAATGATTACTGAGATAACCCCTGAGTTACTACAAAGTGATAATTGGAGAGATTCAGAATTCCGTTCCTTCGATGTCACTCTAGAATCAGCAACTCCTAGAACAGGAAGAAGCCATCCAATGCAAGCATTGATTGAAAGAATTAGAAGCATATTTCTAGAAATGGGATTTTCTGAATTAGTCGAAGATTATGTGCAAACAGCAGGATGGAACATGGATGCATTATTCATACCTCAAGATCACCCTGCTAGGGAGATGCAGGATACTTTCTATTTAGATAATCCAGCGAGTATGGAACTTCCTGATGATGTCATGAGTTTATGGTCTGGAATCCATAAGCATGGTGGCGATACCGGTTCAGTAGGATGGGGTGGAGATTTCTCCAAAGAAACATCGCAGAAGGGACTTCTAAGAACTCACACTACGGTTAATACAATCCAATATCTTGCTGAGAATCCATCAAAACCATGTCGTATGTTTACCGTTGATAGAGTCTTTAGAAAGGAAGCAATAGACCGAACACATTTGCCCGAATTTCATCAAATTGAAGGAATCATAATGGAAGAAGGTGCGAATTTACAGATGCTTGTTACTACTTTGAAGACTTTTTACCATAAGATGGGATACCCAGAAGTAAGAGTTAGACCTGCTTATTTCCCCTATACAGAACCAAGTTTGGAAATTGAAGTAAAGTGGCGAGGAAAGTGGTTAGAGCTTGGTGGAGCGGGAATTTTCCGTCCTGAAGTTACTGAACCTCTAGGAATTACTACTCCAGTATTAGCTTGGGGAATGGGCCTTGAGAGATTAGCAATGCTAGTCCTAGGCTTAGATGACATTCGTCAATTATACATTTCAGATTTAGAGTGGTTGAGAAATCAACCGATTATATGATCATCGCTTCTGCCACTCTGTGCCAGTCCACCAAGTCATGCTTCCATCGCTCATACTTCTCCAGGTATATCCTGATTCATCAGTCCATTGCTGAAGAACAGTTGGTTCAGCAATAGGCTGAACAACTGGTTGTACAGTAGTTTGAGCAACTGGTTGTACCACAGGTGTCTGTTCCATTAGTGGTTGTTGAGTAGAAATGGTGGGCTCGATAGAATTAAGCTCGCTGGCAATATCTTTGCTCGCAGAGAAGTCTTTGGCTATACTTTCTCTTCCTTTGCGCATGAATAACACTGTTCCGACTGCCCCTGAGATTAAAATTAGAACTACAATGATAATAATTTTATTTCTCGTTGCCTTATCTTCAGATGCCTGTTGTTCATTATCTCCAACCCCATTACCGTCTGAGTCTTTGGTTTCTGATGCATCGTTAGGGAAAGCATCAGCGTTATTTGCAACTCCATCACCATCAGTATCGGCTGATTCAGTAGGGTCATCAGGATAGAGGTCTGAGTTATCTCCTACTCCGTCTCCATCTGAGTCAACGGTTTCAGTTGGGTCATTATCGAATGCATCAGCATTATCACCAACTCCATCATCATCAGAATCCATCGATTCATTTTGGTCTTTAGGGAAAGTATCTACAGAATCTACAACGCCATCGCCATCATCATCAGTATCAACATCATCGATAATTTGGTCACCATCTGTGTCTTCTTTGCCAACGTTACTTGGATGGCTAGCATCATCAGTGTCTAGTATGCCATCCCCGTCATCATCGTCATCAGCATTATCTCCAGTTCCATCAGAGTCGGTGTCTGTAGTTTCACTTGAATTGAGAGGGAAGGCATCATTAACATCAAGAGTTCCATCATCATCATCATCAGTATCTGAGTTGTCACCAGTTCCATCACCATCAGTATCGACAGTTTCCAAATCATTTAGAGGGAAAGCATCAGCATTATCTCCAACTCCATCGCCATCGGTATCTAGAGTTTCAGTGGAATCATTAGGGAATGCATCTCCATTATCTCCAACGCCATCTTCGTCGCTATCTATAGTTTCAGAAGCATCGTTAGGGAATGCATCGGAGTTATCACCTACAGTATCTCCATCAGAGTCTAGTGTTTCCGAAGCATCGTTAGGGAATGCATCTCCATTATCTCCAACGCCATCACCATCAGAGTCAACCGTCTCAGTTGGATCATCATCAAATGCGTCAGCATTATCACCTACGCCATCCGAATCTGAATCTAAGGTTTCAGAAGCATCATTAGGGAAAGCATCGGCGTTATCACCGACACCATCAGAATCAGAATCTAACGATTCTGAAGCATCATTAGGGAAAACATCTGAGTTATCACCGACACCATCCGAATCTGAATCTACAGTTTCAGATGCATCATTAGGGAATGCATCTCCGTTATCTCCGACTCCATCTCCATCGGTATCTTGCCATTCTGAAGCATCATTTGGAAACGCATCAACTGAATCAGCATATCCGTCGCCATCTGAATCAGATTGTACAGGACTTGTGATATTTACAATATCTGATTCAACCAATAGACCAAAGTCAGTACCATCTTTAGGCTTGATTGTGACCTTCCAAACTTCACCTACAGTTGTTGCAGAACTTGGCAAAGTGGTTAATCCCGAATAACTCGGTTCGATATTTCCATCTTTTACCCAATTTATTTCTGTTCCAGATTCAGGATCTCCATCTGCATCAGAGTAGGTATAACTTACAGTAATATCTGAACTTGTTACAGCATTAGAACTCGGGCTGAGTGCGATATTGGTGGCTTCTGGAGCGTAATTCTTAGGTAGGTTTTCAGTAATTGTATGTGTATCTGTTGTCCATGAATCACCAGTATTTCCTCCATTAGAATCAGCCATCAGTGCGGCTAGATTTATGGTTACAGTTCCGGAATTTGCGCTAGGTGCAACCCAATCAAATGTCCATGATGTGAGGCTACTTGATGTGTGTGTTACGCTAGCACCACTAATCGAAACACCAGTTCCAGCATTTGAAAATGAGCCTTTATCTGCAGAAATTGAAAATCCTCCACCGTTACTGGATGAAATACTTACTGTGACAGAGTGAGTTTGTCCTGCTGTATAGGCCAAAGGAAAGTTATGATTTATACTCGATAATCCACCTGAGTTATAGTGACAACTACATCCACCGCTACTATTGTGTTTTCCAGATGAAGAAGCATCTATTACTGGCGATTGACTTGCAAGCAATATCATCATTATGAAGCCTAAAACACTGAACCTAGACAAGCGCATAAATTTGGCTTGTCTATGAACCTTTTAAAGCGATTGGTACATTGATAATACAGAAGTCATGAATAAGAAATTTGATAGAAATTGCTTTTTATTCATACAGTTTGTAATTTAGGTTCTTTACAACGGTATTAAAATATAATTTCAAATCATATATTATGTAAAGAATAATCATCCACTATGCATAATAGGACTATTTTCAATAGTAAACTACTACTGGGTCAAATATGGGGACAGAGGAATCAGTCAGTTATGTCGATTCTGTTCACACAGGCGATAATATTGTCAATGAGCCAAAAGCTATTATTGAAGCCTATGAAATTGGAAAAGAGAGTGAAAAAAAGTCCAGTATTGTGATGTTTTTTAATTCAATTTTTATTTCTGCAGACTTTGCAGTTTTCAAACGTTCTGAAACATGGAAAGCATTTGGTATCGCTGCAATAATGTTTGTAACAATTTCATTTGCAGCATTATCTATGTTTGACAGTATGGATGAAATTTTTCAATCTGATGCAGACCCTGCTCCTGTTCCAAATTTGATTTTCGAAT
Organism: Candidatus Poseidoniales archaeon; assembly: GCA_003602575.1. Taxonomy (GTDB): domain Archaea; phylum Thermoplasmatota; class Poseidoniia; order Poseidoniales; family Poseidoniaceae; genus MGIIa-L1. The sequence goes on from QQRY01000044.1 coordinate 60,982, forward strand.
CATTGAACAGATCCGAGTATGAAGCACCTTTGGTCAATGAGACAGGATGGTTTAGCCTTGATGAACATATTGGAGATATAATTATTGTAGATTTCATGGCTCGCGATTGTAGCAACTGTCATTCAGTGCAAGAGCATTTGGAAGATAATTTGGACTCTTGGTATCAATTAGCGAATAATTCCAACAAAAAACTCAAAGTTTTCGCCTACGGGTCTTGGTATGCAGAAGGGCTTGACTATCTCAATGAGTCGTCAGGTGCTTATCATGTTCCTTATTACCCAACAGGAATAGGTACTACAAATTCTGCAATACTTGAAGATGGTTCTACGACTGACCCGGTTAGGTTGTTCACTACCGCCGGAACTGGACAAATTCCTGTTGTAATGGTTTTGGACGAGGAAGGTTACATCATCGCAAAGCAAGCTACTGGGACACCAACAGATGGCTGGGAATCTTTTGATTCGGTGGTCGAAACTGCTTTGACTGGAGATATTGAAGATACAATCGATTTAAGAATTGCTTGGGAAGAACCTTCAACCTCTTATGTTGCTATCTTTGTATTGGGATTAATCCTTTCAATACTTGTCTATTTCTCACCCTGTGCTTTCCCTGTTCTCCCTGGATTTATCTCCTATTATCTGTCCTTAGGTGCTCGTGAAGATGAACTGATTGAGGCTGGAAAACTGAAAACTAAAATGCCAAGTCCAATTGTTATCGGTTCACTTTCTGGATTAGGTATGTGGACTTTTTTCTTGCTGATTGGAATAGTTGCAATGGTTATGGGAGAAGCCTTTGAGAAGTCAGGATTAGTACATTACATAGCAATAGGAATAGCAATTCTGCTAGTTGTTTTGGGGTCGATAATGTTGCTTGGAATTACATCACATCTGATGGGCTTTGTCCAGAAATTCGTCGATAAATATAGCACAACCGAAGATGATGATATTTTCACTCCAAAGAGAAATATGTATCTCTATGGCATAGGTTATGCTGCTGCATCAATAGATTGTACGGCTGCTGCAGTTTTACCCTTTGTTCTATATTTGGGAACTCTAGGTTCTAGCGCAACCGCACTAGGAATTGGAGGCTTGATGGTTGGTTTATTGGTTCTAATGATCATTGTGACTTTACTTGTTGGACTTGGTAGGCAAGTAATGATAAATTTCCTTAGAAGAGCCACGGGAATGATAAAATTAGTTGGCTCTTGGATGATGATTATGGCTGGTGTAAGTTTGACATTATACCTAACAAACCCAGAAGCAGTTAGTGTTGTTTTCGGTTAACCCTTCAAAGTTCCTCGAATTGTTGAATGACTGTTTCATCATTTGATTTTTCTAATATTGGAATGAACCAGTATTTCCATGACCAAATTGATATGATAATTGCTGTGACAGTATCCCAAATGAAGTGCTGCTTAGTAGTCATTACAGACACTGCAAGAAGGAACCAACAGAACCAAAGAATTCCTAATAGTAAATTCTTATTTCGAGATTCTCCACCGTACCATCTCTGTACAACTAAAACAGTTAATAGGCTCTGAACAATATGTAATGATGGCCAAGCATTCCATGGTGTATCTACCGAGTGAAGTGCTTCAAAAAACACCGACCAAATTCCCATTTCATCATATTCAATAGATCCTCGTAAGTCTACTTTTGCGGGAAGGAAAATAAAAATCAACCAAACAAACCAAGTTAGAATCAACAAGACTTGATGAAATAAAACACATTCACGCTTACTTTGCTCATTTTTCATTCCTAAAAGTGCCGCCATTGGATAGTATAGGTATAATGTATAATACGGTAAAATCATCCATGGAATTACTGGAATAGCAGTATCAAGCGAGGTTGTTGGGTCAAATGCTTCCCAATCTCTCCAATTAGAGAACTTATTTATTATGAGATATCCTAAACCGGCACCAATCATTATCGAACTGATCAATGCAATCGGCAATCTAGTGCCAAGCCATGAATCCCTATTTTTCCAATGACTTCTCCATAACTTCCATGGCTTTGAACCCAGTTCTATTGCCATATCCATCACTATGAGCTAGTCTAAACAAATCAAATGAAATTGAATCCACAATATGGACATGTACTCCATTCAGCCTGAACTGCCTTGCCACATGAGTCACATACCTTCGCTTGTTGAACTCCTATTGTCGAGGAAGGATTTTCTCCACCACTCCCATCAACAGCCTTCTGTGCAGTTTGTTGTTTCAAGAATTCTTGCATTACTTCAGGAGTCAAGGCTCCATTTTCAGCAGCCATTTCCATCATCTTGACTTGCAAATCATTTTGCTTATCCATTCTTTGATTTTGATGGCCATGTTGTTGTTCGATACGTTCGCGTTTCTTCGCTTGTACTTGCTCGAATAGAGCCATTGCTTGCTCAGTTTTATGGCTCGCTTCTTTCATTTTCAATTCAGATTTGCCCTGATCTCGCTTGAGTTCCGCTTCCCATTGAGCTTCTTGCTTACGTAATTCTTTCAATTCACTTTCTAATTCAACTGAAACCCTTCCAGCAGCTTCGGCTTTAGCAACACTGACTTCACACTCAATTCTTCTTAGCGTTGCAGCCTCTCTGATAGCAATTCTTTCCATCAATGCCTCAGCATGCGCTCCTTCAGTTTGAGTAGCAGCAGAGAGTTCGGAACGTAATTGTGCAATCTTTTCATTATCTGTCGAATTTGTTGCAACAAAAGCCTTCAAGAATGTAAATCCGAGAGTTGATAATGTTGCTCGCATTTCTACTTCTGCTCTCATTTCAAACTGCTCCTGGAAATCGGGTTTTCTTAGGTCTTCATCCGACTGACACAACGATAGAGATGGTGCAATTACCCGATTATTCAATTCATGTTGTAATACTTTGATTAGTCGTTCACGGTCTAGTATTGGTGCACTATTGGCAAACATATTCAGTAGCTTAGGAATATCGTCATCACGTATTTGGACCCTGAGATTAGCAAATCCTTGGACCTTTGTCCCATTTGGTAAATTATTTTCAAAAGGAATGGAAATATCAGCAGGACCAGTCATAGCAAAAAGCATTCTACGATCTGTTGCGGTAGCACCAAGCATATCTCCAAGATATCTTCCTAACCCACCACCGATATTTCGTACTATTTTTTCAGAGACTATATCACCAATTCTTCCATCAATTATGAAAGCGCAAGCCTCATTCGGTTTTAGAATAACTTGCTTTGACTTCCAAGTTTGGATATCATTAGCATTTACTAATCTGGCAAGAATTGTTGGATTACTTCTCCATCGATAGACATTTGACATTTTTTTCACTCCTTCTTAACTTTCTTTTTCTGACGTAATCCGCCGAGAATAGTTGCTCTTGAACCGAAGAAACCACGACAGCTTGTTGACATTTGTTGACATTGTCTAATCAATTGAATGATTTCATCGGAAGTTAGGCCAGTGTTGAATGCATGTTCAGCACTATTTGCAATATTAACTGATTTTGTCACCATTTCAATTACATCATGGTCATGTTTGATTAATTTTTTCAAGTCTGAATTTGATGCAGAACGAGAGCCTGCGAAGAATGCATGGTCCATCCCAGTAGAGGCTTTGTCAACATCTTCAATAAGTGCGTCTATCTCAGTACAAGCAGATTTAGCCGCCCTTGCTACAGGAATCGCCCCATCCTTGAAAGCCGCATCATGAATGTTAGAAATATGGCTACGTGCTCTTCCTGCAGCACGCTCAATTTCTTCTCTAATCAATTTATCAGCATCCCTACGCTTACCTTTTGTATATCCTGAATAACCGGATAAGACCATTTGGATTCCTCGGACATACGGTAAAACATCTAACGGGGTGCCTATCATGCGCGCTCATACATTCTTTGTCAACGCTCGTTATTATTGCTTTCCTCATCAGTTTGTGACTCTAAACAGATGTTTTCCCATTTCAAGACAATATCAGCGATTAATTCAGCCTCTTCTTTGTCATGGGTGACATGGATAGCAGTCATCTTTCTAGACTTCAAAATTTCACGTGTATCTTTGGCAATTTTACGACGTGATTTTACATCGAGTGCCGAAAATGGCTCATCTAACAATAATAATTCTGGTTCAGCTAGAAGGGCTCTAGCAAGAGCAACTCTCTGTGCTTCTCCACCTGAAAGAGATTCAGTTTTTCGTTTGGAAAATCCGGGCAATCCAATGAATTCTAACTCTTTTTCAATCAATGATTTATTCATTTTTTTATCACCTTTAACCTTTGAACCTAGTAATATATTTCTCCCGACATTTAGGTGAGGAAAAAGTATCGGTTTTTGGAAAATTAAACCGATTTGCCCACTCAAACTGATTTCATTTACATCTTTACTGTTGAAGTAAATAGTATCCATTTCACAATTCTCCAATCCACAAATCATTCTCAACATAGTAGTTTTCCCACATCCACTAGGTCCTAATATTGCTATAATTTGATTCTCTTTAATTGATAGATTTAGTCCATTGAATATCTCTTTTCCATCAAAACTTTTACTCAAATTTTTAATTAATAATACTTCAGATAATTCTTTTTCAACCATTAAAAACCACTTCCTTCGCCGTTTGGTCTAACCTTTTCTGCTAATAAAAATAATATGAATGTAAGGATCATCAGTACCGTGGCACTCGCCATTGCCATTGGATAAATTAGAGGATTGAATTTTGGCTGACTCATCAATTGATCAACAAGTATCGAAAGAGTGTCCCACGAACCTGAGCGAACTAAAATCCAGGTTGCACCAAACTCACCAAGAGAGAATGCAATTGTCAAAGAACCCGCAACTGCAAGAGGGGCTAGCAGAAAACTCAATTTTGAATGAATCCAGATTTTCAGTGGAGAGAGGCCTAGCATTCCTGCTTGCTCTTCAAATGAAGAATCAAGACTTCTGATTGCTGGAAGCATTATTCTTACTACAAATGGTGTTGTGAGTAATATGTGTGGTAGAACGGGAATTAAAAACCAATTGAATAATGAGGGACTCCATCTTAGTATTCCTAACAAGATTCCAAGTCCTATCATAACTGCTGATATTGCCAGAGGTGCCAAACTTATCATGTCAACAATTTTTGCTAACTTATTGTTACCGGATTTTTCCAAACGATGTATTGATGAAGCCATTACCCACCCAATAGTAATTGAGAAAATTAGTGTAATTAGAGAATAAATCAATGAATTACTCAGTGCTTCTTGTAATCCCACAGTCGAGTTGTCTCCATCATAAACAGCCTTCCATGCGTCAAGAGAAAAGTCATTAGTAATACTTCCATCTTCAATAGTTCGTACAATAAACGAAGAAATAGTCACTAACGCCAGTGGTAATAATGTGAATACTAGGCCAACTGAAACAATAATTTTAGCAGATATAGTTGGTCTTCCACGGCTTCTTCTAGCACTAGATTCACTTACCATCGCATGCCTTAGAGAATGCTTTCTTTGTAATCTAGAAGTTAAAGCTAATGCGGAAACTAGTATGATTAACTGGACAATACAGATAGATAAGACAATCTCACTAGTATCAATTCTGTAGTTGTATATCCCTGCAGTACCTCCTGAATCAGCCATCAATGACTCAAGTGTTGAGTTATTTGGTGTAAGCCATTTTACCAGTGCAAATGAAGTGAATGAAAAGACGAAACATAAAGCCGATGCACATGCGATTGCAGGTCCAATAAAAGGCATCCAGAGATTTTTCACACGACCTAACCGTGTATTTCCTGCTGGAAGTAACTTGATTTGTTCTTCCCACCTAGGATCCATTGTAGATAATGTTGGTTCAACCATTCTGACAATAAGCGAGATATTAAACCAAGCATGAGCTATTATCAAAGCAATAAAGTGTCCAGGATTTTCTAAACCAGTGAATGAGGATATATTGGTAAAAACCCCACTTTCACCACGTAAATCTATACCTATTTTTTGCAATGGTCCTCCTTGGTCAATCAATGCCAAAAATCCCATAGCAGCAACTATTGAAGGCATTACAAAAGGTATTGACAACAGTGAACGAATAATCGCTATTCGTTTCCATTCATATCGGCTCAGTTGCCAAGCGAGAGGTAAACCGATGGTTAAGGTTAATGCTACAGAAAAAAGCGATTCTAATATGGTAAATCTCAATGCTTCTTTGGTCAAAGGTTGCTCAAAAAAAGTGAATATAGATTCGATAGAACTAACACCCGTTACAGCCTCCAAACGCATTATTGCATAGGTTAAGGGTAAAATAATGGCTAGAGAATATGATATTATTACAACCCATTGTGCTGAATTGGAAATAATACTTTTCTGCTTGCCAGTTAGCATGAAAAACCCTCATTACTGAGTAGAAGTTTTCCATTTTGAAAGCCATAATTCCATATTTAGTTCAATTCGTTCGAGTGGAATTTCTGCATTTTGAGTTGCTATATCCGAATGAAATCTAAAACCATCAGTTTCAGGTAGACTAGAGTTTTCTAGGACGGAATACATCAGATTATTTTCTGGCATCATAGTATTGACATCATTTGATAGGAGGTATTCGATAAATGATTCAGCACCTGCAACATTAGCAGCTCCGTTAATTATTCCAGTATATTCAACTTGATGATATGTTGATTTCGGTAGGATAAGACTAGTTGAATGAGTCCAATTAGAACTGTAAAATGCTTCAACTCCAGGTGAGTGACAGTATGAAACAGTGAGGTGTGAATCGCCAATATGCCCTACTGTGTATTCACCATATCCTCCTGTATAGTGTGTCTCATATGCTTCACTCCAGCCTGATGTAAATGTCGCTCCATTATTTTCCATTTCACTCCACCAATCAAAAGCATCGGTTTGATCATCACCATCGTTTTCAAAATAATCGATAGTAGCTAACATAAATGCTCTTCCTGGAGATGATGAAAGTGGGGAGGGGAATACAGTCTTTCCATTCCATTGAGTTTCTGTCAAGTTCCATAGAGATGTCGGAACAGTTATGTTTTCTCCATCAACAAAATTTTCATCATAGTTTAGACAAACTGTACCTTGGTCAAATGGAATTGCTAGTTTACCCTGATAAGGCTCTAGAGCCGAATTGGATATATTGTCATATTGTGGGTTTTGAGTGAATAACGTTTCACGCAGTAGGCAATTATCGATTGCAGTTTGTAAGTATGAATTATCTAATCCTATCATCAAATCTGCTTGTTGGGCTTCTTTTGTTAGCATCATTTGGTCTAAAATCCCACCTGAATCAGTTTCTTTGATGAATTCAACCTCAATGCCAGTAAATGATTCAAATTGATCTATCATCGAGTCATTAAGAGCTAATACGTCATAAGTCAAAATTCTTAATTTTCCATCATCCTCATGACCGGCAGGTAATGTGACGCACTCCTGCTCTAAACTTTCTAAAATTTCTTCTTCCAAGCATCCGGATAGTGCAGATGAAAATAAAATAAATATGATTGCAAATAATTTCAGATTCATATTCAAGCCTCAAGAGTCGCAACAATTTGGTGTGTTCTATCAATCAATTCAAGGGGATTATGAGCGAGAATATACATGCTTGGTTCCCAACCGAAATCTCCTGTGTCCAAAATCACATCTAATTTACTATGAGAGCCAGATATTTTGCCCTTGCTAGAAAGTGCAAATGAATATCCCAGTTGTTCGCATACCTCTTGAATTTTCTTTTGTTCAATTTTTGTCTTCCCGTTCATTGGATTGATATTGATGATTGATGTCTTTGCCTCATTTACTATGTGTGCCTGTATTAGCAAGCTTGCCAAGTGGCTTGAAACACCGAAACTCGGAGTTTCATGATGGCGCAATTTATCGTCGACAATAGATATCTTGCCAGGGAAAGCGGCAACCTCAGAAACATCTCTAGAACCTTTGTTGCATGATGCTATATTCATGCCCACAGCAGGCATGACATGCTTAATTCTTCTAGCATCGAGTCTACCAATTGCCCACTCGAGTCTTCTAAGTAGTGCTCTTTGCTCTTGACCTCTGTCTAAATCTAATCCGGTTAAGGTCTTGTCAAATCGGATCGTATGATTTCCTTTGAACTGGAATTCCACTACCAGTCTTTGCCTTACGATTTCTCCCTTAGGCCCTATTGAGTTCAGTGCCTGAGATAATTCACTAGACCAAGCATCTATAATTGCTTCATCTCCTGAAGATGATAATTCAATAGTTGATTTTTGAATGTGGCGTGAAATTGTACTTTGGGTGGAACCAAGAATATCTGCGATTTCAGCCTGCGACCAACCTTTGCTCCGCAAATCTTTAGCAACATCTTGGTGCAATCTATCAAGCCATTTACTTCCTACGTCTCCTAGCATGTTGCTTGTTAATAGGTTCTACTATTCAATGTTACTAATGATTTATGCACTTTGAATGACTTTATTCTCGTCAAATACACTATTCATGGGGGAATATGGAAAAAATAATCTTTGTTTACATTGTTTTAAGCCATCAATGTATTTCTGTGTCAGATTGAGTAAATTATGTTGATATTAATGATTAAATGGCTCTTAGTAGTCTAAATGCACTTTGGGTTAAAACTTATTCAACTCAAATTAAGACTAATTAAATACCCCCTTATGAACATTAACTTAGCATATTACGGCATAAGACTAATACTTGAATAGAATAGCCGGTTTGGGGACGGTGATGGCTATTGAGGATTTCATCGATAATCTCGCTGACAGAATCCTTGGTTATGTCAAGAAAGGTGATGATAAGTCAAATAAAACACTTGACTTCATGACTTCAGAGTCCCGTTTCAAGACAACAGATCTAAAATTACCACTTCAGGGTTTAGGTCCACAATCGGTAATGGATGATATAGATGAATTTCTAAAACAATGCGTCAAGACAAATCAGGGTGGTTTCATGAATCCTCTATGGGGAGGCCTCAACATTACGGCTTTTGCTGGTGAGGTAATATCTGCATTGACAAACCAATCTATGTATACCTATGAACTCGCACCTCTTGCCACATTAATTGAACAGACCATTATCAGACGTATGTCAGAACTCATTGGTTTCTCTGAAGGAGTTGGTACCATGACTACGGGGGGTTCCAATGGCAACATGCTTGGCATGCTTTGTGCAAGGCAATCCTTGCTCCCCATGTCCTCAAAGGTCGGTTTTAATGGTAGTAAATATGTAGCATTTGTCTCAAGTGAATCGCATTACTCGGTTTTGATGTCGGCTAATGTAGTAGGCATTGGCCACCAAAATGTGATCAAAGTAGCTTGTGACCAAAAAGGTAGAATGAAAGCCTCTTCATTGCAAGAGGAAATCGTTCGTTCTCGTGAGAATGGGTTAATTCCATTTTGTATTATTGCTACCTCGGGTACTACTGTAAGAGGTGCTTTTGATCCAATTGATGAGATTGCAGAAATTGCGCATAGTGAATCGATATGGCTTCATGTTGACGCAGCGTGGGGAGGAAGTTGTCTATTTTCATCAAGCAAGAGGTACTTGATGAAGGGAGTTGAATTAGCCGATAGTGTATGCTGGGATGCTCATAAAATGATGGGGATGCCATTGATTTGTAGTGCCTTTATTGTCAAGAATGAGGTAGTTTTGAGAAGTGTTTGTTCTCACGGAGATATAGCGCACTATCTATTCCATGATGAAACCAAGGACATTGATTTAGGAAGAATCTCCTTACAATGTGGTAGAAGAAATGATTCGCTCAAGTTATGGCTTGCTTGGAGAGAGATAGGAGATTCAGGTTGGGCAAAAATGGTCGAGCATTATTGCGACTTGGCTGATTATCTCGAAGAAAAGGTCATCATAGAGCCAAATTTAGAGATGTGTTCTGATAGGGAATGGACCAACGTTTGCTTCAGATATAACGACGAGTCTAGGACAGATGATTTGAATCAATTAAACATAGAGATACGTAATAGATTACTAAAAGAGGGCGAAATTATAGTCAGTCGCTCCAACATAGGTGAAAAAACAGTTCTTAGACCAGTAATTTCTAACCCCGCTGTGGATAAGGAAATCATTGAATTATTGATTGAAAAAGTCAAATCACACGCCATGGAAATAATCTCAGGTATACCATCATATAATTGAATTAGAAATTCTATTTTTTACTTGAGTTTAAGGAGTGTCTAGTTTTCCAACAACCATGGGCGGGAATGAGCCGGTTCGAACCTCACTATATGACGAGCATATTTCACTTGGTGGAAATATAGTTGACTTCCATGGTTTTGAACTACCAATATGGTATAGTAATATCAAGGATGAGCATCTTTCCACACGGAATAGTTCAGGATTATTTGATGTATCTCACATGGGTGTTTTCAAATTTTCAGGCCCAGAAGTCAAACAGTGGTTAGAGAGTATCGCAACTCAAAAAGTTACTTCTATTTCGTCATCACGTTGTGCTTACACCCATTTCTTAGATGATGATGGCTTCATTATAGACGATATGATATTTGCAGTAGTATCTGATAGTGAGATACTAGGAGTACCAAATGCTTCGATGATTGGTGTGATGTGGAACTGGTTTAATTCCAAATTACCTAGTAATGGTTCGGTTAAAATAGACAACCTGTCCGACGATTATTCTATCATAGCTCTTCAAGGGCCAGAATCAAAAAGTATCTTGCTCGAGGTATTAGGTGATGAGAACCACGTTGGAAGATTTCGCTGGCAAGAAATAAATCAAAATCAACATGATGTGACTGGTTGGATTCAAGGGACTGGATATACAGGTGAATCCGGTTATGAAATTTTCATTCCAAATAGCGAGGCGCCGGTACTGTGGCGAGAATTGATAAAATCCGGAGCCAAACCAGTTGGCCTTGGAGCAAGAGATACTCTTAGATTGGAAAAGGGATACTTATTGTCAGGTGTAGATTTTATCTGGCCTAAACTAGATCCTAACGACGCATTTCTCGCTCGTGATACATGGGAAACAAATGTACCGTTTGGACTAGATGTAGAACATGATTTTGTTGGTAAACAACGTGTAATTAGCCATCATGAAGATGAT
>QQRY01000045.1 GCA_003602575.1 Candidatus Poseidoniales archaeon
CAAGCAAAGGGAATTGTTATTGAAAAAGTTGGCATTGAAGCCAAACAACCAAACTCTGGAATTAGAAAAGCAGTTAAGATTTCACTAATTAAGAACGGTAACAAACTAACCGCATTTGCTCCAGGAGATGGTGCAATTAACTTCATTGATGAACACGATGAAGTGATGGTCGAAGGTATCGGTGGTCGTATGGGTCGTTCGTACGGAGACATTCCCGGAGTCAGATACAAAGTGATTCAAGTTAACGGTGTATCATTGGATGAAATGGTACGTGGCCGAAAAGAGAAGCCAGTTAGATGAGGTGATTATGTGTCAGAAGCAGAAGTTGTTGAAGAAACCGCTCCAGTAAAGGAAGAAATCAAGCCGATTGCAGGGATTGGTACACTTGTCTTTGGCAAGTGGGATGCTTCTGAAGTAACTTGTAAAGATCCTGGTCTTGCACCATACATCAACTTGACAACAGTAGGTGTCCCACATACTGGCGGAAGACACGCAAATGCGTGGTTTGGAAAAGCCAAGTTATCAGTTGTTGAAAGATATATCAACAAACTGATGAGAACTGGACCATATACCGGTAAGAAACAAGGAGCTATGAAGGCTTTTGAGGCTGCTTTAGATAATATTGCAGAAAAATCAGGTCAAAATCCACTACAAACCTTTGTTGATGCAATCTGTAATGGTGCACCAATGGAAGAAATCACGAGAATTAAATTTGGAGCTGTTTCTCAACCTAAGGCAGTAGACTCATCTCCATCTAGAAGACTTGATGTTGCGCTAAGAAACCTAGCAAAGGGAGCACAACAGGGAACTCACAAGTCTAAGAGAACTCTAACCAATTGTATCATCAATGAATTAAACAAAGCATCTGCAGGGGACGTAACTTCCTACGCAGTCTCTAAGAAAGAAGAATTAGAGAGAATTGCATCATCTGCTCGATGATTCAAAACAACTAAACTTCACCTGCTTAATTTATTTAGGTGTCAGTTATTGTATTGTCATGAACTATTACTTTGCCTACGGCTCAAATCTAAATTTAGCAGATTGGACTAAATGGTGTGTAGAAAATAATTACCAACCCAGCGTCCTAGTTGAATACTGTCGTGCATTCCTTCCAGGTTATGTAACGAATTACAGTCATTATTCTAACGGAAGACAAGGAGGAGCAGCAAATCTGCGAATGCTTGGTAATAATTTAGGCGGAACATATGGATGTTTATTTTATGTTGGAGAAGAGTGCATGGATATCTTAGACGAAAAAGAAGGTTATCCCAATCATTACGACAGAAAAACTGTTACTGTAATTACCGAAACAGGAGAATTAGTAGAGGCATTGACCTATATTTCTGCTAAGCACGATGAAAATGAATTTCATCACCCCACAGATGAATACCATGGATTAATTGTCGATGGATTGAGTAGCAGAGGTATGCTAATTGACAGTATATGTAGAGCCAAAGATAATCAAGAAATATATGACCAAGGTCATATTATTGTCTATGGCACACTAAAAAGAAATAATGCTCGGCAAGATATTATGCCAGGAAAATTTCTTGCTGAAGGGATAATCATCGGAGAATTGTATGATTTAGGTTCTTATCCAGGATTATCAAACGGAGATAGAGAAATACACTGTGAGATTTATTTTAGCAAAGACTTAGCTAATGATTTAAAATATCTAGATCGTATTGAAGGTGCAGATTTATCGCCACCATATTACAGTAGGAGAATCATCCCGGTAAAATATGGTGAAGGCAAAATTATTTGGGGACATTGTTACTATTTTAATCAAGACCTAAACGATTATCCGATAATTAATAGCGGTATTTGGTGACTCTCAACTGTTAATTAAATCTTCAACTACATCCGAGTTGCTTAAGAACCCCTTTTTGGTGGGTCGGTACATCGAGAAGTGGTGAATACATGGGCCGAAAAGAAGACAATATCAAGAAAGCAACAGAAGTTATGCATATACTACCTCAGATTCGTAATCTATGTATTGCTGCACACATTGACCACGGAAAGACAACTTTGTCTGACAACCTTATTGCAGGCGCAGGAATGATGTCATCAGATTTAGCTGGTGCTGCACGTGTTTTAGATTTTGATGAACAAGAATCAGCTCGTGGAATTACTATCAACGCTGCTTCTGCGTCAATGGTTCACGAAGTTGATGGAACTGATTACTTGATCAATCTAATCGATACACCTGGTCACGTTGACTTCGGCGGTGACGTAACAAGAGCAATGCGTGCTGTGGATGGATGTTTCATTCTAGCATGTGCTGTTGAAGGACCAATGCCACAGACTGAAACCGTAGTTAGGCAAGCACTGAAGGAGAAAGTAAAGCCTGTTCTTTTCATTAACAAAGTTGACAGATTGATCAACGAACTTCAGGTAACTCCTGAAGACATGATGGCTAGATTTACTGAAACCATCAAGAAAGTCAACAAATTAATCAAGCAATTTGCTCCTGAAGAATTTAAGAAAAGTTGGCAAGTTTCTGTTGGAGATGGAACTGTTGCTTTTGGCTCAGCATACCACAATTGGGGAATAACCGTCCCATACATGGCTAAATCAAACATATCTTTCAAGGAAATTTTCGAATATTGTAATAATGAAGACCAAAAGACACTTGCGTCAAAGGCTCCTGTTCACGAAGTTCTACTAGATATGGCTGTTACTAAGTT
>QQRY01000046.1 GCA_003602575.1 Candidatus Poseidoniales archaeon
GTCATTTCAATCGGTGGAAGTCCTGTATCATTGCCCGTTTTATCAGTAACAAATACTCTAGGATTTTCGATGACTTCTATTACTGGTTCTTCAACAACTTCATCTTCACCAAAACAACCGGCTAAAGAAAAAGTAACCATTAGGACAACCATTGAGATAGCCTTGACTCGCATGAACTGACGACTTTGCGCCTCTTCAATTAACTTACTATCAAGTAACGATGGTGAAATTATTAGTTCAAACAACTTTACAAACGGTTGGCAGAATGAACAAACATGGCTAAAATAGAGATGGAATCAATTCTAATTTTAATTGTGGCAATTGGAATAATTATCCTTCTTATTCGTGAATTAATTAGAAAAGTTAGCGAAATTAATCGTCTCAAACTGGAGCATGAAGGGCAAATTAAAGCTGCAAGAAAAGATTCCAATGACCGCCAAAGAAGCACTATCAAAGGCCAGATTAGTGAGACTCTCGCACCTTGGTCTATGGATGCAGTAAACAGTGTCAAGGAATTAAATTTCCTCGGAAATCCAATTGATTTTATTGGCTTCAAGGGGCTTGATAGTGATGATGAAGTTGAGATAAAATTCATCGAGGTGAAGAGTGGTAAATCAAAACTCAATAAGAATCAAAGAAGAGTTAGGGATGCAGTGAAAGCAAAGCGTATTGAGTGGGTTGAAGTTAGAATTAATGAAATCCAAATCGAGGAGAAGACGATTTCTTGAGTTTCGATAGAAACAAAAGTACACAACTGTTCGGACAGATATGGTGAAGATTAACCTTCAAGATAAATTTTCTAAATTTTCCGAGCACTGGACTCCAAAGGTTATTGCTGAAATGAATGAGTATCAATTTAAATTAGTCAAAATCGAAGGTGAGTTCGTCTGGCATAATCACAGTGATACCGACGAAGTTTTCATAGTTGTAGAAGGTAAAATGTTTATTGAATTTGAAAGTGAAACAATCGAATTAAACCAAGGTGAAATGTATGTTGTACCTAAGGGAGTGCAGCACAAGCCATATGCTGAACAAGAATGTAAAGTAATGCTTGTCGAGCCTAAAGGCGTAGTTAACACTGGCGAGGTCAGTGGCGACTTAACTGCCCAAAATGATATTTGGATTTAGTTGTTCATCTAATTGATTACCAAAGATTAATCATAGCATTGATTCCAAGTACTGCACCAACTACTAGAGCAAACATTGGTAGGCTCTTTGCCATCATATTGGATGAATCTTCAATAGGTTCGCCCATCATAGTCATGTTATCTTCCATACCCTCGTCTTTCAATCGGAAGTAGACTAACATGGTTAGTAGCATAACGATCGGCCCAACAATAGCATCCATCTTTTGGAAGTCTGAACCATTACGACCTACACCACTGACAAATCCGACGTAGGTTGCGATTACTATTGTCAAGAATGCAAACATCGAAGGGTGAATAATTGTCCACTTTCCTGATGCACCTTCAGTCAAGACTAGTCCTGCCCATAGAGTATAGATTAGAATTAGACTTCCTGATACCGCAACTGTAGCATCAGAAGGAGTACCCATTCCATTAGCCATTCCATCAATAACCGTATCAAAGTTATCGCTGATTACGCTATCAGGAGTGAATATCATTCGTAGTGAGTAAAATAATCCGGTTAATACAAGCACTGACAATGCACCTAGAGCAACCTTATCTTTGACTTTTATTCCGGGTTTGTAATCGCTTAGTCCATCGTTTACTCCCTCATCTTTCAGGAAGAAGTAAGCAGCACCATATAGTGCAGTTACTACTGGTGTGACATACTTTGGAGCCACACTTGCATCCTCAAAGTCACCATGCATCCAGATTGAAACTGACATTGCAGTGAAACCAATTAGGCCAGGAATCATCATTCTCCACATACCTTTTGCTCCTTCATTTAGAAGCAGTAGTGTAGCCAATGTAATACCAAACATCAGTGCCCCGTTAAATCCAGTTTCTGGGCCGCCTCGACCCCATGCTTGAGTTCCTTTCGCTGCCTCATTTGACAACAGGGTAAAACAACCATCACCGCCAGTGACATAACAGTCAGCAAACAATAGGAAATTCAAGGAGTAAATCAGGCTGACTAGAGCAGAGATGACTAGACAGACTTTCGCAGGCATAGAGTTTATTCTATCAAACATTAAACATTAATCGGAGAACATTGATATAATGTTATTCTACATAATAACCATCAAAATAGCGTTTTTAGAGCCTCTGGAGGTCTGCCAATTACTGCATTTTCCGATTTAATTAATACTGGTCTTTGGAGTAGTTTAGGAATAGAAATGAGTGCTTCTCTAACTGCATCAATATCATTAATATCGAATTTATTTTCTTTAAATTCCTTTTCATTTTTTCTAATTATTCCACTTAATGAAGATAAGATTTCCAAATCTTCTTGTGCAATTCCAAGTTCTAGGTATCTATACTCTTCAAATTCAATTCCCTGTTCTGTTAGGAGTGCTACAGCTTGTCGAGACTTTGAACATCGCGGGTTATGATATAGGCGCATAAATTCCCCTGTTAATGCTAGTTCATCATAATGATGGTTTGAAAAGCCGAGCCAGATTTAGAAGGGATGAAATGATACACTCCCCCCTCGTGGATTGGGTGGGGCAGACATGGGAATATCTGAGAGAATGGGTGATGTACTTGGCCAAGCGGTCGAGTCAAAACTTCTCAAAGAGGTCATGGACCATCCAATCAAAGTCGATCACCTTGCCATTATTATGGACGGCAATCGAAGGTTTGCTTGGCGAAATAGAATCGCAACAGGTCTTGGTCATAGGATTGGTAAACAAAAACTCGAAACCGTACTTGACTGGGTACTTGAACTTGGAATTCCTTGGTTGACAGTTTATGCCCTTTCCACAGAGAATCTAAGCCGGCCTAAAGAAGAACTCGACCTTCTATTCAAACTCTATAATGAGGGTTTGAGAGATATTGCAGATGATGATAGAATTCATGATAATAAAGTAAAAGTTCAGGTTATCGGGAGAAGAGAATTACTTCCAAAAATTGTTACAGATGCAATAGATTATGCTGAACAAAAAACCGCTCATTACGAAGATTTTGTTTTCACCGTTTGCTTGGCATATGGTAGTCGAGAAGAGATGCTAAATGCCATTCAGTCAATTGCTGAAGAGCACGCTGCGGGTGATTTACCATTGGAAAAGATAGATGAGAAAGCGGTTTCTGAAAGGCTTTACACAGGAGAAATGCCAGACCCTGATTTAGTCATTCGAACTAGTGGAGAAGAGAGAATTTCCAATTTCTTACTTTGGCAGATGGCTTATTCAGAATTATATTTCACCGATGTATATTGGCCATCATTTCAAAAGAAAGACTTGCTAAAAGCGGTAAGAACTTTCCAAGAAAGAAAGCGAAGATACGGGGAATGATAGTTTGACTAAATGCGATGAATGCAATGGTTGGCTAAATCCTGCCTTAGCAGCGGACGCAGCGGTTAAACGCGGTAATGACATCCTACTCATCCAAAGAAAACATCCTCCAATGCAAGGCGCTTGGGCACTTCCAGGGGGATTTGTTGAACGAGACGAAGACCCTGAAGTTGCAGCGGTTAGAGAATTATTAGAGGAGACTGGACTTGAAGGGGAGAATCCCGAATTATTGATGGTGATGGGTGACCCCAAGCGAGATCCTCGCAAGCATATTGTCAGTGTTGTATACTCTGTATCGGTTAGTGAAGACCAGCAACCGGTTGCTGGGGATGATGCACAAGATGCTAAATTTTGGCCTTTAGATTATGTTTTGTCAGGCCAATTAGAACTAGCAGGCGACCATATGCAGATTATCAAAAACTGGTTCAATCTATGAGTTCCATAGATAGCCACTCCGCTAATTGTGTTCTTGCATCTGGCCAAGAATCTATTTCTATTGCATCAGTAAGATGAAGTCCTGCCAAAAATTGTGCTTGGAGATTTTTCCATTCATCACCTTCACATTCTTGTTGCCAATGAAATAGTGGGTAACCTTCATCCATGAGGCGCTTCAAAAAACCTCTCTTTGCTCGACTTACAAGTAGAGTAGGAGTGCCCATTAAAGCAGCCTCGCTAGCGAATGTGACCGATTGAGTAATCACTCCATCATGAGCTCCAGCCTCTCTATCAAGAAGCCATGCCTTGCCTTTGTACTGGTCTTCATCAGCATGGGAAACAAGTAGTCCATCAAATGCAGATTCTGGAATTTTAATTATTTCATCATCGTCATGAATTCCGCCGCCTTTCAATAATCGTACCATGATTCTTGGAGGGTCACTTACGCTTGTTGGTCGCATTGAGGGGCGAAGATGAACATGGCCATGTAAGCCATTTAGTCGATAGATAGTTTTTCTTTTCAGGCTATTAGAAAATCCACCGTCTAGACTTTCATCCCAGTGTGTTGGAAGGACATAGTGAGTCGTATCTTTCTTTGAAAGACGGTGTGCTAAATGATTGACTTCAGTATCGGTGATGTACCATCGTTGCGAAATTGATTTGATTTTTCTTTTTAGAAAGGGGGAACGCCAAGCCATAAGTTCGATAGGTGCGCCAATACTTACAACCCTCTCAATAGGAGTGGCTGAATTACAACAATTTGCTAAAAATCTGTGACTTGAGCGCCATCTTGCTAATGCTTTACGACGCTTGGCTTGGCCAACCGGCCTTTCAACCCAGTGAATCTGACGACGTGGTATGTGGCCGTCACCTTGGTCGATTAGATTCTTTACTTCAACTCTATTTGTCGCAATAATGACATCATTACTTTGACCTGCACGCATAAATGGCGCGAGTAAGCGAACATGTGCTGGATGGTCTAGTACCCAACAGGTGCGCATGAACAGCCCAAAGTTTCCTCTTCCCTCAAACCATCGGCTATTCGCCAAGTTGATGGTCTTCCACCTCAACGCCTCATCATGGACAAACAAGGTATCGAACTTCCCGGAGCAGCAAAGTATGGTCCTTATTCAGCAGGAGTACAATCGAATGGAATGTTTTGGCTCTCAGGTCAAATTGCTGTCGAATTTGATGATGTCAAATCACAAACACAAGGGGCATTGGACAAAATAGATTCATTACTCGAGGCAGCAAATCTGACCAGAGAAAATATTTGTTTCGCTCAAATTCTATTAGTAGATATCGATGATTTTGCCGCTATGAATGAAGTATATGGGGCTTGGATTGACTCCGTAAAAGTCAAGCCAGCAAGGGCCGCATTCGCAGCAGCAGCACTTCCAGCGGGAGCTCTTGTTGAGATTGTAGTACAAGGAACAAGATAAGTGATATAATGCCAGGTTCCCCATATTTCGATGAAGTTCCAAAAGGGATTTTGACTTGGCCGAAACTTCTGACTTATACTACTCCTCCACTTATTTTGACACTTTTCTTTGCCTCGAAATATGATTTACTTTTGGAAACCTTTTCTATTCTAGCATTGTCATTTATCATAATTGGTTTATTTAGAAAATAAAGGCATTATTGAAATGTATTATGCTTTGGCATTAGCATGGACGAGTGGCCACAACAGTGTTTCAAGGCGTATGATATACGTGGCCTTGCAAACGGGGACGGAACAGGAGAATTAACTCCGAAATTCGCTTACCGATTGGGCCGTGCTATGGCAACTTACCTTGAATGCCAAACCTTTGCAGTCGGGCGCGATATAAGAGACTCAACACCTGCTTTAGCAAGTGAATTAATGCGTGGTTTGGTAGATTCAGGAGTTCAGGTTTTAGACCTTGGAATCGTTTCCACAGGATGTGTTTATCACGCATGTTGGACTTTGCCAGTCGATGGTGGCGTAATGGTTACTGCAAGCCATTTACCAATGCCAACTCACAATGGATTCAAGATGTGCAGAGGTACTCTTCCTCTTGCAGGTGAAGAAATTCAAGAATTGAAACAAGTCTTCCTCGAGGGGAATTTTGTTGATGGTGAAGGCGAAATAGTCGACACTCCTCACTTGGATAATTATCTTGAAGCGATAATTGAGTCAACAGGAAAATTATCTCGTAGTGTTAAGGTTGCTGTTGATTGTGGTAATGCTGTTCCTGGTCCTGCAATGAGTAAATTACTCGATATGATGGGTTGTGAACATATTGACTTGTATTGTGATTGGGATTCAAGTGAACCAAATCATGGAGCAGACCCAACAAGGCCGAAGAACATGTTAGATCTTGGTAAAGCAGTTGTTGAAAATGGTTGTGAGTTCGGTCTTGGTGCTGATGGGGATGGAGACCGATTAGGTGCAGTTGATGAGAATGGGGAATTTGTTTATCCGGACCGCCTAATCGCTTTACTAGCCGATGATGTTGTAGGTTCTGAAGAAGGAAAAGATTTGCTAATTTACGACGTAAAGTGTTCGATGAATGTTGAGAAGGCGATACTTGCAGCAGGAGGCCGTCCGATGATGGCAAAAACAGGCCATTCTTTCATGAAGCGAGTATTGGCTGAAAATCCAGATGCATTGATGGCTGCAGAGATGAGCGGCCATATTTTCATGGCCGACCGAGGTTGGTATGGATTTGATTGTTCTCTTTACAATGCAGCTAGAATTTTGGAACTTTGGTCTCGCAAAAACGACTCTAAATTTAGTGTTGAACTCGATAGATTAGCACCCAATCTTCCAACCACAGGTGAAGTCAAAATACCATGTCCTGAAAACAAGAAATTAGAGACTGTTGAAGCAATACGTCAAGCATTCAGTGACTTTGAGTCATCGACTATTGATGGTGTGAGGGTACGTTTTTCAAGTCAATTTGAAGACCAACAAAGCGGATGGTTCCTTGCTCGTAAATCCAACACTGAACCAATATTAGTGATGAGAGTCGAAGCGGTCAATCAGTCAGAATTATCTAGAATTCTAAATTTAATCGAGCAAAGAGTTTCATCATTAATTGATATTTCAAAATTATTAGTATAGAATACTTGCTTGGAATAAATCTGAAAATTCTGTTCGGATTTTGATTCAATTAGGCATAATTTTTCGTTCGATAATCCAGTCATACATAGACTGTATTGTAGGGGCAAGATTTTGAGCATCTTCGGTTAAAGAATAGTATACCTTTGTTGGGATAGTTGGGGAAGAGTTTCTTGTTATCAATCCATTATTTTCTAGTTCATCCAGTCTTCTAGAAACAGTAGTCGAAGAACTTTTTACTTGATTTTTGATATCTGAAAATCTCATAGGTTCATTTTTGATATTGAGCAGATATAGAATATGTAGTAATTTTGATTTACCAAGCAAAGAAATCAAATCATCAACTTTACCAAAAACAGGGTCGCATATATTGGTCAAATTATCCACCATGAACACTTCTTTGCTTAGCGGTATTTTATTTGTTGGTATTGCCGTGTAAGGTTAATTTTACAAACTAAATTATTTATTTCCAACTATTTCTAAAGAATATTTTCCATCCACATATTGAAAACACTAACACTTTTGCTTGTATTTATGGGCACGTTTGAATCTCTTGAATGGGTTAAGCGTTTCTTGGATGAGACTCCAGGTGATTTGGAGGTTGGCGGAGTTTCAAGACAAGTTCCTAATGCTTGTTGGTCACGTGTTAATCCGACAATTCCGCCCGATCCAAAACTAATGCTATGGTCAGAGGAAATGGCTTCTATATTGTCTCTAAATCGGCCAGATGGAATTATTCTTGGTGGTGGCAAGGTAATAGAAGGAATGGACCCGTATGCTCAGCGTTATGGAGGACACCAATTTGGAAACTGGGCCAATCAACTGGGAGATGGCAGAGCAATCACGCTTGGAGAGGTAAAATTAGAGAATGAGGTATTAGAATTACAACTCAAAGGCTCTGGAATTACTCCATATTCTCGCTTTGCTGATGGAAAGGCAGTTCTTCGCTCATCGATACGAGAGTTCCTTTGTAGTGAAGCAATGCATCATTTAGGAGTTCCAACAACAAGGGCTTTATCGCTTGTAACAACTGGTGAAAAAGTGCTTAGGGATATGATGTATGATGGTAACCCGGCACTAGAAATAGGGGCAGTTGTCTGTAGAGTTGCTCCAAGTTTTATTCGATTCGGTAGTTTTCAAATTCATACCGCTAATCAAGATTATACAACATTGAAAATACTGGTTGAACATACGGTTAGAACACATTTCCCTGAACATTCTGTTTCTACTGATGAGGAGATTGTTAAGTGGCTTACACACATTGCTGAACAAACAGCAACAATGATTTCTCATTGGATGAGAGTAGGTTTTGTTCATGGTGTTATGAATACAGATAACATGTCTATTCATGGATTGACAATTGATTATGGACCATATGGTTGGTTGGAGGATTATAATCCGGGATGGACTCCTAATACTACAGATGCTGCTACACGACGTTATAGATATGGACAACAACCAAAAATCGGTGCTTGGAATCTCGCTAGACTTTTTGAATCGATGGTGCCATTGATGGATGAACCTAGTCTATTACACGAAGCACTCAGTAACTATAGTGAAGTATTTGCCGAAAGACAAAATCAAATGTGGGTCGGTAAGTTAGGACTTGGTGAATTTATAGAATCCGATGAATCTTTGATTGTAGAGCTAAACGCCTTACTACAAGAAGTTGAAACAGATATGACGATTTTCTTTAGACAATTATGTTCGATTGAAGAACCTGAAATCAATTTCTTAACCGATGCATTTTACGATCCAAATAATATCCCAACCGAACTATGGAATCAGTGGTTGAGCAAGTGGTGGAAGCGAGTAGATGGTACTCCTAATCGTAAAGAAATGCTTAATTCAAATCCAAAATATGTTTTACGAAATTGGATGGCTCAATTAGCAATTGATGCGGCTGAGTCAGGCGATTTTTCCATATGTGAAGAATTATATCATTTACTCAAAAAACCATATGAGGAGCAAAAAGAGTTTGAAGAAAAGTGGTTCAAAAAGCGACCAGAATGGGCAAGGCATAGAGTTGGGTGCTCGATGCTATCTTGTTCAAGTTGAAACAAGCCTAATGCCAATGGCTAGTTGTCCATATTATCGATTTTGCAGATTATCTAAGATAATCTAGCTAGAAAAATCATTCTACTTTACTAACGTTGATTGCATTAGGGCCTTTCGGTCCTTCGCCAATTTCGAATTCGACAGTATCCCCGTCGTTGATTTCACCCTCTACTTGAGTGATGTGAACGAACAGATCGTCGCCACCTTCTTGTTCAATAAATCCGAATCCTTTCACTTGGTTAAACCACTTAACTGTACCTTGAGGCATGAACCTGTCTAGAGCATTAGGCTTTTGAGTTCTTTGTACGAAATGGATAGTTTTTATTGATTTATGACAATTTAATTCAAATCCGGAAAAAATTCTTGAGAAATAATAACCGGAAAATTATATCCACTCAGAAATTTTATTCAGACATTGTTTTGTTTCAGGAATGAAATTTCCAAATAGCCACCAATCATGAAACATCGTTGGCCAAATTTCAAAGTCAATATCAACGCCATCGTTTAGCGCTTTTTGCACCATGATTCGACTATCATCGAGTAGGATTTCATTCTCTCCCGTCATTACTAATATGCGTGGAAGTCCACTAAAATCGCCATAAATAGGTGAGATGTAGGGGTCTTTTTTATCGGTATTTTCCGGCGCGTAATAATTTGAACAATCCTTTGTCATTTGAGGTATAAACATTGGATCTGATTTGGCTTTGGTACTATAGGTTTCAGACTCGCAGATTAGGTCAGTCCAAGGTGAAAATAATACTGCGCAATCAGGTAATCTTTCTTTTTTATCTCGTAAATACATCATTAAGGCAAGACTAAGTCCTCCTCCAGCAGAATCTCCTGCTAAGATGATTTTGGAATTTGGATTTTTTTCAACGATATCTCGCCATGCATCTAATGCATCGTCCAATGCAGCAGGATGGGGATTTTCAGGCGATAGTCGATAATCAATCGAATGACAAATAGTTTTAGTGATTTTAGATAAAGTTGTCAAACCCATCCTATGGGTTGTTAGCGATGAACCGAAACAATATCCTCCGCCATGGAAATAAACAATCAATCTATTTTGTTCTGGATTTCTCTTAGGAGTAAAAGTTACTCCAGATACTCCAGCGAATTTTTTACGTTCGATAGATATTCCAAAAGGGCCGAATAGTTTCGAACCTAGCCAAGCTTGAGGATGAACAAAAAATCTAACAAATTTTGCTGAAGGTCTAAAAATTCGATAAAGAAGTTTATTTGGACGAATCAACGCAGAAACTATCCGTCCTTGGAGACTCAAATAATCACCCTAAGACTTGCATTGATATTGCCGCCATTAAATTGCTTATCTAGTTCTCATTTGTATTCTTTGTGAATCAATAATCCGATTTTTTGTCTTATGCGAGTTATATTGAGAATACTGTTTATTCGATATATCAACTATTAATCTAAACAGAACTCTAACAATGAGGAGTTCCAGGAGAGTAAGGGCGTGTTCATGAGAACGAAAAAATACGGTGATAGAAATGTCATTGATTTGTCCGAATGGGGGCGCCCATTAGCCCGGGTAATTGCACGATTTCTAAAAGAAAAACCTGTCTCAGTGATTCAGGTTACAAATCTCCATCTGATTCTTACTTTTTACTGTGCCTGGCTGATAATTCAAGGAAATACAATCGCAGCATGCTTACTTCTAATCGTGAAAGGAGTTATCGATGCGGTTGATGGTGAATTAGCTCGTATTCGCGAACGCCCATCACATGTTGGAAGATATTGGGATACTATTGCTGATACGATTGGTTTGATTACAATCATGTGGGCATTTGGAGATTTGTTTGGATGGGAGGTGATGCTGACAACCGCTCTAATTTTGGCTACTCTATTCCAATATTCTCTGTTCAATCATTATTCAATTTTGATGAGAAACCTAGGCTTAGGGGATACCACGAGTCGTGTTGATGAACGAGTAAGGCCAGTTGCATATTCTTGGGAAAAACAATCCAATGTCAATATCTTTCACACAATATATCTTGTTTTCTTTAGTTGGCAAGATCGAATTATTGATGCCTTGTCGGGCAAAGGTTCGAAGAGTCTAGTGTTTGAACTAACGGTTTCTTCATCATTAGGATTCGGAATGCAATCATTGGTTATCTTCGCTCTAGCTCTCACTGAAAACCTCAATTATCTTCCTGAATTAATCTTAGGTGTGAACATGGGATTGATGGCATTAGTAGTTCTTCGTAGTCGAATCTAAATCTTTGCTCAACCAAAAGTGATTTGAAAATTAAGAACAATCTTCTCCGGGGAATCCGAAGCAACCACAGAACATATCTTGTATGATATATTCGGCAAATATTACCATTGAGATAATCACAACGACAGTATGGAAAAAGACCCAAACAAGAATTTGAGGCGAATCAACGTTCGAATTGAAAAGTGATATTAGCCAAATAATAATGTTAATTGGGACTCCAAATACGCTGATGTAAAATAGAG
The DNA here is from genome assembly GCA_003602575.1 of Candidatus Poseidoniales archaeon. Lineage (GTDB taxonomy): Archaea > Thermoplasmatota > Poseidoniia > Poseidoniales > Poseidoniaceae > MGIIa-L1. Next base: position 11,472 of record QQRY01000046.1, read on the forward strand.
CAATTCCAAGTGTTTCCCATATTGTATCTTCATGAGATGCGCAAGATTCGGGAGCGAGAGTGTATCCGATAAAAGCAAAGAAGCCTCCAATGACTGCCATCACCATAAGGATTTTACATATCATTTTATGAAACTCATTAGGACTCAAAGTCTTAGTATTGGATAATATCTTTTCCAAATCATCCTCAATTATTTTTTCCTTCTCTTCTGGCGTTTTTGTTGTAATAGAGTCATTCTCGGATTGGTCTCCAGTGAGATATTTCTTTTTCCAAGATTTCATAGCGCGAGTCTTTGGTTGGAAACTGTCGGATTTTGATTTTTTTGACGTCCCGACAGACTTTTTAGCCATGCACTAATCGTAGTCAAAGAATTATAAATCATTTGCCGACAATAAATATCAAACGGTGTAAGGATTTAGCGGTTTTTTATAATTATTTGCTCAACGAAAAACACTCAACCGTTGACCCATCCAGCCAGACTAAAAAATGCAAACATCAAAACTCCAAAGAGAATTCCCCACAAAACTCCCTTCGTATGACTGTCCAATTTCCCTCTTGAACCACCTCGAGGAAATGTAGCCGTAGCCAAGAAAAATATGATGAAAAAAAGAGCGAATAGCCTGGGTAATTGATAGTATGCTGGAGGTGGTGCGCATTCACCCCAACAAAAGTATCCATTTTTCATTTCGTTTAAGTAAGAAATTATCGAGAGTGGGAAATAAACCTTCAATGGATGAAAAAAACCTTTCCAAGCCTCTGCTGAGATTGAAGTATCATTATTTTCTTCTGGCGTTTTTGTTGTAATAGAGTCATTCTCGGATTGGTCTCCAGTGAGATATTTCTTTTTCCAAGATTTCATAGCGCGAGTCTTTGGTTGGAAACTGTCGGATTTTGATTTTTTTGACGTCCCGACAGACTTTTTAGCCATGCACTAATCGTAGTCAAAGAATTATAAATCATTTGCCGACAATGAATATCAAAATTAAAACGTTAATTCTTGGATTCAAACATTAAAGTATCAGGCGCTATAGGTCAATCATGCGAAATCATGTATCTCGGTGGGAAGATTTGCCCCCAGGAGATTGGCTGGCCAATGATGAGCATGGCGTACATTGGTTTCGAGCTGACGATGGCAGCCATTGGTATTCAGTAGAAGACGGTTATCGCCTTTGGGAAGAAGAAAATACCCAATCCATTGATAATTCTAAAACTCAAAACCGGAATAAGGGTATCAATTATGAGGATTTTTATGACGATTATGATTCTGACGATTATGACGATGATGACACTTATGTTTCAGGCTCTTTCAGGAGAAAGAAATCACTATTGCCCGCTATTCTTATGCTAATAATAATTGGAGTTGTTGGTGCTTCAGGATATTTCTTTTACGATTATATTACCAAAGAAGTACCAGAACCTGCACTTTATGGGCAGATATATTGGGATTACTCGGATAATGGTTTTGATGTACAAGAAGTCAACGGTTTGCAATTTCAGCAAGACGAGGTTACTAGATTCTACCCAAATCTTAGTGAAATGTGTGACGAGGATCCGCAAATTGATGAATCTGGACAGTTCTGTATTCGCGAAGTTGAGGCCCTAAATGTATGGGATAGAGGCGATTATTATGAAGCGTGTGAACCTGAATTGATAACTTGTGTTCATCTTTACATTCAGGAAAAGGGAATGACAATTTATGATCCTGAATGGGAAAACTGTGCTGATATAGTCGGCAGTATCGAAAAACCTGAGTTAGTAGCAGATGATGAAGGTAGACTAAACCCTACTGATGAATGGATGGAGCAGTTTTATCAGATTAAGTCTGAAATAAAATATGAAAGGCCAACAGTTTGCGATGAGTCCTTTGATGTGTGACAAACTTCGCTTAAACATACGAGCACTGGTAGTCATCTAGCATAGTTAATGAAATAAAATCGAGGAAATATAGCGAAGGAGTCATGAACAATCACCTTGTGGATTTACTCATGGTGCAACGCCCACGCGGTACTAGAGACTTCACCCCTAAGGTGATGAATCGCCGTTTAGCGTTCGAGCAATTGCTTGAGAAATGCGCTAGACGGAGTGGCTTTAACAGAGTTCAAACTCCTGTTTTTGAGTCGCTGGAATTATTCACTGCTAAGTCAGGACAAGGCGTAATTTCTCAACTATACGCCTTTGAGGACAAGGGCGCAAGGCCACTTACGCTACGACCAGAACTGACAGCACCAGTGATGAGAATGATCGCTGAAGAGATGCGTAATGATACCAAGCCTCTGCGTCTATCTTACTTTGGACAATGCTATCGCTATGAGGAATTCAAGAAAGGCCGTTATCGAGAATTTTTCCAATATGGTGTTGAACTTGTCGGGGCATCTGGACCTTTGGCAGAGGCTGAAGTAATCGCTTTAGCAATTTCAATGCTCGATGCATGTGGGCTCAAAGACTGGCAAATCCGTATCGGTCATGTCGGTATTCTCAAAGATGCTCT
>QQRY01000047.1 GCA_003602575.1 Candidatus Poseidoniales archaeon
ACCCAGAATCGTGGTCTACTTAGTTCTCCTACTACCGAAGTAGAGATCATAACTCCGGATGGAACTTCTATTCGAGAACCTGTCCCTTCAATTCCATCATATGGAGAAGCAAGAGTTGTTGTTGATTGGACTGTTCCAGCAGGAGCTTCTATTGGCATTCAAACTATGTCAATTACAGTTGACCCTGATGAAACCGTTACTGAAGATGGTAATCGAAGCAATAATTATGCTGAAGTAGAGATATTTGTTGGAAGAGTTCCTACTGCACAAATTACAGTAACTGATGGTGTTTATACCTTTGAAAATGTGACATTGGATGCAACTGCAAGTTTTGATGAGGATAGTGGAGATGTAGAATGCCGCTTCGCAATCGAAAAGAAACCTGGACTTATCGATAACATTGATTCGGAAGATTGCTGGACTGAATACAACTGGAGTGATGGTGGCATTTGGAGTATCACACTAATTGTAACCGATGATGAACTAGATACCGATGAACTAGATATTACCGCACAAGTACTAAATCGCGCACCTTATATGAATCTCACAATAATTGATAGTTTTGCTAATGAAATAAGTAGTATTGGAGTCAATCAATTCGTAAAAATAGATGCATCAGATAGCGGTGATATAGATACTATTTCGCCCTCCGGCCAACAAGTTACAATTACTTGGCCAGGACTAAATTGTCAAGAAGGAACAACTCAGCCCACATGTACATTCTTGGCTAATCAAGAAGGAGTCATCGATATTACAGCTATTGCAGAAGATGATGATGGAGCAACTACAATTGTTTCTACTACTCTTGATGTCCTAAACGTCGCTCCTACTCTTGCACAACCTGAACTATGGTATGGCGGTCAAAATCAATCCACAGATTCAATGGGATATTGGAATTTATATGAAGATCAAACCGCACTATTACGTGTAGTTGCTGATGATACTCCTTTAGACAAAGATACTCTAATCATTGAATGGATGCCTTCAGACAGAGATATGAATTGGACTGAAAGTACTGTTGGTCCTTCTTCCACCGCAACAGTTTCTTGGCCAGACTCTGGGCTACACAATATCTCAGTTGTTGCATATGATAATGACAACTCACAATCTCAAATTAGAACTGGAATAGTAAACATCACAAATGTACCGCCTACTATCGAGAGCCTAGGTTCAACTCAACCAATATTCGAAGATGATGACATCACCTTTACCGCTGTGGTTTCCGATACTGCTTCAGATGTTGATTCACTAATCGTCTGTTGGGATTTAAACCCGATGGTAGACGGCGACAGTGATGGAATCAGTGACAATGATTGTGATGAAACTGGTTTGGAATTAACTGCATCATGGCCTAGCATGGGCATTAGACAAATTACTGCAACCGTAACTGATGACGATGGTGCAAGTGCATCAACTTCAGTTAATGTAAGCGTTCTAAATATTTCACCAAAGGCAAAAATAACCAATGAAACAGATGTTCTAGCACTCAATGAAGGTGATAATGTAACTCTATCTGGATTCACATCAACCGAGACACCTAGTGATAAATTGAACTTGATTTATGCATGGGATAGCGATCACTTAGATTCTGACTTGGATGGTGAAAATACTGGAGAAGTTGATTTCTACGGAGTTGAATATACAATCGAAAATCTCCCTCCAGGGAACTGGATTGTTACCTTGACAGTTACAGATGATGATGGCGAAAGTACCTCTACTACTATCGAATTGAGTGTTGCAGAAAAGCCAGCAGATACTTTCCTTGAATCAATAACAGATACTGTTGGAGGAGTTGGTAGTATAGTTATTATCATACTACTGATAGTAGTTGTTGGACTTGCAGCATTCCTTCTCTTGACCAGAAATTCCGACTCTGGCAACGATAAGTATTCCGACTTAAACCTTGGAATTGGAACTCAGGGCAGTCAGTTCAGTGAACCAATACCTACTCAAACATATCAGCAAGTTGAATATGGTGCTTATGACCAAACGATGAGTCAACCCGTGGCTCAAGACCCATATGCTGCTTACAATCCTGCACCAACTCAACCGGTTGCTCAAGACCCATATGCTGCTTACAATCCAGCACCAACTCAACCAGTCGCATCGCAGCCTGCTGCAGTACAACCTGCCGTGGCTACAGCGCCACCTATTCCAGCAACTGGTCTACCACAAGGATGGACAATGGAACAATGGCAACATTATGGCGCTCAATACTTAGCCGCACAAAACACTGCTCCTGCTCCTGTTCAACCAACAATTACAGATACTAGACCCGCAACTGCAAATTCGAATCTGACAGATTTACTCGATGATTTGGACTTGTGATGTGAGCATTAATGGCGAATCTTTGGCAATTTTTTGGACTTCCTGACCCTGAAGGTGCTAATAATTCTAAGAAAAAAACCAAGTCAAAAACAACTAAACCACAAGAAGATGTAAATCAACAGACGTTGATTCCTATCGCTGAACCTGTACCAGAATTACAAATACCTGCCGAACCACAAGAAATTAAACAAACTAATCCTTTGAAAAACAATAATCTAGTTGCTGTCCCGTTGGGTTGGAAAGGCCCTATTTCAGCAGATGGTGAGCCTTTTCATGATTTAGGAGTTAACAACTCAGCAAGGCGCTCATTTCCTTCTAGAGCTCTACGCTATGTCGCTCCTGATGAGAAAAAACGAATACCAACTAGAGGAATTGGGCAAAGGATTTCAACTGGGGACACTGTTATTGTGGACTTGAGGAGTCTAGTCCATATGGATGCTCATCAAAATGCATGTAGAAGAGAACTCAAGATGATGTGTGAAGAGATTGGAGTAGAGGTTTTTGCTTTGGACGCTGAAGATAAGTTATTGATGATTCCTGGATGTGATGTAATTGTTGATAGAGGAAGTAATCATCTAGGACTAAATCCACTAATGTAAATTCACTTTGATGGCTATTTTCTTAAAAACTGTACCGTTTAACATGGTTTATGGGGGAGAATTCGGGCAAAGCGATTCTCAACAAAATGACTGGGAATTATATCTCCCATTTCATGTCGTCCGGAATTATGGTCATATTATTCCTATTTGCGGTTTCTTGGCTATCATATTCTACTTCAGATTACTCATTTAGACAAGAAAATTATCAGGTTGAAATAGCCTATATTTTGACATCGCTTATTTCTCTTGGATGGATGATGTCAATGGTAGTTGGGATTTCTTTCGACCTATTTCCATTAACTCACAATCTCGATTCATATAATCAAACACATTCAACACATTATCTATTCATCAATATAATTGGACAATTATTGATAATTGTTAGTATTTTCTCGAATAACCTCGGACTATTATTTGAGATGAGTACTATTGGGATGGTTCTCCTTTGCTGGGGAGTTTTGAGCATCGCATGGCCTAGTTGGAAATTACATAGAAATTCCTTAGAGGAGAATATAAATTGTGGAAATGTAGCATTGATTCCTTCAATACTTATTCCTATTTCATCGTTGGTTATACTAGCATGCTGGATATTTAGGCAACATACTGGACTTCTAGAATTTGGACTAGCATTCAATGTCATTGTTATGATGGGAACGATTACGTTGAGTTTGATCTTAGCACATTTCAATAGAAGATTAAGTTGGGAGGTTGTTAAATTCAAAAACTTCCGCCCTGTAGTCTCAATATACCTAGGCCTTGCAATAATTCATTCATTTGCTTCTATGTGGCACGCTCGTGGAGACATCAGTCAGACTATTTTTGAGTACTCATTAGCCGCACCACTGCTATGGGGATTTATCTCAACAAGACCGATTAAGACTATTGTAAATTCAGTAGGTTCGCAGCAAAAACCTCATTCAAGACTTATTGGGACTGCTCAATGGTTCTTCTTAGTCACAGCATTAATGGCCATAATTCCTGACTTTAATCCAGGTAAATTCACGAATATCACCTATGTTGGATTTATGTTCTCATGTGCAGTACTATCTACTTGGGGTTCAGGAATCTATCTCCACCAAGACCATTTACACAAATCGATTCATAATCGACCTGGCTTGTGGTCGATAATTATCATAAACGCCGTCGGTATTCTCTCATTATTTCTCATCGGTTTTGAAGTCACGATTTTCGGTGAATATTCAGATTTAGTATATTTCTTTATGAGAAGTATAGCCTTGGGATTAATGATTATTTTCATATTCATATTATTAATTCGGGACCTATTCTTTTCAATGGACACTTGGCATCGTATTCCAATGTCTATGGATAGATATGTTTCATGAAAATTCTTTGGAAATCTCCTCAATACTTTTCATTGCACTCTCCGCAATGCCAAGGACAGTTGATTGACTACCATCAATTAAAGATGCAAATTCGGACATTTCTCCAGCTAAATCATAACCGCCTGCTTTACCCTTCCATGATCCATTCAGTACTAATTCAACCAAATCTTCATCCGATAACTGCTGAAACTCTACTATTGATGAATCGGTGTAAAATATCCATGCCCCTGAAAAATATATTCCAGTTGAACTCCAAACTCTGTGCCTTCTACCAGAGAGCCGATGTAACATCATTGCAGCCTCAACTTCATCTTTGGGCTTACCAAGTGCGACCTTATCGACATCTGGGTCTGCCAACATAGTATCGCTAACTATGATTAAATCAAATTCATCTAGATTTTTTATAGCATCTGCTTTTTTCTTGCATATTTCAAGAACCTGTTCTTCCACTTCTATTTCACCAGCTGTTTCATCAATTCCAATAAGCGCTTTAGATACGAGATTTGGAAATAATTCGGTTATCATTTGTTGACGCCGAGCGGAAGCAGAAGCTAGCCAGACTCTAAGCATGATTCGCCATAGTGTCTAAATTATGTTTCTTTCCTCTAAAATTGAAAATAAATGAGACATATTCAAGTGATAGGTGGTACTGGAATAACCGGTGCCAGCATGAGCGATATCCAAAGAATCCCAACCCACATTGAAGGTTTAGACGAGAATATGCAAGGTGGAATTCCACAAGGTCATATCTGTTTAGTAGCCGGTGCATCGGGTGCAATGAAATCCAGTCTTACATTTTCAATGCTTTACAATGCTGTACTTTACGGGGAGACCAGTGGAATATATGTCACCCTAGAACAAGGCAAAGATTCACTTCGTGCTCATATGAGTAATATGGGAATGAATGTGGACGACCCTCGGGTAAGAAATAGAATTGCTATCATTGACTTAGTAGATCTTCGTGTTCAATTAGACGAGCAAGGAATGAGTAATCGTGTTGACTGGATGGGGCAACTAATCAAGCAATTGACATCCTATCGTCAATCTATCGGATTTGAACTTCTAGTATTCGATTCATTAGGAGCATTCTTCACGCTGACTAAAATGGAAAATCCTCGTGATGAAATATTCAGACTCTTTGAAGCGGTTAGAAGACTAGAACTAACCTCATTCTTCATCTGTGAAATGACAGGTGAAGACCACAAACAATTCGGAGAATATGGTATTGAAGATTATCTTGCTGATGGTGTGGTCCACTTGGTTATGGAGAGAAGTGGCGATGATGTAAAAAGAAAGATGAGCATTATCAAAATGCGACATACAAATCACATGCTTGGCTACAAACCATTCACATGGAAACCTGATGAACAAAGATTCACTACACTGTGATTATTCTACAGTCACGGATTTTGCTAGATTACGTGGTCTATCAACATCGCAACCAAGTTCTAATGCGGCATGATATGCAATCAATTGTAGAGGCACTACGGTTAGAATCGGCGATAAATCGGGATGTACGTTAGGTATTGCAATGTTTATGTCTCCTTCTTCGCTAATATTGTCCCCTTTTTCATGAATCAGAATTATCTTTGCTCCTCGTGCCTTACATTCGTGAATTGCAGAGACTGTCTTTTGCTTAACATGATCATTTGGAACTATGAAAATCACAGGGCTTCCCTCTTCAAGCAAAGCGATAGGACCATGTTTCATTTCTCCAGCAGGATAAGCCAAGCACGGAATGTAAGCAACTTCCATTAATTTTAATGCGCCCTCTTTAGCAACTGGTGCTGAAATACCTCTGCCTAAAAATAGTACACTTTTAGCATCCTTTACAGCATTAACTGCTTCCATTATGGGACCTTGCTCCTCTAAATATTCTTCAATCAAATGAGGTATCTGTTGTAGACCTTGGATTAATTTCTGGCCTCTTTCCTTACTGATGGAGCGAGAACGCCCTACCTGTATTGCAAACATTGTCAAAGCAGCAACCATGTTTGAAAATGCCTTTGTCGATGCTACTGCTTGTTCTGGCCCAGAGTGAATGTATACGCCTTGACCACATTGTCTTGCAATTGTTGAGCCTACAACATTGACAATTCCATGAACTTGGCCTCCTTTGAGTTGAATCTCCTTGACCGCTGACAATGTATCTGCAGTTTCTCCTGACTGAGATACTGCAAAATGAAGCGCTTGAGGATCAATAACTGGGTCATTGGTCCTAAATTCGCTAGAGATGTGTGCAACAGCTGGAACTCTGGCCAATGACTCGATCAAGATTTGCCCTATTTCTGCTGCATGCATTGCAGTTCCACAGCCAAGTAATCGGACATGTGGTAATTTTGATAATTCCAGTGGTGATAATTTCAATCCGCCAAGACGACCATTGCCTCTAACACGGTCAAGTCTACCACTAATACAATGACGTAGTGCATCTGGTTGCTCAAAGATTTCTTTCAACATGAAGTGTGGGAACTCACCTAAATCTGCTTCTCCCCACTCGTCTTCAAGAACAGTAATACTCGCTTCTTTATTGACTCCATTCAAAGAACTCATCGCTATTGAATCAGAGGTTATTGTTGCAATGTCTCCATCTTCTAGAAAAACAACTCTTTGCGTATGGGTAGTCAGTGCATGTGGGTCGCTTGAAATGAACATCTCATTGTCGCCTTTACCTATAATTAGAGGCGAGCCATTTCTTGCGCACACCATGACATCATGATTGAGAAAAATAGCACAAATACCCCAAGTACCATGTAATTTGGAAATAGTTCGATGCATTGCAGAGGTCGGATTATTATCTCTAGAAAGTTCATAATCTAGAATATGAGCAATCGTTTCAGAATCAGTTTCACTACTCAACGAAATGCCTTTCCTTTCCAGTAAGGTCCTAAGGGTTCTAGAATTTTCAATTATTCCATTATGAACAATTATGACATCACCAGAAACTGATGCATGGGGATGTGCATTTTCATCTGAAACTACTCCATGTGTTGCCCATCTTGTATGAGCAATACCCATGTTTCCTGGGACGTTGTTAGGAAGTATTGATTGTAATTCTGCAACCTTACCAACTTTTTTGTATACTGAAAAGGATTCATCCTTGACAGCTATTCCTGCTGAATCATAACCTCGGTATTCTAAACGCCTCAATCCTTCTACTAAGATTGGCGTTGCTAGTTTATCGCCCATATAAGCAAAAATTCCACACATTTAATTCACCTATAGATTTACTACTGCTGAACAAATAGGACAAACCGTTTTCCTCAGCATCATGTCTTTGACAGTGAATTTAGCAGAACATTCAGTACAACTTACTTCACGCTGAGGGGTTGGCATTCCAGCAATCGGAGGTAGATTTCCAAGTGGCGGTAATTCTCCGTCGCCTAATGGTGGTAGAGCAGGAAGTGGCGGCAAGTCAAGTTCTGCATCTAAAGGAGGTAATGTAGCATCTAAAGGTGGTAGATTCGCAACAGGAGGATTAGATAACATTTTTTCCGTGATTTCGGCAATCTCTCTTTGTTGTTTACGCTTCATTCTACGATCTAGCCGACTATTTCCTTGCCCAGTTTCCACCTTTGACTCTAGAGTTTCAGCAAGTGTTGTCTCTTTTTCTTCTTTCAGTTCATTTTCAGGCAAAGTCTGAACTGATGATTGAACTACTAATTCTTCTGAGTCTAGATTTATTGCTAATTCACCATCATCTTCTTCGATATCTACCATTAGTTCAACTGCATCGTCATCCACTTGACTTTGAATGATTAATTCTTCTTCTTTCTCTCGACGGAGAGAACGTACTGAAACTACTAGCCCAGCCAATAACACTACCATGACAAATACTGATACTCCAAGTATTATTTGTTGAGTTTGTCTATCGCCTGGCAATGGTGCAAGCAATGAATCAATGAATGACTTCGAGGAATCAGGAACTTCTTCTGCTTCAAGTGAAGCCAAACTCCGTAGTGAAAGTACTCCACTACTAGATGACAATACTATTATTCCATCTTTATCTAATCCAGCATAACCTAGAACAAATCCTTCAGAAATCATATTTGACATTGCAAATTCTACTCCATTCCCATTATCGCTTACTGTACCATAACGAGTCATTGGCCCGTAAACATTGATCTCATCAAATAGAATGCGGACGTCTTCTCCGTCTGAATTAAGTTGTAAATTACTAGCGCCTTGAGCATCAAAGTATGACGCTTCGTCTACAGACCACGCATTATCAGTGACCGCGTATGCTATTTTTGAAGATGCCCCGCTACCTTCTATCCAAGAAGCGATTAGAATATCTCTTTCGTTTTCTTGGATAGTCTCTAATTGGGCATGACTTGCATCATCGCCAACTGAATATTGGAATGACCATGAAGACATCCATTCTTTCCCATGCGCATACATCAATCCAACTCTTTCTATCCCGGAAACATCATCTCTCATTTCTTGGTATAGTATGTGCAGATTCTCATCACCTAGGGAGATAGCTAATGAATCGCCTTCTGATGGTTTGATATCAATATTGTATAGAACATTACTAAGACTCCAAGAACTTTCAACTTGTGGGGAATCAGAAATCATAACGAAAATGGAGGTTGAGTCTTGCCATGAACCTCCTGTGGCTATATCGCGATGATATCCTGCAAGAACCATTCTATCGCCATTTTGAGCTAAATCAAGACCCCAATATCTCCCTTCTGAAAGTTTGATTGGAGTCATATGACTTTGAATCGAAGTTGTTTCTCCTGAACTCGTAATAGAGGTCATAGAAATATCTGTTAAGAAATAACCGGATTGACTTAGTTTATTCTCAGTCCAAGCGGCCTGTACAAGTCCATCATCTCTCTTCATTACTGCTAATTCACCAGCCCAAGAATCTGCTAGTTTGACTTGACCTGGAACTGACAATGAGTCGGTGATAGTTCTAACATGTAATTCACCATCCAAAGTAGTGAATAATAATCCACCTTCATCTAAGCCAACAAAATCTAGAATTATTTCATTAGAAATTAAATTTAACCTGACGGGTGAACCAATATTTACATTATCAACTACAACGCTAAAGACATATGTACTAAACTCATTTTCAACACCATCGCCTTGTAGTTCTGCTTTAAATTCAGTACTTCCAAGAATAGAACTTGATTCATTTATCACAAAGGTCACTTCTTCATAACCCGAACTAGATTGCGAGCCTGGTATTTGCATTATCATCTCTTGTCCAACATCGGTCCATCCGCCATCTCTCATGTACAATTTCATAATTAAATTATTTGCATCGGTTTGTCCCAAATTATCAACTCTCACATTGATGTTGTAAGACATATCAGGTGCTGGTATTACCGGGAAGGTTTTGACCGCACCAGCCATGAATCTCAGCGTTGGTTCAACCGGTCTTTCAGTAATTTCAAAATTGAATGTATAGGTATTATCATCTCTTTGTAAATCTGAATGAGTATTTGATGGATCTATGCTTATCATCACTTCATGAACACCCACTTCTGTCGCCCACCAGTATAGGGTTATTTCTCGAGAATCTCCTTCCTTGAGTGAACCAATGGTTGCTTCTGATGGATAGATTTCTGAATCACTTCCAGGGGCGTCTAATTTAACAAAAACATCGTTAACATCGAGGTCACCTACATTGGCAATTGTAAAGTCAATTGTTAATGCAGAACCTGCAACTGCAGATTGCATAGGCAAACCGACTTCATCTTTAATTCCAACAACTCCCGTAAATATAAAGTCTGGAGCTGCTGGTTGATTGTCAATAGTGAATGTTCTTCTTACGTCATCTGTCTTGAGACCACTTTCATTAACCATCCTAAAACTCAGTCGAGTCGAACCATCAGGTACTTCTCTTGAATCCCAACTAAAAGACCAATCTTGATTTCCTACTTCTAGCTCTGGTAAACTCATTGCGAATTGCCAATCTCCACTGTCTATTTTGAATTCGATATAATCATGTTCAACACCTTCTACGGTACCTGAAAAGTCCACATTGCCCTGAAGAGAAGTACCTACTACTGGGCTAGCGAGAGTAATTCCCATTCTAGCTAAATTAATTACCCGGAAATCTATAGCCGACTCGGTTTCAGTTTCGGTATCAACTGCTCTAACACTAACAAGAACATAATCTTCATCAAGTTCTATCCATTCAGATTTAATGTTCACATTAAGAGACCATTGATCAATATCTCCACCTGCAATCGTCCATGGTTTGAGTTCCTTGGTATTTCCAGACTCTAAGTACTGAACGATGTTTACCTGAATTTGATCATATGCGATTCCTTCGGGAACATCTGTAGTCCCAGAGATTGTAACCCTGCTACCTTCCATCCACCATGAACCATTAGTCGGTTGGGAGATTACGACGTGATCGCCTGAACCATTTCCAGTAGGTGGAGGAACAATAGCCCCTCCCTCCAAGGGTGTACACGGTTTGTTGAGGGCCATGTCTATTGCGCAGGATGCATCGATTAATCCGAAGCCCCACTTGTCATTCCATCGATTTGAAACTGAGGTTTCTGATGCCTTATCTTGTTGAATCTCAGAAGAATTACGAATTATATCTCTAATTTCTAAAGCATCTAATGATGGATTTGCTTCAATCACTGTTGCTACCACCCCTGAAGCGATTGGAGTCGCCATACTAGTTCCATCTTTTTCATCATAATCTGAATTCGCTTCTGGCCTAGGTGCTCCGGGTATTGAAGTGCCTGTAGCAGCAGTAGCTGAAATTATATTTGAACCAAATGAAGCGATATCTGGTTTTAGTTCATCCCAGTCATCATCATCACCATCGCTTAAACGAGGGCCGTAGTTTGAGTAACTTGCTATACCATCATCGGTACGATTAATCGTACCAAAATCACTGGCTGCTGCAACAGATAGTCCATAATCGGCACTTGCTGGAGAAGGGACTCTCTTAGAGCCATCATTACCCATAGCAATTACACAAACTATATCTTGATCAATTGTTGCATTATTGACTAGTCTTGCTTCTGTTCCAGTCCCATTGTCACCTTCATCGCCTGGATTTAGTGGAGAAGAAACTGAACCAAATGACATTGAGCCTATTTGAATTCCACTGGCTGAAGAATTGTGCCCCCAATCCTTATTGGCATTATTTATCATCCATTGAATCCCGTTTAGCGAGTATTGTGAGTTTGTACCGCCTGCATCAGTTAGGACTTTGATATCGACAAGATAAGCCCCCGGCGCAGTTCCAGTATGTACTCTTGAGGAATCTCCTGTACCTAATGCTGAACCGGCAACGTGAGTTCCATGGCCCTGCCCATCATCTGGATCTTGTGTTCCATCAGGATTAGATGCCGTTGACGTTGCATCATAACCTCCAACCCATTTGTGGTCATCATATGAAGTTGGGTCATCCACCACTGGATCATCATCAATATCATCGAAATCATTCAGAGAACGATGCTCGTTATCAACACCTGTGTCTAAAATAGCAATTACGACCCCATCGCCTGTATAATCACGTTCATATGCAGTAGCGGTATAGACATCGGATGGATATGATCTGGTGGCCTTTGAAGCGATATTATTGAAAGGAATCATTACATTCTGCATCTCGATGACAACTACTCCTTCAAGATGATAAATATCCATTAATGCACTCACTGGGACTTTGTCAACAACTATTGAATCAACACTATCTAATGTTTGAAACCAAGCATCATTTTCTTGCCCAATCCATGAATGGCTTCTTAGAATCTGTTCTAATTTTTGCTCTTCTTCTTGCCCGGGATGCCAGGCATAATCAACTACAATAGCAACAGTTTTTCGTCCATCTTCACCGATTATTGCTGTAGGTGATATCGATTCCTGCCCTGCTAAAACTCTCTGTAGCCTATCATCCATTCCATTCCAATCTAAATCTGGACCGTATGAAAGCCACCATTCATTCTTTTCAGAGGCAGGTTGTGTGGTTCGTAAATCTGTTCTAAGTGGTCTCTCACAAAGTTCATCTCCGCACATCAATGGAGGTAAACCTTCAACCAATATCGGGCTTTCATGAGTCACTGGGGCAACTTGTACTACTTGTTCATTGGAGTTGGCATTAACTCCAAATGAGGACATATCAGATACTAAAAAAATCATCACGATTAGCAATGCAGTGCGTTGCATTTTCGCGCCGTTGATCATACGAGTCATTTCCTTCCCCATTGCGTGGAGCATGGTTCATGCTTTGAGGGTATCCTTTGAATGTTCACTCCCCAGCCCCTTTAGGGGCTTGGGAGATTATTTCAATTCAAGGCCAATTGAAATGTTCAGGTTCTCTCGAACACTGCATATGAGGGCCATCAAATCGTTCGATAACCGCTATCTTGTTACCACATACCGGACATGTCGATCTATCAGCGATATGCTCCATCCAAGCAATACGAGTTTCTGGTTCATCACTTGAATCTAATAGGCTTTGCATGGCCTCTCTAAGGTTCTTTGGAATTTCAAAACCTCTTGAAGACCAAGGGTCTTCAACCGAATCTAATTTTTTCATAGATTTCTTCATTCGCCTTTGCTTAGCAAAAACTTCTGGAGATGACGAGGGACCTCCGTCTTCAACACCGAGCGGAGTTGGCCCCCCTCTAGCTATTAGAGGTAGCATAACATATGATAGAACAAATCCTCCTAAATGAGCCATGTGAGCAACGTCGCTTGGTCGAGATAAACCATAACTAGAATATGCTCTAAAAACTTCTATTGCGAAGTAGAACAAAGCAAGATAGATTACTGGCCATTTCCTAATAAGAATTAGAGGGAATGGTATTTCATCCTTGGGCCATCCAGCAAGGTAGGCTCCAAATAATCCAAACGCTGCACCTGAGGCGCCCAATGCTGGAGTTGTAGAGTCGATATTAAACAGGAACCAAGCGAAAGACCCCCCAAATAATCCTATCAAGTATATTGCTGCAAATCGTTTCATTCCTAATCGCTGCTCTAAAGGAATCCCAACTAGAGAAATTACCAGAATATTACCCAAAACGTGCGTAGCATCAAATTGACTGTGAAGAAAACCCGCTGAGAAAAAAGTAATCCATCCCGAAGGCTCTCCCGCTCTTGCCGGAATCATCCATAGGTCGCTCCATAACCAATCATTTACCCAACCTTGGTTGGCAAATAAAGTCCATATTACTTGGACTAAATAACCAAGCAACAAACAAACTGTGATTGACAAAGCAATCGATGTTTTATTCCTTACAGAGTAGACTAAAGGCCAGATTATGACACCGAGCCAAACGAAAAAAAGCGCCCACTCAACTCCTCCAAATGAGTGGATTTGTGCGGCCATGACAATGCTTTGAGGCTTTCACTTTTGAACTACCGCAAAAATTGAGTGTTGGGCAAGCATTCATTGCCGGAACTCTCGTCGGCAATACATGGCAGATACCCTGCTTGAACTCGATGGAGTCACAGTACGCCGGGGTATCGACATCGTGCTATCAAATTTTGACCTTTCACTTGATGGGGGCCAATGTACTATTTTACATGGAGAAAATGGTTCGGGCAAATCAACAGTGATCGAAGCATCCGCCAGACTATTACCTTTGGAGAAGGGAGAAGTTCGCCATCATTCAATTATGGTTCATGACCATGAAGGGAGAAGAAAAACTCCTAAGTTTCCATTTGGATTAACTCTTCAATCAAATGGTCTTGTACCCAGCCAAACAATCCAGAAGCACCTCGAAACTGTATGCGCATTATCTCAATCGAATTGTGATTTAACCCCGATTTTAGAGAGTTATGGCCTGTCTCATCGCCGCCATGATAAAATTGCACATCTATCAGGAGGTCAGCAGAGGAAGGTTTCAGTGATTTCAGGATTGATTCCTGCGATGTTGAGCGAAAAGCCGAGGCTTATTCTACTGGACGAGCCTGATTCTGGGCTTGATGATTCATCCATTGAGACCCTGAAAACTCACATAAATCAACTCAGAAGTGCAGGTCATGCAATATTGATTGCAACTCATGATGAGCGACTATTTGACTGTGCCACATCTCTTCATGACCTCACAAATGAAAAACAAAATGAACCTACTTCATCCGAAGCTTGGGAGAATATTGGCACTGAGGCAAATAATACATTTCTGACTACTAAGATGGGATGGAAATATAATGCTTCCACATTGATTTCTATTCAAAGAAATTGGCTAGCATCTCTAATTGTCATTGGAGCATTGCTGACACTAGTAGAGCCCCTATCGATTGAAGATCAAGATGTTTTATTGATGGGTTTTGTACTCGCACCTGCATTCACAATTGGGCTGGTAGGAGATTCAGTAACTTCAATGCTTAAAGAACAAAGAGCAATTGATTGGTGGAGAGCACAAGTCAATTCGATTCCTAATTCCAATATTGAATCCTTCCTTAGCGGAATTATCTTGACTATGTTCTCAATGCAGTTATTCTTGCAAGAATTTGATTGGAGAATAGTTTTCATTGGGGGGTTAGTTGGTTTTGCTACTACATTCTGCCTGCGCTTCTTACAGTTGAGTACAATGAGACTAGCCCGAACAAATGCAGTCTTCATCAGACTATTGACTCCAATTCTTATTCTACCATGGGCAATGATTGTAGAATACTGCGTGATGCTTTGATTTGATGAATTTTCAAGGTGCAAGTTGAAAAGGTATGCCATAGACGAAAGCCCATGCGAGTGCGCCATGGTGAAGTTTTACTCGCATCCGGTTTCGCAGGCATAATGATTACACTATTTCTTGCCTTGAAATGGGCGCCGAGTGTTTCTATCGACGCTTTCGCATCTCCAGCTGCTCAACGAATTTTCTATTGGCATGTCCCATCAGCTTGGGCTGCTTTCATAGCATTCAGCATACTATTTTTAGGATCTGCGCTATGGGTTTTCAAAAGAAGCGCATTTGGTTGGAGATTACATGTTGCTGGTTCTGAAGCAAGTCTTGCTTGTGGCTTGATGGCTGTTTGGTCTGGATGTGTGTGGGGTGCTGCAGAATGGGGAACTCCATGGGATTGGACAGATGTAAGATTAAACACATTTGGATTGTTAACATTACTAGCTTTATTCTTGGTTCTTGGTCGACAAAGTCAGCCTGATGGAGTGGAGACAAGAGATACCTTTTCCACTTTCGGACTATATGGATTTGTCCTAGTTCCAATAACTTATATCGCTACAAGAATTTGGCAAATTCGCCATCCTGGTCCTGTTATTGGCGGTGGTGAAGAAAGTTCTCTTTCTTCTGATATGGGCCTAGTTCTACTTCTTGGTGCAATTTCATTTACAATTCTAATCGCAGGACATATGGTTATGTCAGCTCGTATTACCGAGTATGAACAAAGGTTAGAGAGACTACAAAATAAGGTCGATGGGCGGATTTGAAATGGAAGGAATGACATACTTGGCAATAGCATACTTAGGAATGATTCTAGGTCTGGGTATTTGGACTTGGACGGTTGTAACAAGAAGTAGAAATCTACAATTGCGTATCAAAGCGCTAGAAGATAGTCTGGGATTAGGAGAATTTGAATCAGATATTATCACTTCAGAAGTCAATGAAAGCGATAAAAAGTAAGCCACAGGTTCAAGTCAATGATTTTACTCCCGCGTCATGGTGAGTCAAATGTCTTCGAATCTTGGAGATGATTTTTGTTTGGTTTGTGGCTCGCCACCGCCTCTTTTTGGAGAGCGTATGTGTGAGGCGTGTCTAAGGAAAAGAATACATCTTGCAGAAGTTCCAGAAAATGTTCCTTGGGTTAGATGTGCCAGATGTGGAATTGTCGAGATTCAAGGAAAATGGGTTCACTTAGATGAGACCGATATATGGGATGAATTGGTTCAACGTCATTTGAAATTTCATCGAGATGCAGAAGATGTACAACTTGCCATGGAAACCAGAACTGTATCCGATAGACATACCTTGATTTATTTACAACTAGAGGGAGTCATCGAGGATTTATTGTTCAAAGAAGAACATACAATGAGGGCAAGAATGGCGAACGGCGTTTGTTTGACATGTACTCGAAGAGCAGGGAATTATTTTGAAGCGACCGTTCAACTCCGTTCAAGTGGAAGGAAACTTTCTGAAGATGAATATGTCAAACTCAGAGCAACATTAGATGATGTTTTGGAATCGCTTTCCGATGACCCTATGTTCTTTATCACTAGTGAGGGACAAGTCACAGGAGGATATGATGTAGTCTTAGGAAGTAAAGGATTAGCACGTTCTTGGGGTCGACATCTAGTCAAAGAATATGGGGGGCAAACCGTAGAAACCAATTCTACTGTTGGGCGTAAAGATGGTGTCGATGTAACTAGGCTAACTATGCTTTACAGAAAACCGGGATATGACCTTGGTGATGTAATTAGGTGGAGAGATAATTTCTGGAGACCTTCAACTTGGACAAAAGACGGAGCGATTGTTGAACGCATTGACAGGCAAGAAAGAACTGGAGCCTCTTGGAGAGATTTGGAATCCGCAAATGTAGTTTCACGGATGTCTGAACATTTGGTTGTGGATTTGATAACTCAAGATTCTTCAGTTGGAGAATTTCTTGACCCGCAGTCTTGGGTAATGGCATCGGTTCGACTTCCCTGGGACCATAAAGGCGAAAAGAGAATAAGATTGTCACGTATTGAAGGAGAATGGATGGCTCTACAGCATTTAGCCTTGGATGAGAATACGGAGGAGGAAATAGTATGAGTGATGAAATTGATTCAAAGCCAGACATATTAGAATTAGCAAAAATCCTTGATAGCGAAGATATGATTGGATTTACTCGTGCCTTTGTTAAAGATTTCCAGAAAGGATTAGAGCACGTGAATCTTGAAAGATTTCCTTGGATTGAAGATATTGCAAAACAAAAGTGGAATGGCATAATCTGCCTAGGAATGGGTGGTTCCGCTGCTGGAGGAGATTTCCTAGCAGCATTGACCAACCTAAATGGTAAACTTCCAATTCATATTCAACGCGATTATACAATGCCATCTTGGTGGAATAAATCATGGTTAGTCATAGCAACCTCGCACAGTGGGAATACAGAAGAGGCTCTTTCTGCAAGCCAAATAGCATTGGATTCTGGGGCGACTGTTGTAGTAATATCTACTGGCGGGATGTTAGCAGGGATGCCCGAAATATATTCTAGATGTTATCTTATTCCATCGATAGGAGGACAACCTCCGCGCTCTGCATTTGGACACATATTTAGTAGACAAGTCGGCCTTTTAAGGCACCTTGGAGTTATTGATATGCCTGCTGAAAATAGCGATAAAGAAATGTTGGAAAGATTACAAATTGCGTGTGATGGTTTTGACATAATTAGTGATCCAACTGGGGATTTAGTAGAACTCGCATCATATATGGAATCAAGGCCTATTGCAATTGTTGGACCTACTGAATTGATGCCAGCGTTGAATCGATTTAAGAATCAATTAAATGAAAATTCAGCTAGATTCACTAGAATTGGCGTTATTCCTGAAATGAACCACAATGAAAGTGTGGCTTGGGGTGGAGTTGGTGGAGATAAAGATCCAGCCTCTGACCAACAGGTTTTACTATTCTTAACTTGGGAAGGGATGCATAAACGTGTTTCTCATCGTATCGATTGGATGATTGCCCATACCACTACTGACTTTGCTTGGAAGATGCAAGGTGAAGGCGATACATTACTAGAATCTCTATTGCATCTTTGCATAATAATGGATTGGATATCGATTGCTTTAGCGCTATTACATGGTAAAGACCCTGCTGCCATAGGCCCGATTTCAGCATTGAAAGATTTCCTTAATTCAAAGAATTAGTTGATTAGTAAAGAGATCCAAGAACAAGCCTAGGGTCGGGATAAATATTCAGCGCCGATTCTCGGTTTTCTTTTTCAACTACACCTGGCATATCATAGGTTTCAGGCTCGATAAATGATAATTGAAAATGAACATGTGGGGGCCATCCACCATTTACTTCTTCACTTCCTACTTTTGCTATCATTTCACCTGCGTTAATCTGTGAACCTACCTTGATATTTTGAATACTATCCATAGAAAGATGGCCATGTAATGCCCAAACCTTCCGCTTTGGACCAAAAATATTTGACCCGATATTTTCAGGAAGAGAAATGTAATGCTCGGTTATTATTGTTGGACCATATGAACCGTCTTCTAAATTATTGCCAAAACTATGTATTATTCCATCGGAAAAGGCGTACACAGGTGTGTCAACTGGCGCTCCAATATCTAAGCCGATATGGACATCTCTAGTTCCACCAAATAATTCAGTGGTATACATCCCTGGTCGATATTCATCATATCTACCGATTTGATACTCATAGGGGCAAGTCCAAGTTTTATCTTCGCCTCGTGTAAAGTCAAAAACCCAATACTCTTCTGGTAAATCGATGACTGAGTGAAACACCTCTGCCTCTGCGACCATGACGCGATGAATGGGTGTTTTCTTTTGATTCTTAGCCGAACAATCAAGACCTAAGGGCGTCAGGGTTTGAGTATGATTGTTACGAGTTTGCTAATCTTACTCGTAAGTATTATGCCGGGATATGCTTTGTGTAAAGTGCTAGACGGAAGCGCAGACCTATGGAGGAAAGTACTGCTAAGCCCTGCTCTAGGATTACTATTATTATACGGTATTTCAGGACTGTTAGTACTTTCAGGATTATGGACTGCAATGCTAATGAGTTCTGTTATTTTACTACTCAATGCTCTTTCATTAGCCCACATAAAAAGGAGAATAAACATTGAAAGAAAACTCACGCCATGGCAGAAGTTGGAGGCGGCCATGCATGGCGAAATATTGGAATCGGAAGACCAACAAATCACTGAAGAAGCGACTGCTCAACAATGGTTTCAAAGTAGACGTTCACCATTATTATTTGCCATTGGTTCTCTAACAGTAATCGGCGTATTTTTACTTCCATTTTTCCAAGAGTTACCATTTGGAGTTGATTGGATTGGCTTCTCAATGCTCTCAGGGCAATTAGCTTCTGTTGGAGATTTATCACTATCAGGAACAAATGAAGGTTTTTGGACATATCCTCCAGCATTCCCTGCACTATCTGCCTGGCTTCAAGAGATTTTAGGATTGAATGCTGGAAGGGCTGTATTTGAATTAGGACACTATAGCCTAGTTGTAATTCTCATAGGGTTAGCTGGAGCACTTGATCATCATGGAAGTGGAGCACATGGACTACTCGCACTCTCACTGGGTTTTGGTCTATTTGCCAAAGTATATGATTCGGGATACCCAACTGTAGCCAGTCAACTAGGGCTTGTGATAGGTCTACTGGTTCTACTGAGGCCTTCTTCGACTAGAGGTGCCCATCATACAAGGGGATTTATCATCGCGGTAATATGTGTGGCTCTAATTCATCCAACAGGAGCAATATATCTTGGAATGCTTATGGCTGCGCACATCTTTATTGGCATAAGTTTGAACAAACAATATAGTGAAAATATGCAAAAATTAATTCTTACATGCTCGATTCTTCTAACCATTGCTGGCGCAATTTCCGTTCTATTATTAGCCCCTAGAATGCTTGATTCTGCGGTATTCGCAGAATATGGTTGGCAAGGTGGTCGCCCTCTTTTCACTTTCAATGCGATTCTAATCTTGATGGGTGGAATTGCTGGATGGAAATTGCGTTCAACGGTTGAAGGACGATTGTTGATTACTTGGTTTGCGGGCTTGTGGATTTTAACCTCTATTCATCTAATCGCCGGATTAGAGAGCGTTCCTGTTCTTTCACTACTATCTTACACTCTTTACTCAATGGGAATTCATGCCTTCCATGTACCGTTGGCGGCTTTACTAGCACTATGGTGGAGTCCAACGACTGGCCTAACTTCTCTCGACGAAAAGCGCGGTTTGATGAGTGTTGGATGGGACCCTATGATTCCTCGTCGAGTTTCTACTGTAATGACTGTATTTGTTCTACTAGGAGTGATCTTTGCCAATGCAATAGTTTGGGAGATTTCTAAGCATGAAGAATTAAGGCCTGTAACCCAGGGAGATTTAGAAATTCGAGAAAAACTATCTTCTTTACCAGAGGGCAGTATTGTATACTCAGAAAATGCACACTGGGGTCATATCTTTGACTCACCATCAAATATTGAATTGACTAGTATACCGACTTTAGGATTGGTACAATTAGATTCTAGTATACACTCTAAAGCCACTACTGCAATCATGATTGACAATACTACTGCGATTAAAGAATTAGGAGTTAATTATGCAATAACATCCCCAATTGGAACCATGGGGTGGACATTTGCAATGTCCCCATACTGGTTAGAAATAGAAAATATTAGAGGCAGTAAAATTTGGCAATTTACATCGTTGAAGGATGCTGATGTTTCCAAATTCTCAGTAGTTGATGAGCAGAGTTGTAATGATGGTTGTGAAATGAGAATTGAACCGTGGAATAATCATCGCTTTAGAACTCTAGACAATCTTTCTGAAAATAGGCCTTTTATCCAACAGGGAACAGAATCTGAGATTAGTTTTATTCACAATGGTGACTCGATTCAAAATGCAACGACATGCTTAGTTTACGAAGCGATTGGAGAAATTGATGATTTAACAATTTCATATTCAGGGGTTCAGGCTATTGAAGTACAGACTAGTTCAGGGTGGAACCAACAATGCTGGACAATGGACTATACTTTAGAAAATATGAACTTTTCATTTGATTGGGATGAAGATTCGAAACCCAATAGTTGGATAAATCCAACTGGATTATCAGGTAGAGGCGATCGAATCTTTGACACCAGTGGAATTAGGCTACACTGGCTAGAAATAAGATAAATATCCCAATTATCATAGAAGCCATCAAAAATGGCACCTTGATATGACAAGCAATGAGGAATGTTGTAATCATGCTTCCAACCTTGGATGAAGCCAAGGGATTGGAAGAAGTAGCAAATAACATACCGCATGAAAAAATTGAACGGATGGGGTGGAATATTCATGTTTGGGTTGTCGATGGCGGCAGCAGTGATGAAACCGAAACGGTAACCAAGAATAATAAATTCCAATTTATGCCTCAACAAGGGAAAGGTAAAGGCGCTGCAATGCGGCTTGGGTTTGTTAAATTCCTCGAATCGGGTCATGATGCATTGGTAATGTTAGATTCCGATGGCACCTATGATCCCAGAGAAATACCAAAATTTCTAGATAAATTATCCAAATTCGATGTTGTAGTGGGTGATCGACTCAATGGTGATATTAATCCTGATGCCATGACCCGCCTCAATTACTTTGGAAATCACATACTAACTTGGCTAGCGACAGGACTGTATGGAATAACAATAAATGACTTATGCTCAGGTTACTGGGGATTTACAAGAAAGGCGATTTCAAGGTTGAAATTAAATTCTATGAAATTTGAGATAGAAGCTGAAATGTATACATCGTGCGTCAAGGAAGAATTAGAAATCAAGAATATCCCAATTAGATACTCATCTCGAATAGGTCAAGCCAAACTTGGTTCCGTCTCTGATGGCTGGAGAATTTTCCGTAAATTGATTGTTAGGCGTATATTTGGAACTCCTATTGAGGCGAAAATCGGTAAGGGAAACTTAGACATTGAATAAGCAAGAACTCAAAACAAATCACAATGTCGACCAATCATGAGCCGTCGCCCGTGCATTGTACTCGGTGCAAGTGGTCTAGTTGGTCAAAGGCTTCAGCAGAGACTTATCGACCATCCATTCTTTGAACTAAAAGCTGTATCTGGTAGTAAGCAAACAGCAGGTAAGCCACTCATAGAGGTCGACTGGCGTCTAGAACAAGATAGGCCAAATTTGCCAGATATAGAAGTTCTTGATATTGATTCAAATGATTTTATTTCAACACTAAAGGCTCTTGAAATTGAAGTTGCTTTCAGTGCTTTGCCCAATGAAATTGCATTGGCCATAGAATCAAAACTAGCAAATTCAGGAATTCTTGTATTCTCAAACTCTAGTGCAAATCGGAGAAAGAAGGGAATCCCTCTAGTCATTCCAGAGATTAATCAAGAACAACTTAATAATTCTAGCAAAGGGATATTTTGTGCAACAAATTGCACCTTACTACCGATTGCATTGCCGCTTTCAGCGATTTGTCAAAAGTTTGGATTTAGTCATGTCAAAATACGTAGTAAACAAGCACTTTCTGGTGCTGGTTGGAGGTTATTACACGACCAAGAGGCGTTAAATGGAATCCATGACCGACATATTTCCGGTGAAGCCGAAAAAATCAATGAGGAATTAATACATATTTTTGCTCAAGCAAATCATAATGATATCTCCTCGGCTAATTTTACAACTGACATTGAATGCGAGCGTGTTTCAAGGAAAGATGGACATTTGGTAGTAGTAGAAATTACTACAAAAGAGACGATTAGTATTGAAGAAGTCAATCAAGCAATAGTAAATTTCAATGCAAATTTTAGTTTAAACTCCGCACCAAGTTCGCCGATTAAGCCGATTCATCTGGTCGATAAAGTGGATACTGAAAAGCATCTGTGGAGCGATGGAGTCACCTTTACTAGCCTACCTAATCCAAGCCAAGATTTGAAAACTGGCATGGCAATTGTCGTCGGTGATATAGAGGTTTACGAAGGCAATACACTTCGCTTTAATGCTTATTCGCATAATACAATTCGTGGTGCTGCCGGTGGAGTGATTCTTCTGGCGGAACTTATTGCAATGAAGACATTGGTTTGAAAAATAAACGGTAGCCATAAATGAATCTACCATGCCCCCAACTTTGGTGCGAGTATGGGAATAACGGCGATGATTCCTGACATGACAATTGGTCAATTATACTCTGAAGCTGATTCTCGTTGGGGCGAAATATGGGATGAAGACGCTGCTAGGCTGCGTATTTTGCTTATATTCCCTAGAAAGGAACGCAAGATGATGGAACTTCATGGTGATATGATTGAACACGGTCAGCCTGTTATGACCATTTTTCACAGACCTAGAGATGAAGCATCATTATTGGAAGACCAAGGTTTTGACCCACGTGCAGCATCTTTCCAATTTGTAGATATCGCTAGCCCTGACCTTGGGCCGTGGATGCAACAGTTGATCAGTAACGAAAAATGGATGCGCAGTATGGTCGATGTGATGTCAGTACCATTCTCATTAGGTCTTCCAACACAACGTTCCTTTGAAACTGAACAGGTGATTTGTTTTCGTCACCCCTCTCTACCGGCGATAGAACGTTATTATCTCCCCTTCCCACCAACCTCAATTCCAGGCAAGTGCTTTGTCTCATTGCCAAGAAGACAAGCTGCTGAATTAGCAAGACAACAAGCGGAAGTCCTTGGAGTAGGAAGACTGGTTAAGAAATCAAAAATTACTGTTCAGGAAGTTGCTCAAGAGCCAACTTCGCCACCTGCTGTCATGAATCAAAATGAAGCAACAATGAATGCGATGATGGATAACTTCTCTAATGAAATGCTCGAGAACATGGCGGAACAACAAGAAGTCAGAGATGTTGAACTTCCAAAATCTTCCCCCTCACACGCAGAAATTTCTGCTGGAACTGCATTTGTCCCTCTGCCACCATCAGCAAACAAACCAAATGCATCACAACCGGAGTCAATCGCTCAAAGTTCTGAAAATAATTTCGACAACTCACCTTCAAGTGATGTACAACTGCCTGAGATCCAAGATAAGATTGACGAGCCTGAAATGTCAGAGATTGAAATTGAATTTAGAGAACTCGTAACTGGACTTCTTGCTGCAGGAGTTGAACCTTCTGATATGATGGATGACCCTAGATGGGAAGATATCTCTGAGAGGGCAACTGCTGTAGGATTTGAAACTTGGCCGGTATTCTTAGAACTGGCCGCGATGGAATAAAATTCGATTATATGATATACCACGACTGGGAGGATGAAATATGGGATTCTGTGTTAACTGCGGTCACCAGCACCATGATGGTGTCAGATTCTGTAGATTCTGTGGCTCCCAACAACCTAGTGAACAACTTCTGGCTAGACTGCGCGCAGAAGCCGAACAGATTCGTCTCCTAAGGATGCAAATGCAACAAGCAAATGTACAAGATAATGCATATGCTAGACTTGAGGCTATGCGTCAACAAGCAGAAGCTGCTGCAAGATTGAACAACCAACAAAATCAAAATTATCCACCTAGGTGGTGATTATCTGCGGCCCAAACATTTGGCCATAGAGTTATCAAAACTCAAATCGCATCCGCATAATTCAGTCGAACTAGAGCAATATGCAACCGAAGGCGACTTAGCCGCTTTCTGGCTTCTAGCCGTTGACCAACTCGATAATCTAGAAAATAAAACCGTTCTTGACCTTGGGTCTGGAAACGGTATTCTAGGTTTAGGCACTGTATTTCTAGGTGCAAAAAGAGTAATCCTAGTTGAGGCAGATGAAGAAGCATGTTTAATTTCAAAGCAAAATACTGAAAAAATTAATCACAAATTTAGTGCTCAAATTGAAACTATTCATGCGGAAATTGGATTACAGAAGCCCGATATACCCGTACAAACTGACATCGTCATAATGAACCCTCCATGGGGGTTTCAAACAGAAAAGGCAGATCGACCTTTGCTTGAATTCGCCTTTTCACTTGGTGCTACTGCAATTTATGTCCTTCATTCCGCCAAAGCCAAACATGTTGCTGCAATGGCAAAGGATTTTGGCTATGAAGGAGAGATTGTATTTGAGACAGATTTTCGCTTACCTCCAATGTATTCACACCACTCTAAGAAAAAATCGACGACTGATGCTAGATGCTGGAGATTTCATAGAACAGGTGATGCTAAAATCATTGAAAGTGAGTAATTTTTATCTCAAAATTACAGACCTTCTGTATGAGGGATTCAAAAGGGAAAAGCCCGCCCGCTTGATTAAGCGAGACGCATGCGTTCCACACAGG
Organism: Candidatus Poseidoniales archaeon; assembly: GCA_003602575.1. GTDB lineage: Archaea > Thermoplasmatota > Poseidoniia > Poseidoniales > Poseidoniaceae > MGIIa-L1. Next base: position 25,170 of record QQRY01000047.1, read on the forward strand.
GCCATGTCAGCTTAGGAAATGAATAACATGACGGCGAGCCTCGTCACCCCAGGAATGCAAGTATCAACAGTAGCAAAATGTGCTGCTGGTGAAGGAACGATTGAAGTCGATGGAAAGATTGTTGCCACAACGATTGGCGTCTTTTCTATTGAACAAGGATTTGGCGTGGTTATGCCACAAAAAGAACTTGTTAGCCCGGTTGTTGGTGATACTGTAATTTGTGAAATTGTCAAACTTAACGAAAAGAACGGAGAAGCAATGATTCTAGCCGTTGAAGGCAAGCCAGGAAGTATTCAACCAAATCACCTGTATGGCCAATTCCATGTTACTGGAATTGTTGATAGATACATGCATCAAACCGCTGACGCTGTTAGAAGGCGAGATGTTTGCCGTGCACTCATCAAAGAAGTCGAACCTGTAGTTCGCATAGATTTCCGCGAAAGAGATGATTGCGGAGTGCTACATGCTATTTGTCCTCCTTGTGGAGAAAATCTAATCGCTCATCAAGATGGTGATTGGAATGTCAAGTGTGAGACTTGTGGATACCAAGCATATCGAGCACTTGCAGATAACTTCGCTGCTGGATGGGCCGAATTAGACCAAGGTGCAAGCGCTCTGAATAATTCAGGAAAGCGCTGGGGTTCGGCTGCTGAAGCAATGTTTGGCAAGGGGCCTTCTGGCCGTGCCACATTCATCGCCGAAGATGTTAGAGAAGATGGTCGTGAAAGAACCTACTTTAGATTTGAAGGCGAGGGTGGAGGCGGACGTGGCTCGCAAAGACCCCGTCATAGCCCTGGATGTAAACTATTCATTGGCGGACTTCCAAGAGAAATCGGAACCGATGAATTACGAGAGATGTTTGGTAAATTCGGCGATATGAGCGATTGTATTGTCCCTACTGATGATAACGGAGCGAATCGTGGATTTGGATTTGTCACATATAGTCAAAAATCTGAAGCAGATGCAGCAATTGCTGAACTTGATGGCAATAAAATCAATGGTCGTAGAATTGGCGTAAGAGATGCGGATAGTGATGACAAGAAAGGTAAGAAGGGTAAGAGAAAAGACCCTGAAGGCGCTAAATTATACATTGGAAACCTTCCTTTCAAAGCAACTGAAGAACAACTCAGAGAAGTTTTCAAAGGCGTAGGAACTATTACTGGACTAAACATAATCACAGATAATGCTGGAAAGCCGAAAGGTTTCGCCTTCGCATTTGTCAAAGAAAAGGATAAGGTCGAAGAAATCGTCAAATCCGTCAATGGCAGTGAATTACTTGGAAGAAAGATTCGTGTTGATGTTGCTCAACAAAAGAAGCGTAACAACAACAGTGGCGGCAAACCAGAGAAATCTTCTAGAGAATTGAGAGCCATGCGCGAGGAAGAAGAAGATTCGAAAAAGCGTAACCGAAGACCTCGGCCTAAGAAGGATTGAAGCCTAAGAGCACGAGACAAGTGCATGGCCGAGCACAGTGAACCCAAGTGGTTGATTCTTGACGGCTATGAAGATGAGCCTGCTGCTTTTGGTGTCCCACCATATGTTGGTTTCCACATTCGATATCTATGTGGCGTACTAGAAGAGGCAAGAATTGATTATCGATATATGACAATCGATCAATGGCGTAATTTTATTGAACAAAAAGGCGTCGGTGGTGTTCAAAAATTAATGTCAAATATCGAGGGTTTCGCTTGTATTGCCGGTGCAGTAGTTCCTGGTAGGTATCTTAGAGGAACTCCTATTTCACTCAAGGAAATGCAAAATATTGTCCGAGAATTACCTTCAGGAATTCCAGCTATACTCGGTGGATGGGCGATTCGTGGATGGCGTCAACAAGGTTGGAATCCACTGAGGAAAAATTTATTTTTGGCCTTACAAGATACCGATGCAACATTGAACAACTACCTTGAAAGTGGTCAATGGAAACACTGTCGTAGAAATTCACAGCAATGGACCAAGTGGGCGCACCTTGGAGCTAAGAGCAAGGCTGTGGAATTTCATCCAGATTTGGGAAGTCAAGAAAAGCCCGGTCCTCTAACATATGAAGTCGAGGTTTACCAAGGCTGTGTCCGATTCAAGAGAGGATGTAAATTCTGTATTGAACCGAAAAAAGGAGTACCAATTTGGCGCACGCCTGAAGATATTATTCAAGAGGTGAAAATAGCCCATGATATGGGTGTCAAACATGTTCGTCTTGGCGGGATGACTGATACTTACACATACATGGCAGAAGGTGTAAGAGAATTAGAATATCCAATACCCAATCCTGAACCTATTGCTAAGTTGCTTCATGGACTCCGAGATGATGACCGTCTTGAAATCCTTCATACTGATAACGGCAATCCTTCTATCATTGCTGAAAATATTGAACCTTCCGAAGAGATTACTAAGACATTGGTTGAAACATTATCTGATGGTGCTGTACTTTCATTTGGACTTGAATCAGCAGACCCCAATGTTCACGAAGCAAACTGGCTAAATTGTGACTCTAATCAACTGAAGGATGCAATAAGGCTGATCAATAAATATGGAAAAGAACGTGGAGAAAGAGGCCTTCCTAAACTTCTACCTGGATTGAATTTTATTGCTGGTTTGAATGGAGAAACAAAAGAAACCTATAGACTCAATTTAGATTTACTGCATGAGATACGTAAGGAAGATTTGTTACTTAGGAGAATTAATATCCGTCAAGTAGAAGGTGAAGGTTTCCAAGAGATACCTCAAGAAGCATTTAAGAATTTCAAAAGTAGTGTACGAGACACTATTGACAAACCACTACTAGAAGATTTATTCCCCTTGGGTGGAGAATTATGCGGTGTGCATTGGGAGACTCATGATGGGCGCACTAGGCTGCCCAAACATCTAGAAATTGAACACACATCAGAATCCTGCCGTGGGAAAGCTGGCATCACTTTTGGCCGACAAATTGGAGCATATCCTATATTGATTGGTGCGCAATACCACATTCCACTTGAAACTAAATCAAATATTATAATCACTGGACATGGCGCTAGATCTATTACAGGAGTTGAAACAAACATGAATCATGATATTATTTCACAAAAGCAATTAGAAGCAATTCCAGGAATTGGGGAAAAGTCTGCTTGGAAGTTAATCAGCCAAAGAGTTAAGATGAAGAGGAAAAATGGTAATGAATTTTCTTTCGTAAATGCTGAAAATTGGTTTGAGCAATCAAAAATAGAATGGAGTGCGTCTTTTGAGAGGTTTTTTGTCTAATTTAGACTTTAGGCTCATTTCGGGTAATTCGCTACCCATTATGCATAAATCCAAATTTAACGGCATCGGAATCATCATGTATCTCCGAATCCTAGACAGACCATGGAGGTCGAAGAACGCTTGATTGAAGCGGCAAAACGACTTTCGGGAGTCTGTAATAAGGCAATTCCGGTTCTAGAAAAGAAAACCATCGTCGCTCACGCTACAAATCCTTTGGATTATGCTTGGCCACACCATGAGCAATATTTGTCTAAATGGGGCATACACGGATCCAAGACTTTGCTGCTAGGGATGAATCCAGGACCATGGGGGATGGCCCAAACAGGGATACCTTTCGGCTCTACCGAAGTTGCTAGAACCAGTTTAGAAATCAAACCCCATGACTTGACAACACCGAGTAATGCTCACCCTAAGCGGCCTATCATCGGATTGGGCATGGAACGTCAAGAGATTTCCGGGCAGCGGTTGTGGGGGTTGCTGTTTGAGCACTATGGATCAGCAGAATCTGTTTTTTCAAATGTCTTTGTTGTAAATCATTGCCCGCTACTTTTGCTTGGCGAAACTGGGAAAAATTTGACTCCAGATAATTTGCCGGCCAACATAATGAAACCAATTCTACAAGCTTGTGATAATCATTTGACGGAAATAATAGAAATTTTACAGATTGAGAGGATTATAGGCGTTGGAAAGTATGCAGAGAAGAGAGCCCGTTTAGCGCTAAATGCAGATAAAAGTGGCCACGGCACCACAAAATCAGGAAGAGAAATTGAGATCACTTCATGTTGGCATCCAAGTCCTGCAAGCCCACTTTCAAATCGAAATGGTGGTGCTGATTGGCGAAATAATGTCAAAAATTGCCTAGATTCGGTAAATTTTGATTAAAAATTGTAGGCGTGAAGTTCAAGTGCTTGATGCTACACTTAGTGTACATGGCAGAACTTAAGATGGCCTGGGAAAGGCAACCAGATGACAGACAATGGGACGGACCAGAAGGCGAAGACCCGCGTACACTATACCAAATGTTAATGACAAGCGTTGAAAGATTTGGAGATGAACCTTGTTTCGGATATATTCCTGGAGAAGGCATGGCTAGAGTGCATTTAGACTACAACACATTCGGAGAATTATCCACGTCTGTAGCAAAGAGATTGAACGACATCGGTGTCGAGAAAGGCGACCGTGTCGCCCTAATTTTAGATAACAGCGTTCAATGGGCAGCACTATCTTATGGTGCAAATGCAATTGGAGCAGCATATACTGCAATGTATACTCACCAACATGGCTCAGAATGGGCATATATCCTTGGAGATTCAACACCTTCCATTATTGCGGTTGCAAATACAACTGTATTAGACAAGTTGGTTGACAACCTCCCTAGCGATGCTTCTGCTTGGCCAAAGTGTGGAGTAATCCTACTAGGCGATGACGAGGCAAATAAAATCCCTCCGAAGGGTATTGAAGTTCATTCATGGACTGATTTCGTCGCAGCAGGTAGAGCAAGCGAAAATGATTTTGAAATCGCTGATGACCCATTCGCACTTAACACTCTGATCTATACATCAGGAACAACTGGAAATCCTAAAGGTGTAATGCTCACCAATTGGAATACGCTTTCCAACATATTGTGTGTCCAATCTGCTTTCAAGATTTATGTCGGCGATAAGAATGCTGCATTCTTACCATGGGCTCACTCATTTGGAAGTACATTCGACTTGCACTGGATGATTAGATGTGGAGTACACATCAATCTAATCTCAGATCTAACAAAGATTGCAGATGAATGTATAGAGATTAAACCGGCAGTACTTCTTGCAGTTCCACGTGTCTGGAATAAATTCTATGACCGAGTAAATAGTCAATTTGAAGCGGCCACAGGAGTTAAGAAATTCCTTATCGGAAAAGCAAAGAAATCCGCTGCAAAGAGAATTGCAAAGGCTGACGTCGAGTGTGATGCTGTCCCAGCAAGTGGATTCTTTGACAAACTATACGACAAGTTGGTTTGGTCGAAGGTTCGTGCAAGATTCGGTGGAAACATTCGTTTCTGTATGTCTGGTGCAGCTGCACTATCCCCTGATGTTGCAGAATTCATCCAAATGGTTGGATTTAGTTGCTATGAAGGATATGGGCTAACTGAAACTTCCCCTCTAGTCTCAGCCAATGGATGGTCTGGACCAGGAACTTCCAAACTACGTTGCGTAGGTAGAGTTGCTAATGGAGTGAAAGTCACAATCGATACCGATGCATGGGACGACCCTGACCGGCCAGATGAAGGTGAAATCATTGTTCATGGACCAAACGTAATGAAGGGATACTGGAATAATGAAGAGGCTACTAAGGAAGTAATTATCGAACCTGGCGTATTTAGAACAGGAGACCTTGGAAAACTTTCCAAAGATGGTTACTTGGCCATCACCGGCCGTGTCAAGAGCCAATTCAAACTAGAAAATGGAAAGTATGTCTCTCCAGCACCTTTGGAAGAGAACCTAAAATTATCACCACTTGTTGAACAAGCAGTACTCGATGGTAGAAATATGTTGAAGACTTATCTGATTGTTCATCCAAATATGGATGCATTGAAGTCTGCTATGTCTGCTGCTGGTGTTGATTCATCTGGAAGTAATGCAGATATTTGCGCTCGTAAATCAACTAAAGAATGGTTGCTTGGTGAACTAAAGGCAAACAACATGAAGTCTCCAGTATGGAAAGGTTATGAAGTTGCTGCAAATCTAATCTTAGATCATGAAGAGTGGACCACAGACAACGATATGTTGACTCCTTCCATGAAGGTGAAATTGCGAAACCTTCTGAAGCATCATGAAGGCGCAATTGCAGAATTCAGTTGAACGTAAAACTGTCCCGTTTTACTGTTAAACGGCGATTCTAACATAATTCTAGGCACAGGTCGGCTTTTAATTTATAAACCGTCACAATTCACTATTATCAAATGACTATAGATAGCGTTGAAATGATTTCATCGGCCAAAACAGATGTTGGCGCTGATAAAAGATCAATTCTATCTCTCCTTTTCCCAATTTATGACCGTCCACTTGGTGTCGGTTTTGTGGTAGGTTTGTTGGTAGGATTAAGCAATTCGTTAATCCTCAACATACCGCTAACTTATTCACTAATTTCAGGAATCTCCATCGGACTACTTGTTTGCCTGATAGGATGTCCTGCAATGGTAAAGCAACTAATTGAGAGGCGTGAGTTGGAAAAAACCCGAAAGGCAGCTCTTGCTCGTAAGGCGAGAATCATTAGTGCTTTTACCTCTTTAGACTGAAATGCCAACCAGTAATCTTTGGAGTCGGTTTATCAATGAGCAGTAGTCCGCCAGTTTGAGGGATAGCATGGTACGTGACCTAATAACCATCGAAGCAGTGGACAAAAGCTTTGGTCCAGTCGATGTTTTAGTCGATATTAATCTCTTGGTTCAAGACGGTGACCGCATTGGAATCGTTGGGCACAATGGTGCTGGGAAAACAACTCTACTAAACACGATTAGTGAGCAAACACAAGATGTTGGAGACATTGATTTTGCGCCTGGCATAAGACTTGCCTACCTTACACAGATTCGAGATATTGATTCAGATTCTACTATCGAAGAAGAACTCAGTCGTAAAGGAAGACAATTCCAAGAGTTAGAAGAAGAGATTGCTGCTATTGAAGCACAAATGGCCGACCCTGCCTTCTATGATGGTGATTGGGAATCTGTAATCGAAAAGTATAGCCAACTCCAACAAACCTTGGGGGAAAGTGGTGGTTCAAATGTGGCAAGTATTGCCAAAGCCACTCTTGCCAAACTCGGATTAGATAAGCATCCAATGGATATGCAAGTCAGTAAATTATCTGGCGGTGAAAAGGCTAAACTTGCTCTTGCTCGGCAACTTGTTGGACTTGCTGGAGTGGATGTAATGTTCCTTGACGAACCGACAAATCACTTGGATATTCAAACCACAGAATGGCTTGAAGCATTCCTTCGTGATTTCAAGGGTGCTCAACTTATCGTATCACATGACAGATATTTCCTTGATCAAGTATGTACTAGAATTGTTGAAGTTGATAATCTAAGAGCATGGCCATGGAAGGGTAATTATAGCAAATTCCTGCGACAAAAAACTGCTCAAGAAGCAACTCTTAGTGATATGATAAAAACTGTTGAGAAGAAAATAGATGCTACAACTGGCGCTCTAAAACAAATGAAGAGAGCCAATAAGTATGACAAGTCTATTTCTGCTAAACAAAAGATGATCGAGCGTATGCAACAAGAACTCAAAGCACTTAGAGCAAGAGTTCCTAAGAAACGCAAACCATTGATTCTCAAACTTGAGGCAACCGATAAAGCCAGTATGGACGTAATTCAAATCGAAGGTGGCTCAAAGAGTTTTGAGGGTCTAGAAAGACCGATCTTAAACAACCAAGACTTAGAGATAAGAAAGGGCGACAGAATAGGAATTGTTGGGGGCAATGGTCAAGGAAAGACCACTCTTCTAAAAATTATCAATGGTGATGAAAAACTCGATAGTGGAATGAGAGACCTCGCGCCTGGCTGTGAAATAGGATATTTCCATCAAGACCACGCTACATTGGATTTCAATCTTAATCCGATTGAGCAAATTGAAAAGTTGCGACCTGATTTCCAATACGGCGATATTCGTGCTGCACTAGGACGGTTCCAATTCTCTAGCGACCAAGTCACAACTAAATTATCACAATTATCTGGTGGAGAAAGAGCCAGAGTTGCCCTACTCAAATTACTTCTCGAAGAAAATAATCTCTTACTTATGGACGAGCCTACCAATCACCTAGACATGGACTCAAAGGATACTTTAGAAGAAGCACTAATCAACTATGAAGGCTCTTTAGTCACAGTATCTCACGACAGATGGTTCCTCGACCAAGTGGTAAATCGCATATGGGAATTACAAGATGGAGTTGTCACGGTTTACTATGGAAACTATACCGATTATGTTCGTGCTAAGAAAGGTCTTCCTCCGCTTGCAGAAGATGAAATTTCCTCAGTTTGAGATTTTTTATCAAGGGCTGAATTGATGAACCAATAACCGATGGCATCGGCATGGCCGATGAAGAGGTAGTGTTCCAGACTAGCACTGGACCAGTGCGAATAATCACTGCAGCCTCGCTTTTTGATGGCCATGATGCGGCGATAAATGTCATGCGCAGACTGATTCAATCATCTGGTGCTGAAGTGATTCACCTTGGCCACGACCAATCGGCAAAAGCTGTTGTTGATTGTGCTGTTCAAGAAGATGCACATGGTGTTGCCCTAACCTCATATCAAGGCGGCCATATTGAGTATTTCACATACATTCGTCAACTTCTCGATGAGGCTGGATGTGAGCATGTTAGAATCTTTGGCGGAGGCGGTGGAACAATTACTCCTCCTGAAATCAAGACCTTGCACGAATCTGGAATCTCTAAAATTTACTCACCTGATGATGGCCGAACAATGGGCTTAATGGGCATGATTCACCATCTTATGGGAATTGCAAGTGAAGTCGACATCATAGGTAAAGAGCGACTTAGCACGCTAAACGGACCGGTCACTCCAGAAGACATGGCAAAGGTAGGATTGCTTTTGACTATGTCAGAAAGTGCTGATGATGACCTGTTCAAGTCGACTTTGGAGACTTGTCGCTCCTCGAGTGACGATGTACCTGTCATTGGTTTTACTGGGACTGGTGGTGCAGGAAAATCAAGTCTTCTCGATGAATTAATGCTAAGAATTCTAAGAGACAACCCCGGTAAGAAAATCTGCTTACTTTGTGTTGACCCGACTCGTAAGCGAACCGGTGGTGCTCTACTTGGCGATAGAATCAGAATGAATTCTCTTTCAAACAATGATCTATTCATGCGAAGTCTAGCAAGTAGGGGTTCAGGAAGTGAGATTTCTGCTAACCTTGACCGAGCAATTGAGGTTGCAAAGGCTGTTGGATTTGACATGATTTTCTGTGAAACAAGTGGTATTGGCCAAGGTAGCGATGCGATTACTTCTGTTGCCGACCATTCACTATACGTTATGACTGCAGAGTTTGGCGCACATACTCAACTTGAGAAAATCGAAATGCTTGATGTCGCTGATGTTGTTGTTCTAAACAAGTATGAGAAGCGTGGCAGTGAAGATGCACTTCGAGCCATTCGTAAACAGGTTAGACGCAATAGAAATCTGTTTGATGTCGCTGATGAAGAGTTACCAGTCGTAGCAACTATTGCCAGTCAATTCGCTGATGGTGGAGTAGACAGACTATGGGGCAAGGTTGCAAAACTCGTAGGATTTGAGGCGAGCGAGCCTGTTGATTTGATGGGTGAGCGCAAAGGAGTTATTCCTTCAGAGCGTGTCTATTACTTGTCTGAAATTGCCGCTACTGTTAGGGAATATCATCAAAGAAATGGTGAAGTTGTCGAGAAACTAAGACTATGCCAGCATCTTGAAACCGCAGCAGAGAATGCTACAAGTCGAGGATCTAAGGCTGTTGCAGATGATTTACAAACTCAAATTGATGAATTACTCGAGGAAATTTCCGAGGCTAGAAATGAATTAGCAGAGTTTAGAGAATTAGCAAAACAATACTCCAGTGGCGAGCATACCTATCACGTTAGAGGAAAACCATTCACTGTTCAAACAACTACTAAGTCTCTTTCACACTCTGACATCCCTAGAGTTTCCCTGCCAACATTTGCTGATGATGGAGAATTATATTCTTGGATGACTAAAGAAAATGCTCCAGGACATTTCCCATATTCTGCCGGTGTATTCCCATTCAAGCGTACCGATGAACTCTCAGCAAGAATGTTTGCTGGAGAAGGTGAGCCAGAACGAACTAACAGAAGATTCCATTATCTGTCTCAAGGCCAAGATTATGTCCGTTTGTCTACTGCTTTTGACTCTGTAACTCTGTATGGAAGAGACCCGGCAAAGCGACCAGATATTTGGGGTAAAGTAGGAAACTCTGGAGTAAGTATTGCTACATGTGATGATGCTAAGCGTCTTTATTCTGGTTTTGATTTATGTAATCCAAATACTTCAGTTAGTATGACAATCAATGGGCCTGCGCCAATTATTCTTGCATTCTATCTCAATGCAGCAATCGACCAACAAGTCGAAGCACATCTTGTCGAAAATGGTAAACTTCCAAAAATAAACAAAGATGCTTATCGAGGAGATTTACCTGAAGGACACAATGGATTTGGCCTTGCTACTATTGGTCGAAGAGGCGATGAACTGATCGATGAGAAGACATACGCAGAGATCAAAGCAAAAACTCTTCAAACTGTTAGAGGAACTGTTCAAGCCGATATTCTCAAAGAAGACCAAGCCCAAAATACCTGTATTTTCTCAACTCCATTCGCTCTCAAACTGATGGGTGATGTCCAACAATACTACATCGATAATGGAGTTAGAAACCACTACTCAGTATCTATTTCAGGATATCACATTGCTGAGGCAGGAGCAAATCCAATCACTCAACTTGCTCTAACATTGGCCAATGGTTTCACCTATGTTGAATACTATCGAAGTCGAGGAATGGATATCAACAAGTTCGCTCCTAACCTATCGTTCTTCTTTAGCAATGG
>QQRY01000048.1 GCA_003602575.1 Candidatus Poseidoniales archaeon
AGTTTCAAAGATGGCGCATTAAAGGCGACAGAATTACTATCAATTCCAGTTGATCAAGGTGGAGTTTTAAGAACATATAATGGTCATTCATGGTATGAAGAATATCCTACTCCAGACGCAGGCTCCATCTAAACCTCCAATAACTCCATCTTCGACATAGAGCACTGGTGAACAAATTCGTATGAATCTTTCTTGATTTCAACATATACTTGCCGTGTTTTACTAGAAATTATTATTCATCAATAATCTTACTTTATCTGTTAATCAAGTTGAATCTTCAATAAATATCGCAGTATTGAAGAACTAAAGTATCGCACGGTGAAGTATGGATAAGCCCTCATCGGTGATGGAGTTAAACCCAACTCCACCGTTTTATAAGGCTCCTTTCCATATGTATTCAAACCTTAAAGAAAATAAGAGTCTACTAAAGAATCTTGTTTCTAGAGACTTCAAAGTAACGTATTATGGACATGCTCTCGGTTACTTTTGGTCACTTTTGGAACCACTGGCATTGACTGCAATTTTCTTTTTGGTTTTTGTCATTCTAAGAGGTGAAGCTGATACTCTTCTACCGTTGAAGATAATGATTGGAATTCTAATCTTTACGACATTTTCAAAGACCCTGAGTAGTTGTACTTCCTGCTTAGTCACTAATTCTTCACTCATTCAGCAAGTCTATTTCCCGAGAGAAATTTTTCCCACTGCTATCTCTGGATTTAGGTTGATGAATTTGTGTTTGAGTATTCTCATCATTTTCCCCTACATGTTGTATGAGGGGTTACCTTTTACCAAGTACATGCTCCTACTTCCGTTGTCAATGATTTTCTCCATCATGATGGCTCAGGGGTTAGGCATGATGACTGCATCGATACAAGTAAGGGTGAGAGATACAAAACAGGTGATTGATCTTATTCTCAGAGCGGCCTTTTTCTTGTCGGGTGTGTTTTTTGGTGCAGAACATATCCCACCAGAACATCTTGATACCTTTTTGTTAAATCCGATAGCCGTGTTCCTTGAAATGGCTCGAGCGGCGATCCTTGGCGACATGAGTTTGCTAACCTGGGAACAAATACTGAGGTCAATGTTTATCTCCGTTATTGCATTTATTTTTGGCTCTATCATCTTTGTCAAAAGTGAAAGAAAGGCGGTGAAATTCTTATGACCGAAGAGCCCGCTATTGTTTTGGACAATGTAATTTTGGATTTTCCAGTGACTAAAACCGGTCCTGCATTTTTGAAAGAGATATTTACTGGAAGAATGGGTAGGAGAAGAAAGGATAAGTTCTATCGTGCAGTAAATGAAATTAGTTTAGATATCAAACAAGGTGAAGTTTTTGGAATAATCGGCCCTAATGGGGCGGGGAAGAGTACACTCCTAAGAATGATGGCGGGCATATATGCTCCTGACAAAGGATCGTTGAAAGTTAGAGGGAGAGTTTCATTACTCGCAGGATTAGGAGCTGGATTTCAAAGAAATCTTACTGGAAGAGAAAATATTGCTCTCAGTGGGAGCATCTATGGGATACCCAAGAAGGAACTTTATGAATTGATACCTTCAATTGTTGTATTCTCAGGGATAGGTGAATTTATCGATCAACCATTGCGTACTTATTCCTCTGGAATGAGAGCGCGATTAGCGTTTTCTATCGCGTCTCACCTTTCTCCGGAAATACTATTGATCGATGAAGTGTTAGCTGTAGGCGATTCAGCATTTCGGGAAAAATCAAAAAATAAAATCATGGAAATGGTCAAAGGCGAAGCAACAGTGGTAATAGTTAGCCATAATGCCGCAATTCTTCGTGAAATATGCGATAGAGTAGTTTGCCTTGACAGAGGGAATATTAGTCTATTATCGAGTGATGTAAATGAAGTGATTCAGAGATATCGTGACTTATCAGAGCAAAGGTGAAATGGTAGATATGCTAAGAAAATTGTTTCAATCATTGCCCTTTGTCTACCATCGGCCTCCGTTAACAATACCCCTGAGGAAAGTCACCCTTCTAGCGATACAACGACCAGTAAAAATCAAACATATGGAGAAACTGATAGTTGAGAAACTCAAAAAGAACGAAACTGAAACAATCCAAGGCTTAGAAATTGGAATTGAATACTTACGCAGAGAGCGTTTTTTCAAAAAGGATTCAGCAAATTTATTTGTTGCTGGATTGCGTGCGATTTGCTCCGAAAATATCGATATTGGTCTTGAGTTTGGAGAAAAATACATCGCCGAAATACCTGATCTAAGGGCGATTAGAACCATGGCTACATATTACGAACGTATAGGAAAACACGAACAAACGCTCTCACTTCTAACCCATGTAAAGGATAAAAACTACGCCACCGACCTTAAGGAAAAAACTCTTCCAAAATTATACCCAAAATTATCTAACCAAGGAACAGCTCATGATACTGGACCTCCGTGGACATTTTCATCAACAAGGCCATTGAAATTAAATAAAAAACCTCAATATTTCAAACACCGCTTTCAAACGAAACATCTTGAAAAAATTGAAGGACTAACGCCTGAATTTGAATTATTTGGCAAGATAAAAATTTCGAAATCTGGCACACCATCGGATGCATTGGCCCAATTCCAATTCTTTGATGAAAATAACGTTCGTCTAGAACTAGCCCGCGTACCTGGCTTGACACATTCCAACAGCGTTGGCTGGTATTCTTATTTACGACAAAATAATGACACTGGTGAATTCATGATTTCATTTGAATTACCTGAGAAGTGTGTTCATTTACACATAGGTTTCCAAACATGGCATGCTAAATCAAGTATCAAATTATTACCAGGATTTGAAGTGAGGCCATCTAGTGTTAATCAATTTCAAATCGATTTCACCCGATTTATGGCTAATGTTGAACACAATAAAGCAGACGAATTGGTGTTTATGTTTTCGGGGACGACGTATGTTCAAGATGTACGAGCAAATCGCCCGATTCGGCTAACTCGTGAGTTGATAAAACGTGGAATCCCTGTAATTTTCAATTACCATAGATGGCGAAGAACAGATGAACACCCCGAATACTCAGACGATTTACTCTTCCAAATTCCTATTGATGTAACAAAACAATTCATGGCCAAATTAGCAACCCTACAAACAACCAAGAAAAAAATATTTATCGTCTCGTATCCCCATCCTATTATACCAAAAATCTTGAATCGATTCAAGTTAAATGGATGGGTGAATCTTTACGATGCAAGAGATGATTGGGAAGAGTTTGAGAAAGTAGGACAAGCTAAGTGGTACTCCTCTTCCACTGAAAAGTATATTGTGACGAACTGTGATCATGTTACTGCAGTATCCTGGCCTCTCGCAAAAAAATTGGATGCATATGAACCGTTAGAGAACGTTCATGTGGTTCCGAACGCTCTTTCACCAAATTTCCTATCTGATGGCTACAAATGGAGAGGATCTAAACAAACGAAAATTGGATATTTTGGGCATTTAACGGCAAGTTGGTTTGATTGGGATTCATTAATTGAAATTGCTAAACTACGACCTGAATACGTGTTTGAAATAATTGGCCATTCGGCTCCAGATGATTTGAAATTACCAGAAAACATTGAATTAATGGGTCCCAAAACCCATCCTGAAATCAATGAGATCGCTGCAGAATGGGGAGTAGCAATAATTCCTTTCAAGACAGGATTACTTGCGGACGCAGTAGATCCAATAAAAATCTATGAATATATGGCTTTAGATCTTCCAACCGTTTCTTTCAGAATGCCTCAGATTGATAAATATCCATACACAATAACAGTAGAAAACAACGAAGAATTCTGCTTTGCTTTGGATGAGTCTATCCGTTATAGGCCAAAACGAGGAACCCTAAAGAAGTGGCTTGCAAAAAATAAATGGGGGGATAGAGTAGATGAACTACTCATTTTAGCATCACAATCACGTCCCGATGGATTAAACAATTTGGGGGTTGAGGAATGAAGATTCTATTCTTATACCGATATGGTATTTTAGGAGGGGTCTGTACACAATTATTCCATAGATTCCGGCATTTACCTGACAATAATAACTTCGAGATACATTGTGGTTTCAGGAGTGATCATGGTATCAAAGAAATGTTAAGCAGCTATGCTACACTACATTTTGGATTGAATAAAGAATCTACAAAGACGTTTCTAAGAGATAACAAGTTTGATCTTATAATTATCATCGACAGCGAAGAATATATTGAAGCCGTCCGTGAATTAGATTTAGATTCAAAGGTTATTGTCGAAGTTCATACCAGTATAGAACGAAATCTAGAGTACTTATCGAGGATTGAACCAGATGATATTGATGGATTTATCACTGTTTCAAAGTATATGATAGGTCGAATTAAACATCACATTCGGCCGGAATTAAAAGACAAAACGATTACTCGGTTTCAAAATGTATTGGATTCAGAATTATTCAAGCCGGTTGAAATTGAAACTGCTGGACCACCAGTTATTGGATGGGTTGGTAAAATAGACGATCATAAAGATTGGAAAGCCTTCATGCATATCGCTAGCATTATCAGAGAATCGTATAAGGATGTAGAATTTTGGATTGTTGGTGGACAGACGTGCCCCGAAGAAAGAACACAAGAAGTCTTTGATTACGCAGAAGAAATGGACATTATATCTAAATTTAAGTGGATTGATAGGATTGAAAATGTCAAGATGGCGGGATTATACTCTATACTATCAAAACGCGGTGGGTTGAGCCTTGTAACGAGTCATTGTGAATCCTTTGGAATGTCGGTTTTAGAATCTCTTCTAGCAGGAAGCCCAACTGTTTGTACAGATGTAGGAGCATTGCCTGAAATAACTACGGAAAGTGAATTCTTCAAATTATATGATCTACAAAACTACAAACTTGGAGCATCGAAATGTATTGAAATATTATCAAACACAGATGCTGCCAATGAATTACTCGAAAGATATAGGCCAGAATTAGTAGATATGTACGATAGTTCAGGTCGCTCAATTGAATATTGGAATATATTACAAACTCAGGTGAAATGAATGAATAAACCGATTATCCTTGTCGTTGGCGCACGCCC
>QQRY01000049.1 GCA_003602575.1 Candidatus Poseidoniales archaeon
TTGTTGAAGCCAAGTTCACGCCAAGTTATTATCTGGTCGAGGAAACTTTCTACACCTGCAGACAACCCCCACCATCCTTCTCTTGCGCCTTTTCGCGAGGGATTTATGTGTTCGGGAGACCAGTCGTTTTGTTTGAGTATTCTCTCAACAATTTCAATCGATGAGACATGTCCAAAATGCAACCATGGCGATAATCCGCTTACGGCAGGGTTTTCGACATTATTTCTATCCAAATGATACCTCTCTAGACGGTCAGTCAAGAAATGTGATAATTTTCTCATTGCAGTGTTTCTGCCTCCTTGGGCCATCCTCACTGGTCCAACCGAATGGTCGATATCTATGGCAGACAGCGCTTTTTTGCCGACCGAACCCCCTTCTGAACATCTCCACAGCCATTCAAACGGCGGAAGTTTTACCGAGCAGTCTTTCATGACGGAATTGAATAGTTCGTCACTCATCATCAAATCAGCTTTTTTTGGAATTGGATTTTGTTTTGGCCAGGTTTCCGGGCAGCGACTGAAATTAGCATGTATCCAGCGTCTAAATCCATGAGCAGTCGTGTGAGCGCTTTCTGTCCACGACATTGGAATGACTCCATTTGAGTCGCCTGCGTACATCTTCACAGGTATTGATTTACCTGCAGCATTTATTGCTCTATTGGGATAATAGGTTGGAAAGTCATCGCTGACGATTATTTTTGCTCGTTTGGCAACATCCTTCAGAAGTCCCATTGGACCACTTAACGGTGTTTCCACCCATGGTATGTAGCGGATATTATTATCTTTAAACGTGGAAATATTTTCAACCATGCCTTGAATCATGAACGTTGCAATTCGATCATTGGCAAATTTGTGGCTAGTAGATATTTCTTCAATCACTAGTAGAGGTACATTGTTTTCAACTGCAAGTTGTGCTGCAAATTCAAGCGATGAATTGTAGTTGAACCGCCTAGTGGCAATCATCCAGTAGATGATGAATTCACCGTCATCATTTACCGGATGGTCATTAACTGACCTTATTCTTTCGGATAGGGAACCATTCATAGTTTGACGCCTCCGTTTTGGTGTAGCAGGTACGGATATCCCCGTTGTTCGGAGTAATCAAGGGTCGAAAACGGAGTTTGGACTAGTGCATTTGTTGCAATGGATTTCATCGCAGTGCTTACCCATTTTAGTTCATCAAACTCATTGACACTTATGAACTTAGTTTCCGCAATTTCGCTGGATGCAGATGGTATCTGGTTTTGTGCTAATTCTACGCTATAGGCGATGAATACCGCTGGGCCAACCTCAGTAAGGTTCTCTCGAATAGCGTATATGCCAGTAACTTGTCCTTCGACGGCGCATTCTTCTCTTAACTCTCGTAATGCAGCGTCTCTTGGAAGTTCACCGTCGTCAACATAACCTTTTGGCAGACCCCAATGCCCCGAGTATCTCCCGGTTGCCTCTTTGACTAATAGTACGGAGTTGTCTTTGACAATGACCGCAGCAACACCTAAGTCGCACCGTACGCTACCCATAACGAAAAAAATATACTTTAACGATATAAAGCGATGTTTATAGTCACACGGGAAAATAAACACTACATTATAACTAAAACTACCTACATCGACTCATGGAAAGCAGAACCATTGACCCAATGAAAATTGAAGCCGACGCATTTTTACCGACCGAATACGGGAACTTTAGAATCCGTGTAATGGTCGATGAAAATGGATCAGAACATACCTTACTATCGGTGGGCCTAGAAGATAGAACGACCACCCCGTTGATAAGAATACACTCCGAGTGCCTGACTGGCGATGCCTTCACCTCGCTGAAGTGTGATTGTGGCCCACAATTGAAGGCCTCCATGAAAAAGGTGCAAGAAGAGGGATGCGGTGCTATAGTTTACCTGCGCCAGGAAGGTAGAGGAATTGGCTTGAATGAAAAAATCAAGGCATACTCATTACAAGACTTAGGATATGATACTCTAGACGCTAATACTATGCTGAATCATCCTGCTGATGCCAGAGATTACACCTTTTGCGCTGAAATGCTCAAGAGAGTAGGAATCACTAAAGTTAGATTGATGACCAATAACCCACTAAAAATAAAGGGTATGGTAGAAAATGGCATTAGTATTGAAACTAGAATTTCTCACGTCGAAGGGATTGGTTCTTTCAATGAAGGCTACCTTTCTACCAAAGCAAAAAGAATGGGTCACATCCTCCCATTCGTTTTTAATGAATAGGCTCGCTAACTGTAAATCGAGGTATCGGAATGTCAAAGCAACTAATTGGTCAAACAGCCCCAAATTTCACACTACAGTCAAGTACTGGTGAGAGTATATCTCTTGCAGATTATGACGACAAATGGAAGGTTTTGTTTTTCTATGCAAAAGATGGGTCTCCAACATGTAAGCGTGGGTGCTTGAACTTCAAAGAGCAATACGAACTGTTTCAATCATTAACACCACCTGTAGAAATCATCGGAATAAGCGAAGATTCAGTCGAAGATCACCGCCGATTTAAAGAAGAATTAGACCTGCCATTTCCTTTACTCAGCGACCCAGAAAGAGATGTTGCACAAGCTTATGGCGTCCCCTTATTTTTAGGTAAATTCCCGGGTAAATCTTCGTTCTTGGTTGCACCAGACAGAAAGATTCACTACTGTTACGACTGGTTATTTAGGCCCAGAAAACACGTGGCTAAAATCTTGAATACTTTGAGTAAGCTATCTTCAAATGGTGATTAAATGGACTGGGTAGAATTATTTGAAGAAGCCGGATTAACTGATAGAGAGGCAAAATCACTAGTTCTCTTGTCATCTTCTAAAGAATTAAAAGCCAGTGATTTGGCAAAAAAACTTGGAACAAATAGGCTTGATGCATACAACTCACTGTCGAGACTAACGCAAATAGGTTTGGTTAATGTTACAGCAGATAGGCCGATGAAGTTTTCATGCTCTTCTCTACCAGTATTATTCAAAAAACTAATTAAAAATCAGAAATCAAGAATCGATCGTACCACCAAAGCATTTGAAAAAATCATGTCAGGTGCAACAGATGATGCCCTTGAGAACGAAGCACAGCAAGGTGATGCAAGCGCAAAGTTTGCTGTACTAAAAGGCCGAGACCACATACAAAAGAGAATTGGAGAACTATCAAATGAAGCCGATGGTGAATTAGTTCTGTTCCTTGGTAAGTACGGAATCCTACACATGTGCAGGTCACCATCTATTGACGAAGTAAATTCAGCCGCTGAGCGTGGGGTAATAATCAAAGTTCTTGCGCAACTAGACAGAAGAACTCTAAAGTTCTTTGACCAATTACACGATTCGATAGAAATTCGTCACTCAGATGAAGTTAACTCACTAGGTGTGTTGAAAGACCAAAGCGATGTAATACAGTTTTTGTTTGTTGAACAAAATCCCGTTGGAAGAGGGCGAGAGGATGCTGCATTGGTGGTATCCTCGGAAGTTTTTGCTGCTTCACATTATGAATTCATGATGGCAATTTGGAATCGTGCTGTTGATTTCAACAGCGCCAAGAAACGGTTTACTGAAGAGAGAATTGTCGACCCTCTCAGACTGACAGTCGGCGAGGGGTCCTTTTTGGAACAATTTAGAGAAGCATTAGACTTTAGTGGCGAATTGCCTGATGAAGATACGCCATTTAATCCGGATTCGTTCTTAGCATCAAGCAATGAGATAAATCAGGCCCGAGCCGCTTTACAAGACGGAACTGTGTTTAGTCTACATCAACTTGGTATTGATATCAAGACTATGCTGAGACAAGTTGGTCATCGAATCGGTGAAGAATTAGCCTTTAGCCTTCGTAATATCGAGGGGCATGTCGAATTCCTTAGCGAATTAATGGATTGGTGGGAATATGCTGGACTTGGAGAACTAGAATATGACACAGTTCCCTTCTTCCACATTAAAGTAAATTTAACCCATCCGCCGGTAGAAAAAGCCGATGTACTCCCACTATGGGAGTTGGATGATGGAATTATAGAAGGTGCCCTGCGCTCAAGATATCCGGAAGATAGTAATGTAAGAATTAGGCGAGAAACAGCTCAAGACGATGGAGAACTATGGCGCTATACGCTTATTTTCATCGATGAGAGCGAAGATTGAGCCATACATGGTTTGATAAACCCAAAGCATAGTTTCTAAATCATGCGAATGCTGACGTTCTTTAGGTTCATGCGCCAAATAATGCGTAAGAAACCTGCTGATTTGGACTGGATCCAAAAGCAAGGATTGATGGCAGTAAAACTCGCTCAGATTTTCGCACTCAGGCCAGATTTACTGGGAGAAGATAAGTGCAAACAACTTCAACAATTATATCAACATGCAGCATCTATTCCTCAAGAAGACTGGGAATCGACCCTAAAAAGTAAAGCGATTCCAGGTTTCTTTGAAAAATTCAAATCTATTGATGAAAAGCCGCTGGCAGCAGCATCAGTTGGGCAAGTACATCGTGCCGTATTGCACAATGGCGACCAAGTAGTGATTAAATTCGTCAAACAGGCAAATGCAGTTAAGTTCCGCAAAGAGGTAGACAGAATGCGGTCATGGTTACGCATATTCTTGATTTTATCGCCAAGATTGAGAAAGGTTGGCAATCCGATGGCTCTGCTTAATCACGTTGCAGACTACACCACTAGAGAACTTGATTTGCGTAATGAGATTTTGGGCGCTAATGAACTGGCTAAAATTCAACAAGATATCTCCAAGGATTTCCCTACACCCTTACTTAGATTCCCGGAGTATTATCCAGAATTGTCTAATGAAAATGTTCTAGTGTCTGAATATATTGAGGGAATGTCGCTAGAGGAGGGCATCGAAAATAAATCCTTGAAGTGGGAAACTCTGTTAGAATTATTTAGAATTCATGGAGCATATCTGTTTGGAATTGGGACATTCCACGGAGATCTTCACCCTGGTAACTGCATAATAGATAAAGAAGGTAAATTTGTTTTCATAGATAATGGTGCTATTTGCCATGCCCCAGCATTTGTAAATCGCTCACTATTCAACTTTTTCGAGCATCTGTCTAAGCAAGAATTAGATGAAGCGTTCATCGCATTGCTTGATATGACAAACAAGAAACCAACAGGTAAAAAGATGCAAAAATACATGAATAAAATGGGTGAGATATATTTCGATTT
>QQRY01000005.1 GCA_003602575.1 Candidatus Poseidoniales archaeon
GGTACGATTGAAACCATTCAAGATAGAATCGTACATTTAGATTTACTTCGACAATTACAAGATGAAACAAATGGCTTCCAATGTTTTGTCCCCTACCCATTTTTACCAGATTTTAGTCGTTTGCCAGAAGCGCAACTAGCTAGCTCAAATGAAATATTAAGGATGATTGCAATCTCTAGATTGATGCTAGATAACATACCGCACATTAAAGCATACAGAATGAATATTGGAGACGATGTTGCACAATTAGCTCTTCTCTCAGGCGCCGACGATATAGATGGAACAGTAGGTCACGAAGAAATTATGCATTCAGCAGGTAGTACAACTGCTTTAGATTCGAGTAATCAGGATTTAATCCGATTAATACATGAAACAGGGCAAATAGCAGTGAGAAGAAACACTGTTTATTCCAAATTTAACATAGAAAATGTTCAAGTTACTAAATCCAATTCTCTTCCGCTATTAGTATAAGGTGTCAGATTATGGCTTGGACGAATGTAATTGGAAGAGTTGCTTTTACTAATTGCGACCCCCTTTTCCATGGTTTAAATTCTAAATGGACAATCCTATCAGCGCCTCCTGCTTGGTTAACAGGTCACGTGCTAAGGAGAGATTGTCTAACGGCACCCATACCGGCAGCTGATTATGCTAAACACCAAGATGAATTGATGTTACTACCTAATCTTGGAATAGTTGCTATGGGTGCTGTTGGTTCGGTTATTCTTTTTGGAAGTAGAGATTTAACCGATATGCGAGATATAGCATTACCTTCAGATTCTTCCACTTCTAAGGTCCTTTTACGATGGCTACTTGAACACAAAGGACTAGATCCAAAATGTATTGAAACCGGCCCTGACTTAGATTCTATGTTAGCCACATGCGATGGGGCGTTACTAATCGGAGACAGGGCATTAAATGCAGCTGAAAATTATCCTGAATTAGTTTGTTTAGATTTAGGGGGGGAATGGACCAAAGTTACCAAATTACCTATGGTCTTTGGTGTATTTGCTTGCCGAAAAGATGCACCGATCAGCCAAATATCGGCTATACATGCTGATTTATTACAGAATTATGAAAAATTTAATACCATTCCAACAAAAAAATCATTGGTAATTGAGCAATCATCTTCATCTACAGGTATTGATAAAATACGAATGCAGCATTACTTCGATAACGAGGTAAGAAATACATTAGATGAAGAATCTCATAAAGGTCTTTCAAAATTCCTAAAGGAGGTTTGTCAGATATCTGAAGAACCAACTTGGGCTAACTTAGAGATTTAATCCGAATAATCCAATCTCTTACTAGCTACCCATTCCAACAAATCTAGAGCTACTTCACATGATTCTGCGATGACTACTTCATCATCATTTACGAATTTTTCTAGGACAGACAAAGCAGTTCTATCGCCAATTGCACCCAATGCTTCCGCAGCTTCATGTCTCACCATAATATCCTCATCTTTATCTTCCAATCTATCAATCAGGTGAGGTACGGCATTAGTATCCTGCATTTGGCCCATCACATATGCTATCTCATGTTTCAATAATGCCGATTTAGACCTGTATGCGGCAGCCAGAGCATCAACAGATTCTTTCCCACCAATATTCCTAAGGGCAAATAAGGCCCGCATTCTTTGAAACATTTTTTCATTTTCATCACAAAGAGTATTTCGTAGATTCGAGACGTTATTTCCATCACTTGGAGGTGCTGGATCAACGGAGTCAAACTCGGATCTTTCTGGTATGTTTTCCGTCATTTATTAAGCCCCGATGAATTCGATACCATCTGTGTCTAGATTAGGGTCTACCATGCCAATTTTTTGTCCTTCTGAAAGAAATAATCTAACTGCTTTTCTCCCCGATTCACCATAGTCCAAGGTCCGATCGTTGACATACATTTGTACAAATTCTCGATTGGTATCATCGTCTATTCCTCGACCCCATTTTTTTGCGAATTCTAAGGCTAAATCTGGGTTTTCTATAGAATGTTTGATTGATCGTTTAACATCATCAGATAACATTTTGCATAAATCCTCTCCAAGATCACGTCGTACAACATTTCCCCCCAGTGGTAATGGCAATCCTGTCTTTTCATTCCACCATACACCCATATCCTGAATGAGATAAACACCCTCATCCTTCCAAGTAAGTTGTCCTTCATGAATAATTAGTCCCACATCAAACCTTCCGGCAACAACGGAGGGGAGAATTTCATCGAATGGAACCACCTCTACGTTGACATCTCCCCATGCCAATCTTAGTGCTAGGTAAGCAGATGTGTCAAGACCAGGAATTGCTATGGTTTTGGATCTGGCTTCATCTACAGTAAATTCCTGATTTGCAATCAACATAGGACCGTATCCTTCACCCATAGACGCTCCACAATTCATCAAGGCGTAATTTTCGATAATTTTTGGGAATGAATGAATGCTCACAGCAGAAATTTCATATTCTTTATTCAATGCTTTTTCGTTCAATGTCTGGATATCTAACAATACATGCTCATATTCCCTTCCGGGAGTATCCAATACACCTGTGGTGAGAGCATAGAACATGAATGCGTCATCTGGGTCTGGCGAATGGCCTATGCGAATATGCTGTGAATCTGTGTCCATGTTTGGCCCGTGGCAAACTAGTAATAAACCGCTTGTATTATTCAATCAGAACAAAGGTAAGTATCAAGAAGGAATTACAACTGCCCATATTCATGCCAGACGCTTCCAAACTATCTACTGCATCAGGACAATTAGGCCCCGTTTGTGCAGTTACAGGTAAAGCATTGACATTTGGCGAAGCAATTGTATTGGACGGCGATTATCTTTGTATAGAGGCATACATAGAGAAAACTGGGGCATCCCCATCGACTGAAGGTAAAGAAGTCGGTGATTTAGATCTAGATTGAATGATTATTCAGACCCTCTCATTACGTTGTATTCATCAGCCCCCCCCTTTTCCTTGAGTTGTGGCTGAGGGTTGGAGTAGGTTCGCCTTGAGATTCTCAAGGTACTACAACTCTCTGCAACCTACTGATATATGGACACCACCTCGATTACGTAATCGTGAATGGATGTTTATTCAATGGGGTGATAAACCGGTAGATAGACACAGAGCATTTAGTACCGAAGAATCTCTCCTAGCCTATCTGCAACAAAGAGGACCTCACTCTTGCTTTCACAGTACGGCCTACTACAAACATCCACTAGAAAGGAAAATGGTAGACAAAAACTGGTTGGGTGCAGATCTTATTTTTGATTTGGACGGAGATCACTTACCTGGAGTGTCTGATGCTGACTTCCCCACCATGATTAATCTGATCCAGGAACAAGCTTGGAGTCTATGGAATGATTTTCTAGAACCAGAATTTGGAATGCGGAGACAATTTGCACAATTCACATTCTCGGGACATAGAGGATTCCACATTCACGTTAGAGACCCTTTGATGATGGGCCTAGATTCTAATGCCAGGAGGGAAATTGTTTCCTACATCCGTGGAGAAGGTTTGGAAGTGGGTGGTATTCTAGCCGGAGGAAATAGTGG
>QQRY01000050.1 GCA_003602575.1 Candidatus Poseidoniales archaeon
TACCCTTGTGATTTTTCTTTCAGAATCTCAGTAACCGCCTAATTTTGAATAGATTGATGGGTTTAAACATTGATCCATATAGTTTCTTTTCAATTCTTCAAGGGTTCTCAGTGGGTCGTATTCAACGCTCAAACAACAACATTGAGTGTTCGATCCGTCTCTTCAGGGTCGATTAACAGTGCAGCAAGCACTACGAACGTCTCGAGCATGGCAGCGATGTAGAAAATAGTCTGGTAGTTGTAGCGTTCTGCGAAGATGGGCGCTAATTGGTAGCCGATGATAGCAGAGAGATTCATCATCGCCATGTAACCGGTGAACTGAGTACCTCCAACTTCCGCCCAAGTCACACGCATCATTAGTGAATATGCGCAAATGGACACGATTGCCCAAAGGAAGGTATGGACGAGCCACACGAGCATCATAAACCAACCCTCACTCCACAGGTTGTCAAATGTGCCCCACGCTAAAGTGGTCAATGAAGCGCCGAGCGCTGCATACATCAGCATGGCCTTTCCACCAAACCGACGACCAAGTTCCCCACCTGCCATGGCCCCGAGCATGGTGACTATGAGAATTATACCGCCCTTCGTGGCATTGAATTCTTCTTGGCTCCAGCCCAACTCTTGGAGGAAGAGCAATGGTAGAATTGGAATTAGAATAAACGCAAGGGAAATCGTGAGGCTGACCGCAATACCTAGTTGGGATGAACGAACCGAAAAGGCGGTCTTTATGTTTCTGAAAATGATGGCGAAGTCCCGCATATCATCGGCTGATTTCTCTGGCTCATCAACCACCTCAACAGCGTCGCCTTCATCCCAAGGAAAGCGCTTCTCACCAGGTCGTTCGCGCATGAACAAGGGCACAAACATTATGCTGATTAGAATGGGGATCTGGATGAGGAATGCCCCTTTGATACCCACAATGCCGATGATGGTACCAAGACCTGCTCCACCGATGATGCCACCTAGCGATTTAGCCGTGAACATGTAGCTGTTGACCCGCTCAAATTCATGAGGCTGAAGTACGTCAACCGCCAAGGCATCAGTCGATACGTCTTGAAGTGCCGTGAAAACATTGTATACGAAGAATAGCGCACCGAGTAGGGAGATATTGTTTGTCAAGTCGGGTACTAACAGCATGGTGACGAGCAGTACAACCATACCAGTCTGAGCAATGATAATCCAAGGTCGACGGCGTCCGAATTCGGGTATCTGGAAACGGTCAATGATGGGCCCCCAAAAGAACTTGAATGACCATGGCAGGGTGCCGAGAGTCAGCAAGTATGCAAGGTCACCGGCATCCGCTCCTTCAGCAGCGAGGAATGTCACCATAGTTACGGTGATGAAACCCCATGGTACGCCCTGTGCGACGTAAAGCGCGGACAGAGTGATGACTCGGGCTCGATAACTGTCGACAAGCGTCTCACCGTCCGAGGTGGATTCTTTCTCAACTACTTCATTATCCGGTTCAGAAAAATCAAGGTCGAGATGGAAACGGTCTCGTTGCCTGATCGAAATATAACCGACGAGTAAGACCACCGGGAAAATCCATGCTACGAACATGAACAGTGGCAACGAACCATCGCCAACCGCTAACACCGATGTCTCCTCTCCATCCTCGTTGTAGACAGAAAATTCTAGCACAAGCAGGCTTACCACGGTGGCGACTTCTTCCCCGTCATCGTTATTCGAACAGAGCGCCCCGTTGAATGCCTCCGCATCGACGTTGAGGCTCAACTCATACGTCCCAAGGGCTTCCTCACCGAAGGCTAATTGTGCTTCAATTTCGCTCTTAGTCAGCCCCTCAATCACACCTGAGAGTAGTGATTGGTTGTGCCACGTGAGATTCACGTCATGGGAACCGGGATTTTCATCTGCGGCCGAAAGCGCCCACTCACCCTTGCTTGCGGAGCCGGTGATTGTATCTGGTTGATTTGCCTCGCCTCCGGTGCAAACTGGGCCGCCTGAAGATTCATCTTCACCATAACTCAAGGAAAACAACACCCCGACAACATTTCCGCCAGCAGCTTCGATGGCATCGGCCGAAGGACCGGATTCAACCGACCACGACGCAGCCACACCGTCCTGATAATAAGCGGATTTTGCCTCAACCTCGACGTAAGTCAGCGTGGATTCGACGACGTAACTGCTAGGCATCTCATCAGAGGAATCTTCACCACTCAAACAGCCCGAAAGAGACGTCAGCAGGACCAGCATCAACACCAAGTAAACCGGTCGCATACATTGAGGACCTCTAGGTTATCCTTCAAGATTGTTCACGGATGATTCGATAATAGACGAGGGGTT
Source organism: Candidatus Poseidoniales archaeon (assembly GCA_003602575.1). GTDB lineage: Archaea > Thermoplasmatota > Poseidoniia > Poseidoniales > Poseidoniaceae > MGIIa-L1. The sequence goes on from QQRY01000050.1 coordinate 2,307, forward strand.
GTGCTAAACTGACACAAATACAACGGCTCAGTGGTGCATGCACGGAGATAAGTGGGCTCTAATCACCAATAAACCAGAAGTATCCAAAAATTATGACGAGACTAGCAAAAAGAATATTTAAAATCATATTAGTTATCGAAAATGTATTAGATTTTCCTATTGATACTTGCCAATTCGCTTTCCCATTGTAATACACAGCATCAAAAACGAATGCTAAAAGTATAGAAAGGCAACAAGATGCCTCGCTCAAAAATCGTAGATATTGGTCGGCATCACCACCAATGCGTACATTTGAAAAAATAATAGATACAGTCATACCTATTCCCAACACTGCGAAAGAAAGATATCTAAAATTAAACCGTGGTCGGAATTTTTCATTAAGAATAATTACTTGTTGTTGAGGAAAAGCACCTTGAGTTTGCTGAATTTGTTGACCTAAATACTGTGGCTGGCCGTAAAATTGTGTCTGATCCTGTTCTTTAGGGTCGACACTAGGCTGCATATTTTTTCCTGCAAGATTATACTATTCAATTCTAATCATCACAAAGTTTAGTCATTACTGTCTTTAATAAGATAAAAATATAATTCATACAATCATGGTGATTGCGATTACCCTCTCCATTCTCGATTCGGTAGAAGGGCTTGTAGTGGGTCAATACAGACGCTATCTTCTGATTCGTACAACTTAATCAGTGGGCATTTCACCTATTTCAAAGAGTGCGCAGAGGTTTCAATCGCATCAATACACCCATCGATTAAAGAACCCCTCCGATATCGGTATATCATGTCTCTAACTGATGTGCAAACGGCTCATCAAGATATTAAGGGATCTTGGTCCTATGATGGTAAATCTGTTTTCTTCTTGAGAGATGATAGAGAAGGGGATGAACGTAGATTGCAAGTATTTCAAAAAAATTTGGAATCTAATCTGCCAGCAACGATTTGTGATTTTGCTTTAGCTGAGGAAGATATATCACCCTCCGATTTTTATGTATCTCCTCACACTCCTCATTTCGCATACATGGCTAGCGTTGGTGATGAGAAATATCGTGTCCATGTCTACAATTACAGTAATCAAACTAAGATTAACGAAAAAAGAACTCATAAAGGGAGGCAATCGTTTGGAGGCTGGACAAAATCAGGTTTCTACTTTTTTGAGTGGGCAGATGAAAATGGAGATAGTTGGAAATTTCACGAATTTAAATTCTCTAAAGAGGTGGAGGATGAAGAAGGAGATAATGTAGGATATTTCCCCGATTTACTGGGATGTATTGAAGAGACACCAATTGTGTTTAATCGCTTTGCAAAATTCGATAATCGCATCCAGTGGAATAATCAGTCATTCACTTTTCTGAAGGAATCGGAAAAACAGGGCCGGTTGAGAGACGGAACTTCAAATGGTAAAGGGGGTTTACTTTGTATCCGAGAATGGAATCAAAGTGATGCCTCTGAGATTGTCGAATTCAGTTTGAACAATGAGGGCGAGATGGTTGAGGACATTGTTGTAAGCTCTGAAGAGATTAAGCGCTTTGTTAACAACTCTAAAAATACAGATAATCTTCGAGGGGAAATTGAGGGTTTTTTTCTTTCTGGCAAAGAAATAATAATCCATATTAATCAAGACGGAGTCAGCCAATTATACAGATATTTACTCGAAGATAATACTAATTCGCAAATCAATTTAGGAGATATTGAGGAAAAAATAGGAGCATTCTGGATTGAACATATCAGTCACGATGAGAACCATGGAATTCTCCTAACAGTATCTTCATTTTCCGCATCGCAGCACATCTGGATGTTGCCCCCATCAGACACAGAAACAAAGAGGATAACCGAACCCGCGATGACATTAGAATTGAGTGTAATTGAATCAAATGAATACACACCTACAGGAATGCAATATTTCGAAATCATACCGAAAACCTCTACTAATAACATGGATACAATCATCTTTTTCCATGGAGGCCCTACTGTTCAAACTACCAATAAATGGGATCGAGTGATTTCCTCTTTCTTGTCTGAGGGTTATCGAGTAATTGCACCAAATCCACAAGGCAGTATTGGACGAGGTGCCAGGTATGCTGGATTAGACGATGGAGAAAAGCGTCATACGTTAATCGACAATGAAGTGGGCCCATTCGTTAAACAAATTTCAAACAATTCCAAATCATCAAATCTTTTCATGTATGGTGGAAGTTATGGTGGCTGGCTGGTACTCTCATTGGCTACATCTCCATGGGGGGAATTTGTACAAGCAGGCGCCTCAAGGAATGGGATTGGAGATATGATCACATTCTTCAACAAAACCAGTCGTTGGAGAAGGGAGCATAGGGCTATGGAATATCTCGGTAGTACAGAAGGTAAAACTGAAACAGAAATTCGAGATTTGATGAAGAAAATTAGTCCGTTTGAAAAAGGATGTGATGATTTAACCTGCACTCGATTAAAGTTGTTTGTAGGGACAAAGGATTCTCGTGTCCCATCCGATTCAAGCCAAATATTTGTCAATAAAATGAATAAAAGTTATCCAGATGTTGAGATGCACCCTCCATTTGAGTACGAAGGACACAAAATTAAACGTCTAAGTAATCGTATAGAAACAATGGAGAAGTCCTGCCAATTATTCAAGAATTCGAAGTCACAATCGTAGAATCGTACGCTGCACCGTGGGCCTGCGTAGGGACTACCGATTTATTCGGTTAGGCACTCTTTTGAACAATATCTATTCTAATATCGCTTCAACTAATGGTTGTATTGTCTCGCCGTGCATGAAAGGAGATACAACATCAGCCGCTTCTGCTACATATGCAAAAGCCCCACCTACTGCTACTGACCAATGTGCAATTTCAAACATAGACAGGTCATTAGGGGCATCACCTACACAGAGTAAATCTTCAGCAGTTAATCCTATGCGCTTAAGGATTATTTGAAGTCCAGAACCCTTGGATAATTGAGGTTCCATAAGATGTATTGCAAAACCAGTTTTAACCACTGAAAGGTGTGACCATTCACTTGAAGCAATTAATTTTTCAATCCTTTCTAAGTCCTCATTTGGCGAAAGACACCATTCACTTTCACGCCATTGATTGGTTTCAATTCCTTGCCAATTCAATCCGTCTATTTGTGTCGCCAGCCACTGTGCTGCCATTTTAGCCTCACTTCCATCGGCTCGATATTTTGTTTCACCCCAATCAGGATGCCATAATACACCACCATTTTCGCAACATATTGGTCCACTAAGGTTCAAAAATCGCCAAAGACCATATGTAATTGCTCTAACATTCCCTGTGGCCAAAATTACAGGGATCCCATTTTCTTCTAGTCGAGATAATGCTTCAATGACATTAGGATTTATTCGTTTTTTCTCGTCGGTTAACGTCCCATCAATGTCGACCGCAACAACCTTCGGCTTCCAGTTGTCAGGTAGCCACTTCATAGTCGGTCGAAATGAATTACAGTGATGAATTTTCGCATCAATTCTAATAGTTATACACTTATCACCATGCGAGAATTGATGAAGAACTATATTTTAGTCTAAACATGGCGGAGGAAGACAAGGTCGAGAACTTCCTTTCCCTCGAGGAAGATATCCAAATTCCAGTAGAAAATAAATCCAAAATAAAGTTACCAAAATTGGTCAAAAAGAAGCAAAAACCAGTAATTGATCAAGAATTAGAAAAAGAAATTCTTGAAGCCGAGATACTCGACGATTTAGTTGTCGAGCAACCTAGTGGTATTTTCGAAGTGGAATGGCCGCTTGTTGGGATGGATTGTCCTGATTGTGCGAGTAAAGCCTTCAATGCTCTAGATCATTTGATGCAGACAACCGAGGTCAAGGTTTCTGCAACTTCAGGCGAGGTTAGTTTGAAAGTTGATTTAGAGTATGGTCTTCTTTCACAGGTTAGTTCGACGTTAAAATCACTGGGGCATCCACCTGATGTATCATTTTACTTATTGTCAGGTGTCAATGCAAGGGTAGTTGCTAAAAGAAATCAAATTGAATTAAAGCAGGTAGAACGATTAATGCTTAGGCAACCAGGAATTTTGGATGTCGAAGTCAACAAAGATAATGAAATTCTTGTGCAATTACTACCTGCACCAAATAAGAAAATGTTAGATCTTAGAGATAGTTCATTAGAACGAATAATTGGAACAAAACCAGTGTTTACTGAAGTTTCTAGCACCCGTTTAAGGCCAGATCAATGGAGATTATTTGGTGGAGCAGTCGCTGTACCTTTGTTGTTTATTGTAATACTGGGAGAAGTTATCGGTTTGCCACCCATAGTTATCGGACTTATCGCTTCATTAGGCATTTTTATTGGTGGCTTACAGATGTTCCACGAAGCGATTGCCAGTTTAATGTCCAGACAAATGGGATTCCAAGTATTGACTAGTATTGCAGTAATTGGAGCATCGATTCTTGGTATGTGGGAAGAGGCATTGATGGTAGTGATTCTTGTTGCTATTGCCGCCCATCTTGAAAATAGCGCTTTGGAAAATGCTCGTAATGCCATGCAAGGGGGATTGGACCGGATTCCAAGAATAGCTCGAAGAATGATTCCCAAAACAAAGATTAGCAAAGAGGTATTTAATCCAGCAGAGATATCTTTTCAAATTCAAACCACTAGTCCTTCTAACTCTCAACCGATGTTATTTAATCAGCAATCTAAGAATCTAGAAGAAAGTGAGATGATTTCACTAGACCTTCTAAAAATAGGAGATATTGTCGAGATTAGAAGTGGAGAATTGATTCCAGCCGATGGCCAAATCATCGATGGTTATGGGGCCTTAGACAAAGCCCCTCTAACCGGTGAATCAGCACCAGTAGAAGTGGTAGAAGGTGATGAAATTCATGCTGGGCTAATACTTGCAAGAGGGCCAGTATTGATCAAAGTAACAGCAGTGGGGGCTGATACTAGACTTTCAGGAATTATTGAAGCAGTTCATAATTTCAAAGAACAGAAACCTAAAATTCAGAATCTAATCGAAAGATTTACTTCAGTTTGGATTCCAATAGTCCTATTTGGTGCTCTTGTAGTTTGGTATTTCATGTTCCCAGCAAACGATTGGAAAATCATCCTTCTATTGTGGGTGGTAGCATGTCCATGCGCACTATTATTAGCAGCAGCAATGCCTCATGCTGCAGCATTATCACGCGCATCAAGAATGGGAGCAATAGTTAGAGGTGGAGATATCCTAGAGCGATTATCTAAAGTAAATCATGTACTGTTAGATAAAACAGGAACTCTAACTTCTGGTAAACCAAAAATAGGCGAGGTAATAATTGCTAAAGGTAGACAGAGAAAGACCACCTTAGGACTTGCAGGTGGCCTTGAAAAAAGGTCATCTCACCCATATGCGCATGCAATATTAGAATACTTGAAAGCTGAAGATATTCCTTCTACTAAAGTAACCGAAATTGCAGATGTTGAAGCAGGAGTCAAAGGTACAGTTTCGGGTAAAGAAGTGTATTTTATCCGTGCTGACATGGCTAAAAAGTATAAAATCAAGGTAGGAAAAGAAATTTCATCCGCCATAAAAAAGGCAAAAGAACAAGGAAATGGAATGAGTCTATTGGCTCGAGAAGATACTGCTTTGGCATTATTTACATTCATCCATGATGATACTCGTGGAGGTAGTAAAGAGTTGATTCATGGCTTCAATAAGCGTTCAGTGTCGGTTGAAATTATATCTGGCGATCAACAATCATCAGTCAGTAATTTTGCTTCTCAGATAGGATTGGCGGACCAATCGGCTCATGGAGGATTATCTCCAGAGCAGAAGGTATCTTGGGTTGAGAAGAGATCTCAAACTCATATTACAATGATGGTTGGAGATGGATTTAACGATTCTGCAGCGCTTGCCGTTGCCGATGTTGGTATTGCGGTTGGTACCGGCGAATCAGTTAATCTTGAAGCAGCAGATATCATGTTCCCAGGTGATGAACCGAAGATGTTACTAGAACTACATGACTTGTCTAAGAAGATGAATAATGCCTTAATTGGGAATATAGCGATTTCAATTTTTATTACTTTAGCATTAGTAGTCGCTGTAATCAATGAATGGTATGATCAATTATGGGTAGGGGTATTGATTCATGAAGCATCGGTATTATTGGTGATAATAAATGGTGCAAGGCTTGCTGGCAGAAATAGCATGCTAGCTATTTTATGGACTATACTCAAATCTTTATGGAATGATACTATAGCAGTATTTATTCAATTTAAGCAACATTACTTCTCTCAATCAGTTACACAAAAACCTTCAGAAAAAGATTTGCACGCGACATCTTAAACCCTAGTGGCTACTCTTCGGTTTAGGTGCGAAGATGGCTAGAGTACAAGCAGACCCAATCACTGCCGCTCTTGCTCACCCTACGCGCAGGAATCTTTACTCGACTCTCTGTGAAACAGAGGAGATGAGTACAGTTCAACTACAAAGTTCAGTCGATGTTGACAGATATAATTTATATCATCATTTGAAAAAATTAGCATCTTTGGGGTTGGTTGAGAATCATCGGGATGTTGGCAGAGCTAGATGGTGGAAAGTAGCATCTAGAGTAGAAATGCCTGGAATAATTACAGCGGTAAAACCAATCGTGACCAAAGCAAAGTCAAATTCTCCTCCTGGTGAAATAGGGGCATTATTAGAATCCGAAAATGGAATTCATTTAATCTCATTAGAAGGCTCAAGAGACAAAATTGGAGCAAAATTATTATTCGAACAACTAGCCGACGATTTGGGTATTGAAGTCGATATCCCATGGAATTTTGTCCCTGGAACAATAGCATTGATTGAACAGGATAAGTGATATTATGGATGAAGAGGAAGAAATCAGAGTCGAATCTAGGATTGCCCCTCCGCCTCTAACATGTCCAAAATGTGATGAGTTATTACCTCCTGAATTAGGAGAGGTGAATTGTTCAATGTGTGATTCAAAAGTCAAAGTTGAACATCCAGTGACTAGAAGAAAATGGAAAGATGAAAAAGTAAGTTGTCCTGGTTGTGACAAGGTATTGGTTGTTGGAGTGGATAGTAGGCCTGCCAATATCCAATGCGCTTCATGTCAATTCGCTTTTACAGTCCACTCAAATATCCCTCGCGTTGAAGTTACATGCCCGGGTTGTGAAAGAAAATTAAGGATGAAAAGAAAACCTGGTAAGAGAAACATTGATTGTCCAGCATGCGATACAAAATTCAGTGTAAAATTCTAAATTACTAAACTTATTTTCAGCCGTTTGAAATGATTAATTTAGCCTCGAAAACGGCTTCTAAACTCTCTAACTTATCGCGTACCTTATGTATGATAAAAAGTGCATATGATACTGGATGGGTTCTATGGGTACTAGCGATAGCAAGATGGGAGAGGCATTAGATGTCGCTCGTAGCAAGAGACTCAATGCAGATAAGTTATCACTCGCTGCCCTGCGCTCACAATTTACCAACTCCTCTGGTCAATCGATGGACCAAGCTCAATTGACTAGTGCTAGATTCCGTCAAGAAGAGAGGCTTCGTGCTGATATTCGTAGGGAAAGAAGACTTCGTCAACAAGCAATTTCAGAAAGAGTAATTGCCATGCAAGAAACCTTGGCAACAGATCTAGCAGTTCAACATGAATTAACTCTAGATGCTCTAGAAAAAGAGATGCGCGAATCAATGGAAAGTGAACTTGCTGAACTAGAGAGAGAAGCTTTGGCCCAAGAAGAAGGCCGCCTACGCTCAGAGTATGAGTTGCGATTATCTAGGCAAGTCGAAGTTCTCCAAGAGCAGTATGAGATTGAACAAGACCTACGTTTAGAAGAACACAAAGAGAGACTTAAACAAGACATCGAAGCTGAACTTCAAGAGGAGCATAGGCAAAGAGTTGAAGTTCAAAAAGAGAGAATTGCACTCGATTATAATCAAGAATTACAACATAGAATCCGTGAAATGGAATCATCTATTTCACAAGAGATGGAATCTAGGTTCAAAGAGATGGAAGGTAGTGAACTAAATCGTTTAGAAGAAAGCCATTCAGCAAGATTAGCGGAACGTGAAGAACAATTAAGGCGAGGTATTAGAACACGCTTAGAACAACAACTTAGAGCCAGATTAAAGCAAAGAGAGGCTCGCCTAAAAGCAGAATACGATCGTAGAAGTCTCCGATTAGAAGAAGACATTGCTCAGCAAATACAATCGGAGTTAGAACAGAGACTTCGAAACGAAACCACCGATCTTGAAGAACAAATGAGAGAAGATGTTGAACTTGCAATCGCTCGACGAAGAGATGAACTTAGAGTCGAATTAGAGAAACAACTTGAGACCAGGCACTTGGAGAAGTTGTCTGATAGAAAGGTACGTCTAAGAGAGAAGTATGACATTACATTCTCTAAGGCAGTAGATGATATATCTCGTTCATTAAAGCAAGAAATTGATAACGAACTAGAACAAAGAATGGAGTCTGAGTTTACCAGTTATCGTAATGCTAGAGAAGCAGAGATTCAAAATAGATTGGCAAGATTCCGCTATGACCGTGAGAATGAACTAAGAGATATGCTCGAACAACAGTATGAAGCTAAGAAGACCGATTGGTCCGAAAGGCTTGAACTTGAATTCCAATCCCGAGAGACAGCTGCTCGTAAGGCGATTATGTCTGAAATCGATGCAGGTCTTAGAAATGAAAGGCTTACATTCGAGACTCATCTTGAACTATTGAAGGAAGAAACCGCATTAGAATTAGAGGTTGATATGGAAGACCGTCTAGAGCAATTCAAGACTCGTAAGGAAGACGAAGTTGCCTCTCAACTCGAACGTCAACTTGACAAGCGAGAGGAAATTATGCGTAACAAGGCGCTGATTGAAGTTAGAAAGCGTGAGGCGCTCATAAGGTCTGAAATAGAAGCGCAACTCGGTTTGAAGCGTGCAGAGATTAGAGATAGATTGCAAAACCTAACTCAACAAATGGATAATTTCAAGGAAAATGCAGAAACAAAGATGCGGGACGCTGTTGAAAAGCAAGTTCAAGGTGAAATAGACAACTCTGAATCTGAATATAAGACACGTGAGAAAGAGTTTAGAGAGTTACAAAATACTGACTCTAGGGCAGAAAAGAGACAAATGTGGATGCAATCAATTTCAGGTCAAGACCGACCTCAAAATACAGCCATGCCTGACCCATCTCTACTAGGCGCGAGACCATCACTGCTAGGATCTAGTGGTGGAAGACCAATGCGAGGTATTCTTTCTAATGAACAGCCTCAACAACCTAGAATGGGTCTAGCAGGAATGAGGGCGCCCGAGACCAGTTCCAAGCCACTAGCACCATCTGCGCCATTGGTCCGTCCGATCAAATCTCCTCTAGCAACTCCAAAGCCGGTTCAGCCTGTTACAGAACTACCAAAACCAGTTCAAAAAATGGGAACTGCTGAGTTAAAACCTGTAGTATCGACCCTTCAACCTCAAGAACCTGAAGAAATCTCAGAGGTTCAGCAGGCAGTTACAACAACGCTGACTCCAATAACCACAACCCTAACTCCACAAGTACAAGACAACGTGAAGTATTCTAAATTAACTCCAATAAAACACATGCTTGAGCCTGCTAAAAAGGCTAGAGGTTCACCTCCACCATCCTCATTTGGTAAGAATACTGATGATTCTGAAGAAAATGAAGAATGATTAGATGCATTATTAGCGAGTTATTGATAAAATAATGCTACGTCGCAGATACATGAAGCGAAGTATTTTTTTGATAATCATCTTGATGCTACTTCCGATTTCTACCACTGTAACAGCAGAGAATAATGTCGTTTTTTCTGGAGTTACAGATAACACAGAATTAATTGTTTATTCTGAAAAGTTAGCAGACAACTCAATTCTTACTGTCAAGAAGAATGGAGATATCAGCGCTCAAACTCTATCTTCAGGAGTACTTGCTCCACTTTGGACTGTGGATGTCAACCAATTCACAACCAATGGTAAGTTAGATTCTGCTCAACAATTACTTGCTGTTTCTTATGAAGCCGGCTTTTTAGTCTTTGATTTAGCGACGCAGTCAATAGCTTATCAGATTAATTTGACATATGCTCCAGATGATATTGATTGGGATTCAGAGGGTAATGTTTGGTTGGCTTACTATGATGGCACAACAGGGGTTAGCCGCAGGGCAATTGAATACAATCAGTTTGGTGCAACTGGAATTCAAACAGGACAAATAGCATCAGGATTTTTGTCTTTTGAAGTACTTTCAAATGATGAGATAACATTCTCGGCCATGGACTCAAAAACTCATATTTATGGTCAAGATGGAAACCTAATTCGTAAATTATCCGAATCTAATTTTTACCTTACTCACTCGTTTGAAGATGATTCAGAGAATTTCTTCTCAGGTTCTTCTAACGGCAAACTGTATAGATACAATATGTCTACTTGGTCATCAACATCTCTTGATTTAGGAGTTAACGAAAAAGTATCATATATGTCTCAATTTAATTCAACCTCTTATCTTGCAGGTACTGAAGACGGAACAGTTTTCATTATCGGTTCATCTCCATTTATCGTTAAAGATAGTTTTTCCATCTCTAAGATAGTCAAAGGGGCATATCGTGAATTTGGTGGCCAAATTTCGGTTTTTGGTTCAGACAGCCAATATACTCAGATCTCATTTTTTGACTTAGATTCGGATTTAGACGGAACCCCTGATACAGTAGATATTTTCCCTACTGAGCCGACTCAAGACTCAGATTCTGACGGTGATGGATATGGAGATAATCTATCTGGTGTAAATGGTGATGCTTTCCCTTATGACTCAACCCAGCATATGGATTCTGATGGTGATGGTTACGGGGATAATTTATTGGGGAATAACAGCGATGCATTCCCGCAAAATCAAGAACAATGGTTAGATAGTGATGGTGATGGCTATGGCGATAATGCAGATGCACTGAATGGAGATGCTTTCCCTACAGAATCAACACAATGGAATGATTCTGATGGAGATGGCTATGGCGACAACCCTGAAGGTTTCCAACCCGATGGTTGCCCTGAATTAAATGGATTTTCAACGCAAGATCGCTTTGGGTGTCTTGACTCCGATTTCGATAAATACTCTGACCCTAGTGAGGATTGGACTATTTCAGACGGTGCAGATGCTTTACCTAATGAGATATCCCAATGGATTGATCGAGATGGTGATGGTTATGGTGAGAACAACACCGGTGTAAATCCAGACTCATGCCCACTTATAGCTGGGACTTCAACAAAAACTTGGCAAGCAGACCAATCTTCAGATACCGGATATTCAGAAACTTCGATGTTCGGTTGCTTAGATTCAGATGGTGATGGATGGGCAGATACATCAGATGCTTTCCCTAGTGATTCATTAGAATGGTTTGATGGCGATGGAGATAAAGTTGGTTCCAATAGCGATTATGATGATACTAAGGCACTTGTATCCACCGAACAAGAGTATTGCAACTTAGCGATAGACGACTTTTCTGATATCTGTAGAGGTTGGAGAGATTCAGCTTACCAAAATTATCTTTCCAGAGATAAAGCAGTTGGAGAGGGCGATCTATCTTACTCTTCATGGATTGTTAATTCAGAAGCTGGAAACTTAGATGATGGTAGTGAAGATGGACTTGGTGAAACAATAAAGCAGGTTGCTGTAATTGGCGGACTTGCATTTATGGCGATTACAGCATTGGTTGTAATAATCAGTTTCATCGCCAAGAAGCGTAAGATAAATCAGATGATTAAGAGATATGGAGTCCCATTCACTCCTGAGGAATCTACTGCTAACGATGAAGCCTTAGAGGGTTCAGCAGGTCTTTCAGCCACTGGAGGAATTGAATCTGACAGCTCTTGGGATGATGAAGTTGAAGAAATGAATTTTAATGAAAGCGAATCAACCGAAGTTGATGAAGAATCAAAAGTTGAAATTTCTGCTGAAGATATATATGAACAAGATAACAGTTTAGAGGACATTGCAGGAATTGATGTGACTTCTAATGAACCTTCAAAAGAAGACGTTTCCGCTATGTTTGACGATAAGGAAGAGCCGGATTCCGAAGTCAAGCCAAGTAATGCTCCTCCAGTTCCAGCAGACGGCCTACCAGAGGGATGGACAATGGACCAGTGGGAATGGTACGGCCATGAATGGCTTGCTAAGAATAGTGATAATTAATCATCGCCACACAATAGGAAGTGAATTTTTCAATTCCTTAAGTTCCTCGCCATTGTAAACTGGTTTTCCATCTTTAACTAAAGTATTCATAATCAGCCACAATACCCCGTTCCAAGATTGTAATTTTGAAAATATCTCAACATTACCAGCAGCAGCGGAAACCAATAACTTCCCTTCATCTGTATCCTCATCAAATAAAGCACGAACTAAGTTTTTAGTATCAAATAAATATCCTTTAGGGCGCCATTCCATCATTTTGATCACACCTGGAATGGTGATAGATTTAATCGGTCTACTAGATGTTCAACTTCTACATCGGCAACATCTTTCATTCTCTCTCTTAGAGTATCAATTTCCCCACTCATCTTGGTAATCTTGTGTGCACGAACTAAATCATTCAGAAATTCATTTACACTCTTATATCCGCTAAGAGTTCTTAGAGTATTCAATTGTCTTCTTACCTCATAACTTACGCTTATCGATGTCATTCCTTCAGCAGTCATTACTATCCCTATCAGCCGACTATTTGAGCGCATACTTAACCTGCGCGAAGAGTTTAACAAAAATCATGCATTTTTGAGGGGTTTTTTCAAACTTCAAATCACATACGATTTTTTCTGTCAAGCAATAGTCTTGGTTGTTCATTAATACCAAATTCTCTCCTCATCGCCAGCACTCTATGATGAAATTCTTTGGCTAGGGTCCAGTATTCCAAGGAACCAGCCCCTGCACCTGAATTTGTAGGCTTGTTTAACAAGACCGTAGGGGCGCCACTCCATGGCGCTTCTGCAACTTTGACCAATCTTCTAATTGTAGTTTTGAATAATTTTTTTGGCATTTTTGTATTGACTTGATCACAGACATGCCGACTTAATTTGGAACGTGCATCGACCATAGTCATAGCTATTCCAAAAATTTTGAGATTACGATTTATTCTTCTTTGAATCATCTTTATCGAATTCATTAGCATACTAAAGCCTTCAAGCGCATAATATTCTGCTTGAACAGGCACCATAACCCAGTTTGCTGCACACATGGCATTTATTGACAATAATCCAAGCGAAGGAGGAGTATCAATGATAATATGGTCAAAATTATCGATAATTGGAGATAGTGCTTCACGAAGCCTAGTTTCTCTTCCAATTTTATGACTTAATTCGATTTCAGCCCCTGAGAGGTGAATGTCGCTAGGCAATAACCACAGGTTCCCAACTGAAAGGTTATCAGGCGCTTTTTTCCCTCCATTTCTCATGCTCCATGCTTCTTGCATACTAGCAGTCAATTGTTTAGGGTTGATTAGATACTCTTCCATTAGAGGTAAATCCTCGCCCGATTCATTTGTGAGTAAATCATATGCGGTTTTCTTGACTTTCTTTTTTTCAACTCCAAATGAAGTTGCACAATTCCCCTGAGGGTCGAGATCGATTAACAAGACCTTTGCTGGAGGAAGGCCTTGTTTTCTAGAACCTTTAGCCAATGCTGCAGCCAGATTAACAGCGGTAGTGGTTTTTGCACAGCCTCCTTTTTGATTAGCCACAGCGACAACCATTTTGTAAGGATTCATGCCAACACACTCTCGGACAATGGTGATGAGAATGTTTCTCCTCTTTCAATGCAAGCATTGAATGATTGAATTCAAGCAGGTTGTATGACTGGAACAGGCACTTCGGATAGAATCTTTCTAACGATGTGCATTCCAGTAATTCCACGTATCTTTGCTTCCGGTTTCATATTGATACGATGGCTGATAATTTGTAGAGCGATACCTTTGATGTCATCAGGTATGACATAATTTCGCCCTGCAATAGCAGCAGCCGCACGGCCGGTCTTGAACAGTGATTGTGAAGCACGAGGTGAAGCGCCGTTTACCACACGATGGTCTTCACGAGTTCTCTGGACGATTTCAACAATGTATGACAAGATTGCTGGGTCGACGTGGACAGTTTCTAGAGCTTTTTGCATTGCAACAACCTTCTTTGGTGATGTAACTTGTTCAACATCGTGTTGATCTTTACCACGAAGTTTTCTTCTAGCCAAGATGGCTTTTTCCTCAGAACGGTCAGGGTAACCCATGCTCATCTTCATCAAGAAACGGTCCATTTGAGCCTCAGGTAGAGGATATGTACCTTCTTGTTCGATTGGATTTTGCGTTGCTAATACAACGAAAGGAGCAGGTAATTTGTGGGTTATTCCTTCGATAGTAACTTGCTTTTCTTCCATAGCTTCTAACAGAGCAGCCTGTGTTTTTGGAGGTGCACGGTTAATTTCGTCAGCTAGTAAAATGTTTGAGAACAAAGGTCCAGCACGAAGTTTGAATTCACCAGATTTCTGGTCGTACATGTACGTACCCATAATATCAGAAGGTAGTAAATCCGGTGTAAATTGAACACGCTTGAATTTACATCCAAGTGCACGAGCGAAAGTATTTGCTAGTAGCGTTTTAGCAAGTCCAGGAAAATCTTCCAGTAGCATGTTACCGTTTGATAGGATACCAACAGTAACTCTTCTAAGGTTTTCATTCTTTCCAATAATGACTTTGCTAACTTCATTCATCAAACTTGATGAGATAGCCGAAACAGTTCCGATTAGGTCTTGGGTTCCAGCGGCTTGACTCATTCCTGCATTTGCCGATAATCCTGCTTCCATACTCATAATCACCTTTGGTAATTGACTATCAGCGTCATTCCATATATCAATGTGAGGTTGTAATATGTCATCATGAATCGCCCAATAGGCAAAAACAGTATCAACGGCCCCAAAAATGATTTTCTTTACGATGAAGTCGAATCAACTCATCTAAAATTTCTTGTTCTACAGGGGTCAGTTCGATTTTCTTTAGCCTCTTAGCATGCTTTTCAGGAACATCAACATAGAATTCATCTAATTCTTCAATATGTCTGCCAACCGTTGGCCCTTGAATCGCTACAGCGACTTCATCGCCTTGTCTAGCCTCTTTTACGTCTTCAGAATCTCGCGTTCTCAGGCTTTTGACTTGTCCAACTGAAGTACCATCTAATTTCATTAATCTTTGACCAATATGCACTCGTCCACCTACAACTCTCATTCCAACAATTGCAGGCCCTTTTGCTCTAAATGTGTGATCTTTAAGGTATAGTAGACGCCCTGGATAAACTAAGGATTCACGCTGTTCAGCCTCAATGTCGGCTTTAGTCTGTTCACGCCACTCCTCAAAACTATCTAGAATATGGTAAATAATTGAACCACTGAAGAATTTTATTTCTGAATCATCGCCCTTTAGTTCATCAGAAACTTCACTATTTGGTTTGGTTGAAAATCCTAAAATGGCTCTATTTAGAGGGTCTTGAATTGACTTAGCCATCAAGATATCTTTCTTGTTAACAGGGCCAACACTGGCTTGGCGGACTGGAATTTTGAGTTTGAATAGTTCAAATGCTAATGCTTCAAGCCCTCCGACGGTATCTGCTTTTATTACAACACCATTCTTTTCTTCGATTGCACCCTTACAAGTTCCTTTTTGACATTTCTCAATGAATTCGACTCTTGGTGAAACCTTTTCACAAACAGAACACATGATGGGCATTTTATCGTAAATTGTTCTCCATTCTTCTTGGATTGCTTTCTTAGAATGCTCTATCTGCTCTTGTGTATTTGCAAGATACAGGGTTGTTCCAGCAATAGCTTGTTCTAATTTTGGTGCGACAATTTTTACTCCACACGCAGCTTGGACATCGGAGAAGTTAACCCATCTTTTGCCAGCATCCCTCATTTCAGACATTCCTTTCGGACGCTTCAATCCTTTGATGTGAGTAGAAAATGGCCCATCATTTGAGGCTAGCATTATCTTGTCTCCAACCTTGAGTGATCCTCTGTAAAGAATAACATCGATTGTTTTCCCCATTCCTGTTTCATCACGCATCTCTAGGACAGTCCCCTCAGCTGGTCCAATAGTATCGGTGAGCCTATCTTCTAGAAATCTCTCAGCCAAGCCAACACTCACTGCGAGTAAGTCTTGTAGTCCTTCTCCTTCTTTAGCACTCATAGGGACTACGGCGACATTTTGTGTGAAATCACGGATTTTATCATACCTCTCAATATTAAATCCATGCTCTGAAAATTGTCCAAGAATCTTCCAATATCTATCATCGAATAATGAAATAACATCTTCTCTTTGGTCTTTCAGTGATTCCATGAAAGAGCGCCCTTGCTCACAGGTCCAACCATGTATCCTGTCTACTTTATTTGCAGCAATTACGAAAGGAGTCTTTGTTTCTTTCAATGTGTTAAGACTCTCAATAGTTTGAGGTTGTAAACCTTCCATTATGTCTATCACTAATATTGCAATATCTGCAACTGAACCACCCCTATTTCTAAGACTGACAAATGAGTGGTGGCCAGGAGTATCGATGAATAACAAACCGGGAGATTTGAAATTCTTACCGCCAAGCATTGCGGCACATGTATCATTGAGCACATCAGCAGGTACTTCAGTGGCTCCGATATGTTGAGTGATACCACCGGCTTCTCTATCCATTACGCTGGCTTGTCTTTCAGAGCCAATCGATCTTACCAAGTCAAGTACACTTGTTTTACCGTGGTCGACGTGACCTAAGACTGAGACAATAGGTTGACGATTTTCACCGCGAACCACATTTTCTTCTATCTCTTCTGCCATACATTATCCCTCCACTGTGGGAGTAAGGTCTGTGGCAATCACTCATAAAACCATCTTGAGATGGTTTGGTCCCAGTCCATTACTCCTTCTGGGAACCAAAGGCCAAGTTCGAACTCAGCAGTTTCAGGAGCGTCAGAACCGTGAATCATATTGTATCCAATGTCCATTCCATAATCTCCTCGAATGGTGCCGGGTGCGGCTTCTCTTCCATTGGTTGGGCCAATCAAGTTTCTAGCTACACTGATAGCATCTCTTCCTGCCCAAGCCATACAGACCACAGGGCCAGAGGTTACAAATTTGATTAATCCAGGAAAAAAAGGTCTCTCTGAATGGACCGCATAATGTGAGCGAGCAGTCTCTTCACTAGGGACGATTGATTTCAAACCAACGAGTTTCAAACCTTTTTGTTCGAACCTTCCAATAATTTCTCCAATCAATCCACGTTGTACTCCATCAGGTTTTATCATTACATATGTGGTTTCCATATAGTTCACCAATCCTTTCCAAAAACAACCCCTTTATGAGGGATACGGAAATATAAGATACAGCCAGTGATTAAATTCCGCCTTTTACATAATGGCGGGTCCACTTAACTTTACGAGAATTTCTACGTAGTTTGACCATATTCTTTCTTGCTTTGGAATTCTTGAACCACATGATGCTTCCATCACGACGAACAAACATCATTCCAGTTCCTGGTTCGATCTCTTCTCCAGAGAAACTACAAATTCTTCTTTCTGGCATTATTCATCACCTAGCATTTAATTTACGAGCTTCACGACCTGTGTCCTTCAGCATCAATATGTCTCCAACACGAATTGGCCCCAAGACATTTCGAGATATAATTCGGCCAACGTCTCTAGGGTTAGGTGCATCATTGACACGGACCTTAACCTGAGTTGCTTCACCAGTCATACCGGTTCTTCCGACGATTTCGACCACTTCTGCGGGCCATCCACCAAGATCTTCGCTCATATTATTTCAACTCCAAAATTGGTTCAAGCCTTCAAGCCGTTGATGATTTCAACAACTTCATTGAATTTGTCTTGTGCGCCTTTATTGATTTCCATTACGGCGATAGAAGCAGTCTTCACACCTTTTGGAAGACCTGCTTCAGAAGCAAGATATTCTTGAGAAGGAACATATCCGTAAGGGATTCCTTTCTCTTCACAAATCAAAGGAATGTGAGCAAGTAGTTCAGGAGGGTTAACATCTTCAGCTAGGACGATGAACTGAGCAGTGCCTCGTTCAGCAGTCTTAGTTACTTCGTTACTTCCTTTCTTGATTCTTCCATTTGAATTGGATTGAATCATTTCATATATTTTATCAGATACTTCAGTTGGGGTTTCAAAACGCACGTGTACAGTCATTGGAATTCGCTCCATCCTCTTGTTAAAGGCAACCATGCGCAGAACCTCAACAATATAAACGCGACGGAAGAATTGAACATTGAAAATAACCGAAATATAGAACTTTTAATGGTTAAATAATGAAGTTAAATGGTCAACTAAGAGCCTAAAGTTCCAATCCAAGCCGGTCCATCAACTCAAAAACACCGCGTGCTAAGGCAGGGCCGCCGGAGATAACATCTCGTGGATTTGGAAGAGAACTTGTTGAGTGAACACCATCGACATATCTAACCAAACGAGCAATCGCCCCTCCGGTGAATAATCCATGCGAGCATGCAGCATGAACTTCAACTGCTCCTTGGCTTCTGAGAGCGTCTGCTGCTCTACATATCGTTCCTCCAGTTGCTATCATGTCATCAACAATAGCAACAATCTTACCATCTACGTCCAAATCTTTGGCTTTATGTATAATAGTATGAGCATCAATCCTTGTTTTCTCAAGGTATGAAAATTGACAATCAATTGTTTCTGCAACTTCAGATGCACGTGCTATAGCCCCTTTGTCTGGAGATAGAATGAAGTCGGGTTGAACTTCTTTTTGGAGGTGCAGGGCTAATTCTGGCATTGCGGATGTAAAAGCGACAGGAACAGATAATCCAGCTAGAACTTTTGGTTCATGGATGTCAAAAACAATTATTCCATCACATCTTGATGATAGAAGATTTCCAATTGCCTTTGCTGAAATCGCTTCACCTGGATTAAATCTCTTATCCTGTCTTGAATATCCGAAATAAGGAATGGCAAGCAAAACACCAGGCCCCACATTTTCTAATTCTTGAGGTCCTATGTTTTTCAAATTCTCCATGTTCCCAGTTCTAACATCATTGATGGCTTCCAACATTAGTAGAGTTTCAACAATCCCGGAATCAGGGAATGTATTAGACACTAATACTACTGGTTCTTTTCGAACAGCATCGATCACTTCACTAGGGATTCTAATGTAACCTTCTGTATCGGGGAATCTCCGAGTTTCAAGCGAATGATGTTCCCAATTCAGAGTCTCAGCAAGTTGTTTAGCCAAGGGTTTTGAATTACTTCCTGACAGTACTACCATCGTCTCCCCTCTGGTCAACCCTCGTGGTGGACATTCATGTTCTTTGCGTGTGCAAATATGTGATTTGGTGCGCGAGGCAGGACTTGAACCTGCGACCTCCCGGTTATCAGCCGGGTGCTCCAACCGACTAAGCTACCCGCGCAAGGGTAAACTCGCCGACCAACTTCCCCGTCATAAGAGTGACGGAATAATTAATCTACTTATCATGTGAATTTAGCAATCACTCTTCTTCCAAAGAATTGATTGTAATGTATGAAGGCAATTGTAATACTCTCTCAAAGGTTCTTGACAAAACTACTTCGTCTAATCTCTCTCTGGTTCTAGAGAATGCAGTAATTGGAATTCTAATGTTATCTTCGATTCCAAAGTCCTTCTGTATTCCAAGGCGTGTTTGTACGATGACGCCTTTGTATGTTCTTTTAACTTTGAAAAGTTCGGTAATAACTCCGATTTCTCTACCTTGGTTATCTAGTACTGCGCGATCAAGCATCTCATCAGGCGCATACAGTTTTTCATCTATACGTACTGTGTTTCTCCATCTTCTTTGTAGTTCACGCATAGATTTTGACAATTTCACAGTGCCATCATTTCTAATGCTATGTACTAACTCTTTAGGCAGAGGTGCTAGTTCAGCAGGCTTTCTCATATATTCGTCAGCAACATCAGATTCCACTTGTATGCGCATAGAACGCACTCTTGCTTCATTAGGGTGATGACGCTCACCCACTATTGTACCAACTTTCTTATCATTCACATATACATCTCTTTGGAGTAATTCCTGGATGTCGTATTTTTCGTTTCTCATTTTTCCCATCTCGTTATCGGGGTCTTCCCGTTAAATGGTCCTCTCTCGTGGAGGGTCTTATACTCTTTGGAAGAAATTAGGTGAAATCCAATTGAAAATGTCGTATAATTTTATTCACTTCAATTGGAAAAGCGATAAAAAAATCAATTTTTTCAAATGTCGTATAATCTATTTTCAATATAACTTACTATAAGAATTAGCATTTTAACATCAAAAAGCTATAAACTAAATTTGACAAACCATCGTAAATTCAATTGGTTCTGAGGTTTGAATTCTGAGAATTATCAACTTGATCGCTACATGATGCCGAATAAACGAAATAATAAATTTTCAATTAAAAATTCTATTTTTCAATTAGAAAATACAGCATATTTATTCGCTATATAGTAGTACTAATTTACATTTAACGACTGTTAGCGTTGGTTGATGGAAAGGGTTTGTGTTCACATTAGGGGGCAATTAGGTTCACTTGGCCATTCAATAATTCAGCGGTTACTTCGCGGAGAATTGGACATCATAGTTCAAGATGACAATTATAAGAATCTGAAACAACTCTTTTCTACAGAACTTGAATTCTCGAAATCGAAGATATTATCATCTAGTATCAATCCAATTACGGCAGGAAATAGGGTGCTTCTTCTTGGGTTTGAGAACTATTGTGATTCTGCCGATGATCCTAAAATTGGGATTGGAGTTGATGGGGCAGAAGTAATTCTGGTGACTCCTAGGACTAATTCATTAGAAATAGATTCAACCGAAGTAGATTGTCATATTGTTATTCATGATATGATGCCTAGCAATTCTTCTTATCCTTGGATGAATCAAACCTTAGACCATATGGCTGAATCATTAGTTGAGAATATGGATTATGATGCTACAGAAAATTTAGCCTGGTGGGTGGCGGAAGTTGATGTTGCAGATGCCATCTCTAGATTGGTTCTAAGCAATCACCCCAGTCCCTCAAAAATCGACATAGCTGGCCGCCGTAGTTGGTCTGAAGAACAAGTATTTGATGAGTTAAAGATTCTCTATAACAGAACAGTTGCAGGGCAATCTGGAGATTTTACTACAGAGCATTTGTCAACACCAAGTACTCCAAATATCGAGATGGTGCCTGTAGGACAATCGATTCAAAGCGAACGTCCAGACTTGAATAGGTTACATCAATCATTAGTTTTAGCAGATGGCGAGGGATGGCGTCCAATGACTCCAATAAGGACTGCTTTGATGCATTTCCTAATTGGAAAAATGAATTAAACTGCTCATAGAGTTTGAGGGCCACCGTCTGGAATCTCGGTTAGTGCAGTTAGATTTCCATACAATGTCGGGCCATTAGTCAATGTCCCAAAGATACCAGTATCACCATTAGGATTGTGTGAAAGAGCAAGCCAAGGGCGGCCATAAGCATCAATCTGCATATCTATGAAGTCGCCAAATCCGCCACATCGCTCATAGCCACAGGTTGGACTTGCATTGTCTAGCGGATCAGAATCAGCGTTCACTTGAACCGTTGTGATTAGAGGAGTTTCGTTGAATGCATCGGTCATGACTGAAATATATCCATCCCATAATCCATCTCCATCTTCTCCGATATAGCCGAAGGCAACTCTTCCTGGGTCGCCTGCAATAACTACTGGGAAGCCAGTTCCTTTCAGGTGGCTAGGTGCAATCATCACAGCATCAGACCATGTATTTGCATCGTCAACCGAGTAAGAGAAATATGGGAGATTGTCATATCCCATCCACATTGCATATACGTTACTTTCACTATCTGTATCTACTTGAGCTTCTTCAGCATTCCATGTATCTGCCGTTCCTGATTCTTCAGTAGGTAATACGTGTTCGCTCCAAGTTAAAGCCCCATCTTCAGTCTTATACATTGAGTAACCTTCTCCATCACAACCGATTTGTCCTCGATAGAAATTACCATTTTCTGCACCTATAATGTGGGCAGATAATCCTCCACTTTGACAGTCGATAGGGGCGCCAGGTAGTTCAGGCCCCCAAGTAAATCCTCCATCTTGACTTGCAGAGCACAGAGGTGCAGGCCAATTTCCGTTAATACAGAATACCCATAGGGTTTCATGCAGAATTCCTCCATATGGAGAAGAAGCAATAGTTTGGTGGTCTTGCACAGAATAGCCAGTTGCTATCGAAGGTCCTACCCATGATGCGCCCTCATCATCACTCCACTCAACTGTCATTCCGCCTAAAGCATGCATGTCGAATTTCATTATTCTATCAGTCCATGGGTCTACGTAAACATATGGATCGTTTGAATTGGCAACAGGTGGTTGAGCACCATAAACATCTACGCAAGAATAGTCGCTTATGGAAGTCATCTCAACCATATTACTACACTGTACAATAGCAGTTGAGCCCGAATTACCATTACCCCAACTAGTGATATACAAATTACCAGTAGATGTTATTCCCATAGTTGGCTCGAAAGTAGACATACCAATGCCATAATAGGATGATGTAGAATAGAATGGAATATTATTGCCACTTAAGTTACTACTATTTCCTACTGCATCAATACCACCAGGATAATGATACCATGTTCTATTTCCAATTTCGAAATCAAATACGCCCTTATCGATTACAACCTCTTCTTCTTCTTCACTGCCAAAGCAACCAGATAGTACTGAAGTAGCCATTATACAAGTCAACAAAAGTGCTTTCATCATTCTTTTCATATTATTCCCTCATCAATTGAAAATGTCACAACCAAGCAATGGTAGTAAGACACTAGCATCACCTTCTACACAAACATTTGGTGCTTCAGGTCTCATCTTCCCCCACGAGATTGCTTCTCTAAGTCTAGCGCCTGAAAGACTTCCATCATGCTCCGGTGCGGTGGTAATGTATACTGCCGAATCAAGTCCCCCTCTATATTGGTTCCACCAAATAACGTGATGCTTTGAAATTCCTCCACCGACCATCAGGGCATTAGAAACTTCAACATCCCAAGTCAAATCACTCATTACTTGTTCATCAGCCAGAGTATCAATGTGGAAGTCTCGATGTTTCTGCCTAAACATGAATAATTGCGCACCGATTGAACCATCGGTGATTCCGGGAATACAAACTGGAATCTTGTGTTTTGCCGCCCAATAAATCAATGAATCAGGAGTGCCAATTCTCTTTCCAAGTTCCCAGACTAAATGTATGGACCCAAAACCAATCCAAGCATCAGCACCGGTTTTGCCAGTTTCCTTTAGTCTGTCATTGTATATGTCTTCAAGAACAGGCATTACAACTTCTTCGATTATTTCTCCATAAGATGAATTAGGGACAATAACATTACCAAGCCTCATCAATGAATGCTCTCCAAGTTCAATATCATCTAATTCAAATGCGCCATGGTAATATTTTTTGTATGCTCTTGCAATATCGTGGTCTAGCATTCCACAAGTAGTTGAGATGACATTGAACATTTTCTGCTTAATTGCTTCGACAAAGAATCCTCTAGTGCCGGTGGCGCATAGGCAGGCAGGAAATGAAAGCCAGTTACAAACCTTGGATGTATCTCCGCCAACAGCATCAATTTCTTTCTTCATATCGATTAGAATATCTCTAGCAGTGGCTAGTTTTGTAGCAGTGAATCCACCGGCAGAACTCATTTGATCAATCAATGATTTAGGGTCCGATATGTTTGAGAAATCATAGTCCTCAACAGGGATGTCAAAATCATCGGGAGAAATCGCCATAGTATGTCCAAATCGCAATTACAAATGAATCTGTCCACTCTCAAAGCATCTGTTCAAGTTCGAAAATTCGATCTCTAAGTCTAGCAGCTTGTTCAAAGTCAAGGTCTAATGCAGCCTTTTTCATCGCACTATTCAACTCGGCTAGCAAGTCTTTAATTTGTTCTGAGGAGAGGTTATGTTTGATGTCATCTGGCTCATCATATGTCAATTGAGAATTCGATTTTTCAATTGAAGAATTTAATGAATTATGATTACTTTCACTATGAGCCCAAGCACCAGCTCCAAGATTCAGTTTAGTGGCCCAATCTCCATCCTTTCTGCCGCCCTTTTTAGCGACTAATCTCTTACTTCCAGTACCATCTGTAGTTGTGCCGGATATGAAATCCTCATCTTTTGAGTTCATTTCAGGAAGTGCTTTAACAATAGTTTTGGGAGTTATTCCATTTTCCTGATTATATTTTTCTTGACGAACCCTTCTTTCCAATGTCTGTTGGATCGCTGCTTGCATTGCTGGAGAAACACTATCGGCGTATAGCAGAACCTTTCCATTTACATTTCTAGCAGCTCTACCCATTGTTTGTAATAGGCTTCTTTCATTCCTGAGGAAGCCTTGCTTGTCGGCATCGAAAATAGCCACTAGACTAACCTCTGGTATGTCCAATCCCTCTCTTAGTAGATTTATACCCACGATCACATCGATTAAACCAAGCCTTAATGCATTGATAATTTCACTTCTTTGAATAGTATCTATTTCAGAATGTAGGTGGTGGGCTTTAATTCCCATTTCATTCAGGTATGTTGCTACCTCTTCAGCGAATTTAATCGTGAGAACCGTTACAAGGCAGCGTTCACCTTCCTCTATTCTGTTATTTATTTCCGAGAGTAAGTTGGCTACTTGTCCGCTAGTAGGGCGCACTTCAAGAGTCGGATCAAGCAAACCTGTAGGTCTAATCTCCATCTTAGAGATATGCTGTATGCTCTGAATCATCTCATACATACTTTCAGCTTCAGGGTGCTTTTTGTCTAAATCTGGCTTTTTTGCACCACCTCCAGATTGGGCGTGCAATAGCCCATTAGGTATTTTTTGATTTGTAATCTCACAAAGATGCCTTAACTCTCTTTCTCCAGGAGTTGCTGAAACATACACCAATTGGGGCACTAAGGACTGAAATTCAGGAATCTTTAGCGGACGATTATCTGCAGCAGTAGGTAACCTGAATCCATGTTCAATCAAACTCTCCTTTCTAGACCGGTCTCCATGGTACATTCCTCCAACTTGCGGTAAACTAACGTGAGACTCATCCATTATCACTAGGAACTTTTCTGGATTTCCATGGAATTGTTTTGCACATGCTGCGAAGAAGTCTAGTAAGCAGTAGGGTCTTTGCCCTCTTTCTCTGCCATCAAAATGGAGTGAATAATTTTCAATAGATTGACAGTGGCCGATTTCTCTAAGCATTTCAAGGTCATATCTTGTTTTTTGCTCGATACGATTTGCTTCTAAATCTCTACCTAAACTATTGAAGTGGGCAATCCTGTCATCTAGTTCATCTTCAATTGAGATCAGAGCATTTTCAAAACGTTCAGGACTCGTCATGAAAAACTCCTTTGGATGTATCCATGCTTCGCTGAGTACATCGAGAGTTTCCCAAGAAACCGGGTCACAGACTTGTATTTTTATTACTCCTTCATAGTCGAATTGTATTCTTAAAGGATCATCTCTGCTAGGCATCCAAACATCTAGGACTTCGCCTCTAAGGCGACAACTTCCACGGGTTAAATCGGTATTTGTTCGGGTGTATTGTAGTGCGACTAATTCTTTGAGTAAATCAACAGGTTCGATTTTTTGCCCAATATGGCACCTAACGTGTGATTCAAGGAATGTTTCAGGCGGATTTAATCCGTAAATACATGATACGGAAGATACAATTATGCAGTCAGGTCTTGTCACTAAAGAAGCGACTGCAGCAAATCTTTCTTGTTCAATACGCTCATTTATTGATAATTCTTTATCGATATACAAGTCACGATTTGCTAAGTATGCTTCAGGTTGGTAGTAGTCATAGTGAGAGACAAAGTAATCGACAGCGTTTTCGGGAAAATACCCTGCCATTTCTTGATATAATTGACGAGCAAGTGTCTTGTTATGGCTCATAATCAAGGTTGGGATATTCAATTTCTCGATAACCTTGGCCATAGCGAATGTTTTGCCACTTCCAGTAACCCCTAATAAGACACATCTTTCTTGCCCATTTTCCAATTGAGAAATTAAATTTTCAATTGCTTTTGGCTGGTCTCCAGAAGGCGTATATTCTGTATGCATTACCATTCGCTTAATTTCAGGCCTCAAATGTTCTAGGGCAGCTCCTTCGAGGGCTTTAGAGAGGTCAAACGGGTCTCTTTGTTGTAAATCAAGACTTCCTGGGTCGTGATCCGCTAGCGATTCAAAATCACCATCATCATCCCAGTCGCTAGTCATTTCAAAGCCCCGCATTAATATTGAAATGGCGAATGGTTTTGAACTATGGCATAATTAAGGCAGGTACAATCCACCATTGACATGGATGATTGCTCCAGTGATGTAAGAAGAATCCGGTCCGGTCAAAAAGGAGATAGTAGATGCCATATCTTCAGGGCTACCTACTCTTTTTAGCGGAACTTCATTTTCTCTAGTCATGCGCTTTTCTTTACTATCTCCGGCTAGAATTGCTGTATCAACGTATCCCGGCGCTAATACATTGACTCTTTTACCTTCAGGGCCTACTTCTTGAGCTAATGAACGAGCCCAAATTGCTAATGCTGCTTTAGAAGCAGAATAATCTGCACCGTGAGGTGAACCTCTAGTGCCTAACTGTGAGCCAACAACTACGATTCTAGCATCAGGGGTTAGATGCTGCTGAATAGCCTTCCAAACACCGACAGCTCCTTCAAAATTAATTGACATAGTTTTTCTCAAATCTTCTAGAGTCATCTCATTGGCAGAGATCCGGTTATACGCTCCATGATTTAGAACTAGTACATCAATAGATTTAGCCATCCAGGGGTGTATTCCAAGAAGCCCAACTTCTCCATCATCAGAGCAATCTACCTTTACAGCCAGCGCATCTCCGCCACTTTCTCGGATTTCAGCAACTAACATTTCAGCAGGTTTTGAAGAATTATTGTAAGTCAATAAAATATCATAACCATCCTCTGATAATCGTTTGCAAGTTGCGGCACCAATACCTTGGCCACCTCCTGTAACCAATGCAACTGGGCGGGTCATGATTAGCCCAAACGGTACTCAGCAATAATTCCGACCTATTGTTCAATTTAGGAATTGAGCAAGTTGTGGTGGTTGCCAACCCTCAGGTTTCAGGACCTTTCCATCTTCTCTACGGATGACTTTACCATCAACTAATTTAGCCATATTTGACCTATGGACTTCATTGAATGCATCGTCATATATGTCTTGCATACCATGATTGATTATTGTTCCAGCGAGGATATATCCTATGTCCGCTAAAGCATCTAAAACCTCTACTAAATCGCCGGACCTTGCGGCTTCAGCATATTCTTGAACTTCTTCGACTAGAAGTTTTATTCTTAGTTCAATCATTTCATCAGGCCCAAGCCCTGGGCTATCCAGTTTGGGTATTTCGAAGGCTTGATTGAATTCTAGAAGGGAGGCGACTATTGGGTTCATAATTGCTAGTGCACCGAACTAGTCTTTCAACATTTCAGAACAAACTGACGTATTATTGTCGCGCAATTGAAGCGTTATGCCTCGATTTAGACATCCAGTTTACTGTTCACGTCGTGTCGCAATAAAGAATCCAAGACTTACTGCAACTATTGTTCCAAAGACTCCAATAGAAGGTACGCTATCCTCAGAATCCTCATCAGCATCATCATCTGATTTTTGCATTCCTTCAGAATTCGTATCAGGATCTAATTCAGTACATGGAAGCCAGTGTCCATCAGTACCAGGTTCGATTGAACCGGTCAAACCGCCACCTTCAGAAATGTATAGAACTCCTGAACTTGCTGGCCATTCAACAACATAATTACCAGGGTAATTCATTTGTGTAGCATCCCAAACAGGCATTCCATTATCATTCCATGTGTCTTTACACGGGCATACCTTAGATGACCATACATCCATATCAATCAACGGAGAATTAGTCAATTGATTGGAATATCCTTGAATTACAACTTCATAGAACACACCTGAACTTGCCGGATACTCATAAATGTCTCCAGAAGAAACTTCTACTGAAGGAGACCAAACGCCAGCGAAGTTTCCACCAAAGCCAGAACAAGGCCCTTCATCAACTGTTGATGTTTGATCACACGATATCCAATGATTATCGATACCAGGCTCTCCAGCACCAGTAAGTCCACCACTTTCAGAGATGTATAATACTTGAGAACCGGCCGGCCATTCTACAACATAATTGCCTGGATAATAAAATTGAGAAGCATCCCAAATCGGCTGACCATTAGCATGCCAAGTTTCCTTACATGGACAAGCAATAGGCTCCCATGCATCTAAGTCAAGACCCGGAGCACCGACATTTGTTGGGGACACAAATGGTATTACAACGCTGTAGAACATTCCCGAATTTGCAGGATACTCGTAGATCTCACCGAAACTAACATTCATTCCTGGTTCCCATACACCCACTACTTCGAGCCCTGCACAATCAGTAGATTCTTGAACAGATTGGTCCATATCACAAGGCATCCAATGCGAATCGATTCCTGGCTCACCAGCTTGTGAAGTCAAACCTCCACCTTCTGAAATATACAAGATTTGAGAACCTGCTGGCCATTCAACAACGAAGTTTCCAGGATATCCATTATTATTAGAATCCCAAATTGGTTGTCCATTAGCATGCCAAGTTTCCTTACATGGGCAAGCAATAGGTGCCCATGCATCTAAGTCATGACCCGGAGCGCCGACAATAGTTGGAGTATTGAATGGAATTACAATTTCATAAAACATTCCATATCCTGCTGGATATTCATACACTTGGCCAAATTCAACCAAGGTGCCTGGCTCCCAGACGCCAATAACATCAAGTCCAGCACAAGGTCCACCTTCTGATGGCATTTCTTGGCAAGGCATCCAATGAGGGTCAGTTCCTGGTTCAACATTAAAAGCCAATCCGCCGCCTTCTGTAATCCATAGATTCATTGAACCGGCTGGCCACTCAACGACATAGTTTCCTGGATAAGTTGGCATTGTATCATCCCATACTGGTTGTCCATTTGCCATCCAAGTATCCTTACAAGGACAAGCAATTGGTGCCCAAGCATCTAGGTCAACTCCAGGTGAACCGACCATTGTTGGTTGGTTGAATGGAATTACTATCTCATAGTATATTCCACTTGCAGGTGGGTATTCGTATACCTCGCCGAAGCTGACGTGTGTTGATGGTTCCCAAGTTCCCATAAATGGTATACCAAGTGCATCAAAACCAGCACAAGGCGAGCCTCCAACTTCTGTTGTACATTTATTCCAAACCATAGGAGATGAACCTCCTGGGTGGTCGCCAACCACAGAACTATCTGTAGAAATCCATATGTCGCCAGAATTAGCAGGGTGTTCAACAACCATACCTGAATCATAATCGATATTAGTATCCCAAACAGGCATACCGGCATCTATCCAAATATCTTTACAACTACAGTCTCTTGTCCAAAACTCATAGGCTTGGGCTTGGTCTGGTGCTACAGTAACAACACCATTTGGATCAGTGTAGTGTGCTAAATAATACAGACCACTATTTGTTGGATATTCGTATACATTGCCAACGACAACTACGCTGCTAGGTGACCAGACTTCATTCCCAATACTACCTTCAAATTCTGAACATGGGCCTGATTGTATGCCTCCAATTTTGCACTCTTTCCAGTGAGGATCAATTCCAGGTTCATCTGTGTTAATTGGAGTTGTGCCAAATCCGCCAATTTCATTATTGTACCAGAAAATTTGTGAACCTGCTGGCCATTCAACCATTGGGTTGCCCGAATAGAGGTCGTTAGCAGACCAAACAGTACCTGGTCCGGCCCACCATATCTCTTCACAAGTACAAGGTCCTAGCCAATATTTCTCTGAATTGGGATCTTCAGGTGTGACTGAAATAGTTAAATCGACGTGGTTTGGTTGCCACATTTGATAGAAGATTCCTGAATCTGCAGGGTATTCATAGACTCCATCAGTGCTCACAGGGACTCCATAATCCCAGGCTGGTCCGGATTGTCCATTGAAAGAAGCACATGGTCCACCTGCTGGAGTACCTTCAACACACTTCTCCCAATCATTACCGTCTGCCCAAGGTTCATCTGGAGCTACACCTGCGACCGCTGCAGGCATAATTGCCATCCAAACAGTTCCAGTTCCAACTGGATATTCAACAACATTACCTGCTAAATACTGAACACTTGCATCATAGGCAGGCATACCAGAGTCAATCCAGATATCTTCACAACTACATGGATTCTTTGACCAGACATCCAAATCAACTCCTGGTGCTCCTACGATTTGATCAACATAGCCTAAAATAACGACTACATGGTAATCCCCTGAACCAGCAGGATACTCATACACATCACCAGTTGAAACTTCGGTATTTGCATCCCAGACTAAACCAGGTGTGATATCAATATCACATGGGCCACCATTAGTTGGAGGAGTGATGACGCTAGTATCGTCACATGTAGTATACATTAAGTCACTGTTTCCACCTAGGTAAACAACATGTGGGATGTCATTTGAATCCAACTCATTATCTAATTGTCCAACGCCTTCGTTATCTAACGCAACGTCCACAAAGGACATACTTGAATCAAATTGAGCATACATGATGTCATTAACATTATCTATGTGCCAAACAATATGCGGGTTTTCGCTGCTATCCATAGCCATTGAAAGTCCAAGAGTACCCGTGAAAAGTGTACTAATAGCCCATCCATTAGTTGTTTCTTCAACATGTTTAATCTCATTATTATGGAAATTTGTATATGTTATTTCAGCACCATTTGAAGTATATTCAATATCAGTATCTATACCAATGTAGCCAGTAGCAGGTGAATCGATAGTTTCAATGATAAATTGATTACCTTGTCCTTGTCCTTTAGCAATCACTAAACTATGACTCGAATCACCAAATGTAATTGATGGCTCATCATTATCAGAATTTATTGCAATATCAATCCCGTGAATATTTGAACCAGCTGGAATTGCTTCTAAAGTCCATGAAGGTGCTAAGGAGGTAGCACTTGGCAGGAGTCCATACCAAAGAGAACCATCTTTGTTATATGCGATGTGTAAATTGCCAGAGCCGCCTAAGTCATCTACATCTATAGCCAGATAAGGGAAAATTTTACCAGTATCGACTATTGAAATGGTCCATGAATTACTAGACGCTGGCTTGAAAGCATGCTTCAATAACGAATCATTTGCATCAGACATATTTGTTGATTGGTAAATTATGTGTACATTATCATCCATATCAATAATTAAATCATTTACATAACCAGTGTCATATCCCGGGGTTGAATCTACAAATTCAGAACTAAATTGTGCTCCTGAATTACTTATTTCGGAATATTTAAGATGCTTATTTGAAGTGTCACTATAAGAGACATGCACTTTATCATTTGAATCGAGATCTGCTGAAGGCTTGTATCCTACATTTCCGAATGAATC
This sequence comes from Candidatus Poseidoniales archaeon, assembly GCA_003602575.1. Classification (GTDB taxonomy): domain Archaea; phylum Thermoplasmatota; class Poseidoniia; order Poseidoniales; family Poseidoniaceae; genus MGIIa-L1. The sequence continues at coordinate 33,798 of QQRY01000050.1, forward strand.
TATTGTAGTTATAGCCCAATCAGCACAACCAGCTTCAGAAAGTTGTCTTCCAGAAGTTAGATGTTCTGTTATCTCATCGGATACTATTTCAGGCTTATAGTAATCATTTTTGTTTACTCCAGATAGTGCTACGGAAGTCAACATCAATATCATTATAGTTATGGTTAGGGCTTTTCTCATAACTCACCCTACATTATTAAGGGTTTTATACATGCCGTCGACAAAAATTATTTTTTCACGATATAGATAATTCTAGAAGTGGGACTCCTTGCTGTACTTGGTCTCCTTCAGAGAAGTATATTTCACTAACAGAACCTTCTTGCGAAGCCACAATACGATGTTCCATTTTCATGGCCTCTAGGATCATCAATGGTTGCCCAGCCTCGACCCTTTGGCCCACTTCTACCAATACTTGCAGAACTTTTCCTGGCATTGGAGCAGTAAGGCCACTGCCCTCATCTTCTTCAGCAGCCCCTGGCTCTATGTGGTCTATGCAGAATGTATGTCCTCCAATATGAATCCACCATGTGTCTCCGACTTTGGCGCTATGTGCGAAAAAGACAGAACCATCAGTGGATACCAATCTAATCCTTCCATCCGGTAAAATCGAAGCATTATTGCCTGAAAGACTCCAAATATCATCAACTTTCGATAAAGTAACTTCTACAACCTCTCCATCGATTCTAAATTCATATCGCATCAAGGATACCTCCTAGAAAGCGTACTGAATGGACTTATAGGGCCATTGTCGATTGAAGCATCGCTTGAATTAGATTTACGATGTTTTCCAGAACCTTCACTGATTCCAGCGACCATCAATGCTGCTTCTGATAGGGAATTGGAAATATTAGGACTCCATCCATATGGCCATGCTCTATCGATAAGAGTGGTGTCTGTAGAGCCATTTATGACATCTTCTTGGTCACATAATTCTCTAAGGAATCTGAGATTTGTTGTAGTCCCTAGTACCACGAAATCCTCTAAAGATCGACGCATACGCTGTAATGCCTCACTCCTCGAAGGAGCCCATACGACTAATTTTGCTAGCATTGGGTCGTAATTTGGTGTGACCTCATCGCCTTCGCGAACTCCAGTATCCAATCGAACACCGGGTCCAACTGGGGGCTTGAATACTACTAATGGGCCGATTGCCGGCAGGAAGTTATTACTGGCGTCTTCTGCATATAATCTGACTTCTATTGAATGTCCACGGATACTTAGTTCTCCACAACTCATCGGTTCTCCTTCAGATATCCGAAGTTGTTCTCTAACAATATCAACTCCGGTTACCATTTCAGTAACTGGATGCTCAACTTGTATTCTAGTATTCATTTCTAGGAAAAAGAATTCACCGCTAGAGGCTAGTAAAAACTCCACAGTACCTGCGCCTACATAGTCCACTGCTTGCGCAGCCAAAATAGCAGCTTGACCCATTTTTTCACGTAAATCTGGAGTCATAGTTGGGCAAGGCGCTTCTTCAAACACTTTCTGATGTCTTCTTTGAATACTACATTCTCTTTCTCCAAGATGAATAATTCTTCCATGCGTGTCAGCTAGAATTTGTATTTCTACGTGTTTTGCCCCTGAAAGTAGACGTTCTACGTAAACACGACCATCGCCAAAAGCAGCAATTGCTTCTCTTCTCGCTCCACTTACAGCATCATCTAGTTCTTCGGAGGAGTTTACAACTCGCATACCTTTTCCTCCCCCTCCTGAAGATGCTTTGAGGAGTAAAGGGAACCCAACTCTTTCACTTGCACTTTTAATTGCAATTAAGGCTTCATGTTCATCATCTTCCTCGATTTCTTCACCAGGAATTACAGGTACACCAGCAGCCTTCATGGTAGTTCTTGCTGTCATCTTATCACCCATCATCTCGATTGCCTTAGAGGATGGGCCAATCCAACTAATCCCAGCATCGATAACCGCTTGAGCGAAATCTGCTCTTTCGGATAAGAAACCGAACCCAGGATGAATAGCATCTGCTCCATACTGATCAGCAATTTTTAGAATTTGATTTTGGTTTAGATATGTTTCAGCAATACTTTCTCCTTCTAATCTCACCGAAGTTGTGGCTAGCTCAACAAATAGGGAATTAGCGTCGTTATCCGCATAGATGGCAATTGAAGAATAACCAGCCTCATTACATGCTCTAAGTATCCTGCAAGCAATCTCTCCACGATTGGCAACTAGGATGGTGCTCATTACAAATCTCTCCGCTACTGATCTTTCCAATTAGGTGGTCTTTTCTCCAAAAATGAGGATAGTCCTTCTTGGCCTTCTTTTGAGCCTCGCATCTTACTAGTAAAGTCTAGGGTAAATAGGCGTAATTGTTCATCGTCACCAGACCAATGGTCGAATTCCAAAGTCAGTTGTTTTGCTAATGTTGCAGCAGATGGTCCGGTGGAGTGAACCTCCTCAATCATTGCATCAACGGCTTGCCCAAGGTCATCTTTATCTGAGACAATTTGTTCGATAAAACCAACTCTTAGTGCCTCATCAGACTTGATTCTACTTGCCTGCATTGCAAGTCTTCTAAAGCATGCAGAACCCAATCTTCGGTATACATAAGGGCCTATTACGGCAGGTAGAATCCCAAGTTTTCCTTCCGAAAGAGCAATCTTGACATTTTCAGTTGCTACGACATAATCGCAGCAAGCAACCAGTCCAGCGCCACCGCCAAGTGCCACTCCTTGGATAGAGGCTATGGTAAAACATGGATGCGCCCACAGGCTGTTAAACAGTCGATCTAGTCGCTTGGAATCATTTCGGTTTTCCTCTGCAGTTTGCGCCCCAGCATCTCGCATCATATTGATGTCAGCACCAGCGCAGAAATGTTTGCCTGCTCCAGCGATGACTAAAGTCCTGAGATATTGATTGCCGTCAGAGTCTTCTAGTGAGTCTAAAGCACCAGCGCTACGTTTTGCAGTCCAGTCAAAAATCGTACATAACTCGGTTATCATTTTGACATTCAAAGCATTATATTTCTCTTCTCTATCAAGTGTGATATGGCCTGTGGCTCCAAGAATCTCCAATTTGACTAATTCGGTTTGAGGTGGATTTTGCATTGATATCATAATTAAAACTCCAATTGCATATTTAATTTTTCAATTGATAAATTACATCCTAAATACTCCGAAACGCTCGTCCGGAAGGGGAGCATTTCTTGCAGTTGCCAAACATAGTCCAAGAATATCCCTTGTATCTCTAGGGTCGATGATCCCATCATCCCAAAGCCTAGCAGTGGAATAATATGGACTTCCTTCGGTTTCATATTTCTCTAGAATAGGTTTACGGAACTCTTCAAGTTCATCGCCAGCCATAGGGCTCAATCCTTCACGAGCTCTTTGGTCTTGCTTTACAGTTGTCAACACATCCGCCGCTTGTGGACCACCCATCACTGAAATTCTACTATTTGGCCACATGAAGAGGAACCTAGGGTCATATGCTCTACCGCACATCCCATAGTTTCCAGCACCGTGAGATCCGCCAATTATTACAGTAAATTTCGGTACATTAACACAAGACACAGCAGTGACTAGTTTAGCACCATCTTTAGCAATACCTCCTGCTTCGTATGCTTTTCCTACCATGAAACCTGTAATATTTTGTAAGAAAACCAAAGGTATTCCTCTTTGACCACATAGTTCTACGAAATGAGCTCCTTTTACGGATGATTCAGAAAATAGGATTCCATTATTTGCTATAATTCCTACTTTGTGGCCGTGAATATGAGCGAATCCACAGATTAGAGTTTGACCATATCTCGCTTTGAATTCATGAAACCTAGAGCCATCAACTATTCTTGCAATAATTTCTTTGATATCCACAGGAGTTCTATTATCGCTGGGGATCAATCCAAGCAAGTCTTCAATGTCATGTGCAGGGTCTTCTACTGCAGCACTCGCTGCAGGCGCTAATTCTCTTGGGCCAAGATTTTCAACAATATTTCTAACCATACGAAGTGCTTCTGATTCATCTTCTGCGAAATGATCTGCAACGCCTGATTGTGAAGTGTGGACGTCAGCACCGCCTAATTCTTCGGCAGTAACTTCCTCTCCAGTAGCCGCTTTAACTAGCGGCGGCCCAGCAAGGAAAATAGTTCCATTTCCTTTGACTATAATTGATTCATCAGACATTGCTGGAACATATGCTCCACCCGCAGTACAAGAGCCGAGTACTGCAGCGATCTGTGGAATTTTATCACCAGACATCTTTGCTTGATTTCTAAAAATCCTACCAAAATGAGTAATATCTGGAAAAACTTCGTCCTGCATTGGAAGAAATGCTCCACCAGAGTCGACTAGGTATATGCATGGCAAATGGTTTTCATGAGCTACAGTTTGTGCTCTAATGTGCTTCTTGACAGTCATGGGATAGTATGAGCCGCCCTTGACAGTGGCATCATTTGCAACAAAGAGACATTCTCTTCCATGGACCATTCCTACACCAGTAACAATGCCTGCACTGTGTGCTCGCCCATCATATAGTTCAAATGCGGCAAGGGGGGATAATTCCAAGAATGCTGTACCAGGGTCGATTATTCTTTCAATTCGTTCTCTGGCGAGTAACTTTCCTCTGCTTCTATGTCTGTCAACATATTTGCCACCACCGCCACTAGATGCAATATTCAATCTCTCTTTGAGAGTTTTAATTAGATTTGAATTATGTTCAACACGTTCTGAAAAATCAGCATCTGCTCGATTTACTCGTGTCGGCAATCTGTCCATTATACCCCTCGCTTCAAGGCAAGAGGCGCAGACATTTAACAATTGAAGACAAAAACTGCAAAATTAGTGATTAAACATCTAGAGTTAGTCTGCCTATATCTCTAAGTCCGGGAGCCAATCCTACGATAAGAACAGCCAAAACAATCAGCATTCTCATGTGTACTTGGCGCTTCTCAACACGCATTTCTATGAATAGCCAGACAATTGTCGCTACAAGTAATGCTTTAATCAATGCGAAAAACCATGCTCCCTCGCCCCAAGAGATGCCGATTGCGTCATTTATATCTCCACCAAAACGAATCACAGCATCACTAACAGGATGTTTTTCCCCATAACCAAATAAATCAATTCCAATCATAGTTGCAAATCCATCACATAGTTGTCCATATACCATTGCTAGCACCATCGGATTTGCAAGAAGAGCATTTCTTGATAGTTGTTCAATTGGGTGGTTTACTACTATTTTCTCAGCATCTTCCCATGTTTTTATGGTCACACCATCGGGTAGAACTCCAGCATTATATCCGCTCATCTTCATGTGCATAGCATCATCTTTGCCATGTCTATACATAAACCAGCAAACTAATCCTGGAAGACCTAGTACTACGACCAGCGGCCATAGAGGCTGCGATTCTACAATTCTTCCACTTTCCTGTTGCCACGGTGTTGCCAAGAATTGCATCCAATGGAAAAAACCTAGGATTGTTGAGGAGGTTCCAAATGCAACTAATCCTCTAGTGATTGATGGCCACTTTGCAGTCCAAACCAACATCATGAATAGTACAACGTATGAGGCGATCAGTCCAAAAATAATCCAGAACATGCCCATGTCATCATGAACAAAATATGCTGGCCTGTATAATAATGCCCAATGGAAAAACAACATCATTCCAAGTGTGATAAATAGCATAGTACGACTTTTTTCTATGTTTTTATCATCTTCTAAGCCATCCCATTTCGAGCAAAATTTATGCGAAATAAAAGCCACCAATACAAGCCATAATGCCAAATGGAAATGTATAATCGGAGAAATTAGAAGCCAATCAATTTTCGAATTAAAGAAATCTGAGTCTTCTAAAACTCTCAAAACAGGTGCCAAAACGACCCAAGAGATGAGAGCAAGCATCATTTTATCATCAGCAGGCAATGCCATTCTTCTGAAAATTGCTTGTAAAACAACAACAGCAAGAAGCATTGTTGATGCATATATTGCGGTATTTTGTGGAGAATAACCGGCGTCTCCGGCAGCTCCAGCATCTTTGACAATCGGGTCCCAGACAATTGGTTTGAGTCCATCGGTCCAAAAAATATCATTAGCAAAAACTAATCCTAGCGCTAGTATTGCTATGGCAGTAATTAGAATACCAAAGGCTATATTTTCCATCTTGGAAAATATACTATCAGGTAAAGCAGCCTGATAATCAGAGAGTTTCTTTTCAATCTCTGTTGCGCTAGACATGCTCCTTACCACATTACGCTAAGAACGGATTGATTATTACTTTACTATTGTTTCACTCTTCTTCTTGATTAGATAAGCGTTCAACAAGTTCTGCTTTCTTTCCACCAACAGGAAGTCCTTTTGCCTTCAATTTCTCTTTCAGTTCAGCAACTGATAATTTAGACAAGTCCTCGCTGTCTTCTGCAACTTCTTCACTATCTCCAGTTCCAAATCCTCTAGGTTCGTGGACTTCGATAAAGGATACTTTACCACATTCCATTGCATCACGAATAATTGTTACAAGTCTAAATTTCAGCATTGCTGCATTTGTGTCAAATAACATTGACTGTGGCATTGTAATCGACAAGTCATCTCCCTTGAATGAGACTTCAAAGCCACTGTGTCCAGTATTTGATTCGAGTAGTCCGAGTACTTTGTCGTCCTTTCCTTTGAGTTCTTTAACAACGGTAAACACGTATTTTAGAGTCTTACCAGCCATTGGGTGATTATAGTCTATCTTTGCACGCCCAGCTGCTAGATATGTTAGGTAACCCTGACGTCCACCGATTGTGACCGGAGCCCCGATATAGAGGGATTGAGGGTCTTGGACTGCTCTCTTTAGTTTGTCAATACTTATCACTTCAGTCATTGAAGGATCTTTTTCTCCATATCCGTCTTCAGGTGAGATTTCACATTCGACTTCTTTGCCCACTTTAGCATCAAGAAGTGCTGCTTCAAAACCAGGAATTAGACCACCAGAGCCTACAACGCAGACCATAGGTGCGTATGTACGGCCTTCTTGGTGCATATCATGCCCCTTAGCTACCTCTTCACTTGTAGTTTCAATCAAGTCACCGGTTTCACCGCTGAATAAGTCATAATCAACATGTATAATTGCTCCATCTTCCATGGTATAGCCTCCTTAGAGTATCTCGGGCGACTTGACTCCCCTTGATAATCTCTTGGATAAGAATCGATTTATTCCTGTTCCAAAATTAAGGAATCTTGGGCTTTCAGTGGTTCTTTTTTTGTCGAAGAAGCATAAGTTATCATAGTCATACCAATCATCATTGTTACCCAACCGAGCCATACTAGGTGAGATGCGGGTAGGTCGTATACTGTGACTCTGACGAGTTCGATTGAATCTAGGCCTTCAATTTGAGATTGCATCATTAAACTATCCGCTTGAGTGCCATCAAAAATGAATACTAAATCTCCAGACCAGCGTGTTAAGATATCAATTTCGGATCTAGCGGTCCCAGTTTTATCGAATCTGAGCATGCCCGGCTCTACATTTCCTATTTCATCACCAATTTCGCCATCTTTTACTTCGTAAATGCTAATATCAATGCCAACATATCCGTCTCCAACTTCGAGGTCATCTGTTGTTGCAATTGCTTCATTGAATTTATATCCATATCCGTCATCGATTACAACTTCATCTTTGATTAGAGTTATTCGATGGCTGGCATCTCCTCTATCGACAAGTAATGTTGTTGAAACATGTCCAATAATTAACAATACTAGGCCGAGATGAACAATATGAGCAGCCAAAGGAATTCTTTTCAATAAAGGCGTGGATTTTTTACTGATAATATGAGTTCTAATTTCAGAAATCAAAGGAGCTATACATACTAAAAGAATTGGCAAATATATCCAAGCAATTGAGCCTCTGTCAATCACATTCGATACTGATGAATCAGAGTCGGAGCCCAAGGCATGAGGGAAGAAAACAGCTAGAACTATTGAAAGAATAATTACAGTGCTTAGCATATTAAAAGTAGATTTAGGATCATTTTTTCGATTCAAATAAATCATCATCGAGATTGCAAATGCAAGTATAAACGGTGCTCCATACAACTCGTGTGCTTCGAAATTAACCGAATCTATGCTCCCCAAAAGGATTACAAGCGTCAAAATTAGATATGTGCTGACTACTATAACTGAACCCCACAATGCCGTTTTTTGTTGCCATTTACGGGAGAAGAAAGAAAATGTATTTTCCTCCTCTTCATATTTCTCTAATAGCCATGGTGCTATGAAAATAAGCAATAAAATGCCAGCGAACAAAATTTCTATCAGACTTGCCCATGCCGCAGACAGGCATAACATGACGCCGAAAGTAGCCCATATCCATTCCTTTGTCGCATCTTCTGAGTAATACATTGGTATGAAAAATATCATCAATAAAAGTACAAAGAATACTTGTTGGGTTAACAAGTATGATACCAAGATAACCACGGCAATAGTTGGAATATATTTATTATTGAAATAAGTCCATCCTGTAGGGTTAATTTGCTTTTTATTATCGACAAAATAATCTACAGTAATAAAGGATAATAGCGACAATGGGAAGATAAGATTTGGAATAAATGAGTAGATGTCAGCTCCAATGAATATTGCTAGAAATGCCCCTAGAAGCGGTATTAAAAATATTTGTTGACCATTTTTATTATTCTGAGTTAGAATTTTCTCTCTTCTAACAGCTAATAACCAGCAACCGGCTATCAAGAAGAGTAGCATCAGGTATGTTATTACTTCAACGCCAACAGTACTATCAGATTTCAGTAGAATCATTCTCGAAAAGGCATCCGAAGGCGCGGAGCCTTCATCAGATGTAACGAAAGTATGAACAGATGATGCCCAAACACCTCCGGCTCTTGTTACTAATGTGGCAAATAGGGCTAAACCACCAGCGATTAACCCCCCGCCAATCCATGCATTGGAGGAGACTTTACCTGGCCTTGTTCTAAGGTGCGAAAGTGCAACAAGTGCCAACCAAGGTAGGAAGGAACCTGTCTCAACAGGGTCCCAGGCCCAGTATCCACCCCAGTCCAGAATCAAATATGCCCATAATCCACCTAATCCGATTCCCAATGTTAGAATCAATAAACCGGGCCTTGCAACGGTTAAAATCTGTTCTTTTAAACCAGATTTAGATTCATTGAATATCTTAGAGATTGAAATTGCAGAAAGGTGTATACAGAAAGAATAGCCAAGAAAAATCAACGGTGGATGAATGACCATCAAATCCGTTTGAAGTAATTCATTAAGGCCCTGTCCAATAAAACCATTAGGAGTTTGTTTGAAAGGATCTAGGCTAATCGATATTAAAATTAGAATCAGCGAGAATCCATGAATCAACCTTAATCGTAATTCTTGTGAACTTGTATCTTCAAGTTCAGTCATCGGTTTTCTCCAAAACCAGGCTAGTAATGTTAGCCACAATGCCCACATCAAAAGAGGTCCTTCCCGAGCAGCCCATGTGGCAGCAAAACGATACCTGTGGGGGAGCGCTTCACCACCAAATGCTACTACGTATTGTATTGAAGTATCATTAACTAAGAATCTACTCGATAGAGCAAAAAAGGGCATTGCGATACATATATGCAAAAATAATCCGAGTGGCTTGGATTTTTCATGTATACGTGGTTGGAGAATCAAGACGGTAGCCGCAATCGCTGCGACCCATAATGAGGCTCCCCACATGACATTGGCTAACTCCCGCTCTTGAAGGGCTTTGCTATTTCAGAATCTATAAATTAGAATTCTACCAGCCAAAATACTTAGCACGGCTGTATCCAAAAGAACGTAGTACTGAAATTATTTTTTTGGTTAATAGAACCGGTCTTCGAACCAGAATTTTCAGCCCAATTCCTAATTTCTGTAGCGGGGACATGTTTGATAATTCTTCAGGAAGACAGCGCGCCATGAATGACATTTCTTCATCGGTTAACTCATACAATGCTTCCTTTCCTTTCAATATTTTACTATAAGGAGGGAAAGTCTTTTTCCATGCTTTTTCATAAGAAATTAAATTCTCTCTAGAAAGATCGTCTTCTTTGAGTGCTTTTGAGATTACTTTTGCAGCCTCTCTTCCAGACCATAAAGCAAGATGAGAACCTCCTTCAAATAACGGTGAAGTAAAGCCAGCAGCATCTCCAACAAGTATTACGCCATCATCAACAGTTTTCTCTCTAGGTCCCGATATAGGTATAGTCCCTCCGAATGGTTTTACCTTAGATTCTTGGCCTCTCCACATTGGATTTACTATCGGTTTTCCATCGAGATAAGTGTCATTGATAAACTTGTCAAGGTACTTTATAGCTCCTCTTTTATCGGTAGTTACAAGCCCTACATTAGCCCTCTCTCCTTTCTTAGGGATCATCCAAACATAACCATGAGGAGAATATTGTGGCCAAATATAGAAATCCAAGTATCCATCATTTTCTACTTCTGTCATCTCGTATTGGAAACCAGCGATGACCTCGACAGTAGTTCCCATGTCGAGTAACTTGGATGATGCTCCGGCTACTCCCGATGCGTCAATTACTGCGCGACATTCAATTGGAAAATCAGAACCTTTGCCGTCAATTTTCCAATTGGAAAATTCATTTTCGCTATTGTAAATTCTCTCCATAGATGTGACTTTATGACTTAGTAATAATTCAGCGCCCATTTCACAAGATTGTTCAGTCAACCATTGTTCAAACAAATGCTTCTCTAAAACATATCCTGGTTCAGTGAGGAGCTTTTCTGAACCATCGGGGAAAATCACTCTGATCCCTTTGACATCCAAGGCTTTGACATGTTCGGGAATCTCAAGTTCCAAATTCTGTACTGCTAATTCAGATAGACATTCGCCGCAGTGAACGGGTGTTCCTACTTCAGGGTCCGCTTCTACGATAAGTACCGATAAACCTGCTCTAGCGGCATGTAATGCTGCCGAACCGCCCCCAGGTCCAGCGCCGATGACTAAGACATCACATACTCTCGAATCGTCCGCCATAACACTACTGTGTAGGACCAAGCCCATGAATAAAACGGTCGAAAGTGTATGAGAACATTTACGCAGGTTCAAAACCATAACGCTTCTCCGAGGTATGTGGCATGGAGGACTTTGAAGCGGTGGTTAAACCACTTAGAGGGGAACGGAGAGCTCCTCAGAATCTCAAGACCAGTCGATGTTGTTTATGAAGCAGGAGCAATTGCTGACCTGTTGGTAAAGAATTCAGGGCCTGCAGTAATTTTTGAAAAACCAAGGCTTGCTGACGGAAGTATTAGCGAAATCCCACTCGCCATGAATATTTTTGGAACTAGCGATAGAACACTTAGAGCATTAGGAGCAACTCATGAAACCGAAGTTGGCGATAGAATGGTTGCCATGATGAAACCAGAAATCGGGGAATTCATGAAAAAACCATGGAAGGCATTACCCTTGGCTAGAGATGCTCTTGCAATGCCACCATGGAAAAAGTGGAAAGGAAAATGCCAGCGTGTAAAGATGGATTTAGACCTAACCAAACTACCTATTCCCAAAACATGGCCTATGGATGGCGGACATTTTGTAACGTTGCCCTTAGTTGTAACCAAGAACCCAGAAAATGGAGACCATAATCTTGGGATGTACCGGGCACAAGTGTTTAGCGAAACTGAAATCGGTTTACATTGGCAAATCCACAAACATGCTGCAGACCATGCTTCAGCCATGGGTGAAAAACAAAAAATGCCTGTTGCGATATGTATGGGCGGGCCTCCAGAATTGATTTTCTCTGCAATTTCACCATTACCCGATAATCTTTCAGAATACCAATTTGCTGGAATTCTAGGTAGAAGGTCTCTAAGGATTACCAAGGCACTAACGCAAGACATCATGGTTCCCGCAGAAGCAGACATTGTCATTGAAGGGTATTGTATTCCAGGAGAGACAAGATTGGAAGGGCCGTTTGGAGATCACTTTGGCTTCTATTCTTTGACCGGGCAGTATCCAGTTATGCACGTGACAGCGATCACTAGACGTAAAGACGCAATTCTTCCGGCTACAATTGTAGGGCTTCCTCCAATGGAAGATGGCTATCTTGGAGAAGCAATCGGTAGACAATTTTCTCCCGTTTTACAATTCCAACATAGGGATGTGAAGAGTGTACATTTACCATTGGAGACAGGTTTCCACAATCTAGCAATTGTCGCCTCAAAGCAACGTTATCCAAGGCAAGCAAGAAAAACTGCACTTGGGTTGCTTGGTGCGGGTCAAATGATGTTTCTTAAATCGATAATCGTGATCGACCCTGACCAAGATCCAAAGGACCTTGAAGCCTTACTCGATGCTCTAAACGATAAAGTCGAAATTGCTGAAGATATAATTACACTTACTGGAATGGTTGCAGACTCCTTAGATGCGGCAAGTCCGTTTGAAAATGTACAGGATAAGTTACTTATCGATGCTACGACTATTCCTGCATCTGACCCCCGTTCCAACAAAGAAGCGTTGGAAGGTTCCTTCAATCAAGAAACTCCAAAATGGCGTCAAGGATTGGAGAGGCCTCCTAAATTTGAGGCGATTGAAGAAGTTAGGAAACTGGATGAAGTCTCAGATGCAAGAATGCTCAGAGATAGTATGTTAGTGGTCACTATCGATATTGAAAACTCGCCTTCTCCAAACACAGGTTCTGATGAGTCTAATGATGATGCAGAAAAGGTCAGGATTGATAGAATTAACCAATTGAGAAATTCAATTTGGCAATTGGACTTAAATTCTTCGCTTAGATGGTTATTTATCACAAATAATGACCTTGATTTACACTGTGTTAAAGCCAGAAGAAGACTACTTTGGCAGTTGACCTCTCGCTTCGAAGTTAGTAGAGGATTGACTTTTGATGAAAACAAACAGAGACTATGCTGGGATGCAACAATTCCAATCCCTAGTGACTTACATGGTGTGAGAAGATGGCCTGCCATAACTTTGCACACCCCAGAGACTCTAGAAAAATTGAATGAACATCCAGAATTATCCGGTTATCAGTGGCCCGTTCACTTAGAATTTGGGGGCTAAAATTGATGGACTTCAAACAAATTATGTCCTTCATTAAAATTGAGCACACCCTATTTTCTCTACCATTCATATTAGTTGGATACATCGTTGCCAATAATCAATTCAATGAATTATTGGATGATAACTCGATATTTAGTTTAGATCTAGTTTGGATTTTAGTTGCTGGCATCGGAGCGCGAGGTTTAGCAATGACGCTTAATCGGATAATTGACAAGGATATTGATGCTGCAAATCCTAGAACTGCCTCAAGGCATCTATCTAGCGGAACTATGTCCATGAATACAGCATGGATTTTAGCAGGATTATTCTTGCTAATGTTATTATTTGGGGCTGGAATGTTAAATGATGTTGCACTAAAAATGTCATGGCTGCCAGTTCTTGCTTTCGTGATTTATCCTTACACTAAGCGATTCACCTGGCTTTGCCATTCATGGCTTGGACTTTGCTTAGGTCTCGCTCCAGCAGGGGCGTGGCTAGCTATTGCAGGAGATTTCCATGGCTGGCAAGCATTGACAGGAACCGATGGCTTTGGTTCAGGGCTTCTTTGGTATCCTACTATTCTGTACCTTTCTCTTGGTGTTGCCATATGGATTACTGCGTTTGATATCAACTATGCGAGAATGGACATCAAAAGTGATCGTGAAAATGGAGTAAATTCATTTCCAGCTAGATTTGGAGAAGATTTCACTACTAAAACCTCACTTGTTTTGATATTGACATGGACGGTTTGTTTCATTGTCTCTAAGCCGGTTGAAGCCCAATTTTACATGTATCTTGTGATTGCTTTAGCAATATTAAATGGATTTATAATCATCAAGCAGAGTAATCTACGAGACTTCCAAACAACTCTGTTTAGAGTGTCTATCTTCACTGGATGGGCTATTTTACTGTCAATGTTAATCTAGTGGCTTAACTAAATTCTTCTACGTAACTTTTCCATAAGGGAATCAGCATGTGAAAGTTGTTCTAGACAGGTTTCTATTTTTCCAACATCTAAAGCATCCTTTGAAACAGAAATTGCTTTTTCACACTCTCTACGCTCTTTATCATCCACCTTGATGAATGCTGCTTCGCATTGGTTGCGTAAGATTTTCCATTCCTCTGCAACAAAATCATACAATTCTTGAGCATCTTCACTAGCTTTACCTTCTTTATCTAGGTCAGAAGTAAGTCTATCTAGCAAAGTTGCAGCGTGAGTCCATGCTTTCTTGTCGGCATAATCTTCGATTTCTGTAATCCGATTTTTCCAGATTTCTTTGTCTTCTCTGTGTTCAAATCTTTTGAGTAATTTCTTTTTCTGTTTGAATGCTCTTCTGACATCATCCATAGCACTTCGTTCTGCCTGAATTGTTCTGACGACACCATCAGCAAGGCCAGTTGCTTGACTCGCATTACCATCATCAAGTGCTTGATTTGCTTGCTTCATTCTAGATTCCATTTCGCTTGTATCAAGTCCATCGGTCTGCTTTAATTGACGTTCAGCTTCCTTTATCGCTTCAGCAGCATGGGTCAAAGCATCATCGCCAGCGGCTAATTGAGCAGGTATTACTATCGCAAATTCAAAAGCCTTCTTTGGTGATTCAGCAGATAATTTCTTTTTGGCATCAGCAAGCATTTCATGTAAGTGTTGAAGGTTTTCTTCTGTTTTACCATCCAGTTGCCTTTGTGCTTCACCAATGGCTTTTTCAGCCTGACTCCACCATTCAATAACTTCTTTTGCCCTTTTTTTCGCTTGACGGAAAAGCATTTCACCTTCTCTTAGAGAACCTAATTCAATCTCTCGAAGCCCCATATCAAATGCTTTTCTAGGCCTTTTTACGACCGGCGCTATATCTTCTGCTTGCTCGATAAAATCTTTCGCATCTTTTAGGACAGCTTCTACATCATCAGCCAAAGATAACGAGCGTTCAATATCTTCTTCTGCATTATTTAGAAGTCGCATTCCTAGTTCAGGGTCAACATGTCCTTCTTCTCTAGCGGTGATGACTAAACTGGATGCTTGATCAACAGCAGAGCCTTGGGATTTCAATTCAAGTAGTCGAATTTCTAGCTTATCAAGGCGTCTTTGAAATTTCTTTCGCAGTTCTCTTTGGTCGTCTCCAGCCACCCAAATATAGCATGTATATACGATTGAGCCAACTATTACTGAGACATTTGCGTACCAATTAATGGACGAGGTTTCAGGGATGTTTCCGACAAAAAGTGAAAATGCAGCAAGACTGCCAATGCCGGTCATTACAGAGCGAAACCGAAGTACATCTAAACCTCCACTTAGAATAAAATTAGAACTATAGAGACAAGAGAATGACACTATACCAATCATCAATGACCCGATTGTTTCAGAATTAGAGTCGAGAGTAAAATTCTGGGCTGCGATTATTAGTAAAACAGGCCACGCGATACTAGCAGTTGCTCCGACTCGAGTTCTAGCTTTTGGGTCTGAGAGCCCTAAATCTTGGACCATTAAGCCCCAAACCAATACTAGTAACGGGAGTCCTAATACAGAAAATAAGCCAGATTCGCCCTTGAGTGCCGATGTAATATTTGGCCAAATCAACCATATCGCACTTGATAGAATAAGTATTGCAGAGATACCGGTTAAGGTTTCTAGACGTTTTCGTCTTTGTTTGATGGCGGCTTTGATAGCCCCCTCGACATCCGCCCACTCATCCATGTTGCGCGACTTTCGCTCTAATCAATAACTATGCCCCTTAGTTGGCTTAAAATTTTGATTTTAGAAAATTCTCTCAACGGTAATGTTCATGGGAGTCTTGCTACCGTTGATGAGAAGAGGGGAGCAAATGGCCGGACTCATAACAATGGATGATTTGACAAATGAAGAGATTCTTACAATACTTGATGATGCTGAAAGGCTTCTTCCGGTGGCTAGGGGAGAATTGTATCTACCTCTACTACAAGGGCGTATTTTAGGAAATTTATTTTTCGAGCCAAGTACGCGAACTAGAATGTCTTTTGAGACTGCTATGAAGCGTTTAGGAGGAGATGTAGTAAACCTTGGTGATGTAAAAACCTCTTCAGTGGTCAAGGGAGAGACATTGTTTGATACTATCCAAATGGTCGATGGATATACAGATATTATTGCCATGAGGCATCCACGGCAAGGTGCTGCTCAATATGCTCAAGATTCCGCTACCGTTCCAATCTTGAATGGTGGAGATGGTGCTGGCCATCACCCAACACAAACAATGCTTGACTTATTCACTATTAGGCAGGCTCACGGAAAACTGGATGGTTTGAAAGTAGTTTTAGCAGGAGACTTACGCTATGGGCGAACAGTTCATTCATTGTCTCATGCTCTTACAAGGTTTGGTTGCGAATTGGTTTTTGCAAGCCCTGAAATCTTGAAAATGCCTTCGGAAATAATCTCAGATTTGAATGCCCATGGAGCAACTATAACCGAGACAGAGGATTTGTATTCAATGATTGGAGATGCAGATGTTGTTTATATGACTCGAATTCAAAAAGAGAGATTTTCTGATGAGGATGAATATGCAAGGTGTGCTGGGGCATACAAATTACATGCTAATCATCTAGCAGATGTAAAATCCAACATGATAATAATGCATCCATTACCAAGAGTGGATGAAATCGACCCATCGGTTGATGTGACACGACATGCTAGATATTTCGAGCAAGCATTCAATGGAGTAGTGGCCCGAATGGCTTTATTGTGTAAATTACTTGGAATTACAGTTCCCGAAGATGTAGAATCTGCAGGAGGTGCACTATAATGTCAAACGAACATAGTATGCGAAGAGTCACAGCGATTAGAAATGGAACTGTAATTGACCACATCCCTTGTGGACAATCCTTGACAGTATTGGAAATGCTTGGAGTCACCGGTTCAACTTCGGTTCCAGTATCGCTAGTAATGAATGTACCATCTAAGAAAATGGGGTCTAAAGATATCATAAAAGTCGAAGATAGAGAATTAACACAAAGCGAATTAGATCGTCTTGCATTGGTTGCACCAGATGCTCATGTTGCGATAATTAGAGCATATTCAGTTGCTGAAAAATTAACTATTAATTTAGGAGAAGAAGTAGTAAACGTTGTCAAATGTGCTATGTCTAATTGCATCACAACAAATCTAAGAGAGCCATTGCCTCATAGATTGAAGGTTGTTTCTAAAGATCCATTGGAACTTAGATGCCATTATTGTGGCAGGCCCCAAAATCTTGATGAACTTGTCAATAATGTTCTTTGATTTTGCTTTGACCTGTTTAAACGTCATTATTGACTGTGTTGATAGGGCAAACCTTAGATTAAGATGAACGCTCGATAATTCATGGATGAAGTATTGAAAGTTGATGTTCATAGCAACCGAACCACTGCTGCAAGTATGGCTATTGTCTCGGTTGTAGTATACCTGGCAATGATAAATTTACAATCTATTCTAATGCCATTAGCCATTGCAATTCTACTTTATTTCATCATAAAACCGCCAGAACAGATAATTTATCGAAAAGTTGGAAATAGATTTGTATCATATGGAACAGTTCTTGTTTCAGGAATACTAACAGTATACTTAATCTCGATTTTCCTTTATGACAATCTATCACAATTTGTAGATGATATCCCTGAAATAACAGCGGCCTTTGAAGAAAAGAGACAGAAGTATGCCGAAGCAGATCTCTACGGGTTAGAAGCAATATTTTCTAATTCTGATATTATTTCAGACGTAGCTTCACCTGAAAATATTGAAACATTTGTCATTGCTATTTTAGGTTCGCTAGGTGGGTTTTTAGGAATTATGAGCACGGTAGTAATTTTCTTACTTTTCATAGTTCTTGAAGAACATACAATTGCTAAAAGATTTAATTCTGCATTCCCTAATTCATATGGTAGAGCGAAAAAGATAGTCAGCGAATCTACTGAATCAATTACAGCATATGTGGTTTCAAAAGTCACATGTAGTGCAGGTCAAGCATTCGTAATGACTATCATCATTTCACCGATTGGTTTTGATTTGCCAGGCTGGTTTTTATTTGGAATACTCTGTTTCCTGCTTGATTTCATCCCAATTATTGGGGCGTTATTTGCTACAATTCCGCCGGTAATTATTGGTTTTATAATGCTTGAACCAATATCTGCAATACTTATGCTGGCAATGCTAATTGGTAATCAGCAAGTGTTTGGCTCATTTATCGAGCCAAATTTATCTGGCGCTAAGATAGGAATCTCTCCGTTTGTACTACTACTTACAGTCATGCTATTTGCTCAGGTATGGGGTATTGCAGGTGCAATAATAGGGGCGCCAATCGTCATAATAGTTAGATTGGTCCTAGATGAGAATGAGCGTACAAGGCCAATTGCCATGATGATGGCAAATGATGTAGAAGAAGAGTAACTCAAAGGGTAGTCTTTACGTTGTTGCCATTACAATTTATCAGTGGAAAATGGGTAGAACAAAGAATGATATTAATATCAAGACAAAGGATAATGATGTGCCAAATACCATGAATCTCCTCCCAGCGATAAATCCGAAAATTAAGAAAACTATCGCAATTACTGGCCAAATCAACATCGATAATGCAAACACTATGAGAGAATCCCATCCCTCAGCAAAGACAAATGAATAGAATATGCCTATGGCTGAAGGTATTGCAGGTCCACATAAGCCGATCAAGAAATCTTTAGTATTGAATAAATCATCATCTGATGCGTCTTCTTCTGGATTCCATTCAAATTCTTTTTCGCAATAGGGGCACTCGAATAACCCGAAGACTCCGTCATCTAATTCGATACTTTCAATACAATGCGGGCATTGAATCTCGACCATGTGATGGCTAAAAACTACTTCACAATAACCTTTGAGCCTCCAAAATCTCTAATGTTATATTACTTCGATTCATATGTCATTGAAAATTTCTACACACGACGCATTTATACACGGCCTACTTTTGGTATGGTCATGTCAATAATTACAGCATATAATGAAGCATGGGATAACGGGAATGTCGAAGCACTTAGAGATTTAATTCATGATGATTGTGTATTCAATCCTCACGTTGGTGGCATTACTATGAGCAAGTCTGATATTTTGGGATTCGTAGGTAGCGGAAACACACCTAAATCAGAAAACAATCGAATTCTATTTGAGAATGATGAAGTAGGCGTTGCTCATTCAATAGTTCACTTTGCAAATAACTCCGACTCCGAAGCAGTCATGGCGTTCATGCGATTCAAAGATGGAAAAATTATTCTGATGGAAACTGGTGCAACTCCTCTTTCTGACGATTATAAATTAATTGGCAGTGAGTGAACCAAGTTTACTTTTCCATTTCTTTTTTGACCATGTCTCGCATTTCACAAGCTTTGCATTGGTCGTTTGAAGTCATTGAGCCGCATACAGGGCAAGAGACTGGAGGGCTAGGTCGGCTCTCATGGCCTCCCAATTCAATTATTTGATTCCTCAATTCCTTGATGTTATCTGCCATTCGTAGTAGTCCGTGCCTTGTACCAGGGACATCAGCCTCCATTTGAGCAACTAAATCTCGATGCCTCCACCTTAATGCCCCTCTTGCATGAGGGCATTCTTCATGATGCATAGGTAGGTCTTTGTGAACTGCATATAGGTGAACTTCCTGTTCGGG